>PBEB01000063.1 GCA_002717505.1 Leptospiraceae bacterium
GATGATACCTTTTACTTTTTCCAGCAAATCAGCCATGATTTTGCTCCATTCTTTAAGATTCTTTAGATTCGCTATGCGAATCGGCACTCGCAACCTTCATTGAGGCCATCTTCGACGCAAGTGGAAAAATGAAAAAATTTTCGACCGGGTAGGTTTTTTTACTCCGGACGAAAACCTCCACCATTTATGTCGAGTACCTGGGCCGTAATGAAAGAAGCCATGTCCGAGCACAGAAATGCCACACCGTTTGCAATGTCCAGAGGTTCTCCGGCGCGACCGAGAGGAATTTTTTTAACCATTTCCTCACGAATCTTGTCGGGAATGGCATCCGTCATATCGGTCTTTACAAAACCGGGTGCAATGGCATTGCAGCGAATGCCTCGGGAGGACCCTTCCAGGGCTACGGTCTTGGTAAATCCGATCACGCCCGCTTTGGAAGCGGAATAATTGGCCTGTCCCGGGTTTCCATTTTCACCAGCAATGGAGCTAATGTTAACGATGGATCCAGAGCGAGCTTTCATCATTTGCTTAAAAGCAGCCTGGGTACACAGATAGGTACCGGTGAGGTTCACAGCGATTACTGCATCCCACTGCTCTTTCTTCATTCTCATGAGCAAGGTATCTTTAGTAATTCCAGCATTGTTTACCAGAATATCGATTTTGCCCAGAGTAGAAATGCAGGTTTCGATGAGTTTCTCAGCAGGTTCCTGCTGCGAGATATCTCCGGCAAAATGACCGGTTTTTACTCCGCGAGTTGATGCAATCTCTTCGGCAGCCTTTTTGGCCGCATCATCGTTAATATCGTTAATGATTATGTCGGCTCCCAGTTCGGCCAAGCGATCCGCGATGGCATATCCAATTCCGCGCGCAGAACCAGTTACTACAGCGGCTTTTCCTTTCAGATCAACCATGATTCTCTCCTATTTTTTGATTGGTCAGGGTTCCCGGAGCGATTATCGGGTCAAGCAAGCTAGCAGTCGCAGAATTGTAATTTCCTTCCATAGAATTAAGGTCGTCACCGTCCGATAATAGAATTGTCGAGTAGTGCCGAGATGCTGTTGTATCCCGCGCTACAGGGACAAAAACCTGTGCAACAAAACTGGTTCCGATGAAAGTGGTCATGCACGCAGACGGAGCACAAATTCAGGCCAGAAATAAATATTCAGGAAGGCCGGCCTGAATCGCACAGGGAAGAAGCGAAAGGTAGAGTAATGAAAGTCATTGAGACCAGCGCAGGTGCCGTCTACATACAATACAATTTGCGATTTCTAGCCCGAGATCCAGATTTTGCACTCCTTCAGGAAATGCGCCGTTGGAAAATGAATGGCATCAAGACCGTTCTAATTCCTGAAGTAGAGCATCTGTCCCTGCGCGATAGGATGCAAACCATCCTCAAAGCCGAAGGCTTTCTGATCAAAACGATCCCGGACAGCGAAAAGTTCGAAACCATGGACCTGTCTGTCCTGGACACCATCGATCATCGACCTGCAATTTTTCTATGTAATCCAGAAACCGCTGACCTCATCGAACCTGCGGTGGCGGAGCTACTTCGCAGGCGCCAGGGCATTACCGTTCGCCAGGCCCTGGAATGGATGCATCCAGAAACCGAACAGGGTAGCCCCACAGAATCGACGTCCGGACCCTTACAGGAGTCAGTCAGTGAGAGCTCGGACTCCGGTAATGGCCACCATACCACAACTCCCGAAGCGAAAGATTCCGGGTCACCGGCCGACGTAGCTCAATCTAATGAAGCGGGGCTGACTCCCGACCACCCCGCAGGCCTTTCCCCGGAAGCGAAGGAATCGGCCAGGAATGGAACGGCCGCCTCTACACAGAATGCATCAAGTAAAACTCTAGAAACGCCAGCAGCTAAAGCCCCTGCTCCGGCAGAACCAAAATCGCCGACTCCCGCCGCCCTGGAAGCAGTACCGGTGCCCGGTGACAGTACCGCTGCAGCGAAAGCTCCGGCAGCAGTAAAAGAATCCAGAATCAGCATCCGCGTAAAACTGATTGGAATCATTAGCGGTCTATTGATCGCATCCCTCACCGGGATGATCTTTTTAGCGACCTACTTCTTTCGTACAGATACGGAAAGACGCATTCAGGAAACCAATCTGAGCATCACATCGGTGATCGGTCAGAAGATTCTGTCCGAAGTGGAAAATTTCAAGTATAGAGCCTTGCTGGCTGTTACTGGAGGCGAAGCAGAGGATGCAGAGAACTCGGTGCAGCTCGGCCCGGTATCCAGCATTCGCGATGAACGCCCTATTCAAGTTCGGGCCATCCCGGAAGAGAGGAAAAACGTATTTCTTAGAAACAACGATTCTGTGCTCTACCTTGGCCTGGTGAGTCGAGACAATCTATCGCTTAAATATGAGGATGAAATCTTTAACGAAGCAGCCCTGCAGAACCGTGGATTGGACCGGCAACAGATTCAATCACAGCTGCCGGTTTACGCCGAAGAGTTTTTGCCCTCCACGGCCGGCGCCACCCTGGTTAAGAATATCAGTCCTGCACTCCGAACACCTGTGGTAGCCCTGAGCTTTCCTCTGGAAGGTCATCCAGGACAGGCTGTGATTCTGTTCATCGATTCAAGAAAGTTTACGGAAAGCTTTGAGGGAACCCAGAGCGAAGAAACCGAAATCTACATGGTGGATGGCGACGGGAAGATCATTGCGCACGGTGAAACGGACCTAATTCTTTCGGCGCAGTCCATGCGGGATGTACCTATTGTTCAGTTCATGCTGGAAAGCAAAGTAAACAGTCAGGTGTCCCGCTACGAGTTCAATAAAGAAACCTATCTTGGTTCCTTTAAGAAATTGGATCTTGGCAGCCTGGGTATTATTTCTGTAGTAAAAGAAGAAGTGGCCATGGCTCAGGTGTATCAAACCCAGCGTCGAAACTTCATTATTATGGGCATTGTGCTCGTTCTATCCGTTCTCGTAGTATATTTCTACGCTCGCAGCCTTTCCATTCCGCTGAGACAACTAGTAGGTGCAACGCAGCTCATTGAAGAGGGCCAGTACGAATTCGCATTAAAACCGAAAACCCGGGATGAGGTGGGAGTTCTTACCTCATCCTTTCTGAAGATGGCCAGCGGTCTTCAAGAACGGGAGCGAATGAAGGATGCTTTCGGAAAATTCGTTAACAAGGAGATCGCCGAAAAAGCTCTGAAAGGGGAAATCAAGCTCGGTGGCGAAAAGAAGCATTCCGCTGTATTCTTCTCCGATTTGCGAGGCTTTACAGCCATGTCGGAAACCATGGAACCGGAAGAGGTGGTGGAATACCTCAACGATTACTTTTCGGCGATGGTGGCCTGCGTGGATGAAACCCGGGGCGTTGTGGATAAGTTTATTGGCGATGCAATCATGGCTACCTGGGGCGCTGTAGTTTCCCATGGGAATGATACAGAGAATGCAGTAAACGGAGCTCTGAAAATGCGTGCCGCGCTCATTGAGCTCAATGTGCGAAATCGCGAACGAGGCAAGCCCATCGCTCGCTTTGGCTGCGGTATAAACTCAGGGCCTGTGATTTCTGGACAGATTGGCTCCGAACAGAAACTGGAATTTACTGTGATCGGAGATACTGTGAACCTGGCCAGCCGAATTGAAGCTTTGAACAAGCCTTTTGGTACCGATATCTTGATTTCCACAGACAGCTATGAAGAAGTCAAGGATGTCTTCAACGTAGAGCAAATGCCTGCGATCAAGGTCAAAGGGAAAGAAAAGCCACAGACAATCTATTTTGTTCTGGGCCGAAAAGACGATCCCAATTGTCCCACGTCTCTGGACCAGGTTCGAAAGATGGCTGACATTGAGGTGAAAGGAGCCGGACCAACCGGCGATGTAGTTGAATCGGAAGGCGAAGAGAAGTATGAAATTCTCGAAGGGTGATTGGACATTCACCATCGTAGCCATACTACTTTTATTACTCCTTTCTGGAATTCTGTACCTTGACTTTACGGCGGGTCTGGAAGCAGGAGACAGACAGCAGGTAGGCGTACTAACCTTTAAACGCCGCACAGCAGAGCGGAAATATTCGGGATCTACACTGTGGCAGGGAATGGAAACCAGCGTCGCCGTCTATAACATGGACTCCATTCGCACTGCCAACGATTCCGAGGCCACCATCACCCTCAACGATGGCACTAGAATCGCGCTGGAAGACAATACAATGATCGTACTGAACTTTACTTCGGATCAGCCGGCCATCGACTTCGGCTATGGCTCCATGCAGGCCGAAGCCTCTGGCGATAGCGATCTTGAAATCAAATCCGGCGATAGCACCATCAGTCTTTCTGATTCAGAAGCGCGCATAAGCGGAAACGAAGATGAACTGGAACTCCAGGTACAAAAAGGCGAGGCGAAGCTTACTAAAGGCGATGAAGAAAAGACCGTGGGTGAAAATGAAATCGCAGGTATGGACAAAGACCAGGTGCGAGTAGAAAAAAATCCATTAACATTGCTCTCGCCGGCGGACCAGAGCCGATTCTTTACCAGCCAGAGCCGCGAGGCCGTTAACTTCCAGTGGCAGTCCGAAGGTACGGTGACTCTGCAGGTAGCCAGCGATCGCGGATTTGCAAGTATTGTAGCCCAGGCGCCGCGAAACGGGGGCAATGCCAGCGCTGCCATTGGCCCTGGCATCTATTACTGGAGAGTGGTGAAAAATGGCAAAGCTTCGCCGGTAAGACGATTCGCAGTCTATCAGCAACAGGCTCCTGTGCTTCAGATGCCCCTGGGAGGAAGCCAGTTTACATATCGGGAAAGCCCACCACCGGTTCAATTCTTATGGTCACGCCTGGATGGAGTAACATCCTATCGCATTGTAGTTTCTCAGAATCAAAACCTCTCCAATCCAGTGATCAATGAACAGCTGGTGGTAAATAGCATTACGAAGAACCTGGGCCCGGGAACCTATTACTGGCAGATCCAGCCCGTTAGCGCTGCGGAGGGTTCGGTTTCCAGTAGTGGTGTGGGATCGTTCTCTGTGTCGCAAAAGGAAGATATCGCGGCCCCAATTCCTTTGAGTCCGGTAAATTCCACATTTGTACAGGCCGTTCTGGAACGAAACGGATTGACCTTCAGCTGGAAGCAGGATGCCGAAATCGATGCAGTTAGTTTTCAGCTGGCATCGGACAGTAGTTTTCAAAATGTAATCGCATCCAGCAATGCAGGCAGCAATGTTTACAGATATACGGGCACACTTTCGCCAGGGACCTATTACTGGAGACTGACCGGCCAGGGCTTTAACAGTTCCAGGGTGGCCCAGTTTCAGGTAGCAGAAAAGGAACGCCTGGAAACCGTGCTTCCGGCTCCTGGAGCTACTCTCACCTCCCTGGCCGCCGATGTACAGGTGCGATTCGCCTGGAAAGGAGGAGCCGGAAATTACCGTTTACTGGTATCTCGAAATGCGAATCTCGATGGGGCTCGCACTGCAGAAACCACATCCAGGTCCTCATTCCTGGAGGGGCTGGATCAAGGAACCTACTACTGGAAGGTACAGAGATTGAGTTCCGATGGAGATTTGCTGGGTGAATCTGCACTCCGGAACTTCAAAATTGAGCGAAAACTGGATAAGCCGGACCTGGTCTACCCTGTACCTGGATCCACGGTTGATATGACCGAGCTGGACCAATTGACCTTTCGCTGGAGACCTGTGGAAGGAGCTAGAAGCTATACAATCAAGCTTTACATTATGGACGGCACGGGACAGAAACTGTTATTTACCAGAAATGTCGTAGGCACAGCCTTTGAATTCAAGGATCTGAGCATGCTGGATACGGCACTATTCAGGTACACAGTGGAAGCCAATGCTCCGGGCCTCGAAGGAGAAACCGGTCAGGCCGCCTTTAGAATTTCTCTGCAATTGGATAAGAAACCGGAGTTTATTACACCAGAGGTAATCTTCAAATAGCGATGAATCTCCCTTATCTGACATCTCGAGAATTCGGAACCATCCGAAATCCGGCCGAACGCTCGGCTAGCAATGCATCTTTACGGGTATTTGCCAGATCCTTTGCGAAGACCCTGGCCAGACTGGCAGGCATGGGACTTTTTTGCCTTTTCTTTGCTTTGCTGCCTACCCATTCCTTTCAGCTCAATGCTGAGTCCCCGTCGGAAGAAAAGGTAATCGAAGGCCGCCAGGAGAATCCCAATCTTCCGAATCTGTCAGTCCTCATGGAATGGACCAGGGTAAACATTGCCCAGGAGTATGTGTTTCAAGTGGCCGATCTTCAGGGGCGGGTCCTTATCGATCGCACCGGCCTGAAACAGCCGAATGTAGAAATCAAACTTAGGCCCGGGCGTTATCAGCGAAGAATTGGTATTGTAAATAAATTTGGAAAGATCTCCTTCTGGTCTCCCTGGGAGACCTTTCGTCTCGTGAAGACCGAGGACCCGAAAATGCAGGAACTCACGCTGGGAGATCATACTCCGGGCCAGAGTACCCGCGTTATTGTTTCCGGCGAAAACCTGGATGAGTTTACAGAATTCGAAGCGAGCTCGAACAAAAAGAAGGTTAAAATCTGGCGTAGGGAAGTTCTGCCAGATGGCAAGGTTGCTCTGGATGTAGATACCAGCTCCCTGGGCAATCAAGCTGAAGTCGATATTCAGGCCAAAAATCCCGGGAAGGATCCTGACACAGTAGAGTCTGCGCTGGTAATAGACGGCAATGAAGCATCGGTAGGCCAGCCTTCTATTGTAGGAGACTTTGACCTGAGTCTTCCGGATGGCTATACCTGGTTAATTCCCGGTTACAATCAATTTGAACGCGGCGACACGTGGAAGGGTTACTTGATTTCCGGTGGAGTATTATTCTTTGGCACCGCATCTCTGTATTTTGCAAACGAAGCGAATAGCGTTGCTACAGCCGCCTCCAACGACTTCTCCTATCAGGTTCTGGCCAATCCATTGCTCTACAATGCAGTGGTCCCCAATCTATCCAATACAGAGTTTAATGCATTGCGATGGCAGCAGACCCAGACCTCCAATGCGCAGAGCAGTCAGTACAACTCTTACAAGAACAGCAGCTATGTAGCGGCGGGCATTGCTGCCTTGATCTATGGTTACCATCTCTGGGATGTGTTTACTCATGATTCGCCGGACGGACTGGCTCTAATAGCCGAACCCCGTTCTCTGAAACCGGAATCCGGCGCGCCGATGAAATGGAATCCCGTGTCTGCCTACTCTCCAGAACGGCGCAGCCTCACAGAAACCTACATGGGAGCCGGTTACCAGATCCATTTCTAGGAATCTTCCCTGAAACTCAGTGCATCGCGCTACCCCTGCTTCCATGATCGCAAGCAAGGAGCGTCAATTGCGGCATAATGCGAATCCCCGGTGCGAATCCAGAGCGCGCTCCCTTCAATAAGCCGGGGCAAGGCTCGGAATACCCGGGCAGACCTAGATCAAAGTCCGAAGATATCCCCAGAACAGAATCGAAAATCCCCCTACTTCGCCCAGAATCAAAAGCACCATGGCTCCATGGATAATACTGCCGGGCATCTTCCATGGTCCCAGGCGATAGGGCTTCAGGAACTGATTGTCGGTATCGCCCAGTATCCCATGAATCAAATAGGTGAATTGCGCGAAAGCGAAGAACCCTACAGCCATTGCTACTCCAAGAAGCTCCATAGAGTTAGACAGGTTACTTAGCTCAACAAATTCAGCCAGTAGTATCGATGCGAAGGCATAAAGAAGCGATGCCCTGTGCAAAACATTCACGTATTCCGGCGCTACGGCCTCCGCAGATTTGAGAATCCCCTGGTATTTCCATATGCCAGATAGCAAGCCACCCAGGAAGAATACCCCGGCGGCCAGATAGCAAAGTGTCAGTGCAGTCATATTTCCCTCTCTTTAAATTGCGGATTCCTGGCACAATCTCGTATGCTCAGCAAAACTGAAATCCGCTGCGTTGTTAGTAAGGGAAACAGTAACATGGAACCCATAGCAATTCGACCGAATCTATAATTTGCCCCGAATAATCCTGAATTATCCTGAATTATCCTGATCCAAAATTGCCCAGACCTGTTGTCGGCCTGCTCACAGAAGCCGGGTTTTCTCTAAATTCTCCGGGNGTTGTGCCGGTGATCTGACGGAAGGCACGATTGAAAGAGGATTTGGAATTGAACCCCACAGACAGCGCAATTGAGAGAATGCTTCGGCTGGAGTCCTCTTCCAGAAGTTCACAGGCAGCAAACACTCGATGGCGATTCACAAATTCAGTGAAGCTAATCTGCAAATGGGAGTTAATCAGTTCAGATAGCTGATGGGGCGAAACATCCAGGGCTTCCGCCAGACCCGGTAGTCGTAGATCCTCATCCGCATAGTAGGATTCTCGGGCCATCAGTTCATTTAATCGAGTCAGTACATCCTCTACGTTTAAGCCCGAAAGCTTGGTTCGAGCGTACCTCACTCTTTGAATCGCTTCTGAGATCTCAAGCATCGCCGATGGCTGATGTCGCGAAAACCAGTAAACCAGAATGGCGGCCAGGGAATGAGACCACACAGATCCTCTAAACAGAACGGGAATGGACCAGATATATCCTGCAATGTCGGCAAGAATCATCAACCATACATAGGTCAGTAGTACCTGAGCAAAGGGCTTCAAATCAGATGAAAGGGAATGAAGCGCCTTCGCACCTTCTGCAGATCGTCGCAGTGGGATCCACAGGGAATAAAGCAGGATCAGGATTTTAGGTCCCAGGATCCAGATGACCATTAACCAGCCTTCCGGTGTCCGCTGTTTTACATAGACCTGTTCAATGAGCTCCGGAAGTAGTTCCCTGTCGGTTAACCAGAGCAACGGTATGGCTGCTAGCAGCGGAAAGGACAGATGTAGAAAATCGGCTCCACGCCAGGGACGCCCGGAGAGCCTGTCATAATAAGCCATGATCAGCGGACCAATCAGGTACATCAGAGGAAGTAGCAGTAGATAGGTGAAAGGAGCCGATCGATATAATCCGGAAAGAAAGAAAGCTTCCCAGAGTAGTCGGATGCCCGATATGGACACAAAAGCAACAGCCGTGAGCAGGGCCCGGCCCTTTCCCGGAATCAAGAGTCCCAGGGCCCAGACGATGCAGAACATCCCGCCAAATCCAGCAATAGAGTAATCGAACAGGGAACCGGGCATACGAATCAATGGATGGACACTATCTCGAAGCAACCATTAAATAAAATAAAGGAACGCTTTCACCATTCGCCTCGCTGGACTGGCAGGGGTTGCTGAGAAAGAAAACACGACCTCGGAAATCAAACCATGCTTGATCCTCACGCTTGCTTCTGGCAATGGGTGCATCACGATCCCATGGGATGGTGATGGACGATAGTCTCTAGAAGCCGGCTTCTTCCTCGGTAATGCGTTTCAATACTCTGGCTTTGCCCGTGAAATCCTCACCGATGAGCACATTCACAACGACTCCGTCGCCGCCCACAATATCACCATGCAGTACATTGATTTTGGCCTGGCCATCCAGTACATTACCGCGCATCACTTCAATCTGCAATCCGAAGGTTTTGTGGCCCTTGATATCGCCTTCCAGATACCGAATACTCAGGTTTCTGCAATCCTCCAGATCTCCACGAACATAGGTGTAGGTTTGATTTTTATCGCGATACAGATCCTGGGTCTTTACCTCGATTCGCGGCTCCGCAGGATCGGTCTGGCAATGTGTCAGAGCAATCAGAACAATAAATGCCGAAAGAAATGAAAAGCCAATACGGGAAGTCATGACGCATTTTTTTTGGGGGCCCATAGACGGCCATCACAGTTCATAGGATTCAATGGAGCCACAGAGTTGTGTCGGCAGAGAGATAGCCCAGGAATATAGAATTCAGGCATGCTTGCGGACCAGGGTTTCGATCTTATGGTTCATTTCCTTCTCGGAGTATTCCCAGACTAATCGAACCGCATTCTTGAAGGCTTTCGCATTGGAATTCCCATGACCGATGACGCAGGCTCCATTGACGCCCAGAAGGGGGGCCCCACCGTATTCGGTATAGTCCATCCGCCGCTTGATTTCCTCCAGAACGGGCTTCAGTAGATAGGCTCCGGTGCGAGCCAGAGAAGAACCTGCAATTCCGCGAAGCAAAATCGTAAAAATAGAACCGGCCAGACCTTCCGTAGCCTTGAGCAGAACGTTGCCCATAAATCCATCGCAGACTACTACGTCTGCTTTTCGGGGCGTGCCACCGTATATGTCACGACCTTCAATGTTTCCTATAAAATCGTATGGCAGTTTGGCCAGCCGCTGGTAGGCAGAAATGGACAATGCATTGCCTTTCTTCTCCTCCTCTCCGTTGGAAAGAAGCGCGATTTTCGGAGATTCAACTCCCAGGATTTCCCTGGCATAGAGTTCACCCATAATGGCAAATTGTACCATCCATTGGGGCTTTACGTCCGCGTTGGCCCCGGAATCCACCAGGATAGTGGTTCCTCCATCTTCCCGGGGAATGGGAGAAGCAATACAGGGACGGCTCACTCCGCGAATACGGCCCATCTCCATCAAGGCTGCCGCCATGGTAGCTCCGGTATTTCCAGGGGAGAAGAAGCCTATTGCTTTTTGCTCTCTCACCAGCCTGGCGGCCACTACTACGGAGGAATCCTTTCTCGTGCGTACCGACTGGGAGGGCGAATCGCTCATACCAATCACATCGCTGGCTTCTTCGATCTCCACCATGTCGCGATCATATGTATTCTTTTCCAGGATGCTCTCGATTTTTTCGGGATCACCAACCAGAATTACGCGAGCCCCAAATTCGCGTACAGCGGCAAGAGCTCCGCTCACCGCAGGCTCCACGCCCAGCTCTCCGCTCATGGTATCCACCGCTACGCTCACGAACGTAGTGAACGGACAGATACACAGGGGGTCAATCGCTTTAGATAGCGCTGGCCAGCGGGACCAGTACAATGCCTGATTACGCCCGAAGCAGCAACGGGGCGGATGCAACACTGGACCGCCGATCCAGGCCTACTCAACCTGGATGCCGCATTGTTTACAGAATTAATAGGAGTGAGCTACAGAACCAGCGATCAAGCGCCGGTTACAGGAGTTTTGGGTTCCAGCACAATTCGATCTTTATACCAACCGCAGGTGGGGCATACGCGATGCGGCATGATAAAGGAACCGCAATTCTTGCATGGAGCCAGGTTGGGCTTACCGATTGCGTGATGAGCTCTTCTGGAGCGTGTCTTTTGCTTGGATGTTTTTCTCTTAGGTACTGCCATATGCTCCCCGAAAGGCCAAGAAATTCGCACCTGAGTGCCCATACAAGGCTTTTTCCAAAAAAACTGGACCGGACAGGCAGATTCAGGATCTCGTTTTATCAATGTCCCTTACCCATCGCCTGCAGGCGCTAAATGACAAAGCGGTGTCCGGCCTTGCTACCTGTGAAACTCCTACAGAGCTGGAATCCCTGTACCATGAGATTCTGGGCAAGAAAGGAGAGCTTACAGAAATCTTGAAGGGGATCAAGGATCTGAGCCCTGAAGAGAAGAAGCATGCAGGCTCCAGGGCCAATGAAATTCGGTCCGACCTTGAAAAGCGCTTTAAAGAAGCACAGAACCTCCTCAAAGCCAGAGCCATGGAAAAGGCTCTGAAAGAAGAAACCTACGATGTGCTAAGGCCCCTATCCTTTCATCCGGGTGGATTGCATCCCATTTCTGAAGTCCAGTATCAGGTAGAGGAAATCTTCTCCAGCATGGGCTTTCGTATCATGGATGGCCCCGAGGTAGAAACCGATGAGAGTAACTTTGGATCTTTGAATTTTTCCGACGATCATCCGGCCAGAGACATGCAGGATACAATCTGGGTGGAAGGCGGCAACCTACTTAGAACCCATACATCCACGGTGCAAGTGCGTTCCATGAAAATGCTGGAGCCTCCTTTTCGCATTGTAGCGCCCGGACGAGTCTTTCGCTTCGAACAGACCGATGCCAGCCATGAAACCACCTTTCACCAGGTAGAAGGCATGATGGTAGACAGAGAGGTGTCTGTTTCGCACTTAATTTATGTTATGAAGACCTTCTTACGACGCTATTTCGAAAAGGATGTGGAGGTCCGATTACGGCCAGGCTACTTCCCATTCGTAGAGCCAGGCTTTGAACTGGACTTTAGCTGCCTGGTATGTGATGGCAAAGGTTGTTCTGTATGCAAGCATTCAGGCTGGGTGGAAATCATGCCATGCGGTCTGGTCCATCCAAACGTGCTCTCGGCTGGCGGTATCGATCCTGAGAAATGGCAGGGCTTCGCTTTTGGTCTGGGCCTGAGCCGTCTGGTCATGATGAGACACAAGATTGAGGACATTCGCCACTTGCTTTCAGGAAACATGCGCTTTTTCAAAGCATTTCATGGGCAGTCAACAAAGGAGTCCTGAGGAACTTCCAAACATAGAGAATTGCAATACCTGGAGCAAAATTCGATCTGCAAGAAAGATCCGCCATTCATCCGAATATGAGCAGGATGGGTGCAATGATCTTGCCATTATTCTTCAGTCGAAACCGAAACGAGAATTTCAATATGATGGTCTCGGAGCGACGAATGCCGATTGGTCCAGCGTAAACGATAAACGGGACAAGAAGAAAATATGAAGCTATCATTAAATTGGATTAATCAGTATATAAAAGTGAGTGATATTCCCACAGAGGATCTGGTGAAAAAACTCACCCTTGCAACATGCGAAGTGGAAGAGATCATCCCCGCTTTCCCGGACCTGGAAAAACTCATAGTGGCCCGGGTGGAATCTCTGGAGAAGCATCCAGATGCAGATCGCTTGAATATCTGCCAGGTAAACGATGGAAAATCCATTCTTCAGGTGATTTGCGGAGCACCCAATGTCCGAGCCGGGGCCCATGTGATGTTTGCGCCGGTGGGAGCCAGCATTGGCAACCCCGAGGAGCCTTTGAAGATTGAAAAGAGAAAGATTCGCGGAGTGGAATCCAGCGGCATGATATGTGCTCCATCGGAAGTGGGCGCTGAACTGCTTTTTCCAGATCGCGAAGGAATCCTCATTCTGGATGACGAAGAGCTGATCCTGGAAAAGGGCATTGCGAAGCCGGAGAAATTCCTGGGCAAGCTGGTTTCCAAACTTCTGCCCGTTGCAGATACTGTTCTGGACATCGACAATAAATCCATAACGCACAGACCGGATCTCTGGTGCCATTTTGGCTTCGCAAGGGAGATCGCGGCCATTTACAGACGCGCTCTGCATTATGAACCTCTACAGACCAAGGCCCCACCCTCGAAGAGAGGTATTGAATCCTATAAAATCGAAATTCGAAACAAAGCGGCTCTGGGATACTGCGGCCTCTCTGCCGACGGAATTAAAGTGGGCCCCTCCCCTCTGTGGCTACGCGCCAGGCTGGCTTCCGTAGGTCAAAAATCCATAAGTAACATTGTAGATGCATCCAATTATGTGATGCTGGAACTGGCGCAGCCCAACCATGCATTCGACAGACAGAAATTGAACTGTAAGACCATTGCAGTGGATACTGCCTCGAAAGGGATCAAAGTGAATACCCTGGATGATGAGTCTACGGATGTTCCGGAGAACTCAGTCTTAATTCTTGCCGAAGGCGGTTCCCGTATATCCCATCCAGTAGCTGTGGGAGGAATCATCGGAGGATCGGAAACTGCGATTTCCAACGAAACGAAAGAGATCTTCCTGGAATCGGCTGCTTTTCCGAGAGAATTGATCCGCAGAACTCTTTCGCGACTGCCGAATAGAACCGATTCTGCAGTGCGATTCGAAAAGGGGCAGGATCCAGCCAAAATGATTCCTGCACTGTACCGGCTGGCCGAGATTATTTCCAGACTCTGTCCCGATGCAACCTTTGGGAGCCTGGCGAAAGCGGGAGATACGTCTGGCAAAAGGAACAAGGTCAAAGCCAGTCTATCATTCTTGAGAAGTCGACTGGGTTTCGAAATACCTTCATCGGAAGTGACAGATACAATGCAACGGCTTTACTTCGATGTTTCTATGAATGGAAAACAGATACCGGCCGGAGCAGACAAGGAGACGGCCAGTAGCAAGAAGGCAAAGAATTCAGGCAAAACGGCAAAGAAGAAATCCGGATCCACCGGGACCACTGGCTCAAAAAAGAAATCCGGCTCCTCCCGGACAGTTCAGGATGCCGTGGAACCCGTAGACTTTCTGTTCACCGCGCCTACCTTTCGCTCGCAGTATGATGTAAGCATTCCTGAAGACATCATCGAGGAACTGGGCCGTATCTATGGTTATGACAACATCCCGGAAAGAGGGCCTGCACCGGAACTGGTTTCTGTTCCTCTAAACGAAAAACGGAACCTGGAAAAACAAATCAAGCAGACCTTTCGCAGCCATGGTTTCTACGAAACATTGAATTATTCCTTTTGCTCCCAGAAAGACAATGATCCTTTCGGAAGTCCCGGACTGAAAATCTTGAATCCGGTGAATGCATCCCAGGATCGAATGAGGGTCTCGCAGATCCCTGGTCTTCTTCGACAGGCATCGCTAAACCAGAATAGATTCGATTCCGTCAGACTTCTGGAACTGGGTCGGATCTTTATACCGCCATTGAAGTTTTCGGGAAATCCTGAAAAGGACCTACCGCAAGAGAAGAATCGGCTTTCGCTCCTCGCTTTACCGGATGAAGAGAAAGTGACCACAGGTTCCGCAGCCTACGAAGAGTTCCTGAAGCTCAGAGCAATTCTGGAAGCTTATCTTGGAAGCCTGAATATAGCCTACGAAATCAGAGTGAGCGAAGAGCAGTTCTATTTGCATCCTGGTTGTCAGCTTGAGATCCATCTCATGCCAACGGATGAAACTTCGAAAACGGAAGGAAAGCAGACTCTACTGGGTTATGGTGGTTTGATTCATCCAGGATTTGCAGGAAGGTATGAGTTAAAGAGAGCCGGTGCAATGTTCGACCTTGATTTTGATCTTCTAGAAGAAAGGGCTGCCTCTCAAAACAGAAAATCCTTCTATCGGCCGCCAGGAAATCAGCCAGACTCTCTGTTTGAGTTTACGGTGGTCCTGAAGCAGAATGATTCCACAGCCAGGCCTGTAGACATTGTTCGCTATCTCAATATACCAGAGGTTCAGGACGTGTCTCTGAAGACCATCTATCAGGGAGCACCACTGGAAGTGGATGAGATGGCCGTCAGCTACAAGGTGCGAGTATCCAGACACAATGAAACCCTTTCTGGCAAAGAAAGCCAGATGATCCTGGATTCCATTATCCAGGCGCTGGAAGCAGAAAATATACCGCTAAGAGGTTGATTCAGACTTATCTTAATGGGACATCCTGAATCCTCAGTAACTCCTGCATGGTCGGAGATGCAGGTGATCAGGTACCGGAGGTATGAATGAGTCATCCAAACAGTGGGGAGCCTGGCATGCATGCGCCGGAAGGCGAAAGCTCCATAGAGCTAGTGCTGGACCCTAAATCCAGCGACATTGGGAGCGGATTTATCGTTCGTAGAACCCTGCCCTCCAGACATAGACGTATGGTGGGCCCTTTCATTTTCTTCGATCACATGGGTCCTGTAGATTTTGCCCCAGGTAAAGGTATGGATGTGCTTCCTCATCCTCATATCGGTCTGGCTACCGTTACCTATCTGTTCGAAGGAGAAACGCTGCATCGAGACAGCGTTGGTTCCGAGCAATTGATTCGCCCGGGCGCCATAAACTGGATGGTGGCTGGTTCCGGCATTGTCCATTCCGAGCGCGTTAGCGACGAAGTTAGAGCTGCCGGTCAGACTCTGCACGGACTTCAACTCTGGGTAGCTCTGCCAGAAGAAAGCGAAGATCAAGATCCGGCCTTTCATCACCATCCGACGGATAGTCTACCCCAATTCGATCTTGAAGGGGCTCCGGTGCGCGTTCTCATAGGTGAAATAGCGGGAAAGAAATCGCCGGTTTTGACTTTTTCCCGGATGCTCTATGCGGAAGCGAAGCTTCAATCCGGGCAGAAGTGGAAGGTACCCTCACTGGAAGAGGAGCAGGCAGTCTATGTGGCCACTGGCTCCATCGAAGCCGAAGGAAAAACCTATTCCCATGGGACCATGATCGTCCTCAAAACCGGTGCATCACTGAATACGAAAGCTAATGAAGANACGATACTGATGATCCTGGGCGGGGATGCGTTGAGCCGCCGAAAGATATACTGGAACTTTGTTCACTCAGATCCAGCAAAAATCGAAGAAGCAAAGCGCCGGTGGAAAAATCAGGAATTCCCGCCGGTGAGCGGAGAAACGGAATTTGTTCCTTTACCCGAACAATAGCGAAACGCCCACTGAACGATTCATAAGGAACGTCTTGNTATCAAGATCGCCTTGCGTCGGAAAAAAGAGAAATAAACTTCGGAAACCGACAATGGATGAACCACCAGGATTGGTAGATCGAACTAGTATGGAAAATCGAATAAAAGCTTTGCTGCAGTTTATTCGCCAGAAATTCAATAGAAGCCTGGGCGCTCTCATTATGGTCATGGCTCTGACTGGCTGGCTTTCTGGATGGATTCGCGGAGTACATGCCTTTGTACTTCTGGCTCTTGGAATCGCAATCTTTCTCTATAGAAAGCCAGAAGAAATCGAAGAACCTGAACTAAATGCCAAAGAGGCTGAACCAGTAGTCATTGCCCAGAGCGCGAATTATGCACTGATTCAAATCTGGGCTGAGGCCCTGCATGAAGAAGGTATTCCAACCGAAACCAGGGATGAATTCATGGGAAGCATCCTCACCCAGCCTGGTCGTAGCTACTCGGAAATCAAGTTACTGGTACCTCTTGAGTTCCAGCAGCGCGCGCTTGACATACTACAGTCAGGAGGCCCTGCATGAAGAGGCCCGATGATTTCTTAATACAAACTGCGCGTTTACAGTTACGCCCGGTTCAGAACGATGACCTTCAGACGCTTCATAAGCTTTTTGCCGATCCCCATATTCGCCGTTACCTTTTGGATGATGCTGTAGTAACCGAACACTGGACTCTTTCCATAATCAACCAGAGCATGGAGCGCTTTCGAACAGACCGCTGTGGAATATGGCTTATTGAATCCGATGACTCCCCCATTGGCTTTACCGGAATACATGCCTTTCATGATCCCCCGGAACTACAGCTACTCTATGCCATCCTACCCGGGCATTGTGGCNCCGGTATTGCCACGGAAGCTGCGGCAGCAGTAATTCAGCATTGCTTTGCCATAGGACAGGAAAGAGTAATGGCCAGCGTAGACCGGCCAAACCAGGACTCCATCAAAGTGTTGCAACGTCTGGGTATGTCATTCGTTAAAGAGATGGAACTGGAAACCGGTCCAACATTGTTCTACGAAATTCGGCGCCAGACTTCTAAGTTATAAGACGTTCTTAACTTAATTTCATTGCCATTTAGACTGGTTTCATTAACTGTTCTACCATGCAGGTTCCGAACCCTACCCCAGACGAAAGCAGGAGATTGGCCGCACTCTATAGCTACGATATTCTGGATACGCAGGCAGAACAGGCCTTTGATGACCTGGTGCAACTGGCATCCTACATCTGCAACACTCCAATATCTATGGTTTCCCTCATAGATTCCGGCCGCCAGTGGTTTAAGGCAAAGATTGGCATCGATGCTCAAGAGACTTCCCGTGAGTTCTCATTTTGCGCCCATGCTATCCATGAACGAGGAGTATTCGAAATTGAAGATGCCAGCCAGGATGAACGATTCCAGGATAACCCTCTGGTGCTGGAGGATCCCAATATTCGCTTCTATGCAGGCGCCCCTCTCATCACTCCGGATGGATATGCCCTGGGCACGTTATGTGTCATAGATAAAAAACCGGGAAGCTTGAGCGATGAACAAAAGGATCTATTGAATCGCCTGGCCACCCAGGTAATGAATCAGATGGAGCTTCGAAGAAAAATCAAAGAAGAAAAAACAATTCGAAGTGCACTCAAGCAATCACTGAGCCTGCAGAAAGCCATATTCGATAGCGCGAATTTCAGTTTTATTTCTACGGATTTGAGCGGGACGATTCATACCTTTAGCGCCGGCGCGGCCCGCATGCTGGGCTACCCGGAAGAGGAAATCGTAGGTAAGACCGATCCAGGTATTTTCCATGATCCCCACGAAGTAGTGCAGAGATCGATAGAACTGAGCAAGGAAATGGACCGTATGATCAACCCTGGCTTTGAAGCGTTCATCGCTCAATGCAGGGAAACAAAGAAACCCGATGAACGAGAATGGACCTACATCAGGCGAGATGGTAGTCGGTTTCCGGTGATGCTTTCGATTACCCCTGTGATTCAAGAAGATCGTATTGTAGGATATCTGGGCGTTGCCCGCGATATATCCGAAACCAGAATGCTTCAAAGAGAGCGCGAGCAGATGTCCGAGGAAATCCTGCGGGCCAATAAACTGCTGGAAGCAGAACTGGAAGAAGCCTCCATACGGCATAAGCACCTGGTGGAGGCTTCCCCTGAGATGATTTTCTCGATGGAACTGGATGGAACCATTCGCTCCATGAACCACCGCATTAAAGGCCTGCTGGGATACGAACCGGACGACATTGTAGGCAGGAACCTGTTGAATTTTCTGGGAAAGGATTCCGGCGCCTTTAACTTTGAGGGAGAACTACTTCTGGATCAGCTGAAATCCATGACCGAGGCCAGAAGAAGAATTGAAATGACCCTGCCCTTCATCACTCGGGGCGGAAATATTATCGAATTGAACGTCTTTCTGGATTACGTGCATCTTGGTTGGCCCATCGTTTTTGGAAGGGCCGCTCCCATGCAGCACGATGTTTTGAGCCAGTTCGTTCTTTCGGCATCCAGAGAATTGGAAATCGGAAATGATATTCAGCTCATAGACACAATCAGTAAAAGCATTACAGAAACCGCATCCCGATGTCTGGACGAAGCGGATCGCATGGGAGTCACTCTGGGCATTCGCGAAACTCTGATGAATTCCATCGAGCACGGCAATCTGGGGATTACCTTCGAGGAAAAAGCCAGAGCCCTGGAAGAAGACAGGTATTTCGACCTGGTTCGTCATCGCTTGCAGGATCCAGCAATTCGAAATAAGAAAATTCGGGTGGGCTTTGATTACGATCAGAACCGACTGATTGTTCGAATCGCGGACGAAGGAGCCGGATTCGATACAGAGCAAATGCTCTCGAGGAATATCCATGCCGAAGGAGAAAGGAGTCGCATGCATGGTCGTGGAATTCGAATCACCCGTGAAATGTTCGATGAAATACAGTATCTGGGCAAGGGCAACCAGGTGGAATTAACGAAGCTGTTCAGGATTTCACGGGACCCGAAGGCCGAATAAGCGGACGGCTTCTATCCACCGTCCGGTGCCTTTCATTCCTTGCATGCTATCATAGTCCGCCTGCTGAGTTGGTCCGCTGAAATTTGGCCAATCACTCCTGATTCTTTTCAATGTAACGAAGATAGGCAGCGTAGCGCAAGGGCACCTCTTCATAAGAGAGCCTTTCCTGGATTAGATTAAAATAGGTTCTGGCCCTGTTCCTTTCTCCTCTTTCCTTCAAGATCTTACCAGCCTCAAACGCTGCCTCGTAAACGTATCCGGACTGAGCTACCACATATGGATTATAGCGGTAGGGATTGTCATGGTTTCGCACAATAGATTCAAATACTTGCAGCGCCTGGTTTGTATTTCCCCCCTTCAGGTAATCCATTGCTCTATCAAAGTCCTCCTTGACGATTTGTGATAAGGGAGGCTCACCCGGCCCGCGAAAAAGTGCCTTCAGCTGGTTGCTTCCAGGTGGCTTGAGAGTCCCGTACCATTGGGCCAGGAGCTTCCCTTCTTTGCCTCCCTTTCCATACTCCAACCTCAAAGATACTTTGCGAAATCCCAGGGTAGGCAAATATTGCATCATAGTTGCCAGACTGGCGTAGTCCGGATCCGCGGGCTCCTGCAGATCCAGCAATTCCACCGAAAGGGTAGGTTCCGACAGAGCATTCAGTCCATTCAGAGTTTTGTCCACAGGAAGGTCCATGCCATTGGCAGAAAGGGATTTTCTTCGTGCGATACGTAGTCGCAGGGAAGCATAGTCCAGTTTGGGAAAGCGACTCTTGAGTTTCTCTTTTACTTCATTTTCCCAGAGTCTAAGGAGATAGTTTTCGAAAATGATTCGGTGATCGGAATAATTGTAGTTGAGCTGAAAAATCAAGTCCGGATGACGCTCTGGTTTCAGCTGCAGCCTTGCAGTGCCCCAGTTGCCCTCGTTTCTCTGCATGTCGATGGACTGTACCTGAAAAGGCTCCCCGTAGCGCTCTTGAAGAAAGATCAGAGACTCTTCTTTAACTGTGTCTGCGGAAGTGCAATGCCCCAGCAATCCCTGAAAAAGAATCAGGCTTGCAACAAAGGGAACGAAAGAGTGCCAGAAACGATTCATTTTATGGATTCCTCCTTTCTCATCATGGCTCGACCGTACATCAACCGAAAGCCATCGGCCAGGCGAAACATAAGCCCGATGATCATCACCACGCGAAACGTAAGCCCGATGACCATCGCCTGGCGAAACATAAGCCCGATGGTCAGGGCCGGGCAACGGGATCTATGAGTGCCTGAGGAAGGAACTGGGAATTCCGAAACCACAGGAGGGTCATGGCAATACTATTATTACTGACGGCAGGGAAGACTGGCCTGGAGCACAGACTTACATCCTAATTGTGACGTGATGTTATGGATCGGCATTGACAGACGGCTACGATCCCTGGAAAAATATCGGAAACATTGGATCCGATAATTTCTCCGCAGATATCGGATCCAATGCACTTTTTCCGAGATATCGGCTGCCGGCCATGCGATTCTTTAAAGAAACACCACTGACCGAATCAACGAAAATCCTCTAATTACTTTTTAGGATTCCCCGGTGCAAAATCACTGAGACCATCCAGAACATCTTCGATTCTGGATAGATCCAGAGGTAGAATGACCTGGTTTCCTTCGCTGGCAATACCTTCCAGCTTGCGAAGATAGTCTTCGGCCAGAGTTAAGTATACAGCCGAGGATCCACCAGGTTGCGTAATAGATTGCGCGATCTTTTCAATACCCACGGCAGTAGCCTGAGCCAGAGCTTCAATCTCTCTTGCTCTACCTTCGGCTTCATTGATTAACTTTTGCTTCTCACCTTCAGAACGGTTGATCATTTCCTGCATCTGACCTTCGGAACGGTTAATCTTGCTGCGCATATCACCTTCAGAGATGGCAATTACAGCTCGCTTTTCCCGCTCTGCAGTCATTTGCTTCTCCATGGCATCGATCACAGAATCTGGAGGGCTGATATTTTGAATTTCGTATCTTAGAATCTTGATGCCCCAGAAGTCTGCGGCCTCATCTACTACCTTTACAATCTGTGCATTGATGGTTTCTCGTTCTTCAAAAGTCTTGTCCAGATCCAGATGACCGAACACAGAGCGCATGGTTGTCTGAGCCAGTTGAATCAATGCATAGCGATAATTGGTTACGTTGTAGGCCGCCTTGTAGGGATCCACAACCTTCATGTACACAACTCCATCTACAGAGATGAGAACGTTATCTTTAGTAATACAAAGCTGCGAAGGTACATCGATGGCTTCTTCTTTCAGGGTAAGCTTGTAAGCCACCTGATCGAAGAAAGGCACCAGCGGATGAAAGCCAGCATAAAGACTCTTTCGATACTTACCCAGCCGTTCAACAATGTAAACATCCTGGGCAGGAACAATACGAATCGCACGGGCAAACTTATAGAGAACAAAGATGCCAAAAAGGATATAAAAAATTAAGCCAATTGTATCTAACATGTTTTTCCTCCAGACTCAGGCTCAGCCCTGTCTTCCTCCTGGATTCTTTGGACTTTCCAGACCACTCATAAGCCCTTTCAGGCCCTCGAATGTGCTTTGAATCGTCGCCGGCCCCAGAGGCACTACCTGGGTTCTGGACTTTTCTATCACCTGACCAAAGCGCTTGATAAACTCTTCTGCGATTCGGAGCTTAACGGCTTCATTGCCACCCGGTTTCTGAATGGCCGTAGCCACCAGCTGAATGGAGTTGGCTGTTGCTTCGGAGATCAGTTCAATCTGTCTGGCCTGACCTTCTGCCGTATTGATTCTTCGTTGCTTATCACCTTCCGACATGTTAATGGCTTCCTGACGATCGCCTTCGGAACGGTTAATTGTGGCAGCTCTCTCACCCTCCGAATGGAAGATTTCAGCTCTTTTATCCCTTTCTGCAGTCATCTGTTTCTCCATCGTAGCGAGCACAGATCGAGGAGGCATGATATTCTTGATTTCGTAGCGAATCACTTTCACGCCCCAGGGATCACTGGCCATATCTACAGCCTTGATAATGTCCTCGTTAATCTTTTCCCGCTCCATAAAGGTGCGGTCCAGGTCAATCTTTCCTATTTCGGAACGCATGTTGGTCTGAGCCAACTGAATGGAAGCAAACCTATAGTCGCTAATTCCGTAGCTGGCCTTGGTGGCATCCAGGACTTTTAAGTAGAGAATACCATCCACTTCTACCTGAACGTTGTCCTTGGTAATACAGACCTGAGGAGGTACGTCGATGGTTTGTTCTTTCAAAATATGCCTATAGGCCACCCGATCCACGATGGGAATCAGGAAATGGAATCCAGGTTCCAGAACCTTGTTAAAGTTACCCAGCCTTTCTTTCACATAGGCATGCTGTTGGGGTACAATAACAAAGGTCTTTATTACCAGTATGATTATAACAATCAGTGCTACAGCGCTGTAAAATAACATCTCAATTCTCCTTGGGGGCTCCGTAAACGATAAGGGTCAGATTGTCTCGTCCAGCAATTTTTGCAAAACTACCTGCAGGAATCTGCTCGGACGGCTCCTGGCATCGGGCTTTCCATGTGGTTCCCATGAATCGAACCCTGCCTCGGTCCGATTTTCCATCCACCAGGGCCACTACTTCTACCTCTCGGTCCAGATATTCCGATTCATCGCTGCCTTCAGACTTTTCCAGTGAGGGGAAAATCTTCCGGACCTGCTCCCGGAGCAGGCCGATCATTAGTCCGGATGAAATGAGCCAGAAAAACATCTGGCCGGTAAGACCCGGGATTAGATCAAAAAAGACCACTGCTCCGGTTAGCAAGGCGCCAAAACCGAGAAAGATGACCACCAGTCCTGGAATCAAGGGTTCCAGGACAATCAAGGCCAGGCCCAGGCTGAGCCAGACCAGATAGGAGAATCCACCCATAGTTAGCCTTTACGGCGTAAATAGGCAGGAATGTCCAGATCATCCTCGCTTATGGTTCTTTTTTTCTCGGCAGAAACTCGATTTCTGCCCGCAGTTCGGTAATATTCCTCTGCATCCATCGGTGTGGCCATGGGATTTCCGTAATCATCGCCGGACACTTTTCGAGCAGGTACAGGATGATGGGCTTCCGGTTCTGCTTCTTCTAAGTCAAAGTCATCGTAGATTTCCTGCATTCGAGGAACAGCCTGCTCTTCTTCAGCGCGATAAAACTGACGCATACTGACTACTGGAGGTGCTTCTGGTTCTGCATGAGCTTCGGCTGCGGGTCGCATTCCACCGGAGCGAACTGGTCGGCCTTTAAGCTCTTGCTCCGCTGCTTCCTGTACCGGATGATACGGACGCACACGTCCATCTTCTTTGTATCCCTTCCAGCCCGCAGGCTTTTTGCGAGAGCTGGCTTTGTCAAAGCCGGTGGCAATTACGGTAACTCGCATTCGGTCCCGGAGACCTTCGTCTATAGTCAAACCGATGATAATGTTTGCCTGAGGATCCACATGAGCCGTTACCAGCTCGGAAACATCCTTCCATTCCGCCATGCTAAGGTCTTCGCCGCCGCATACATTGATGAGAACCCCTGTAGCGCCTTCGATATTCATGTCTTCCAGAAGGGCGTTATTGATGGCAAGGTTCACGGCATCCATCACCCGATTTTCGCCAATACCTTCGCCAGAGCCCATTATGGCATCTCCGGTTTCGGCCATGATGCTTCGCACATCTGCGAAATCAACATTTACCAGGCCGGCTGTATTGATCAGGTCGGAAATACCTCTTACGGCTCCCAGAAGGATTTCATCTACCATGCGAAAAGCCACATCTACCGGCGTGGTACGATCCACTACTTTGAAGATATGATCATTCTTGATTGTAATCAGGGTATCCACATGCTCTTTCATGGCTTCCATACCACTCACTGCATGCTTCATTCTACGAGCCCCTTCCATCTGGAAGGGTAGCGTAATAACACCCACCGTAAGAGCTCCAACGCTTCTTGCGACTTCCGCAACAATAGGTGCAGCGCCTGTGCCGGTTCCACCGCCCATACCGGCGGTAATAAAAACCATGTCGGCACCTTTTAATGTCTGCGCCAGTCGATCCCGATCTTCCTGGGCGGCCCGGAGTCCCACTTCTGGATCTCCTCCTGCGCCCATACCCCGGGTAGTCTTTTGACCAATCACAACCTTTTCTTCGGCGGCCGAAAGGCGAATCACCTGTTCATCTGTATTTACAACAATGAACTCCACACCTTTCAAGTCCGCATCGATCATACGATTGACGGCATTCATTCCGCCGCCGCCTACTCCCACGACTTTGATTAATGTAGGTGAGGTCTTTTCGTCTTCTAATTGTAGCATAGCATACTTCCTTCTATATGATTCTCGCCGCTTGCACGACACAACTGCTTTCGCAGCTGGAACCACGCCATTCCCACATTTTCCGGTCAGGACATCGTCCAGGCCTTCCAGCAATAACCGGATCTCCATTTCGTCGTCGCCCCGACGACTTACCGATTAAAGGTTTTCCTGAAACCAGTTTTTCAATCTGGATATCAGGCCGCCCTCATTCTCTATTTGTTGCTGGGCGCCACCTTCGTCGCCGATTCGAGCAGCGAATCGAAGCAATCCTACAGAAGTAGCATACTCGGGACTGTCCACTCGATCGGAAAATCCTCCTACCTGAGCAGGAGAAGCAACGGTTGCATTCAGACCTAGAATCTCTTCCGCCAGACTTACCGTCCCGTCCAGCAGCGAAGCGCCCCCGGTCAGCACTACGCCGCCGGCCAGAGCATTCTTTTTACCTGATCGTACCAGTTGCTCATCTATAAATTCGAAAATCTCTGTCATTCTGGGTTCAATGATAGCTGCGATATCCTTTACAAGTACCCAGCGCGGAGGCCGACCGCTAACAGCAGGTAACTCCACTTTATCTGTAGGATCTACAAGACTTGCACGAGCACATCCCATGGTCTTCTTAACAATCTCTGCCTGCTCCACAGGCAGCTTCAATCCAATGGATAAGTCTTGAGTCACATGGATTCCGCCCAGCGGCACAACAGAAGAGAAAAACAGGCCACCTTCCAGGTAGACAGCGATATCGCAAACACCGCCGCCCATGTCCACAACTACGGTTCCAAGATCCTTTTCTCCTGCAGAAAGACTGGATTCGGCGGAAGCCAGGGAACTCATGATCCCGTCCACCATCCGAATGCCTGCCCCGTTCACCGCCTTGTTCAGATTCGTCAATGCGGTCTTCGCAGCCATCACAATGTGTACTTCGCCTTCCAGACGGACTCCAGTCATTCCGATGGGATCCTTAATACCGGTCTGATCATCTACACTGAATTCCCGGGCCAGAACATGCAAAATCTCCTGGTCCGCCGGGATTCGCACATACTGCGCACCCTCAATTACGCGATACACATCGTTCTCCGTTACTACACGTTCCCGATTCGTAATCGCTACAACACCACGAGAGTTTTCGCCATGAAGATGCTTTCCGGACACATTGACGTAGGCATCCTGCACCATCATTCCGCTCATTAGTTCAGCCTCGCGGGCAGCATCGGCAATGGATTGCACAACGTTTTCGATGTTCACCACAACACCGCCCCGAACGCCGCGAGAAGGAACCGCCCCTACGCCCACAACTTCCAGGCTTTCTTCGGCCAAGCGACCCACTACTACGCGAGTCAGGCTGGACCCTATATCTATGGCGCTTAAAAATTCCTTCATTTTCCTGGTAACACCAGTGCGTCAGATCCACGTAAATCTACGAGTCCTCGGCGAATGTTTTGATCCTCCAGAAATCCTACCGTAGCATAAAGCCTGGTGGCTCCTGCCGGGCCCGGTGATTCCGGCAATTCAATCCTTATTCCTGGCTCCCTTGAATAGAGAGTCAAGCCACCCGACCTGGTAACTCGTACTTCTGAGATACGCCCCACGAGCTCAGGATAATGCTTATACACGAAAGACCAGAACTGAAAAAAGCCTCTCAGGCGCGGTTGAGTAAGGCTTAGATCTGTTGGTACATCTGTGCGAAGCAATGGTACTCCTCTGCATCGTGGAAATTCCCTGGATAGGATTACCGGGCCGGAACCGATGTCAAATACGCCTCTGGATGTTTCCAGTATGGCCAGACATTCAGCCTCAACCAGGTTCAGCGCTAGCTCTTCACCATCAAAGTCCGCTTCTACATCTATGATATAGGCATGACTCTTCAAACGACTCAAGGCCTCTTCCAGACCATCGCCATCCAGATCCTGCCCCAGGCGAATCGCAGCCAGTTCCAGCACTTCCTCTTGAGAAAACAGGCGATTTCCGTTGAGAGTCAGCGCCTCGACCTTCCCTTCAGGCACCGGAGGAAATAATAATAACAGAATTCCGGCTATTAAGAATGCAGCCGAAGACAGGGAGAGAAACAGATACAGGTCTCTTTCCCTCCTTTCCATATTTTCAGGAAAGATTTTCACAGCGCGCCTGTGTGCCTTCTTTATTATGTCGCATTAAAAAGAGCAATCAAAAAAAGGCCGGGCTTCCTTCTAACAAATACGAAAAAGGCTACCGTCGCATGTATAGCATCCTATCCGAATAATCGGCTGCTTCAAAACCTGCAACTCACTAACACTGCTCAACATATGCTAAGCGATTTCTTGAAACAGGTGCCTTGCTATTTGCGAAACATCCCCGGCGCCCAGAAAAAGGACGATAGCTGGCTCAGCAGAGCTCTGGAACACAGAGGAAACATCGTCCTCCAGCAGGGTGGCTCGCTTCGCCTGAGGCATGAAGTTCGCTATAAGCGAGGAGTCCACACCTGGAACCGGGTCCTCACCGGCACTATACAGGGGAAGCAGAAAGACACGATCTGCATGCGCCAGGCTTTCTGCGAATGCGGGGGCCAATTCTTGAGTTCTGCTGTAACGATGCGGCTGAAACACAACTCGAATTTCGCGGTCCGGAAACCTCTGGCTCAGTGCATCCAGGACTGCGCGAATCTCAGAAGGATGATGTCCATAGTCGTCGTAAACAGGCATGCCTTCATATTGCCCCAGGAGTTCCAGCCTTCGCTCGGTACCTGGAAAGCTTTCCATTGCCTGGATACATTCTTCTAAACTCAGATCAGGAAAAGCAAGAAGCAACAGACCCAGGATTCCCAGAGCGTTGGATGCGAAATGGCGACCGGGTACAGCCAGACGAAATCGATGGAACTGAACGGAGGAGCCCGGAGACCTGGACGGCTCTAGATCAGCTGATTCTGTCGAAGCCCCCCGGGCACGGTCCGTCATTGCTGAATCCTTCCGAGCAGACCAGAGAATACGAAATTCCAGTGTATCATCGGCCTGTGGGAAATAGCCAGCCATAAATGCCTGACTTTTTTCGCAATCGCCGCGGCTTTCCAGAATACTATACCCACACAGTTCAGAATTCTGCTGAAGTGGAATCAAACCGGTATCGCTGGCATTGAATATTACCTGTCCGAAGGATGCGAATTCCTGAAAGGCACCCTGCAAGCTCTGAAAGCTACCATAGTAGTTAAGATGATCCTCATCTGCGTTCAGAATTAATCGATGGGTTGCATTGGATCGGAGAAAACTGCCGTCCGACTCATCGGTTTCAAAAACCGCGATATGGTCTCCATTTCGAATGGCTCTTTTCAAGTAGAGTGGCCGACCTCCGGCAATAATCAATGGATCCTTTTTTAGCTGCATCAACATCCAGCCAGCCAGAGCAGTGCTGGAAGTCTTTCCGTGGGTACCGGCCATTCCCAGCCGGATTTCGCAATGCCCTACCAGCTCATTCAGGAAATCCATGCGATGCAATAGTCTGATTTCATTCCGGGCCTCTTGCTCTCTAGCCTGCATTCTCTCCGGATGCCCGTCTGATATCGCAGTGCTGTACACAACCAGACCGTTTTTCAGATCCGCGATTCGCGCTGCATCGGGCGGACCCACTGCATCAATTCCTTCCTCTCTTAGAGAGGCGATTGCCTCAGAACTCAGTTTGGCATCTGAGCCCAGAACCTGATACCCTCTGGCCAGAGCCAGCCGCGCCAGAGGGAGCATACCGGAGCCACCAATGCCGATCATGTACACTGTTTGGGCCTGATTTTTCACGGAAGCAGACTGCACTCGGATAGGTCCGCAGTCCGGCCTCTGGACACCACTCTTTTTCCAGGGAATTGCTTGATCCTGACACCGCACGGTACAGAATCCAACGCAATATGAGAAACTGGAAACTTACTGCGGCGGTATTTATGCTGCTAAGCGCCACGCCAGCCATGGCCATCGGCACCTATGCTGAAGGATGGATGGTTGTGAAGAAACTCACCAAGCTGGAAAGCCAGGGAATTATGTTTGATTCCTTCGAAGGCGAACTCATCGTCACTGGCTACAATGATGATGAAGAGTGCTCTCGCGAAGATTACGAGTGCTACACTCCCATAGATCGCACCATTCAGTTCAGTGTTCGCCCGGAGAACAAAGAAGTGGTGAATTTTCTGCAACAGAAAAAAGAGGGAAGCTTCTTGATCCAGTATCGCATTCACAGAATCGAGAACCTGGGCCTCAATACAGACTTCGAAATCGTAAAGGCTATAAATCCTTCTCCTTCGGCCGCAGAACCGGCTCCGTCCATGAAGGTGGATCAAACCGGATCCAGACAATTTTCGTTCAAAGGCAAATTTCTGCAACTGGATGAGCAGGGAACCCTTATAGGCACCTACGAAGGTCTGTATCTGGATGAAAAGACTGGTAAAGTTCATCCCTATTCTGTAACCAACGAAGGTATGGCCAAACATATCTACGATGTGATGAAGACCGGAAAGTCCGTGTATATTGGCATATCCGATGCGATTGTCACCGGTTTTCGCAAATCAGACTACGACGTTTATGAAGTAAATGAACAGGAACCTGCAGGAATGCAGTAAAACATATGGCAGGTCCTGAGCGGCCTGCCATCCCTTCCCATCAACGTCCCAACTAGTTTTGAGCTTTCGCCTAACCTATCGCGCATCGTCGAAGCTCGACTAAAAATCTGGCCCATCGCATCCAAATATCATGCATCCTGGATTCGCCAATGATTTAAGTCTTCGTTTTTAGGTCTTGAAGAAGGTAATTCTGGATTCTGGTGGCGGCATCAGGCCGAGCAAGGGAGTGGCTTAACCGAGCCATGCCTTTTAGCTTTTTCGCATTCAATCCCTGCAAAGCATCCCGCAACAGGTCTCCTCTGGATTCCGTGCTATCTATGAGTACACCCGCTCCAGCCAGATGAGCGTACATAGCATTTTCTTTTTGATGCGAATCGGTGGCATAGGGATAGGGAATCAAAATCATAGGAAGGCCAAAGAGAAAGGCTTCTGTAAGAACACCGGCTCCGGCCCGGCAAACCATGAGATCCGCTTCCCGATAGAAGCGATGAATATCTGGATCGAAACCAATGACCTTGATGTTTTTAAGACCACTTAATTCACTTCGCATGTAGTCTTCGTTTTTCAGACCGGCCTGCAAAACCCATCTGTATTTCTGAAACTCATCTGGATGCGAGCGAGCCAGATCCAGAACCATTTCATTCAATTGTCTGGCCCCCTGGCTTCCACCGGCCACCAGGATCCTGGAACCTCGGCCGGAGGAAAAACCGGAAACATGGCTCGCTGCTGATCGGGAACTCTTCTTTTTGGCAGCAACGCTCTTCTTTGTGCTCCTTGCCGTCTTTTGTAAGAAGGATTTTCGCAAGGGATTACCCACCACAGGCCAATCCCCTGTATGGTTTCGCCCGGTAAGCGGTAGATTCAAGAACACATTTCGGGCGAAGCGAGCAAAGAATCGATTCGCACGTCCCATTACAGCATTCTGTTCGCAGAGATAGATGGACTTGCGTAGCATCAGCCCTGCAAGACCGGCGGGCAAACAGGGAAAGCCCCCCATCAAAACTACTGCATCGCTTTTTCTTACAACAGGAAATGCATGAATAATTGCCCCAATTAACTGAAAGGGAAACAGCAGGATTCGCCGGGCGTTCAACGAAGGTGCGCTGTAAAAGTGAACCGGATAATTGGCCGATTTCAAATCCGGGTACCCGGAGTTCTTTTTCAGGCTCAAAAACTCCACCGAAAGCCCGGAATCCTGAAGATGGGAAGCAAGAGCAGTGCCCGGGGAAAGATGGCCGCCGGTGCCGCCTGCTACAACAAGAAATCTAGGTTGCATGGAGGATTACAGTTTGATAGCCCGGCCTGCAGGCAAGGGCTTCTCGGATTCATTTCTTCTGGCTGAAGTCGCGTTTCTGGTAGCAGGCCCAGGCGAAGGCTCTGGCGCTGCAGGGCTGGCCTGGGTGGTGGCCGGTTCCGTTTCCATCGAATCTGATTTCGAAACACTGACTACCTTGCGAGGTTTTCGCACAGGGATGGCGTCTTCGGGAAGAGCAGTTGCCTGCCAGATCAATCCGCACAGAGCATAGGATACGATAAGCGATGAACCGCCGTAACTTACGAAAGGTAGACTGATGCCCGTAGTAGGAATCAATCCGGTGACCACGCACAGGTTGACCACAACCTGGAGAAAGAGGATAGTAATTGCCGATGCGCCGAGAAGGAACAGGTATTCATTCTTCTGTCTGCGAAGCAAGATGATGGAGCGCCAGAGTAATGAAAGGTAGAGCCCCAGAAGTACGGCCACTCCCAGGAATCCAAAATCTTCGGAAAAGAGCGCCAGCACAAAGTCAGTATGACCAAAGGTCAAATATCTGTGGCCGAAGCCCGATGCCAGCTCCTGACCAAACCAGCCACCTTCGCCAAAGGCGCGAAAAGCAGTGACCAATTGGTAGCCCCCTGCATAGCGATACTCATAGGGATCCAGCCATACCTGAAATCTCTCAAAGCGGTATTCCCACATCACCAGTAACATGGCCAGTATAGGTAGCAAAGATAAGCCCAGAAGGAGCAGCCTCAGTACAGGAAAACCGGCAACATAGATCAATATTGAGATAACAGAAATCAAAGTCAGCGTCGTTCCATACTGTGGCTCCAAAAGGATGGCCGCCAGCACCGAACCAACCAGTATAAAGGAACGCAGTAACTCCTTGAGTGAGAATTGCTCAAACTGTCCCTTTCGATCCAGAAGCATGGAAGACACATAAAGCACCAGAGCTACCTTGGCGAATTCCGATGGCTGGAAGGAAAAAAAACCCAGATCAATCCACCGATGAAAGCTGTCTCTGGAAGAAGCCACAGACCTGCCTATGCCCGGAACAAAAACCAGAAGCAGAAGTCCCAGAGCAACAAGCATGGAAGGTAATGCAAGCTTGCGCAATGCACCAGGAGAAAATCGAGCGATGACAAAGAATCCAACGATACCGGCTACCGAGAACACCGCCTGCCTTCGCGCATAAAAATAGGGATCATCCAGATCCAGATTAGCCTGTAACGCCGAGGCAGAAAGCAGGATCATTAATCCAACTCCGCCCAGAATAAGAACGTTCAGGAAGATCCATAGATCTGGCTTTCGCACGGCTGTATCGGCGCCGCTCATGCTTTCCATTCCTCCACAAGGCTGCGAAAATGTTTCCCTCTTTCTTCGTAGTTACGATACTGATCCTGCGATGGACAGCCGGGACTCAGAAGCACAACGGGCCTTTCGTCTTCGTTTGCTGCCAGAGCCGGACTCTGTCTGGATGCCATAGCGCAGGCAGCCTGGAAGGCTGCCGTCAGGTCGGGGTAGCTATGAGGAGCATCTGTCTGTTTCTGGATCTGGCTGGCAGCCTGACCAAATGGGTAAACCCGGTGGGAAGCATTTCCTCTGAACGGTGAGAAGTCCCCTTTTTTATCCAGGCCTCCCATCAGGATGTGTACCGGTCTTCCAGAGAATGAACCCAGGGCCATTTTGGCGGATTGAACGGTGGTAGCCTTGCTATCGTTTATAAAGAGAATCCCTGATTTTTCCGCTACGACTTCCATGCGATGAGGCAACTCGGTGAAGCTGCCAATAGCTTCTTTCAGAGCATCCTTATTGTCATCCCAGGAAATCCCATTTCGTATGAAGTAATCCTGGATCATTCGCAAGGCGAACAGGAGGTTCCATCGATTGTGCTTTCCGGGAATTCGCAGTGACTCAAGGAAAGGACCATAACCATTTCCGAAGCTCTCCACATCCAGCCTTTCCAGTCGGCCGCTCATTTCGTCGAATTCGTTCAAATAGGGAAAATCCGCACCGATCAGGAGCAGATCTTCGGTGCCCTGCATTCTGCCAATGTTTGCTTTTGCCTGAGCGTATTCGTCGATGGAATCGTAACGATCCATATGCGCAGAAGCGATGTTGAGTATACAGGCCGTATTCGCATGGAAATAGTCCACTGACTCAAGCTGGAAACTGGAGCATTCTACCACCAGAATATCCGGCACACCGTCCAATACAACTTGAGAAAGAGGAAGCCCAATGTTTCCGCAGGCCACCACGGACGGAGCGAAAGGCAATTGCTTGAGGATATGCTCGATCATGCTGACGGTGGTGGACTTCCCGTCCGTTCCAGTAATGGCGAATACATAGGGGGAATGCCCCTGATCTTCCATAACATGGAATGCCAGGTCCAACTCCCCGTACACAGGAATCCCCTCGCTTCGAGCTGCTTCGAAGATAGGTAGAGCCAGAGGCACTCCAGGTGCAGTTACCAGGTAATCTGGCTTGCACTGGTCCAGGACAGATCGCCCCTGTTCCGGACGAAGGTCCATCTCAACAGGTACAGCAGGTTTACCTTCCTGGTCTTGATCGGTAATGGAAATGATAGCGCCCAGTTCATGAAGAAGTTCCTGCAAACTTCTTCCCGATTTGCCCATGGCCCCCAGTACCAGGACTCTCTTTCTTTCCAGAAAAGAAGCCATATCTATTGTATGCGAAGAGTAGAAAGAGATACCAGACTTAGAATGAGACCTACAAGCCAGAAACGAACCACGATCCTGGTTTCTGGCCAACCCTGCTCCTCAAAATGATGATGCAGAGGAGCCATCTTAAAGATTCGTTTTTTTCGCAGCTTGTAGCTTCCGACCTGAAGAATTACGGACAGAGCTTCCAGAACAAAGACACCGCCGGCTACCAGAAGCAGAATCTCTTTCTTCAATACAATGGCTGTCATTCCCAGAGCCCCCCCCAGAGAAAGAGAACCTGTATCCCCCATGAATATTCTGGCAGGAGCGGCATTGAACCAGAGAAAGCCTATGCCGGCTCCGGCCAGCGCTGCAAGAAAGACACTGATTTCCACAGCTCCCGTTACTGTAGGAATATTCAAATAGTCGGCCATGCGCGGCGAACCGGTTAGATAGGCCAATATACCAAACGTCACCGTTACGATAGAAACATTTCCGATGGCCAGCCCATCCAGCCCATCCGTAAGATTCACTCCATGCACCGTACCCAGAATTACGCATAGCCAGAAGACCACACCCAGGATCAATGGCATGGTCCATACAGGGCCCTTGATGAAAGGCATGAAGAGGTCTGTTGTCTCGTAGTTGATACCATCGGCGCGAGCCACTTCTGCCGGAGTATAGCAGATGTACATAAACAGGAAGAAGGCCGCAATCAGTATGGAAAGACCCATCTTTGTGCGAGCGCTCATTCCGCCCTTCTTCTTTAGGACGACTTTGGAATAATCATCCCAGAAGCCTATGGCTCCCAGCAATAAAGTGCAGTACAGAATCAGATTAAAGTGCAGATTGGAAAAGTTGCCAAATAAAACGCAGGAAACAGTAAGACTCAAGAGAATTAGAATGCCACCCATGGTTGGAGTGCCGGCTTTGGAAGCATGGGAAGACGGTCCATCATCGCGAATGGTTTCCCGGAACTTCAGACCGGTTAGCCATCGAATAATTCGATCCCCTACAACAAATGAAAGAGTCATGGAGAAAAGGCCGGCCAGCAATGCCCGGAAACTGACAAAACCGAATAATCGAAAGAAACCCGGCATATCGTAGTTAGTGTACAGATATTCAAACATAACCGATTCGCTTCAGAGCTTCGCAGGCTTGCTCCATACGGGCGCTTCTTGATCCCTTGACCAGGATTCCATCAAAAGACAGATAATACTGCGAATTCCTCTCTATATGATCGGCAAGCTCTGCGCTGTCCGGAAAGAAAAACCTGTAATGCTCACCTGGCTCAGACATTCTCTCTAAGTCCTTTCCAAAGCCTTCCAGGTACTTTCGTGCTCCATCGGTGCCTACGGCCTGAATTTCATAGGAATCTTCTTTCAGTATCTGTCCAATTTCAAAATGACCGGCTGCTCCGGCGCTACCCAGTTCAGCCATTTGCCCGGCCAGGCAGAGGAGCTTTCCCTCAGGCAGCATCTTTCTCAGAGATCGAATGGCGGCCAGGAAGGAATCAGGATTGGCATTGTATGTATCATCCACAAGAATTCGGTTCTCCTTTCTAAGAATGTGAAACCTTCCACCGGATACGGGGGCTGCATGCCTGGCAGCTTCCTGGACACTCTGCAAGGGAAATCCGGCCATGTTTAGTGTGGCGATACAGCCCAGGAGGTTTTCGGCCTGCACTCGGGAATAATAATGCTGGTTGATCACTTTTCCCTGGAAATCCTCGCTCTCAAGAGAGAACTCCAGGCCGGATGGACCGAATTGCAGATCCCGCCCCTTCAATGATTTCCAGAGCCCTTGCTTTCGCACCCTGACTGGCACCGCTTCCCATCCTGGATCATCCGCCATCCCAAATAGTGCAATGGCCGGTTTTCCCCGCGAATTAGTGTCTTTACTCTTTCGCAACAGATAGGTTTTGCCAATGGCAGAGGCAGGATAGCACAGACTGGTTTTGCAGTATTGCATTAGCTCTTGCTTGGCTCGTGCAATGCCTCGCTTACTGTAAAAGAATTCTATATGAGCTCGCCCCACCGAAGTAATCAGTCCATGGTCCGGCTCTGCAATGGATGACAGTAGATCGATTTCCCCGGCATGATTCATCCCCATCTCGATAATTGCATGGCTGATTCCTGGCTTTAGATTCAAAAGAGTAAGCGGGACTCCAATATGATTGTTTAAATTTCCCACCGTAGCATCCACGGAACTCTGGCCCAGAAGCTCAGATAGCATTCCGAGAAGCATCTCCTTGGCAGAAGTCTTTCCATTGGACCCGGTAACAGCAATAACGGTGTAGGACTGATCCCTGCGATGCAGCCTGGCAACATCTTGCATCGTCTTCAATGGATCTTCGCAAAGGTAAAGAGCCATTCGCTGAGCCCAGGCAGGTTCGCTCTCGGCTAAACTGGCCGTTACATCATCTTCTCGCCCCTGCTCTATTACGATGCCAGTGGCCCCTTTTTCCAAAGCAACGGATGCGAAATCATGGGCATCAAAGTTAGGGCCCTTCAGACAGAAGAAGATCTCTCCGGGTTGAACCTTTCTTGTATCTGTGCTTGCTCCTGAGAAGGATTCCACCAAAGGACTGGAAGCTGAAGATAGCCGGGCCCCGGAATCTGTTAGATGCTCAGAACGGATCATGGATTTTTTTCTGCCTGCCATGCCTGCACTACTTCCTGGTCAGAGAAGTGCTTCTTTTCGGTTCCATAGATCTGGTAATCCTCATGTCCTTTTCCAGCAATAAGCACGCAGGATTTCTCACCATTTCCGCTTCTTTCGCTGGCCATATTGAGAGCGCAGATGATGGCTTCCCGTCTATCCGGCATTTCCAGAAGCTCCTGAAACACTGGCTTTAAATCCGGTAAATGTTTAGCTTCCAGAATCTGTTTTCGAATACTAGCGGGATCTTCCTTTCGCGGATTGTCGTCGGTAACTATGATCTCTGTAGCCAGCTCCATGGCTGCCCGGCCCATCAGCAACCGCTTGGAGGAATCTCGATTTCCGCCACATCCGAATACGCAAATCAAGTGGCGGTAATCCATCTTACTCAGTTGTTCCAGAATTCTCTGCAGCGCATCCGGAGTATGGGCATAATCGACGATGGCATCCACTCCATCGTTTACGGCGATTCGATTCATTCGACCAGGCACATCGGGCATTCCTGCAAACAATCCAGAATCAAAAGGAAGACCGCTGGCTTTCCAGGCAAGGTTTGCATTGCGCTGATTAAATTCTACAGGCACATTTAATTGAAAGCTAGCAAATGAATCCACTACCGTTGTTTCAAGGCCCAGGCGACCAAGGTATCTCTGAAGTTTCCGCGAGTATTGATCCTCGGAAGTCCTGCTCAGATCTTGAACGATGGCTTTACCTTTACCTTTACCTTTACCTTTACCTCGTCGCAGAAGCGTAAATAGATGTACCTTGGCCATGAAATAGCGATGCATTGTTCGATGATAATCCAGATGATCTACAGAAAGTCCGCAAAATATAGCCTGATGAAAATGGATGCATTCCAGCCTTCCCAGAGCCAGAGCTTCAGAACTGGCTTCCAGCGCCACTTTCTCAATCCCTGCCTGATGCATTCGATGTAGAAGCTCCAAAAGCTGATAACTTCGCGGAGTGGTGTAGCCGGTCTCAATATGGATTTCCTTACCGCTGGCGAAATAAGTTGCTCCCAGGGTTCCGATCACTGCGCAATTTTTGCCTTCGCTTTTCCAGGAATGATAGAGCATGCGACTTATGCTGGTCTTACCGTTGGTACCTGTAACAGCGGTGATATCTAGTTTACGATCTGGATGATCATAATAGATCCCCGCCAGGAGAGCAAGAATCCATTCCGGCCGGCTGCGAGCCGGTTGCCTGCCAAAGAGGACTGCGCCTTTTGTTTCGAATTTCTGCAGTTTTGCGCTACCTTTCATTCTGAATGGAGCGATGATCAATGCCGGGCTTCCTTCCAGAGCGGAATCCAGATGTTGCTCCGATAGAGCAGTAATGGCAAAAATGCTTTGTTGCGAAAGCTCCCGGGAATCATCCGTGATTCGGTCTACATCCACTGAAGAAAGCTTACCATGGACTTCAAAACCAGATTCTCTGGATTCGCCGGCTTCGTCCAGACTACGAATAAGTTCATCCAGCTTCATTCGAACCAGTCCTTGAATCGCTCCGCAGAGGATTCCAGAGCTTCACCTGCATCCGGTGTAACTCCCTCAACCGATGCCGCATCCGGGTTATCGCCATTCCCCGGTTCTGAAGAATTGTCGTTCCGGGCAGGTTCTTCGCTTTCCGCCCCCCTGGCATCGTCTAGATCTTCTTCCATGTCATCGCGCGGTGTAATTTTATAGAAGCCCGGACCTGGACGCAATGAATCCAGATCTACATAGATAATGGTATTGTCTTCATAGAAAGGCAGTGCTCCATAGAGCTTCCAGTAAATGGTTTCGTAACCCTCGCCTTCCAGACGAGCCACTTCTGCGCGAATCGCCGAGTTTTTTCTTTCCCAGTCCCTTTTTTCGTACCGGGCCAGACGAATCTCTCGTTCCAGTAGTGACGCTTCAATGTTCATAGAAATATAGGCATAGATTCCGGCGAAAAAAGCCAGAATACCAAGAGCCAGCACAGGATATCTTAGCTTGATCTTCATTTCGAGATACCTGCTCGGCGCTTTTCGATGCCAGGAGCGTTATTTTTTCGCCTGATGGCTCGGAGCCTGGCCGAGCGGGAAGCCAGGTTCTTTTCCAGTTCTTCTGCAGAAGGAGCCATGGATTTTCGAATCGCCTTTTCGAACGCTGCAGGCTTTTGTTCTTGCTCCAGCACCGGAACATCGTATCGGGAAATGCCGGGGCCTGCACCGCACAAATCTGCGAAGCACTTTTTGATGATCCTGTCTTCCAGGGAATGAAACGTTATGATCGCGAGTATCCCACCAGGATTAAGAAGTGACGATAAATGGCGAGCAGCCCGTTCCGCTTCTGCCAGTTCATCGTTCACTGCGATTCGCAAGGCCTGAAACGTTTTTCGGGCCGGATGGGGTCTGTTCCGCGGGCCTGGTATAGCCCGGGCAATAATCTCTGCCAGCCTGGTAGCGCTTTCCACCGGTCTGGATTGGACAATTCGGTGTGCAATTTTTCGCGAAGCGCGCTCTTCGCCGTACCTGTAAATCAAATCCGCCAGTTCCTTTTCCGGTAAACTGTTCACCAGATCCTGAGCGCTGGACTGCAGATCTTCATCCAGGCGCATATCCAGGGATTCGTCCTCGTAGGAAAAGCCGCCTTTGAATTCTTTCAGATGAAGCATCGAGATTCCCAGGTCAAGAAGAGCGAAGTCCAGGCCTGCGAATGGAGGGTTTTCTGCGCTGCCAGCAAGGGGAAGCTCGATCTCGGAGGCTCGCTTTCTCATCCAGTTAAATCGGCTTTGCGCTGGATCCAGCCCGGCAGCTGCAAAATTGCTCCTGGCTCGTTCCAGCATTCTTGCATCGCGATCCCCCATCAACATGGAAGCTTCGCTGTAAGCTCGGGCCAGTTCCAGACTATGCCCCCCGGCTCCCAGGGTTCCATCCAGGATTCGAAAAGGATGGCTTTCTTCGTTCATGGAACGATAATTCTCATAGGCCTGCTCCGCCAGAGAGAGCACTTCCCTTAACATCACAGGCTGATGGCTGGTTTCCATGAAAGACCTAGATAATGCGATCGTATTTTTCAATCCCCTGGTTCCAGACTGGAATCCCACAGAATCGATCGCCCTCAGGGCAATAAGGAGTTGTACCTGCATCCTTTCGCAGGGCACAGGGCGCCAGAATCCATTGAACTACCTGGGGATGCACCTTGCTGATTTGCTGTAACTCCTGCACAGATGCGCGAAAAATCTCTTCCTGAGCATTGTAGCAGGTCCGGGCCTTCCATTTATGATGCAGATTGAGCAGATCTCCGGATTCGTAGAAGCGAATGGGAAAGGCATTGGGAAGTAGATAAGAAGCCTCTTCCTCGGTGCCGCCTGCTTCCAGGAATTGCTGGATTCCAGAAAATATCTCATCCATGATGCGACTGTAATAGTCCATGGCCACATCGGACTTTTGAATCAACTCTGGAACTATGTAATCTGGCTTCCCGGTGAAGTGTCGCATCAAAATGGGCCTTGAGCCCGGAACCATGCGATGTCTCTGGTCCTGGGAATCCGCAGTATGCGAAATCTTCTTTTGAAAAGTATAGGACACATTGAAGAGCGAACGAGTAATTCGGGAAAGAGTGCTTTCATTCAATGTGGAACCAAGATGATGATTCCTGGATGGTCTGAGAACCAGTTCAATGGCATCGTCGTCCGAAAGCTCCGAGGATGGAATACCCATTACAGCCCGTACCGCATCTCCGATGACTTCCGGTGCATTGGAAGTATAACCGGCCAGACGAGAGAATCGTCCATCCATTAGCATGTCGTACTCTTCTAGAAACTGAGAGGTGACCTCTTTTTCATCCCTCTCAAGAAAGAATGATGCGAAGAACTGGTATTCAGTGGTTTCTTCCAGGGGCATGGGGTCGGCCATTTCTGCAGCATACAATGGATCAGATGCCTCCACTTGCTCCCACATACGTTCGACTAGCAGTTTTGCTTCCTCCGGCACATCGCAGGCCTGGCAAAGCCGACGATAGCGATGCAAAGTCAGCCCGTTTATGCTATGGTAGAGATAAGCATAGGTAGCAGTAGGAAGCACATATCGTGCCACTTCCATGGTCTTCTTATGGATTGAGTTTTTCCATTTATCTGGCTTGCTGGCTCTTGCGCGAAATACCTGAAAGTAAATATTGGAAGCCGGCTCTTCCAGCAAATCCATCAAATGAAAATAGGCATCGCAGGACTTACGAATTACTGAATCGTAAATCTCATAGGCCTTACTCCGTCCATCCTGCAAAGAGGCAGGGTAATAAAACTGATCGGGCTTAACTTCAACGTATCTCTGGGATACCTGTTCGGAGTTATAGTAAGGATGAGAGTGTAAAAAGCTCCAGATCAACTGGCGACTGATTCGATCAATGGCAAAGATAAACTGTGGATGCTGCCTGGTGGTAAGATGTCCCGCTTTTAAAGTACTACTGGCAATCCGGTCTCGCAGTGCTCTGGATTTTTCTGTGGCCGATACCTGGTCAGGGTATACCAATCCTTTAGAGGAATAGCAGGTTCTGGCAGACGCTATGGAGACATCAAAGGGGCTGCTGGTAGCATCCAGAAGCTGGACCAGTGGCCCGGTATCAACAGAGGCAGCGGGTGGGGACATAAGGCGACTCTGCCTGGTGGCCGTCATAGCGCAATTATTTCGTGGCAGCACTGCCACTGTTTTCGTGGACAGTTTCTATGCATCCCGCAAGGCCAGGAAATCCATCCGATAGGCCCCTTCTCCCTGTGCAAAAGCAATTATTCCGGATCCACGGAGAAATACCCGGTAAGATGATGCACCGTACCGGCTCCGGAGGCCGCTCGGGACGCAAAAACCTTGAGGGCCTCCGCCTGTCGGCTTAGCTCCTCTTCCCGGTCCGCAATCCCGGATACGGATCGACTTAACTCCCTGGCCCCGATCCTTTGCTCCTGAACCGACCGGGAAATATCGCCCGCAAATCGGCTGACCTCATCTCCTGCTCCGGCTATTTCCTGAACCTGCCGATTCCCCTGATCCATCTCCGAAAGAACATCCGTAGACATGGAATCCATCTTATCAACCGATCCACGAATTCCATGAAAAAGATCCACCAGACCCTTAACCTGTTCGGTGCCGGATTGAACCCGCGCTGCCGTTTTCTCCAGGTGCCCGGAGATCTCCTTTACGGAACCGGCGGTTTGCTCGGCCAACCTGGAAATCTCTTCTGCTACCACGGCAAATCCGCGCCCCATTTCCCCGGCCCGTGCTGACTCGATGGAAGCATTTAAGGATAGCAAATTCACTCGTTCAGAAATGCTGGTGATGATTTGAATAATGGACTGGATCTCGCGAGCGCTACGTGCAATGCTTTCCATTGAATCTGTGGTTTCCTGAACTCTAGAGGTTCCATCGGACACTACTTTCTGTGCTTCGCTGGCCTCTCCAGAAAGGTTTTGCAGGTTCAAATAGGATTGTTCCATACTTGTGCGAAGCGCATTCAGGTTTTCGCTTACCTGCTCCATATCTCTTGTCTGACGATGAGCAAATTCTGAAATCTTTTCCATACTGGAGTCAAGTTCGGTTATGGCGGCGGAAGACTCCTCGGTGGCCGAGGCCTGTTCCGTTGTCCATTCGCTTACCAGATCTGCTGTATGATTTAATTCTCCGGAGAGTTTTTCCCAGGACTCGGTATTTTTTTGAATTTGATACAACAATCCCCATTGGTTGATGGCAAGGCTTCTGCCTGTAAATGTAGATTGCTGCATTTCGGCGCAGCAGCATGCAAGGGTTCTGGCTTCCGATGCATCAAACAATCCTCCGCTGAGGATTGTTTGTAATCGATCCGTACTGGCTTCGATCTCACGTTTCAAGCGAAGGGAAAATGCAAGCATGAGAGAAACCCCGGCCAGTCCCAGAACTCCAGCGAATCCTTGAGCGATCCATCGCAAGTGCGACTCCAGACCCGCAGCAGCGGCAAATATAAAGAGCGTAATAGCTGCGAAGATGAGCCCGGCAACGATCATGGATTTGCGCAGTAGGGACATCGGCCCTTTCAAGAGTCTCTTACCGGCTCTTTCGCTTTTCCAGTAGGCGGAGTATAATCTTGCTGCGTATCGCCTTTGAGATTCACTGGCTGCCTTTCGCACCGAGACAAATCCAACCATTACCCCTTTCTGATAGACCGGGCTTACTGTGGCATCCACCCAGTAGAAGTTCCCGCTCTTCGCACGATTCTTGACTATATTGTTCCAGGTTTTCCCCTGCTGAATCGTTTCCCATAGATCGGCGAAGATGGCCGGCGGCACATCCGGATGCCGAATCAGATTATGCGCCTTGCCTACCATCTCCTCAACCTCGAACTCCGAGATACGCGCAAAGTCAGGACTGCAATAGGTAATTCGTCCCTTTCGATCGGTACGCGAAATCAGAACATCTCCAGGTCGGACTTCGTTTTCTTGATTCGTGATGGGCAGGTTTTCTTTCATAATCAACTGTGGGCGAAAAATCGGGGATTACATCTGTAGGAGTAGCAGGCAATGATGCTGAATTCGCCACTATCTTTCCGGCGACGTTTCTTCCGTGACCTCCGCGTCACCAGGTACAAACCCTTGACAAAAGTGGATAGAACTTTTTGCGAACTGATTTTTCCCTATTTGAAATACTCAGTACTGGTTCCTTTTTCAACTAGTGAAAGCTCTTCTGACCTCACTAACTCCGCTTTATGAAAGTTATGCCACGGACATACCATACCCGGGTAATGACTGCACCAATTTCAGGAAATTTTATTCAGAAATCAAGGAGCTCAATATGGAGGCACCCTGCTTGAGCCACCGTCAGAATTGGTAATAACGCCTTCATTTTTTCGATAGACTATGCACGCAGATAGCCCACAATTTCTGCAATGCTGGACCCCAGAAGCCTGCCCGGATATGAATACCAGGAATCGGTCTATGAAGGCGCCGATTCACTGATCTACCGCGCTCGCAGAGCTTCCGATCAATCTCCAGTCATCATCAAAACCGGTAATGCCCGGCATATTTTACCGGAGTTTCGAGCCCGCCTGCGAAGGGAGTACTCCATCGGAGCAACGCTCCCCAGAGACATTGCCCCTTACATCGATCTCGTTGAAACAGCTCAGGGGCCGGCCCTGGTCATGCAAGACACCGGAGGACTACCGCTCAATCAATGGAGGCCAGGTTCATTTCAAACGCTTCTGGAGGGAATTCTCAGGATTGCACTGGCCCTGGATATTATCCATGAAGCGGGCATTGTACACAGAGATATTAAGCCTCAGAATATTATTCTGGATCCGAATTCACTGCACCCGGCCATCATCGATTACGGCATCTCTTCCAAACTTGTTTCTCGAAACGATGCCGCTCTTCAAGCAGAACGCCTGGAAGGAACCCTGCTTTATATGGCACCAGAGCAAACCGGACGCACCAATCGCCGGGTGGATCATCGTAGCGATCTTTACTCACTGGGAGCAACCTTCTATGAATTGGTCACCGGCTCGCCTCCTTATCCTCTACAGGATTCATTGCAACTGATACATGCCCATCTGGCCAGCACTCCAGCCACGATCCAGAAGGATTGGGATGGGAACTTCGTGCCCGCCGTGATCAACGATATTATACAAAAGCTGATGAGTCGGGATCCAGATGCTCGGTATCAAACCGCCATGGGTCTGGCCCAGGATCTGAAGAAGTGTCTACAGCTATTACAGCCCAACAATCAGATCCCTCCCTTTCCTCCGGGGAAGATGGATTTCCCCCGGGGACTTACCATACCACAAAAGCTTTACGGGCGTCAGCGAGAGCTATCTCAGATCGAGAGCTCCCTGGAACGTAGCCCTGCCCTGGTTCTGGTCACGGGTCCATCCGGTTCAGGCAAATCATCTCTGATTCAGGAACTGCGTAAACATGTAGCAGAAAGGAATGGTTTTTTTCTTCCTGGAAAGTTTGAACCGGACAAGAAGGACATCCCCTATCATGCCATTTCGCAGGGCATGGCACTCATCGCAGAAAGTCTGCTATCTCTGGACAACGATTCTGTAAAGAGATGGAAATCAACGATCCTGGAAAAGCTCCGAGGTAATGGCCAGGCCCTGGTTGATCTCGTTCCCGCTTTAGGCCAGCTACTGGGTCCTCAGCCTGAGCTCGATGAGCTGGCTCCGGAAGAAGAAAGGGTACGCTTTCGCCTGACGATTCTTGGATTTCTTTCAGCATTCGAAGATATGCCCATGGTCTTTGTCCTGGACGATTTGCAATGGGCGGATCTGGCTTCCCTGGACTTGATTCAAGATCTTCTTCTGGATTCTGGAAAAAATCTGGCCATCCTGGGAACATACCGTGACAACGAAGTCAACGATCTGCATCCATTAACTCGCGCTCTAGAGAATTACCGCCAGCATGGAATAACTATTGAGACTATTGACCTGCAGCCTCTGGGGCCCAGAGATCTACGAATGCTATTGATGGATACCTTTCGTATGGATCCGTCGGATTCAATGGCAGAAACAGTAAATCAACTGGCGGATGCTCTCTATAAAAAGAGCGAAGGCAACCCATTTATAGCACGTCAGTATCTGGAATCTACTTACAGCAGTGGGTGGATATCTCAGGATCGGACTACGGGCCAGTGGCAGTTTGAAATGGCTCGGATTCGCACGGATGGCCTCAGCGCCACGGCAGCGGAACTCCTGGCATCCAGAATTCAGGAATTGAACGATCTACAGTCCACTGTAGAAGCAGCGGCCTGCCTGGGTAGCCGCTTCAGTCTACAATTGCTTTCAGGCTTGATGGAACAGGATCTCCTGCTTACGGCCAGGCAATTGCAGGAGCTTTCGGCCCGGGACCTGATCTACCCGCTAAACGAGTCCTATAAATACATCGGAGAGGATAGTACCCAGGAGAGCATTGCCAGGGTAATCTATGCATTTTCCCATGACCGCATTCATGAAGCTGTACTTAGCGAAATCCCTCCCAGACGATTTGAAGAGTTAAACCTCAGGACAGCCCGGTTAATCGTTCGGGAATCAAACTTTCAGCAAATAGAAGAAAAGATTGGAACGATTGTTGCTCATTATAATCGCGGCCGCAACCTTGTTCAAGACGAAGATGAACGATTGCAGATAGCGAAGCTAAACGTCCAGGCCGGCCGCAGAGAGCGGAAATCCAGCGCCTACGATGAAGCGATTGTTCACTTTGGCATTGCCCGAGATACTCTACAGCAACGGTCAGCTCCCATGCCGCCGGAACTTCGTATGGAAATCCTTCGAAACCTGGGGGAATGCGAGTATCTCAATGGCCGAAAAGTCGTAGCACAGGAACACTTTGATCAGATCCTCAAAGATTCCAGAAACCAGCTGGATAAGCTCAAGGTTTATGAGTTCAAGATTGCACTTCTATCCAGCGATGGTCATCATCTAGAAGCCGTAAACCTGGGAATCCAGGCCCTGAAAAAAGCCGGCCATTCCGTTTCGGCTCTTAAGGATTCGCAGAGGGACAGCGGAATTCGCTCCCGAGCAAAAGATGCGCGCAAAATTCCCGACCAGATTCGAAGAAAGCGAAAAAAGGCACCGGATCCTGAGGCCCGACTTCTTGCTCGAATCTTCGCTCAAACCATTACCCCCGCCTTTCTTACGAATTCAGACAAACTACCAGGTCTGGTTTTCACTTTGCTGGACTGGAGCGAAAAAAAAGGGCCGTTCCCTGAAACCTCTGTGGCGCTGGTACTCCTGGGCACCCTGTGCTGTGAGCATTTGCAGGACTTTGATCAGGGACAAAAACTGGGAAAGCTGGCCCAGGACATTGTAGAACGATTCAATGCCAGGGAACTTCGCGGTCGTGTAAACTATTACTATCTGTCCTCCATCCATGGTTGGAGCGAATCCATTGAAAGCAGACTCCCATTATACGAAAGAGCTACGGACCAGTGCCTGGAAACCGGCGACCTCCCTTTTGCAGCTCTCTGTATGTTTGAAATGTTATCCCAGAGGCTGCTCTACTGTAATGAAGACCTGGAGGGTCTGGACAGACTCTTCGAACGGTACGCAACGGAACTGGGTCGAACCGGACAGACTTCGATTCAAGAAATGTTAGGTCTGATTCGTCAATCGTTGCATAGCCTGAAAGGAGCATCTCGCCAGAAGGATCGACTGCGCGGCGACTATTTCGATGAAAAGAAGCGAGAATCCGCCTGGCAAAAAATCGGAGCTTCCCGGAGCCTCTTTTACCTGGGGCTCTATCGCAGATGGCTGAGCACACTCTTTTTCCAGGAATCGAAAGATCCGGGGGAAACATCCGGTAGCGAACCTCCCCTTTCGCATTACGATGCACTGTTCTACGATTATCTGGTTCTGCTCCAGAGTCTGCTTCAGGGTAGAAAGTCATCGATTTCGTCGGAATTCAAACAGCTGCTGGGAAGAATGGAGGCACTGGAAAAGAGCTGTCCCGAAAACTTTGCCCTCTTACATTCTCACCTGCAAGCAGAGGCTGCCTGGGTAGAAAACAGAATTCCCGATGCCATGACTTCATTTGACAGGGCCTGTCAACGCAGCCGCAAATCGGGCCCCCTCATCCTGGCTGGCTTCATGCAGGAAAGAACAGCTCACTTCTACCGAGACCTTCGAAAGCCCGTATTTGCATCCATCTATGCCAGGAGGGCCCTGGAATTCTATAAGAGATTGAAGTCCCATGCACAGATTGAGCAGACAGAGCGACTGCTGGACGATATTCGTCTCTTGCATGAAGAACTGGCGCGAGAAAACGGATCTGAGCTGGAATCCCTGGATTCTCTTTCGGAAAGGGCAGCACGGGACGCAGCGTTACTGGATCCTACATCGGGACAGAGTATTCAGTCCGATGTAACAACAGGAGAATCTGGCTCAGAATTGGATCTTGAATCCATTATGCGAACCGCGGCCATAGTTTCCTCTGAAATCGAATTGGATCAGCTGCTGCGAAAGCTTCTGCAAAGCCTGATAGAAAGCGCCGGGGCTCGCAAGGTAGTGCTGCTGGACAAAGCCGAACAGGGCTTTTTCATTCGAGCTCTGCAGGATGGAGAGAACATCCAGGTGAATGAGTTGCGAAAACCGGATCCAGAAAAGGATCTTCCCGAGTCCGTGATTCGATTTACGGATCGCACATTAAAGCCTACGGTACTGGACGATGCCAGCGAATCCGGGTCTTTCACAGGAGACCCTTATATTCAGTCACGAAAGGTCTCCTCCGTTCTATGCATTCCGATTTTGCTGAAAGGAGAGGTCTCTTCGCTGATTTATCTGGAGCATGCCACAACCAGGGGAGCCTTTTCGCCTCACCGTGTGAAGGTATTGAATCTTCTAGGAGCCCAGATTGCAACCTCGTTGGAAAATGCCAGACTGTACGAAGATGTGAAAAAGGCTTTAGAGCAAGAGCAGAGAGCCAGGAAGTCCGAAGAACGCATCAATACGGTGATTCGGCGGTTTGTTCCCGATGAATTTCTCAAGATTCTTGGCGTAGGTAGCTTTTCGGATGTTAAACTGGGAGAAAACATTCAAAGGGAAATGACTGTTCTGTTCTCAGACATTCGAGCATTTACCTCTCTTTCTGAATCCATGAGTCCCGAAGATACCTTTCGGTTCATCAATAGCTATTTGTCTCGAATCGGCCCTCTGGTCCGCGAAAGTGGAGGCTTCATCGACAAGTACATTGGAGATGCGGTGATGGCCCTGTTTGAAAAACCCGACCAGGCCATTCGAGCAGCCCGAGCCATGATGCTGGAACTGGCCAGCTACAATGAGCACAGAAAATCTACGGGGTACGATCCAGTCCGAATCGGTATTGGAGTACATACAGGTGTACTGAGGCTGGGAATCATTGGCGAAGAAGGCCGAATTGAAGGTACCGTAATCGGAGATACGGTGAACACAGCCAGTAGACTGGAAAGCCTGAACCCCGGCTACGGAACCTCCATCATTGTCAGTGATTCTACCCGGGAATTTATGAAGGATTCCTCTCTATTTCACTTCAGGGCCCTGGACAGAGTCCGGGTAAAGGGAAAATCCAGGGATCTCTGGATCTACGAATTGCTGCTCAAACCGGAGTCTCCGGCCATTCAGCAGCTCTATGACCGGGCCATGGAGGCCTATCAAAGAGCATCTTTATTGGAAGCTAGAGAACACTTTCTAAAACTAAAGGCCGATTGTCCCGATGATCCAGTTATACAGTTCCATCTAGATCGAATCCATCGATTGGAAGAACAGGGAATTCCGGAAAACTGGGAAGGCATTGAAAACCTCACAAAAAAATAGACGGCAGATCTCCATACTGTCTCCGCTCCAAATTCCGGAAAAAGAGAGGAAATCCCTCTATAAAAAGGTCCAGAAGAAGAAAGGCAAACTACTGACCCTTGCGATTCTCTCGGATCGACTGAATGTACCCCCCTTTCTCAATGATCTGAAATCCAGAATAGAAAAAGCCGGGGGAGGCCTCCGAGTCCTCTGGTTTCGAGACATTCAGTCCTCTCGCTCCGGACTGGTGCGGGCCATTCAGGAAAGTGAGGAGTATCAGAGATGCAAAGAGGTGCTGATCCTGGCGCCGGAAGACTGGCATCGAACCGATGTGCAGGGATTCATCGAAGAACTACGGCTTTCTCCTGGTGCAGACCAGGAATTCAAACCATCCAGACTCAGTATCCGCCTGAAGCTGCTGAGCATAACAGGGCTCATTGTATCGCTGGCCCTGGCAGCCATGATTGGCATGGCATCTTATCTATTCAGAAATCATAGCGAAACCTTGATTCAGGGATATAACCTGTCTCTTGCGCGTCTGGTAGCTGAATCTCTGGAAAAGGACATTCAGGGAATCCAGTACAGAAGCCAGGCATTGCTGGATCGCCTGGAATCCGAATCGCCCACCCTGAGTACCGACCCTATTTCAGCGCCCAACCAGCCAGACGATGCCAGAAACAACACTACGAAGCCTCCAACGAAAGAGGAAGGCTCCGGCCAACCAGGGACCCGCGATGATATTGCGAATCCTCCGGTGAAAGAACCGCAGCAGACTTCGGAAGAGAATCAGGCCGCTACGGAAGACAGGAATCCCGATGCGAAAGAGACCAGGTCCAATGAGGCCACCGGCCAGCAGGAAGCACCCTCTGGAGTAATGGAATCCCCCGACGAAGCGGCGAATACACCAGAACAGAAGGAACAGCCCGGGGCTCCTGCACCCAATGAATCGGACAGCGAAGAGCCGCCACAAGAAGCTGAAAAAAGCCCGAGCGACGCGAAAGATGAAATAACAACCGGCGAAAAACAGGAACTAAGTCCCGGGCATGCCGGCTACACTTCGGTAGATCAGTTCTTCAAAGAAAACGATCGCTATTTGTATCTGTCTTCTATCAGCGTAAACGAAGACAGTATTGATGTTAGTCGCGAATTCTTCAACGGAGCATTCTTTTTGGAATACGATCTTCGTCCGGATCAATTCCGAAAGCTACTCAATGAATGGCCCACCAGTACACTTCAAGAGGGCCCGTTGTATTTAAGAAAGTTCACTCTCGGTCAGGTGCCACTTCTTGGACTCTCCTTTCCCGGGAAGAAGGAAAGAATACTGATGTATCTGGCCGCGGATGATTTCTTTCAGTCCTTTCGAAAGGCTCGCCAGGCCGGTATCTTTGAAATTCATCTAATCGCGGGCGATGGAACTATCTTGATCAGCTCGGAATCCACAAGCACCGATCGCCTGAAAGGCCACTCCATTATTGGCGAGATCCTGGAAAGCCCCGTAAACAATGGGTCAAGAAAATACACCAACCAGGAAAAGGAATACCTGGCCTCATTTCAGATGCTGGACGACATGGGACTGACCGTTCTCTCGCATGCTGAAACAAATCGAGTGTTCGAGGCGGTGCGACGAATTGAAAGGCAGAATCTGTATTTGATGGGCGCTGTACTGGCGGCTGCATTTCTGCTGGTTTTCCTTTTTGCGCGAACACTGAGTGTTCCCATTGTTCGCCTTGCACAGGCCACCGGCGCCGTTCGCCGAGGGGATTATGCCGTGCGAATTCATCCAACTACCCGCGATGAAATCGGACAGCTTACCTATTCCTTCTTGCAGATGACTCGCGGACTTCAAGAAAGAGAACACATCAAAGATGCTTTTGGTAAATTTGTAAGCCCTGGAATTGCTGAAAAAGCGCTTCGAGGCGAGATCAAACTTGGAGGCGAGAAGCGCACGGGCACAGTATTCTTTTCTGATCTTCGTAACTTCACAGCTCTTTCGGAAAAGAGTCAGCCGGAAGAAGTGGTAGATTTTCTCAACCGCTATTTCACCGCTATGGTAGATTGCATTCAGGCTACCGGAGGGATGGTTGATAAGTTTATTGGCGATGCGATTATGGCCCACTGGGGCACTCTAGAGCCATCGGAAACAGATACGGCCGATGCAATTCGGGCAGCACTGATGATGCGAAAAGCCCTGATTCAGCTAAACAAAGAACTGGCCGCTGAAGGGTCCCCAGCTCTCCTTTCCGGATGCGGAATCAATACAGGTCCGGTCATTGCCGGTCAGATTGGTTCCGAAAAGCGGCTGGAGTACACGGTGATCGGAGATACAGTGAATCTGGCCTCCCGAATCGAATACCTGAACAAGCTGTTTGGAACGGATTTACTGGTTTCTTCTTATAGTATGGAACGAGTGCGGGGACAATTCGAAGCTGTGGAGATGCCCCCTCTGAGGATCAAAGGCAAGAGTCAGCCGGAAATCGTGTACGCAATTCTTGGATCCGTTGATGATCCGGACAGACCGCAATCCCTGGAAGAATTGCGCGCCATTGTAGGTATTGACTTCGATGAAGAAAAAGCCAGAATGGAGCTGCAACGATCCAGCGACCAGATGGTGAACCGAGAGAAGAAGTGAAGGGCCTGAGACTGACAGAGTGGATCACAGTTCTAATTCTGGTCCTTTCTATCTTCTTTTTTGCCTCCCTGTTCCTCTACGAGCAAAACCGATCCACCGGATCTGGCTCCGGCCAAACCGTCGGAGAACTCACCTTTCGGTACAGAATTGCCGAACGAAAATTTACCGACTCCGTATTGTGGGATAGAATCAATCCAGGGGATCCGTTGCGAAATGGGGACTGGATTCGCACTGACTCCTACTCAGAAGCCGTCCTGGAACTGGGAGATGGCTCCCGTGTAGAAATGGCTCCTGAAACAATGCTGGTCTTGATCATCGATGAAGACAAGAAAGAGCTCCAGTTAATGCAGGGCTCCCTGGAGCTGGACTTAAAGGATGACTACGATCTATTGGCCGACAATCGTCGCATCAAGAACCTGGAAGGAAAAGCGCGAGTCAGGCTTTCCGAAGAGTCTCTGGAGATTGAGCAAGACAGTCCTGGAGCAAGTATGGATGGGGAAAATCTACCATCCTGGAGCACCATCGGCGAAGGTGGCGTTCAAGAGAGGAATAGTGGGCTCACCCTTCTTGCGCCAGTGGACACGAGAACAGTAGTAGAAGGCGAAACGGAAGTTAACTTCAGATGGTCTGGTAGCTGCCCCTGTGAATTGAGTATTGGTTCCAGCGATTCACAGTTCTCCGTGAAAGATCTTGATGATAATCAGCACCGCATCTCATTAAAACCCGGGATATATTCCTGGAATGTGCAGAACTCTGATGGCAAATCTGCCACAAGAAGCTTTCGACTACTGAAAAGCCAACCTTTAAAGCCGGTGCAGCCCGCTGCCGGCTCCACCGTATTTATCTCCCGGGACTCTGGTTTGATCCTTTTTTCCTGGGAAGGAGCCGCATTCCGACAGAAGTTTAGAATTGAGGTATCGGAAAGCCCCGGAATGGAAAATGGACAAACCCTGGAAACCAGCAGAAGGAATGCCGTCTTTTCTCTGAAGCCGGGCAAGTATTACTGGCGAATTACATCTCTGGCAGGACTACCGGATGAATCAGATACGTCTAAAGAGGTAACTTCCAAAGTTCTCTCATTTGAAATTAAGCCTCAAGAAGAAGAAAATCAGGAACTTGCCATAAACCTCAAGGTAGAAAAAGAGCCTGCGAAAGAGCAAAAGGTCTACACGCCCCGTGCGAATCCACAGGAGTTATGGCAGGCTAACGTGTATCCGATCTTTCCGCAACCGAACTCGGCAGTAGATATGAGTCAGAGAGACTCGCTTCTCTTTAAGTGGAGCCCTGTTCCGAGGGCTAACAAATATTTGTTCCGATTATACCGCGATGACTCAATTCTAATTGAAAGATTTGTGACGAATCCGTATCTTAACTTCAGAGAGTTAACATTGCTGGATACAGCCTGGTTTGAATGGTCTGTGGAACCGATTTTTAGCGATGGGCGATCAGGAAGCGGATTTCAACATCGCTTTCAAGTAACCCTGAGCGAACAACTGGAAAAACCAGAACTGGAATAGAACGCGGGCGTATTCAGTGCATGGATGAGTGGAATGCGCCAGAATCAAAAAACAAAGATCGCCCGAAGTCACAATCGCGCATTTATCACGGTTCTGTATTGTGCGGGAATTCTTCTGGCAGCCTTGCAAGTAACGTCGATAAGTGCGGAACCAGTAGAGCTTCGATGGAAATCGGTGGAAGGAAGTTCCGGGTACCTTGTGCGTGTTGAAAGGGAAGATGGTACAGTAACGGAAAACCGCATTGGCACAAACCGCGTCAGGCTGGATCTCACACCGGGAGCCTATGTTATTCGCATTGCAGGTCTGAACAAATTCGGAAAGCCCGGTCCCTTCTCGGATCCGGCTCGTGTGCAAATCGAGAAATCAGATAAAACCAGAACCATTCAGATGGAAGAGGTGCGTGAGCAAACCGCAGATAAGGAAGAGGAGCCTGAAGAACCCGAAACAAGCTATGATTACCGGCACATAACCTATCCTCTGGCTCTCATTCCTGGCTGGATTCAGTACAATCGAGGGGAAGAATACAAACTCTACCTTTATAATGCTCTAATCCTGGGAACTGCCTATGCCTTTCAGGTGGAACGGCAACGGGGAAATCTATTATCCCGAGAACCCTGGAATGATCCTACCAACATCCTGCTGGCAAGCAATGGCAATCGGGCCTTCCTGGGCCTGATGTGGTTTCGTCGCTCAGCGGAGCGTTCGAAGTACTCGGAAAGCCAGAATAATCAGACCTATCTGGCCGCTTCAGCCGGGTTGATCTATCTGTTCCACTTTGTGGACCTCTATTACTTTTCCGATCCTGGACAGGTGAATGACGCCAAAAGACCAGGACGATCAGACTGGCAAGTTGGCCTCAAAGTCTCAGGCTCCCCGCATAGTCCGGGCTCCCGGGCTTCCTGGCGGCCAGATAGCAATCCAGGCTCCATTTCGCCGGATGCCATGGCCAGGATTCAATGGAGGATGTACTTCTAATGAATACCCAACTCAGTTTCCTTAATCGAAAGTCAGGATCGGTGCATATGCCCCGTCTGCGAAGAATTCGGAGCGCTATGAGAATTCTGCTTTTTCCTTTGATTCTCACCGGAGCCTGTTCCGATCCATTCCCGGACATGAATGGCCTGGATGCCGTGCTTCTTTCCAATGCTCTGCGAAAGTATATTTTTGCCACTAAGTCTACCTATACCGGTGATCTACAATCCACCAGTAATGCAGCCAACGGAATCGCTGCAGCCGATGCTCTCTGTGCTGCGGAAAAGGGTGTAAACTATCCGGCTCTGCCCGGAGCCTCTAATGAGTACAAAGCACTTCTTGTAAGCGACCATCGAAGAGCCTGCACCTCGGCCAATTGCACCAGCGGAGGGACTTCGGAACACCTGGACTGGGTGCTCTTCCCGCAAACGGAGTACTATAATCCCGGCGATCAGCTAATCTTTACAACCAATGCGAACGGAGTCTCGGACCTATCCACGAATCCATTGAGCGCCACCATGACCGGTGATGTATCCTTCTACTGGACCGGATTTGAAGATGCGGGGAATTGGACCACCAGCACGGTGCCCGACACCTGCAATAACTGGGCATCGGGTGGTACAAACGGAATGAGAGGGGATGCAACCAGTACCGGTCCAGCGGCACTGGGAGCCTTTGCACAGGACACCGGATGCGGAACATCCAACGCTTTTCTCTGTGTTAGAAGATAATCAGGGCTCTACAAGACCCGAACGAATGGCGAATTTTACCAGCTCCGTTCCGGAGTGCATTTCCAGCTTTCGCATAATATTCTGACGATGCACTTTCACGGTGGTAGGAGCAATGTGCAGCTTCTGTGCGATCTCATCGCGAGAGGTGCCTTCTGCTATAAGTTTCAAGATCTCTCGCTCTCGTGGCGAAAGCACCTGATAGAGTGAATGCTTGTCGCTGTCATTTTCAGAATTGTTGCGCTCACCGGCCGGCTCAGAAACCACTTTCCCGCCGCCTGCCAGAGTCTTCACTCGATGGATCAATCGACTGTTAATGCGAGGGCTGAGAAAATGCTGACCGGCCACAACGGCTTCCAGGGATCGTAGTAGATCTTCACCGGCATCATCCTTTAATACATAGCCTTCAACGCCCATATCCAGCATCTGATCAATGTATTCTTCATCATCGTGGCGACTGAGAAACACTACTTTTACAGCAGGGTGATATCGCTTCAGTCGTCGCGCTATTTCAATCCCTGAAAGGCCCGGGATGGAAATGTCCAGAACAGCCACATCCGGCGGTTCCCGATCCAGTTCTTCCCAGGCAGTTCGACCATCCCCCGCTTCGCCGGCTACACAGAAGCCATCGCTTTCTGCAAGAATCAGCTTCAGGCCTTCCCGAAGTATTCGATGATCGTCTGCAAGATATACCTTCAGTTTTGTTTCACTCATTTATCGTTTCCTGTGTCAGGCTCCTCTCCTGGCCAGGGCAGCACCACCGACACCTCGGTGCCTTCCCCCGGAGTAGAGAGAAATCCAAAAATACCATCCAGATCCTCAGCCCTTCGTTTCAGATTCATCAGCCCGAATCCGCCTTTCTCCAGGCTTCTCTTTTTTAAATCAGCAACGGAAAACCCTTTCCCGTTATCTTTTACCTGCAATACAAGTGCATCGCCTGTATCTTCCAGGAGCACTTCTACTTTCTTTGCCCCTGCATGGCGAACAATATTTGTAAAGATCTCCTGGCACATTCGAAAGAGAGGCACCGAAATGCTATCCGGGATCTCTCTTTGAATCTCTACCATCTGAACAACCTCGCAGCCTCTGGGTTCTAGAAAGCTACGAACCAATCGATTGATGGCTGCCTGTAATCCTATTTCGCGCAGGGAATTGGGGAACAGATTCGAGTATATTTCCCTTAGCTCCTGGCTGGCCTGATCGATCAACTCAACTCCCTGGTCAAAGCTACCCCGGTCCGGATGTTTTTTAGCGGAAACCAGATTGATCTTGGCGGCCAGGATTGTCTGCCCTACTCCATCGTGCAATTCAGCGGCGATGCGCTGTCTTTCCTCTTCTTGAACACGTAGAAGCCGGGAGTGCAATAGATCCACCTCCGCTTCCAGTCTACGAATCTCCGAAATGTCTTTGATCATCAAAGCCAGGCCATTCTTCAGGGCAAAAAGGGAATAGCCATAGATTCGATTTCCCGCTTCGATTTCCCGGTTGTCCAATCTCGATGTGCCCACCGATTGGAACCTTCGAACATCGGTAAGAAGGGCAGTTACAGACTGTTCCTCCCAGGGCAGAACCTCCTCCAGAGTTTTGCCCACCGCAACATCCTTCTTGATGGAAAACTCATTCAAGAACGTAGGACTTACATACCGAATGATCTGTCTTTCATCCAGGGCTATCAGAGGTGATATGAAGGCCAGCAAATCGGATGGAGATATAAACTCTGTGTCCACCTGATGATGTTTACTGATTGCCTGCATCTGGTAAAGAAAAAAGGGCTGGCTCCGTTATGGAGCCAGCACAGCCCGCTTCTTCTGAAGTCTAATTCGCCGGAAACACATGGTCGGCCACCGGTGAATCATACCAGTTCTGAGATGCTGTCCCTGCTGAAAGATACCAGTCATCAAAGGCCGGATAACCATCATGGATGTTGGCCCGCTCATACGGCCACTGCCAGTAATCGGGAACCATCAAAGCCCAGGGAAACCCTGCACTGTCTATGTACTGATCCGATCCGTCCTCCGCGAAATAACGGCCTGCGAAATGTATTTCATGGCCGGTGTTTAACACCTTGATAAATAAATCGTATGGGGCTTTGCCCAGGGTCTGAAGTGCTACCGGAGCATCTGGTAGAAATGTAAGCTCTGCGCTGTGGCCCATGACAAAGGATTGATTTCTGTCAGTATTGGATGAGCTGATTGTGTTGCTGCTTCGCCCCAGAATTTCGATGGCATTGCCCGAGCTTATGCTGAGGTTTTCACTGTTCAGTTCTACTCCGCTGGCATCCTTACGAACCAGGGTGGCTTCGCCAGACACAACGTCGGGCAGCGCCAGGTGCAGAGTATGGTCATAGCCAGCTCCTTTGGCGATGTGTGCGTAATAGGATCTGAGCTCTACCAGCTTACCCGAGGCGTTCAAATCCTGTTCATGGTAAACTTGAACTACGTAATCGTTGAAATCCGCATCCCCTCTTTTTGGATAAAGGTCCTCATAAGCCACGCGGTAAAAGCCCTCCGCCGGTACACGAACCATGGTCGCTCGATCTGGATCTTGGGGATAATCGTCTTCATCGTCCGGTATGCCATCGCCGTCGGCGTCTGCCACCTCGGAAACGTCAGCTCGAACGCGAATAACCAGGGTTACCGTGGTCTGCACTACGTCGGTAATGTCCAGGTCTACATACAGGGTCTGACCATTGTACTCGACTTCAATAACGGCCGTTTGTTCATCCTGATTTACAGTTACGACACCAGTGGCATTCCCTTCCGCGTCGGTGATCGCTCGAAACAAGACTCTTTCCCCATTTGCGTCTCGAATCAGAACTCTGGTTCCTTCTACCCCACCGTCCGGGTCTTCCACCAGGATTTCCACAGGAATGCTTTTGTTCGTTTCAAAAACAAAGTCCCCGGTGCCCTGCTGAATATTATCAATTGTATAACTGAAAGGTATCTCCGTAGATGTGGACTGCCCCGTGCTGGATTGAGAGCTACCTCCGTCCAGACTCACAAGCCAGGCCAGATTGGGATCTTCCGAAGAGTTACAGCTTGCTACACCTGTAACGATTAACAGGCTCAGAAGCAAACGCCCCGCTCTGCCTGTCGCTTTTCGCATTGTATCTTTTTTCCGTACCGGTTCCATAATACGGTTAGTATACACCTGGCTACGGGAAAGCTGCAATAGTACCCCCGGACTAGTTTTGCAGTACCCGGGGACTAGTTTTTTAAAGAGTAAGCACTAATCCGTCAAAAGCAGGCTCTGCAAAGCCCGGGCGCTCTGAATTGACCTGATTTACGCGCTGAGCCAGCTCATCGTAGATGTGGCTCACCACCAGCCTGCCCGTCTGTATTGCATCTCTCTGTTCCATCAATTCCTGGAGAGAAACATGGGCTACGGTGGGATTGGCCGGATCAGGCTGAGACTCAATACTCAATTCAATGATGCTTAGATCCGAGCCTTTCAGGGCTTCAATCAAAAGGCCATCCATGGCAGCATCTCCGCTGAAGGCAAAGATCTTACCGGAAGGAAACCCAAGCCTCAGAGCCACACTTTCCGGTCGATGGGTCACGGGTCTGGGCTCAATGCTTGCGCCCATGAATGAAGTGGATTCGTTCGGATGGAGCTCCTTGAAGTATAGAGGAAAGTCCAGTTCCATTCCAGGATACATCTGTTCCAGAAGATCTGTCACAGCCTGTTCCACGCCGGCCGGGCCCAGGATCCAGAATGGTTCTTTTCTACGGTCGATGTATTTAAAATGGATCAGAAGAAACGGTAATCCTCCAATATGATCTCCGTGGAAATGCGTTAGAAACAGGCTCTGGATCGTAGAAGGAGCGATTTGCTCCTGATTCATTCGCATAAGCGAACTGGCTCCATAGTCCACCAGCATTCGAATGGAACCTTCGCTGGAAGGATCCGGCCACTCTGCAAGATAGCAGGCATGGGCCCTTCCATCGGTAAAAAAGGCATTACCGGAACCAAGAATCAGGATTTGTTCGGACATAGACACTCCTCTTTCCAGCCATCATGCTTTTTAGAAGAAAGAAAAGCATAATGGAATGAGCCCCGGCAGCGGCCGCTTCTGACGACGCTGCACAGTCGGCCAGAGACCTGCTGAAATCTAATGCCCGGACTTCTTCAGGGCTGCAACAATATGATCGGCATATCGCGGAGCCATACGCAGCATTCCGAAGTAAGTAAAGTGATGGGGATCGGCAAAAAACTGTACGGGAAGTTCATCATGCATGGAAACGTAGCCCGAGCCATGTTCTTGCTGTAGATAAAGCTTGAAGTCCTGAAAGTACTGACTGTCTTCGAAGACAGCGCTTTCCACCGGGTTCTCAGGATTTAGAATCAGAAGCATAGGCGCATTCAATCGTTCCCTCACATCCTTCAGCCTTCTCAGCTGATACACCGGCTCAAATTCCTGCGCTGGAAGATACGTCTTTACAATTCTTAGATTGTTGTAGGGAATGAGAGCAGGACGATGAATCCAGTTATCGGGCTGGATTCGCTCCATGTAATCTTCAATATACCCTGTGTCGCTCAGTTCCATCAAACGCTGATCCTCCAGAAACCAGCGCCGATGTTGCACCTGATTTAACGGAGGCTTTTCCAGACCAAACTGTCCCGGCATTCTCAGACCTTCCCCGTACCTTCGGTTCACATCGTTTACCGCCTGGACTGAGTTCTGCCAGATCACATGGCTCAATCGCAGTCGAATCCAACCATCTTGCTCTTTCGCATCTAAAGGTACTTTCTTCCATCCTGGTCCGTCGGGCTCGTAAGTCCGGGATGAGATAACGCTAGCCTGCGCTTCGCAGGGATCTTGAAAGAATAATTTCTTCTGGGTGGCCGTATCATTTAATAGCTTTTCCGGATATGTATATCGCTCCTCCCAGTGAGGATCCCACAAAGCGGACAGACTTTCATCCAGAGCCAGCAAACTCGGGGACGACAAATGTTCGATTTCGATTTTGAATCCTGGAACGAATAATTGCGGCGGAATCTCAAACATCAGCTCCTGACCAGCATAGCCAGCCGGAAAAGCCACGCATCCAGAGGTTTTCCCTTCGCGATACAGTCCTCCGGCCAGAGGTTTCCCCTGGTAATAGATGTAGCTTTTTAGGGGTGCATCGGATTCTGCCTTGCGATTGAACTCCAGTGCATCCCACCATTGACCGGAATAGCGAATCCCTGCCAGAAGTCCGCTCATCAAGCCCGATGAGATTTCGGTTAGCGAAAGCCGATCTCGATGCTCCCAAACAAAGGATGACGGATAAAACCGCTGAGCCGGCACCCGACGTTTCAAGAATTCCAAATGGGCCTCTGTATCGAAAGCGGGGCCTGGTATGTACGGAGGATTCAAATGCTCCAGATCCAGATCTACCAGAGCCATGGGAAAGACCACAAGATCTGGCTGCATTGCGTTGATACGAGAAGCATAATGAAAAGCATCTTCAGGCATCATGGCTGCATGGGAAATGAGCTCCACGCGCACTGGATGATTCAATCTACGCTTAAGCAACTGTTCCAGAATTTCTTTCTGTATTGAATAGCGAGCGATACTGGAACCAACTACAACGATGCGATAGGCTCCCTCTTTCATCGACTCCTGAGCAGAGCTCTCTCGAACAACATCTGCGATGGGAACCGACCTGTTGCCTGGCTCGTTGGCGGCCAAAGTCTCCTGGAGATCAGCGCTACGATTCACATCTTCTGCAGAGGCTGTGCCATCTGGGGAATCAACGCTTGTCTCTCTGGATGTGGATGCGATGGACCTCTCCGCATGGCGGAAGTTCCATTCAAAATTGTACCATCGATAAGAGTCCCAGCCGCTGTGATTGGAAGGCTGGAAAATCAAAAAATCAAAGAGGAATCGGTCCAGCAGAACGGTGGATGCTAGAAAAATCAAAATCCAGATCAGGGTCTTACCGCCGGGCATGGTGCAAGGCTGCCTCAAGGCTGTTCTATGTCATTCAATATCAGATTCGAAAAGGACGGGCTTCTATGAGTAGAGCTTTGCCCAGGCCACGGTAACGAAGCCAGCTGGAAGCCCTCTGACCGGACTGCTCCAGACGACTGAACAGCTCTTGCATTTCGGACTCCAGCATATTGGCAGGACAGAGTAAAACCTGGTCCCTTTCTAAAAGACGACCCCGGGATACCCTCCATCGGTCCATAGAGAATTTTTGGTGATAGTCTCTGAGATCAGGCAGTTTGCGTGCCCTGGAGCCGTGCCGGATGAGTATTGGTGAAAGGCCAAAACCACAGAATTCCAGCACCCCGGAATCGGATAGACTCAAACTAAGGCCATGGATGTCCCGGGGAGCAGCTACTCGAATTTGCTCTAAATAGCCCTGCACTGGATCATCGTGGTTTCCCAGAGCGTCAAACATGGAGCCCAGAAAATCATTGGAAATCTCTTCATTGCTCGAAAACAGAAACACGCGCAGATGATCGGTGCCGTATTTGATGAAGAATTTAAAGGAACGATTTCCGCGAGTGGAACCCAGAAGTGCGTATTTGCAATAGCCTGAATCTTTCCAGGGGATATCCTGCACTTCCGGTTCTGTGGCCCCGGCATGCTCCTCGGAAACAGAAAAGGGCTGTAGAGAGGCCTGGGTTGCTGGAGTCACTGGATGTGGTTCCGGGGCCTCCACTTTCTCCGGCCCACCTTCGGCCAGAAGAGTAAAGGGAAGCTTCTCTCGGCCACCCAGCAGTCGTTCCAGAGGAGGACGTTCCGGAGCCCAGAACAGATAAAACAGGGGCTGGCTACCCGGCTCAACATTGTGGCTTAGATTCAATTGCCCGGGCCGAAAGATGGCAAAGTCATCCGGTTTGCGGCCGCAGGCGCGAAGATGTTCCTTTAGATCCCGGATGTATTCCTGGCTGGATACGGCGCGACCATTCCTGCGATGATAGATGAGACCGGCCCGACATCGTTTCCGATCGCCCAGAAGCAATCCTCCCTCTCTTTGTAGCCAACCCAGTTCATTCAGTCGATCCAGGATTTTAGGAGGCAAAGACTGTTCTTCCTTCCATTCCAGGTCGCGAATGCCGGCCCACTGTTTCAATATCTGGGAAACGGGCAGACTCTTAAGGAGAAATCGCTGCAGGGTTGAGGTATGGGCCCCATCGGGTATCATGTATTCTGGCTACCCCGATAGTATCCTTCCACCTGACGAAATGCACTTTGAATGCGACGCCCGAGAGCTACAAGAATCTTAAAGGCCCACCTGGGATGGCTCTGAAAGATCTTCTCAAAGTTTTCCTGAGTCAAAGAAAGCAGTTTTGTAGGAGTAGCAGCGATGAGCGTAGCGGACCTGGGAGCATTTTCCAGCATGGCCATTTCGCCGAAGATCTCCCCGGGGCCCAGACTGTTCAAAACCCGGTATTTTCCCTGGTTTACTCGCTCGGTAACCACTACTTTGCCCGCAATAATCAAATAGACTTCGTTGCCCTTATCTCCTTCGCGGAGAATAATCTGTCTTGCCTGAAATGTGCGGCCATATTTGAAAAACAGATCTGCTGTAATGGCCTGCTCGCCTTCGAAGCCAAGCTTGATCAAATCGTAATCATGATTGTTGATGTTCATGCTCCTGCCCCCTGGTAGGGAAGCTCTTTGATATGACCGTTAATCTGTCTGAGCATCTTGCTAAGCACTCGGATGGACTGAAGAGCGAAAGCAATGTCAGAAACCATGGCTCGTTCGAACTGAACCTTGCTAAATCCAAGGGCCCGCACCCCGGTACGGGCCACTGCATCGGTGATTCGCGCTGTTCCCAGATAAACTTCCAGCATTCCGAAGAGGTCACCTTTGGTGAGATCGAAGTTTTCCATTTTCAGCGGGGTGTACTTTCTCATCACCCGCACTTCGCCTTCCAGAATCAGATAGGCACAAGGATCCCCGATGGTATAATCCATTTCATAGATTTTATCGCCAGATCGGAACTCCACCGGCTGGCTCAACTCTGCCAGTAAATCAAAATCCATTATTCCTTCCCGAGCCCTGCACTTAGTAAAAATCGGGGATTAGCTTTGAATGGCTCAATCCTGCATCCTGCGAGCTCATACTTCTATGGCAGAGGTTCGCTTCTATGACAACAGGAATATGCCTTAATCCGAAGAAACTACCGGGCTACTGTTAGTATCGGATCATTGAAAATCTTTGCTTTACCTGCCATGGTGGAAAATAATTCATTCCGCAATGGCGTCCCGCAAGCCTACTTTTGACGATTGTTACCAGGCATTGCCTGAATTGAAGCCTCCGCGCAACCTGGATAAGTTCTGGCAGGATGCCATTCTGGCGCTGAAACGGCTTCCCGTAGAGCCCCAACAAAAGCTGGTGTTGAAGAAGTCTTTCGGCAAGGAGAGTCTCAGCGATATTGCTTTCCAGAGCCTGGGTCCTACTATCATTCGAGGACAGCTATTTCTGCCCCGCCGCCGAGGAAAAGCGCCGGTAGTAATCCATTTTCCCGATTATGATGAGCGGGCTTCCTTCCCCGGAGCTGTAAAAGACTATAGTCGAACGCTCACAGAGAAAGGGATCGCACTCCTATCGGTTAATCTAAGACAGGCACCTGCAGGCTCCGCTCCCAAACCAACTGCGGCGGCCACTGTCAGCACGACTCGAGGGGCTGCAAGACCAGGAAGGGCCTCAAGCACAGCTACAGCCCGTTCCAGCCGAACCCCCGGCTCTGCTACCGTTGAAGCTCCCATTTCTCCGCTCATGGCCATGGGACTGGAACCGGTGGAAAAAAGCTATCTGGCCCATTGTTATCTGGATGCACTGAGAGCGGTAGATTTCCTGAGGCTTCAAAAGGGCATCGATAGTGCCCGAATTGCCCTCCTGGGCCGGGGTCTCGGGGCTGCCATGGCATCCTTTGTGGCCCATATGAGAAAGGATTCCGTGGTGGGAATGAGTCTGGAAAGGCCATCCCCGGCCTGGATTAGCCGCTGGCTGGATGACTCCACTGGCAGCATGGCCGAGCAGATTCGGGAATTAATGCGTCAGAAGTCCGGTTCCCGGGCAAAATGGAAAAAGAGCCTGGAGCTCCTGGATCCCATCAACTGGGCCTCCTCGATTCAAGTACCTGTACTGTTTTCCGCCGGGCTGGAAGATTCCGTACATCCGCCCATGTCCGTGTTCGGTCTGTTCAATCATCTACAGACAGAAAAGGCCATGCAATTCTTCACCGACGAAGAACAGGATCCTACAGGAAAGAAAGAAAGGCTCACTTCCCTGGACTTTCTGGTAGAACAGCTCAATCCCTGAAAACTCCTTCCGTAGCATGAAAAACTCCGGAAATGGAATCGCAAGAATCGTTCTAATTTGCTTTACAGGCCGAAGGATGCTTCAAGATTGACTCTGAATTATGGAAGAACGACAAAACAGGGACTATCAGGGTGGAGACCGAAACTCTGATGGTGATGATAAAAGACGCGGCGGCCCCGGTGGTCGACAGGGCGGCGGTGGCGGACGATACCGCAAGCGTGTACTGGATACCAGAAATATTACCATCGATTACAAGAATCCGGAAACCCTGGAGCGATTCATCTCCAAGACCGGAAAGATTCTGCCCCGCAGAATGACCGGTGCTACGGCCCGAGTTCAGCGCAAAATTGCTCGAGAGATCAAGCGTGCACGAATGATCAACCTGCTTCCTTTCTCAAAACGCTAAACTCAATGTCCATCCGGCTTTCCAGATTTTACGAAAAGCCTTGCAAGAAGCATCCCACCTGTGGGATGCTTTTTTATTCTTCAACCCTGTTGGATTTCCGAAAGGATACCATGGACAACTCCATAAAACCAGCGCTTCCCACCGGGCTGCATAACTTCCCGGCCCATCCAGAAACGAAGTCTTATTCGCGAAGCAGGCAAGACCACTCTCTGCGAATTTTTCGGCTGACTGGAGCTCCAGGGAGCCATATCTTCATGAATACAGGGGCACGTTCTCCAGGCTGAAAGGAGCCAAAGTATGGCATTATCTTCCATTGCATCTATTCTAAACGCAGAACATCAATATTTCCTGGAAGACCTTTACGAAAGTTACAAATCGGATCCCTCCTCAGTTGCTGCGGAGTGGCGTGAATTCTTTCAACAAATGGAACAACAGGATGGCTCCAATGGACACAGCCACGGTATGCCCCTGGAAGCCAGCTCCATTCCTAAATTGCTCAAATCAGACATTTTGCGCATTCCGGATACGCAGCTCAAAGCGCTCCTGCTAATGCAGGCCTATCGCAGACACGGCCATTATTCAGCGAACATAGATCCCCTGGGACTGAGGGAAACCACCCGAGCTCATCTCAAACTGGACGATCATAACATTAGCCAGGAGGAACTGGGAAAAGAAGTAACAGTAACCTTCGGCGGTCAGACCGTCACAGATAGTCTGGGCAATCTGATTGAAAGACTGGAACGCATTTACTGCGGAAGCATTGGCTCGGAGTACTTCTACATTCGAAGCGAAGAGCGAAGACGATGGCTCATTGAAAAGCTGGAATCCGAACGCTTTCAAAACCCTCTGGAAGGCTCCATAAAGGAGATGATCTACGAGAAGCTGTATTCAGCAGAAAACTTCGAAAAGTACATTGCCACTCATTATCCCGGTAAAAAACGATTCTCCCTGGAGGGAGGAGAAAGTCTCATTCCTACCCTGGCGGCCGCTGTTGAGATGGCAGGCGAAGATGGCATAGAACAGATTGTCATCGGCATGGCCCACCGGGGAAGGCTGAATGTTCTGGCCAACATCCTGGGAAAAGATCCGGCCCTGATATTCGCAGAGTTCAACGAAAACATTACCGAAGACATTGATTCCGGGGACGTCAAATATCACCTGGGGTACTCCAGCGACTATGAAACTCTGAGCGGCAAATCGGTGCATCTCAGCCTGGCCTTTAACCCATCGCACCTGGAAGTGATCAATCCTGTGGTTCTGGGCTCCATTCGTGCAAGACAGGAAAAAGCCGGGGATGAGGAACGAAGAAATCACCTACCTCTCATTATTCACGGGGATGCTGCTTTCGCAGGACAGGGCATCAACTATGAATGCCTGAATATGTCCGCCCTTCCCGCTTACAAAGTGGGAGGAGCTCTGCACATCGTCTGTAACAACCAGATTGGATTTACCACCAATCCAGAAGATGCCCGTTCCACCACCTATGCCACTGACCTGGCGCGTATGCTTCATGTGCCTATTTTCCATGTAAACGGTGACGACCCGGAGGCCTGCTTTCGCGCGGTACGTCTGGCCATGGAATGGAGAAGAAAATATCAGACCGATGTCTTTATTGACCTGATCTGCTATCGCCGACTGGGCCATAATGAAACCGATGAGCCAGCCTTTACTCAGCCGGTGATGTATAAAAAAATCAAGTCCCATCCCTCTACGTTTCAGCAATATGAAAAGCAACTGAGCCAGGAGGGACTGAATAAGGATACTCTGGACGGCATTAAGAAGAAATACCAGGACTCCCTGGACGATGCCTTCAAGCGCGTGGATACAGATGAGCTTCAGAGTTATATTCAGACACTTACCGGCAACTGGCGCGGATTCCTCAAGATGGATCCGTATTCCCGGCCGGATACCAGCGTTCCTCAGGAAACCCTGGAGCAGATCGCAGAACACATCACCACCGTGCCCGGGGACTTTCAGTTAAACAGAAAACTGCAGCGGCTCTTTCAGGATCGAAGAGCCATGGTACTGGAAGACAAGGGAGTGGACTGGGGTATGGCAGAAGCCCTGGCAATGGGAACTCTCGTAAAAGAAGGGATTCCCATTCGCATTACCGGACAGGATACCAAACGTGGGACCTTCTCTCATCGGCATGCTGTGGTCTTCGACTCCGAATCAGACACGGAATACTCTGCATTGCAGCATATTTCCGAGGATCAGGGTCGGTTTGAAATTGCAAATAGCTTACTATCCGAAGTAGCGGCCCTGGGCTTTGAGTTTGGTTATTCTCTGGCAGACCCCAAGTCTCTGGTAATCTGGGAAGCGCAATTCGGAGACTTCGTAAATGGAGCGCAGGTTGTCATTGACCAGTTTATCGCAAGTAGCGAAACCAAATGGAATCGCTACTCTGGAATCGTCTTGCTGTTGCCCCATGGCTACGAAGGCCAGGGACCGGAGCATTCCAGTGCAAGACTGGAACGATTTCTTCAACTCTGCAGCCAGTTCAACATTCAAGTTGCCAACTGTACCACGCCGGCTCAGTACTTTCATTTGCTGCGAAGACAAATGCACAGAAATTTCCGCAAGCCTTTGATTGTGATGAGTCCAAAATCTCTTCTACGACACCCAAGGGCCAAGAGCCACATGACGGACTTTTCAGACGAATCCTTTCTAGAAGTTCTGGATGAAACGGATCCATCCATCGACAAAGAGAAGGTAAAGGCATTACTATTCTGTAGCGGTAAGATCTACTATGATCTACTGGAGCAGAGAGAACAGGAAGAGATTAAGGATATTGCCATTATTCGGGTGGAACAATTGTATCCTTTCCCCAACGAACAAATTCAGGCTATCCTCAAACAATACAAAAAAGCCAAAGACATTACCTGGGTTCAAGAAGAACCTCGTAACCAAGGCGCCTGGATCTACATGGAAAACCTGCTTGGTCATCTGTGCCGGGCAAGATTGAATTATTGCGGCCGAGCTCCTTCACCCAGCCCGGCTACCGGCTATTTCAAAGTGCATGTTAAGGAACAAACCAGCATTGTAGAAGAAGCTCTACAAATTAAATCGGAGGAAGACTGAGTATGTCCCAGGAAATTAAAGTACCACCCATGGGGGAATCCATCACGGAAGCTACAGTAGCTGACTGGCATTTCTCCGAAGGACAGAGCTTCAACAGCGGCGATATTCTAGTAGAACTGGAAACAGATAAAGTCACCATGGAAGTCCCGGCTCCGGCAGCAGGTAAGCTCACCTCCATAAAGAAGCAGTCCGGGGAAACGGTACAACTGGATGAAGTACTGGCCATAATCGAAGAGGGCGCAGGCGCCGATTCATCGAGTTCAGGCACTTCGGAATCCAAAGCTTCGGATTCTTCCGGTGGCTCACAACAACCTGCTTCTGGCGGTTCCACCGACAGCGGATCCGGACGAAGCAACGAAACAGTGCCACCCGGCGCTCGCAGACTGGCAGCGGAAGAAGGTGTAGATACCTCCAGCGTTCAGGGCACAGGCAAAGGTGGCCAGGTTCGCAAAGAGGATGTAGTGAATCATCTGGAAAAAGGCGGCTCCGGCAGTTCTTCCAAAGCCGAATCTTCCGCTCCGGCAAAACCTGCAGCCAGCGCAGATCCAATCAAACCCAGCCGTCAGAAAACTGGCGAAAGGGAAAACGTAGAACCAATGAGTCGTCTTCGCCAGAAGATTGCGGAACGACTGGTTTCTGCGCAACAAACCGCAGCCATCCTTACTACTTTCAACGAAGTTGACATGAGCCGCGTAATGGATATTCGGAATCAGTACAAAGATCTGTATGCGAAGAAATACGGCATCAAACTGGGCTTCATGTCTTTCTTTGTGAAAGCAGCTGTAGAAGCGCTGAAGTCCTACCCGGCTATCAACGCCGAGATACGTGGCACAGACATCATCCATAAGAATTATTACGATGTGGGAGTGGCCGTAGGAGGTCCCAGAGGCCTGGTAGTTCCGATCGTACGGGATGCAGACCTTCTGAGCTTCGCCGAGATCGAAATGGAAATTGCGCGACTGGCTGGCCGAGTGCAAGAAGGGAGCATCTCCCTGGATGAAATGACCGGTGGTACTTTTACTATTTCCAATGGCGGAATCTACGGTTCCATGCTTTCCACTCCTATCTTGAATCCTCCGCAAAGTGGAATTCTGGGCATGCATAACATCACAAAGCGAGCCATGGTAGTGGATGATGAAATCGTGATTCGACCTATGATGTATCTGGCGCTTTCTTATGACCACAGAATTGTGGATGGCAAAGAAGCGGTTAGCTTCCTGGTGAAAATCAAGGAATGCATTGAGAATCCAGAGAGAATCCTCCTGGAGATATAATTCAAGGAAAGACAAATGCAGCAGTTTGATTATACAGTAATTGGCGGAGGACCCGGCGGCTATGTCAGCGCCATCCGCGCAGCGCAGCTAGGCTTCAAGGTAGCAGTCATCGAAAAGCGCCCTACCCTGGGCGGAACCTGCGTGAATGTGGGCTGTATTCCGTCCAAAGCTTTACTGGACTCCTCAGAAAAATACCACGCTGCCAGCCATGAGTTCGCAGATCATGGCATCAATGTTGGCTCTGTTAAAATCGACGTGAAAAAGATGATGGAGCGAAAGGTTTCTGTGGTGAAGGAACTCACCGACGGCCTGGACTTCCTGATAAAGAAGAACAAGATCACTGTTTTTCGCGGCACAGGCACCATTCAAAAAGCCAGCCAGGAAAAGGTAGAGATCAAGGTCAGCGGCGAAAAAGAAGAAACGCTGGAATCGAAATATTGCATTATTGCCACAGGATCGGCCCCGATCGCAATTCCAGGAATGGAGATCGACGAAAAGCAAATCATAACCTCGGACACCGCCATCGCTCTGGAAAAGGTACCCGAGTCCATGACCATAATTGGCGGAGGTGTCATTGGCCTGGAACTGGGATCTGTATGGAATCGTCTGGGAACAAAGGTTACCATCGTAGAAATGCTTCCCGACATCTTGATGACCCTGGACGGGCAAATGCGAAGCGTTGCTCGTAGAACTCTTCAAAAGCAGGGACTGGACTTTCTGTTCGAACATAAGGTTACTGAAGCGAAAGCCGGTAAGAAAGGTGTAGATATTAAAGTTCAGGATAAAAACGGAGAGGAGAAAAAGATCAACTCTGAGATCCTGCTCGTTTCTGTGGGTCGAAACCCATACACAGATAGTCTTGGTGCGGAAAACGTAGGCGTCAAGATTAACGATCGAGGTCGAGTGGAAGTAGATCCTCATACGCTTCAGACTTCGGTTCCCAACATCTATGCCATAGGCGATGTAATCGAAGGTCCCATGCTGGCTCACAAAGCAGAAGAAGAAGGGGTCATGGTTGCTGAAAATTTGGCCGGGAAAAGCGGGCACGTAAATTACGATACCGTTCCCTGGGTAGTCTACACCTGGCCAGAAATCGCATGGGTAGGAAAAGGCGAAGAGCAACTAAAGAAAGAAGGCATCGAGTATCGCACCGGTAAATTCCTGTTTAGACCCAATGGTCGCGCCAAGGCTATGGGACAGGGAGACGGACAAATCAAGATACTGGCAGATAAAAGAACCGATACCGTGCTGGGTGTGGCCATTGTCGGTCCCAACGGTTCAGAGCTATTGGCAGAGGCCGTGATCGCCATGGAATTCGGTGCATCTTCCGAAGACATTGCGCGCACTTTCCATGCCCATCCTACCCTTTCAGAAGTGATGAAAGAAGCAGCTCTGGATGTGGATAAGCGCTCACTGCATTCCTGAAGCATCAGAGAATCGAGTCCCAGAAAGGCGAATCGAAGCCCGGGGCCTGCCTTCTTCGATGGCAAAATACAGATTTGCGCGAAAGGCCCTGGCCATTCGTGGGCGAAACGTGGGCAACCGGAATTATCTGCCATCGAGTTTCTTATGAAAGACCAGGCAAAACGCGATGAGGCAATATGGATTGACTACAGCCATTTGATGCGGCTGCATAACTCCACTGTTTTAAGAGCACTTTTCTGGGTAGCTGGCTCTCTCTCGTTAGCTCTAGGAATCCTGGGAATCTTTCTTCCAGTGCTGCCCACTACGCCTTTCTTGCTACTCACAGCTTATCTGTACGCTCGATCATCGGAACGCTTCTATAACTGGTTGATGAATCATCGTCACCTGGGACCCTACATTAGACAGTGGGTGGAGCACCGAACGCTTACTTTGAGAACCAAGTTCTCAGCGGTGGGACTGCTCACTGCTGCCATAGTGAGTAGCAATGTATTCTTCGTGCGATATCCGGTAGCTCATACTTTGATGGCGCTGACTGGAATTCTGGTTGCTGTGTACATCCTTCAGTTCAGGACACTGGAAATCGAAAGATAACTCAAATAGGAAATGGCTGCCGTCTCCACCCGAAGCACCCAGTGCCCCAGTTGGATCGATTTGCAGTTCCTATAATTCTGTTCCAGGGATTTCCAGAGTTTTCGATCCTCATCGCTGAACCCGCCTTCCGGGCCCACAACTATTACAACCTCGGCTAAGCCCACTCGGGAAGCACCAGAACTCTCATTTTTGGAAACCTTCGAAGACTCCGCGAAAAGGTCTTGAGACCGGCGATCCGAATCATCCGGGAGATCCAGTATGTGTACCTCCGCTCCGTCCTCCAACTTTTGCTGCAGAAAGGACTGAATCTCTGTGGCGGAGAGTGCACTTTCCAGAGTGGGTAAAAACCAGCTTTCGCTCTGGGCCGCAGCCTCCCTGCTCAACCTCTGGAATCGATCCGGGGATATGCGTTCGCGAACAGATCTATGAAACTCGGCGGGAATGAAATGGCGTAGCCCCAGCTCCGTGGATTTTTCGATGAGCCAGTCCTTGCGACTGGATTTTGGCACAGCGCTTAAAAGCGAGAAAATAGGAAATCCGTTGGCAGCATGTTCGCACATCCCGGACAATTGAACTCGAGCGCTCTTCTTTTCATTCCAGGAAAGACTACCGGCCCAGCGGCGACCCCGGCCATCTCCAACATGGACAATGGCATTGTCTTTCAGGCGACGGGCCCGGGCATGAGCGATCTCACCGGGATCCAGATCCACAGACAATTCCTCCGGGCTATCTGGCCAGGTTTGGTCCGTGCGAAAGATCAGGAACATGTTTTTTGTTTACAGCCAGCGCTCTGCGGAGGCTTTGGAACTACTTGCCGAAGTGGTGGAATTGGTAGACACAGTGGATTCAAAATCCACCGGGAGCAATCCCTTGTCGGTTCAAGTCCGACCTTCGGTAAGCAATTCTAAACCAGTCCTCGAATGCAGCGCGGATCCCCGCAGCTTCCATGCCTGCAGTTGCAGTCAAAACGAATCCCGGTCTTTTCATCCACAGGATGCGCATCTCTTCGATTTCTGAGCAGTACTTTCCGTAGATTCTCTTCGGTTTTTTTCTCTTTGATTAAAGTGGCAACAGCCATGGCTCACCTCCCTGTGGCCTCTCAGCAACTGCCATCCGTGCAAAAACCTCTCCGTATCTATTTCACCGCCGAATAGCGGCAAGAAAGGTCCTGTAGATAGTATCGGATCAGCCCATGTCCGGACTGTAATGCATGACCTGATTTCTACCGGCTCTTTTGCAGGCATAAAGTGCCTTATCCGCCCGGTTAATCAGCCCTTTGTTCGTTCGAATGTCCACTTCCGGATCAAAAGAGGAGATGCCCACCGACATGGTCACCTTCAGTTCATTGTCATCGGAATGGACTACCATCTCTTCGATCTTCCGACGAATTTCTTCGGCCTTGGCCATGGAAGTCTCTTCATCAGCTCCTGGCATAACAAGACAGAATTCTTCGCCTCCGTATCTAGCTGCGAAATCTGTATTTCGAGCAGATTCGATGAGCACTCGGGCCACAGCTTTGAGCACTTCGTCTCCGGCCTGGTGACCATAAGTATCGTTGAAATTCTTGAATTTGTCCACATCCGTCAGCAGCAATGCCAGAGGAGTCTTTCGCTTCACGGCCTTGTCTCGCTCTTCTTTCATACGGCTTTGAAAGTAAGCATGGTTTTTCAGACCGGTCATCAAGTCCACAGTGGCTCTTTCGTAAAGACGAGCATTCTCCACTGCAATCCCGCCCAGGCTTGCAAGGTCTACAAGAAAGCTTCGCTCGGACTCAGGATACTCTCCACCTACGGCCTTTTCGCCCAGAACAATCAAGCCAATCACTCGATTCTTGGCTCGGAGAGGAACAATGAGTTCGGCCCCCAGACCGCGAAGCATAACCAGAGTGCTGTCCCCTGGCAGGTTCTTTTCGAATTCCACAAGGGTAAGGGATTTGTTATGATTCTCAAAAAAGAGAACGATGGGTGATTCAATGGATATTGTATAGGTTTCCGGGGGCATATTCAGGTCAAAACCCTTGTAGCCCTCAACCATTGTTAGTATTTCTGCATCCATTTCCGGAGTCAGAAATAACGCAGCCTGAAGTGTTTGCACTTGAGCCAGGCAAATATCCAGGATGGCATTAATTAGATACTTGTAATCCAACGTTGAATTCAGGGCGCGAGAGATTTCGATCAATTGCTTCTGATCGTAGATCTTCTTTTCGTAATGCTGAATTTCCTCAGGGATGGACATGGACATAGACATAGGGGCAATGGATGCCCCTTGTATCGAAAAGTTCAAACCATTTTCTCGCCAGGGCGGTACCTGATATACCTGACAATCCCATCAGTTTGCAGCAATTTCATGCTTAGTAACGCGGGCATAATGCTTATGCCTGATATGCGAAACGGCTCCTATTTTTGATCAATCCATTCCCGCCCCCGACGGGAAGGTTCCGACAATCAGAGATTAGCAGCCAGTCAGGCAGGACATACAGTAAAAAACTAACTTGACGCCAGACATGTTCTCACAATTGTTGTAGCAACACCGCGCGGTAGAGCAGTTGGTAGCTCGTTGGGCTCATAACCCAAAGGTCACAGGTTCAAATCCTGTCCGCGCTAATCGGTCGGGGGCTCCTTCGGG
>PBEB01000064.1 GCA_002717505.1 Leptospiraceae bacterium
ATTGCTATTTTTTATGAGAAGGACGATGTATCAAAGGAGCCGCTGGATCGAATCATCAGCAGAGCATCCTCCTTCGGTTACCGGGGTCGTCTATGCGAAGTAGACTACAACGGCGCCGTAACCATTCGAAAATAAGCTCCTGAACAAAGAGGTAAACAATGGAACATTCTAAATGGCGAAAGCCCATTATCGTGCTGATAGTCATCAGCTTATCTGCACTTTTCCCATTCTGTGGGCCGCCGGAAGCAGAGGCAACTCTGGATGGCAAGACATATACAATTGATAATCTGGATGAAAGAGACCGCATTGAGTTGATTCGTCAGCACAATGAACGAGTGGCCCAGGCGCTACAAAACCATGTCTACGAAAAGATGATCGCTATGGAGGCCGAGAAAGCCGGCAAGACATCCGATGAATTCATGGCACAGCTAATTAGCGAGAACCCGTCTAGAGGTGCGATCAACCAGAAGATTCGCAAGATGGCCGAGGACTATGGTCTGGAAGTAAATGCCAACCTTCCCAAGCTTCCCGCGGTGGACATCGCTGTGGACGACGATCCCGTTCGTGGAAATCCCCAGGCTGAAGTAACCGTAGTTGAGTTTTCAGATTTCGACTGCCCTTACTGCATTCGCATTCAGCCCACCGTGCAGAAGATCAGAGCCAAGTACGGAGATCGAATCAAATGGGTATTCAAGGATTTTCCTCTGAATCAAATTCACCCGGAGGCAATGGGTCGCCATATTGCGGCAAACTGCGTTCGCAAGATTGAGCCAGAAAAATACTGGCAATTCTTTGATACAATGTTCGATGAAAGCAAGTATCAAGAAACGCGAAAAGAAGGTGGTTCCAGAGAATTGGCCCTTTCGCTGGGCGTGGATGGTGCAAAATTTGACGAATGCATGGCGGATCCTGCCATGCGACAGGAAGTCATGGGAGATGTGGAACAGGGAGAAAGCGTAGGTGTGCGTGGAACGCCAAGTTTCTATCTGGACGGCGAAGCGCTGACCAATCTGACTCCGGAACAGTTCGAGAAAGCTGTGGCTGAAAAGCTGAACTGATCAGATTCAAGAAGGAACCCCAGGGGCCGATGCTACGGCCCTGCAAAAAAGGCCTCCGTTCTGGAGGCCTTTTTTCGGTCATTGTTTAGAAGCCAGATCTCGGCCTCGATTCCGTGTATTCATTGAATCCACGAAAAATTCCTTCAACAATGCGGAAGAATCATTCGCCCCGTATCCCCGAATCTTTCTTCAGTTTACAGAAAAGATTGTTATGTAGCCAGGCGGCTACATTGCGGGGGACTCCTACCCTGACGAACCGGCTATCGCCGGCCCGCCATTGAGAGCGTAGGAGGCTTCAGAATGGTTAACCCCCTTACAGGATTCCTGTGTTATCCACTACTCCCATCAGTTCCTTAACAGCAGCAGCACTACTGTCCAGCTGAGACTTCTCTTCTGCGGTTAGCTCAATTTCAATAATCTTCTCCACACCTTTGGAGCCCAGAAGAACCGGAACTCCCATGAAGATTCCCTTCTGTCCGTATTCGCCTTCGCAGAGAACGGCGCAGGGAAATACTCTCTTCTGGTCTCGCAGAATGGATTCGGCCATGGCAATAGCGCTGGCTCCAGGGGCATAAAATGCGGAGCCTGTTTTCAGTAGATTTACGATTTCTCCGCCACCTTTTCGAGTTCGATCCACCATGGCATCGATTCTTTCTTGCGAAAGTCCAGGAAAGTCTGGCAAAGGAATACCTGCAATAGTGCTGTAACGTGGCAGAGGAACCATTGTGTCTCCATGCCCGCCCAGTACGAAAGCTGTAATGTCCTGTACAGAAACTCCGGTTTCCATAGAAATGAAGGTTCGGAATCGAGCAGAATCGAGGACGCCTGCCATACCAATCACTCGGTTTTTGGGAAATCCTGTTACTTTTTGCATTACGTAAACCATGGCATCCAGCGGGTTTGTAATGATGATGACAAAGGAGTTAGGCGCGTATTTCTTGATGTTCTCTGCCACATCCTTTACGATCTTCGTATTGGTACCCACAAGATCGTCCCGACTCATACCAGGCTTTCTGGGAATACCGGCTGTGACGATGCACACATCTGCATCCCGAATATCTTCGTAGGAATTGGTGCCTGTGATGGTACTGTTGCAGCCCTCTACTGGAGTGGCCTCATGTAGATCCAGTCCCTTTCCCTGGGGCAGTCCGTCTACGACATCAAACATTACTACATCGCCCAATTCCTTCTGGGCTGCCAGTAGCCCCATGGTCCCGCCAATTTGTCCGGAACCAATCAATGCGATTTTTTTACGAGCCATATGAATTCTTTCTCCTGATATACTGTTGCCTGCATAATGAGCAGGTCTCCCACTAAGCCATGATCTCCGGTCCTACGGTCAACCCTTTCCGCCGGAGAGGGATGGGCCGCATAAGGGCCCTACTTTACTTGTTGGTCGCTCCGGAAGAAAAGAATATTCCAGAAAAACACTCGATTTTCCAGCGGGCCTGTGCTGACATCGAACAGGCAGGCTGACTGTGGGCCCATTCAAAAGCATCGCCAAACTCAATTCGGTCAAAGGCTGGCTGGCCCTGATCTTTCTGACCCTCTTTACTATCGAAGTCACCTATGCTTCGGTAGCTTACGGCACCGAGCAACCTCTGATTTTCAGCTTTATTGGCGGCACCATTTTCGCTCTCACTGCCAGGTCCAGGTACTATGCTGTATTGTTTTATTGCCTGATCCTGTATATTCGGACCTGGATCTGGGCTCCCGATCTCGGGGATGTGCACCTGGCACTGGGTTCCCTGGGAATGACTCTCAGTGCTGCCGTACCGAACGTCGCAGGTGCATTGATCTTTCACAGAGACAGAAAGAATGCCATTATTGATTCGCCTTCGCAGATTGCTCGTTTATTCGGGCTCGTTCTTGTCCTTTATTTGATCACCAGCGCTCCGCTTTACTACTTCTTTCAGGACGAACTGAAGGATCTCTTCTGGGGCTACCGTCTCCTGGCGGACTGCATTGGATCGGCAGCATCCGTATTGCTGGTCGGAATGTTCGTCACGTATATGATCACAGGCCAGGAATACGTGGTGGTGAAATCTCGCATCCCGCGATACCTGGTAGCTCTTTGTATTGTCCTCTTTCCGGTGATGATCTGGTTTTTTGTGGTTGGGAATCAGGAATTAACGCGTCTTTCTCTGTTACTGGCAGTACCCGCCGTGCTCTACCTTGCATCCAACTTCGCATTGATATGGGTCCTGCTGGGATTGATTCTTCACAGTATGTCTGTCAGTCTTGCCACGCTTCTGGGGGCCGGACCCTTCACTTCTGATGACCCTTTCACTACAGCCATCTCCGTGCAGGGCTATCTGATACTTGTTGTTTTGAGCGCCTGGATCATCGCGCTTCAACGCAAGACTCAGAAAACAGCCTTTAATGCTATTGAAGCTATGAACAATCACCTGGAGGATATTATTGGAGCGCGAACTGCGGAGTTGCAGGAAGCCAATAAAAGCCTGAAGCGAGAAGTCGATCTGCGCAACCAGGCAGAGGAACTACTGCGACAGATCACCATGACAGATCCGGTTACGGAGCTTCTAAATCGTAGAGGATTGCAACAGGCCTTTCAGAATTCCCGGGAAAAATACAGCAAAGGATGCATTGCACTGATTTCGCTGGAAAACCTTCAGGAAATACTGGAGAATGAAGGCTATGAGATGGCCGAATCGGTGATTCGCATTCTCTCCAGACGTATTGAAGGTCTGGTGGGTCGGGATCGGGTGATCGCCCGATGGGATGACAACAGCTTTGCCATTCTTCTGGACAATAAGAATCAGGATGATAGAACCATCCATGACTTGCTAAGGGATATTTCCGGAAAATTAAAGGATCCTGTGGCCCTGGGACCGGACTCTCTTTCCGTGGAAGCTCTGCTGGTAGCCGTACCGGTGAATCTACTGAGCGCCACAGATCCGGATCCGCTGTCCGACTTTTTTCTGTTGGCTGCATCTAGCTTGCAGGATCTACGAAAATCAGAGAAATCCTATGCAGTGGCAACCGCGGCTGAAAGAAACCATCAGAGCTCGGGCTATCGCATACATCAGCAGATCAAGAGCGGCATACAATCGGGAGATTTCTTCGCACACTTCCAGCCAATTATATCCAATGATCTAAACAATCTTCTGGGATGCGAAGCTCTGATTCGGTGGAACAACAATGGCCAGATTATGGGACCGGAATCATTTATAGCTGTGGCCGAGCGTACAGATTTAATCCTGGATCTGGGTTATTCGATGCTGGATCAGGTGGCACGTCAGGCTCGTGCCTGGAAAGACATGAACCTTGCCCTTTACTCGGTAAATACATCTGTCCGACAGCTGGTTGATCCGGATTTCGCATTAAGGGCTCTAAATATCTGGAAAGGCTCTGGTTGCGATACAACCAGATTAAAGATAGAGATTACCGAGTCCATTCTTGCCATGGATCATCCAGTGATTCGAGGAAACCTGGAGCAACTGCGTAAGGCTGGAATCTCCATTGCCTTTGATGATTTTGGAACAGGATTTTCCTCATTGTCTTACCTGGACCGGTTTCCGGTGGATTCAATTAAGATTGATCGCGTATTTGTTCAGAAGCTTTCCGCAGGCTCCAACTCCAGAGCCGTGATAGAAGCCATGGGACTCATAGCTCAGCAACTGGGTCTGGAGGTGATAGTAGAAGGCGTTGAGGATGAAACAATTCTGGACAAGATTCGGGAGCTAACGCCCGTCACTGGCTGGCAGGGATTTCTATTCTCACGACCACTACCCGCCACAGAATTCGAGGAATACGCCCTTCATTTTCCTGGAAAATTGCTGACAGAGTCCAGATAAACGTTCAACCTCTGCGGATGGCTCCCCTGGCTTTCTTGCAGCGAATGAACCGCTCCTGGCACTGGCTGGTGCTCGCCACCATTTCCCTTGTTACTATAGAATTGACCTATGCCCTGAACTTCTACAGCCCTGCCAATACCTTTGTACTGCCTCTTGTGGCCGGACTTACTTTTGCTCTCAGCATGAGGAGCAAGCCCACCGCAGTCCTGCTCCTTGCCGTCTTGATGTTTTTTCGTTTGATTCACTGGTTCTATTCCCTTGGCATTGAAATGCCTGTCCTCACGGCTCTACTGGCCACTGTGCGAAACATCGCCGCCCCATACATTACCGCCAGGTTCGCATACAGAAGATTGAACGGGGCCATCATCAGTCGCCCGGCTCATGTGGGCGAACACTATGCTGTTATGTTCGCCCTCAGCTTCGTCATGGTGCTACCGATTTTATATCTGCATCGCGAGGCAATAGGTGGAATGGACTGGTTGTATCGTTCTGTGCTGGAAGCCAATGCTTCTACACTATCGGTGCTACTTCTGGGAGTCTTGCTCAGCCGATGCATTGTTGGCCGATCTCTGGACATGCAGCTCCATCGACCACTTGCGTATATTCTGACTTGCACCGTCATTCTAATTCCGCCCACCATATGGATACTCTTTCCCGAGGCCACGGCTCTCAATCGCCTGGCACTTCTCATGGCCATGCCTGCACTGCTTTATCTGGCAGCAGGCTTCCCAATTGTCTGGGTACTGGGCGCTCTGGTTTTCCATGCCATCTCAGTGTGGTTTGCCACAACCCTGGGTCGGTCTCCTTTTACTGTCGGTGACCCTCTAATTGATACCTTCACTTTGCATTCCTATGTGGTATTTGTTGTCGGTTCACTCTGGCTGGTAAGTCTTTACTCCAGGGAACAGAAGAAAACAAATCAGGCTCTGACGCTTCTGCGAGAGCATCTAGAAGAATTGGTGCAAGAGCGCACCAGAATGCTTGAAGAGTCCAACCGCAAATTACAGCGCGAAAATGAATGGAGATCCAAAGCCGAGGCTCTCCTGCGGCGGCTAACTCTGGCCGATCCAGTAACCGAATTACCCAACCGCGCTGGCATAATGGCGATCTATGAATCCAATAAGCAGGAAATGGATCGTAGTTTTTCCATTATTGCGATCTCATTGGAAAACTTTCGCGAAATCGTGGAGAGCGAAGGCTACTCCGGAGGCGACCTGCTAATTCGCCAGCTGGCGGACAGTATGAAAGACAACTTTAAGGGCTTTCAGTTCCGAGCTCCTCCAGGATTTCTTCGGCTTTCTTGTGCTCTTTTTCCCAGTTATCTATGTAACCATTTCTTTTGGCCGGATCCTGCAAGTTCAAGAAGGTATCCTTTTCGTAACGACGCAATTGCAACACTTGCACTGCCAGACGCTGTGCATCCATTGCAATCACTGCTTCTTTTTCCAGCATACCCACCGTTGTCTTCGTGAGGCTGCTTAAGCCCTGCTGTCCTTGGAAGGCCACATAGGCAATGATAACAGAATTGAGAATTAGTACAAAAATGACCAGATAGATCTTCTTGATTCGATTCACCAGCTTCATCTTGGGTTCCTCTTTTTAATGCCGCCACACCTGGCAGTCCGATGGGAATGCAAACCCTCGGCGAAAATTTTCAAATTGCAACAATTTAATGAAAATTTTATATCAAATTCTCTCTGAAGGTAAGACGCCTGTCCATTGCTTCAGAAGGTCAGGACGGAATGTCAAAGGTAAATTAAAAGCCCCCAACCTGTGATCGAAGAATGGGTCCATTGCAACTGTATTATGACCGGATCAATTCGTTTGTTCATGCCTGTACCACGATGCACCAGAGTACCCGAAAGCCAATACAGGTGAAACTCCACAATGCTTGATGGGACCGGATCAGCTCCTTCTTTGACTCCAGTACCATAATACACCAGATGCAAGGAAGCCATTCAGGCAGACGAAACGTTACATCATCTGAAATAGAAAACGGACCGGACTCGCTTGAACGTTATAGAGCATCGCCTGGCATCTCAACGAAGCGGCTGAGGATCCAGCAAAAAGCTCATTTCAGATGCAGATTGTATGATGCGGATGGCATCCCGGTGTTCTTCGGCATCTCCGTGACCGTAGGCACAGGCCACATAGGCAACACCATTCTGGAGAGCTGCCTGCCTGTCCGACTCCCGGTCCCCCAGAAGGGCGCAATGTTCGGGTTTCAATCCATGCTTCTTCATGGTATGGTCCACCAGCTCGATCTTCGTATGGATCTCTTCATAGTCCAGAACCGGCACTTCAGTGAACAGCCCATAAATGGAACAGGCTTTCAAGATGGCATCTACGTAGGGTTTACGCCCATTGGAAGCCGCAAAGATTTTGAGTCCAGCGTCTGCCAGTTTCTTCACGGATTCTGTGATTCCATCATAATAATGACCTTTTCCGTTTTCAATTCTTCGCACTAGATCTGAGAGAATGGAATTGCTCAGCTCTTCCTTTTCTGCGAACTCCAGCTCGGGTACGAGATTATCGAAAATCGTTCGCACCGGTTTTCCGATTTGAGCCATGATTTCATCCAGACCGGGTAGCTTTTTGGGCTTACCGGTCTTTTTCTGATACTCCTTGAAGTTATCATGGTAGACTTCCAGAATAATCCCTTCGCTGGAGAAGATTGTTCCGTCTACATCGAAGAATACGGCCTGGAATCTGGGCTGGGAACTCATGAGGGTCAGCCTTTTACAAGAGGTGGAACTGACATCCAGATTTTTGCAGCTACCGCTATTGCAAATACCGGGTCTATCAGCGGTAAACTTTCCGGGCTAAGATCTTCCGCGAAAAAGGCCGGAGAAGAAATCCCTAGCGCTGGAACTACATATCGCAAAAATCCTAAAGGATTGAGGCTCGACGCCCATTCCTGTCATCGAACGGCAATCGGTGATTTCCGTAGCGGACCCGGGTTGCCCGGGAAATACATCATCGCGGCTTTCCTGGAAGGTGAAATTAAGATCCGAGGCCCGGGATTAAATCCGAAATCGTAACCCGGGAAGAGACGAGTTGAGAGAATGGTCGAGGCAGTCTACTTGCTGTAAACCCCGAGAGCCTGCTAATTCAAGCAAATGGGCTGGATCTATCAATGCAGGTCCAGGGAATCCACAAAACGTTCCAGAACCGCCACATGATCCTGTTCCGGACTGGCCAATCCCTGCGTAGATTCATACAAATGCTCGTCGAATAGATGAAAGTCAAAGATCTTTAGCTCAAACTCAGGAAGAGTGATAATGAGGTTCTCGGTATGAATGTCCAGGATGAGCTTTTCTTCTCGGGCCAGCCGTTCTGTGTATTCGATAAGCCTGCGAAAATCCTCTGTGATCTTTAATAAAACCTTCTTCTTGATTCGACCAAAACGGCCGACGTCAAACTCAAAATCGTATCTGGGAAAGAAACGGGACATTAGCTTATTCTGCTCGGAATGCACTGCTGCGCTGGCAAACTCTTTCAAATGCTTTCCAACGAGCATGATCTGACTGTCCATGGGCCGAAGGGATTCGTAATGCCCTTCTCCAAAGGGCTTTTTTCGATAGCGCACTCCCATAAAGAATTTAGTGGGCAATACAAGATCCGGCAGCGCTTCCCGGACCTTCGCATAGTGATATCTTTCCATTCCCAGACGAAGAAACTGAGACCAGAGTCGATCCCGTTTGCCTTTACCCTTTCCTTCGCAGAGAAAATCGTAAAGGGCCAGCTCTTCCTGACTCAAGAATTCCTCGGGTCTCTGATCCACTTCGCGATACATGGAACCAAAGATAGGATCGGATGGAAGCACCCGTCTTGATATCTTTAGCACCATTTTCCAGGGAAGGCTGTAAACGAATTTGTAGCTGCCTCTTCCGATGTAATGCTCCGGAGAGATGGGCATAAAATCCTCCAGATGCTCTCGCTTGTATCGCATGCCCATGCGGAACACATGGCTTACCGGCACAAGCCGCTCATACATTCTTCTGGGCCAGTAGGATTGTCGGAGCTGAAAGTCTGCAGGCAGAAAATCCCGGTCCGGCGCAATGGTTTCCCGGGCCTTGCGAAAGGCGGACTCAATGTACTCATCACTAAAGGAACCGATGATGCTACGTACCGACCGGCCTGCTTCCTTTCCTCGGTCGGTAATTCCCTGACCGGCTCTCTGAATCCGGTTTCGAACCCTTCTTGCAATATCTTTGAATTTCATGATCACAGTACCACCGTTTTACGGTTGACCCCTACCCATCTGTCATAGTCTTTGAACTCATCGGGCGTCGTAGCCAAGTGGCCTAAGGCGGGGCTCTGCAAAAGCTCTATCGCCGGTTCAAATCCGGCCGACGCCTCCATTTCTTTTCTCCCATCCAGGCCCGGATGATGGAATTGGTAGACATACAGGACTTAAAATCCTGGGACTTCGGTCGTGCGGGTTCAAGTCCCGCTCCGGGTACATTTCCCAATGGTCGAAATCCGCCTTGCCCCGGCAGGATCGCAAAGCCATTCGGGAGCGGCGGGCAGGACTTAAATCCTCCCCACCTGACTTCCGCACAAATCAGCCCAGGGCCTTGATTACATCTTCCGGAGCTTGAACCAGCTCGATCAATACCCCTTCTCCGGACATAGGAAATTCATCGTTTCCTTTTGGATGAATGAAGCATACATTATGGCCGGCGGCGCCTTTTCGGATTCCCCCTGGAGTAAATCGCATACCTTTCTCGGTCATGTACTCCACGGCCTTTTCCAGGTCATCCACCCATAACCCTATGTGGTTGAGAGGTGGAACATGGACTTTAGGTGCTTTTTCCGGATCGATGGGCTGCATGATGTCAACTTCTATAGCATGGGCCCCACTACCTATTCGCAGAATATCTTCATCCACGTTTTCTTTCTCACTCTGATAGCTACTGGTCTTTTCCAGACCGAACAGATCAATCCACAGGCTGGCCAGTTTACTTTTGTCTGTACCGCCAATGGCAATCTGCTGAATTCCTAGAATACGGAAGGGTCTTTCGCTCATTGGTCAGGTCTATGTCAGGGGTCTATTTATGAAAGTAGTTTACCGCCGGACCGGGTCCTGCAAACGGTTGCCTATGGAACTTTGGTTTACAGAAAACCTTGAAATTGCAGCCGACATGCGACTGCAGCTCAGGGTTGAGAGCACCATTCATTCAGAAACCAGTGAATACCAGAAGATCGATGTTCTGCAGACCGCCTATTGCGGCCGGATGCTGGTTCTGGACGATGTAATCATGACCACCGAGTTCGATGAGTTTGCCTACCATGAAATGATTGCTCATGTCCCTGCATTTGCCCATGCAAATCCCAGAACGGCCCTGGTAATCGGTGGCGGTGATGGGGGAACCATTCGGGAGCTCTGTAAACATAAGGATCTTGAAGAAATCCATCTCTGTGAAATTGACCGACGAGTGGTGGAAGTGAGCAAAGAATACCTGCCATCCATCGCAGCCAGCTTCGACGATCCGAGGGTAAAATGCTTCTACGAAGACGGAGCAAAATGGGCGGATGACCATCCAGAGAGCTACGATCTAATCCTTGTTGATTCCAGCGATCCAGTGGGACCGGCGGCAGTTCTTTTCGGCGAAGCTTTCTACGAAAGCTGCTACGCATCCCTGCGAGATGGCGGAATTCTGGCCACTCAGGCAGAGAACATTTACATGCACCGGGACATTATTGAGCGGCTCCTCCAGTACGGCGAAAAATTCTATCAAAGGCGGTTCTACTATAATACAAGAGTGCCCACCTATCCAGGAGGTATGATTGGATTTACCTTCTTCGCCAAAGGACAGAACGGTCCCGATCCCTTCATTAACCTGGAGAAACGTTACAATGAATCAGAACTAAATGCCCAGGATTTTCGATTCTGGAATCCGGCCACTCATAAAGCCGCTTTTGCTTTACCGGCTTTCGCAACAGATCTTGAGAAATACTTTGCCTGAGATGAACAATTGATATTATACGGAATAAAGGTCAGTCAGATTTATATATACAATCACCGGATGAGCTGGACCCTGCTTGCCCGGCCTCCTTTTCACCGACTCCCAGGATATCTCTTCAGGGTTCTGGAGTAGGTCTTCGGTTAGACGCGATGTAAAGCCCGCAGCAAAGCGAAACAAGCCGGTGCATCTCATGGATTTTCCCGATGCACCGTTAAGGCTCAGTCCTACGGCTGACCTCTCACTGCGGTGCCCGGCCAGACCTGATCGCCTCTTCAAAGCATGATCATTCCCATTCGATGGTTCCCGGGGGCTTGCTGGTAAGGTCCAGCATCACATCACCAAAACGACCTGTATCCATAATCTGTTTGCAGAGTTGTTTCAATTGATCGGCGCTCATCATATAAGGACTGGCAGTCATAGCATCTCTGGAATGCACTGGTCTCAGAACGATGGTTTCGCGCATTTCAGAATCATCGGTGCGATACACGGGCAGTAGAACTACGGGAAACTGCCAGATCTTCTGATACAAACCGGTCTCTTCCTGAAACGCCTTCACAATAGCATCTGCGACCTGCAGATTTTCAATACGATGCTGGTTCAAATCCTGACCGGGCTTCAACTTATAGCCACCTGGGCCAGAGCAGGAAAGCACCACTCGGTTTGCCCGGCCCACCCGGTTGGGAATCATGGTGGCCAACTCCAGAAGGGAATCATACTGACTCTCTGCGGTTTCCCCGGACTCCTGGAACAAAGCTACAGGGTGTGCATAGGTTCTTTTATCACCCTGCACTCCCACAGACAATACGGGCAGCAAATGCGCCTGAATCCCCGTAGAATTCAGCAATTCCTGAATACTTCCGCTGCTTTCCAGAAGGGTTCGCAGATCCACTGATCTTTCCTCGTAGCCTTCATGCTCCTCGGGCTTTTCGGGAGTGCAGAGACATCTTACAGCCAGGCCCGGACCCGGAAAAGGATGTCGATCCACAAGGTGCTCGGGCAATCCCAGCAGGCGTCCCAGTTCTCGGACTTCATCTTTGTAGAGTTCGGCCAGAGGTTCAATGACCCGACCCTCTTCAATCATGCGAGCAATGGCTTCTACTCGATTGTGGTGCGTTTTAATTGTATGGGATGATTTCGTTGCCCCGGATTCAATGGTATCAGGATAGATGGTTCCCTGCCCCAGTATCCACTCTTCGCTCTGCAGACCCAGCTTCTTCGCGTACTCCGCCTGCACTTCCAGAAAAAGATCTCCAATGATCTTGCGCTTCTTTTCCGGCTCAAAGTGACCTTTCAATGCCTGAAAGAATTCTTTGGAGGCATCGTGGACCATAAGTTCCAGACCGAGGTTTTCGATGGCGGAACGCACCTGATTGGCTTCATCCTTTCTAAGAAATCCGGTATCCACAAGAAGTCCTTTCAAATGGTCTTCGGGCATAGATTCCGCTAGAAGTGTGTAGGCCACGGTGGAGTCCACGCCCCCGGAAACCAGAAAGAAGACTTTCTTTCCTGTGGTATCGGACTGAATTCTCGTTTGCTCTGCCTGGAGAAAATCTTTGAGCTTCCAGGAATTCCTCAGTCCGCATACATCGATGAATCGAGTGAGCAGATCATCGCCGATTTCCGTATGCGAAACCTCTGGATGAAATTGAATGGAGAATAGATTTCTGGAAAGATCTCCAAGAGCTGCAAACCTGCAGTCTGGAGTGGAGCCCAGGACTTCGAAACCATCCGGAAGGGCCTCCACTTCATCTCCATGGCTCATCCATACCACAGCCTCATCCGGAAGGCTGCCAAAGATGCCTCGTTCATCAGGATCTCCGTTCCAGTGAATTCGGGCTGCCCCGTATTCCCGACTACCGGAGGCAATGACCTTGCCCCCCAGGCTGTGCATCATGAGATGATGCCCATAACAAATACCCAGCACCGGCGCACCGGATTCCAGAATTTCTTTATGAATGGCTGGAGCCCCGGGCTCGTACACTGACTCCGGTCCTCCAGAGAGCACAATTCCATGGTAACCGGAAGCTCGCTTTCCGTCGAAATCCTCCGGAAATTCAATTTCAGTATAAGCTCCCAGCCTTCGAATTCTGGATGCGATCAGGTGAGCATATTGCCCGCCAAAGTCCAGAACGGCGATCTTTTCCTGAGGATGCGCTGTGCCTGGTTCCTGCATGATGGAAAAAACTCCTGAGCTAGATTATGTCCAGAGAAGTGTGAGGCCATGGAGAGACAATGCAATTCTTTGCACGAAACGGCTTCTCTGACCTCGCCGCCCTCACATCATCGTCGGGCAGCGCACGCCATTGAAACTGCTGATCGGTCCGTAACAGGGCTGGCAGATACCTATTTCAAAGCCCCTTTTAGAGATAGCTTCCAGTAACGCGCTTGCGAATCTTCCATTTTATGAGCGGATCCAGGCCCATTGCGCGATCCACAACGTTGCCATCCTGGTCGATTAGTACAAGGGTAGGATAGGCCTGCACAGAGTAGCGATTGGTTATGCTACCGTACTCATCCAGAATAACGGGGTAAGAAACAGGCCGGTCCGCTAAAAAGTCTTGAACCACAGCATTCTCCTCGGCGGTAATACCCAGGATCACCAGGCCATCGTCGTGAAGCTCCTCATAGATAGAATTCAGAATCGGTATTTCAGCCCGGCAGGGCATACACCAGGTTGCCCAGAAGCTGAGCACAACGAATTTGCCCTTCAGGCTTTCCAGACTATAGCTGGTGCCTGTGAGGGAAGTGGCTTGAAATTGAGCCGGCGGCTGTTCCATGGCCCGTTTGTTTTCCAGGTAAGCAGGTACCCTTCGATACAATACAAATCCCAGAACCAGAGCAAACAGTACCAATGTAACTGCATTTCGCTTTATAAAACCCATAAGGCCACTCATATACAGGATTCGTTTCCTTCTGGCCCTTCGTTACGGCAAGGGAAAAATACAGAGATCGCTGATTACAGTTCCCCAACAGTTGCCCGAGAAAATCCGGGGATGCGAATCCAGGGCCAGGAACAAAAACAGCCGGAGCGGCTCTTTCGCGTTTTGATCATCGACAACGACTACAACACCTATGAACAGGTGATTCGAGTTTGCATGAAAGCCCTGGGAGTGGGATTCGAAGAGGCGCTTCAGATTGCTCTTGCAGTGGACAACAATGGGGAAGCAGAAGTATTTCACGGTGATGAAGCCAGCGCCGCTGCCGTAGCTGATGTAATTCGTAGCATAGGCATTGAGGTGCGAGTGGAACCCCTGGATTGAGCGTCCGGCCATCTGTAAGGTAATTCAGAATCCAGGAAATCGGAGATGGTGCTCAGCCCGGATTGATATTGAACCTCCCCCGAGTCACAGCTCACCGTCTTTTCTGGACTAAGGATTTTTGCAGGGAACCAGGGGATCACAGCAAAAGCCAGATTCTGCCATGGCCGCCCGAGGCTCAAGCAGCGTTACCCAGTAACCCAGCGGCTCGTAGAAGCATGTGTTCTCTTCGACATTCACACGGCCAGAATCGAATACGGGCTCAGTATTTCCGGCGCAGTAAAGTTTGAGCCAGGTCCAATCCACTCCATGTCCTGTAGCATCGCTCATCAAAGGAAAGAGTAGAGGCCGTCCCTGAACCTCGAATACATCATCGCTAACCCAATCCGGGGTTTCAAAATCGACGGTGAACCCCGTAGCTGTACTACGAATCTTACCAGTGTAAAACGCCGACACATACTCCCCGCCTGTTCTTTCGCTTCGAACCAACTGGAAATCCAGGACCTTGCATTCCGTTTTTTCCAGAGTCGTAGTACGCAAAGTAGTCATTCTTGTTCCGTCACATCCTATGAGCAGGCTTATGAAGCAGATGAGCAGAAGTAATGGGTTCCACAGTTGGAGCATACTGTTTTATCCCTCGGTGATTGACTCTGTCATTAGTTTTTTTGAAGCCGGCAACGGATCGTCCGAGCCCCTTAACCGGGACTCGGATCATGCTTGTAGTCTCTGATGCTAATCAACAATCCCTCTGATAAGAGGGAAAGACAACCGAACAGTTTAAAGCAGGACCGATTACGGCAGGCACCTGACCTGGCACTCTTGAAGGGGGGCCAGACCGTTTTCACTGAATCCTTATCCAGGTGATAGGGAGTCAGGATTGATTGGGTCGCTTATCAGACAAAATCGAAAAGATGACCGAGCTTTTCCTTTTTGGTCCGGAGATACTTTTCGTTAGCTTCTCTGGGCGGAACGGTAATGGGCACACGATCTGTTATTTGCAGTCCGTATCCATTGAGGCCCACAACCTTCTTGGGGTTGTTCGTAAGAAGATGGATTGTGCTCAGTCCAAGGGAAGAGAGTATCTGCGCTCCAATTCCATAGTCTCGCAAATCGGCTTTAAACCCAAGCTTCTCATTGGCTTCCACTGTATCCAGGCCTTCATCTTGCAGGTTGTAAGCTCTGATTTTGTTCAGCAATCCGATGCCACGGCCTTCCTGTCGAATGTATAGAAGCACTCCTTCCCCGCGCTCTGCGATCAGGTGAAGGGCTCGATCCAGTTGCTCCCCGCAGTCGCATCGCTCCGAATGGAAGATATCGCCAGTAAGGCATTCGCTGTGCACGCGAACGAGAATATTGTCTTTTCCGTTCACATCGCCTTTGACCAGGGCAACATGCAATTTGTCGTCGATGGTCGTAGAAAAAACCTGAATACTGAAATCCCCGTATGAGGTGGGAAGATTGGATTCCGCTTCTTTGCGAATCAAGGAATCAAACCTGGTGCGATGGCGGATCAAATCCTCGATTGTATAAACGTTGATATCATGCTCTTCTGCAAATTCAAGGAGGTCCGGTAGTCGGGCCATGGTTCCGTCTTCTTTCATTACTTCACAGATCACTGCTGCAGGATTCAATCCGGCCAGCTTGCAGAGATCAACAGAAGCTTCGGTATGCCCGGCTCTTCGCAGAACACCGCCTCGGACGCTCTTTAAGGGAAAAATATGCCCGGGCTTCACCAGATCGTCCGGCCGCGTAGCCGGGTCCGATAGCAGGCGAATGGTATGGGCTCGGTCTGGTGCAGAGATACCAGTGGTTATGCCTTTTGCTGCATCTACGGAAATCGTGAATGCTGTTCCATAGCGCTCGGTGTTTTCCCGCACCATGGGCTCCAATTGAAGGTTTTGAATTTTCTCTTCAGAGAGCGGTGTACAGATCAGTCCCTTACCAAAGGTAGCCATGAAGTTCACGGCTTCGGGAGTAATGTGCTGAGCAGAAATGACCAGATCCCCTTCATTTTCCCGGTCTTCCGAGTCCACAAGTATGATCAGTTTTCCCTGCCGAATCTCTTCGATCGCTTGCTCTATCTTCTGGATCTCTCTGGCCATAATTCACTCCGACTGAAGCCAGTTTCTGGATGGCCTCTATTCCGAAAACATTTCTTTCAAGATAATACCGGCCCGGTGAATAAGTTCCTTTTCCTGGGATTCGGTTAAAGGGTGGAACTCCCCTGCTTTCCATCTTCTTGCCAGCTCCACATATTCCAGGCTACCGGCCAGAGTGAGCTGCGTTCTAGCTTTATTGGGATAGATCTTGAGCTCCCCTCCTTTCTGAACCACCATGCTTCGCGCAGGTATCTTCATTCCGCCGCGAATCATACATCCCGCAGTAATCATGGCTCCATCGCCGATTTCTGCGCCATCCAGCACAACACATCCGATTCCAATCAGAGCTCCTCGACCCACGGTGCATCCATGTAACATCGCCCGATGCCCTACCAGAGTATAGTCCCCGATTTCCACTCTACCACCGGAATCGCAATGAATCACCGATCCGTCCTGAATGTTCACTGCCTTGCCAAGCGTAATATATCCAAGGTCGGCCCTGAGTACGGAAGAAGGCCAGAGAGAACAATCCGGACCAAGAACTACGTTTCCGATGACGGTTGCCCTGGGATGAATCCATGCTGACGGGTCCACTCGGCCCTCCGGCCCCAGCTCCGCCAGATCATTGACGTGGACTCCACTGTTCCTGGAGGTCACAGCGCCGGAGCTAGATAGCTGACCGCCCACGGAACCGGATTTCTGAGTTCCGGCTGTCGCGCCAGCCCCCTTCGCCCGCCCATCGGTTGTCTGGCCCTTTTGTGTATTTCTGACCGGGCTCTTTTTTGCAAGTTTCACCGAGCTTTTTTTAGCGGATGCCTTACTCGCGGCACTGGTTGCCTGGCTTCTCCTGGCATTTTTCACCGGGCTTTTTTTAACAGCTTTCTTGGTCTTTGCTCCGCCTTTCTTTTTTCCAGCCATCGCTCCTTGCTCCTCGCTCCTTGCTCCTTGCTCCTNGCTCCTTGCTCCTTGCTCCTTGCTCAAGAAGCTTCTTCCCGCCGATAGCTTCTGCCATCCCCGGACTCCGAATCCGAACCTGTACTGCCTTCGGTGGCGCTATGATAGCGATGAATCATTTCCGTAATTGAAGAAGCCAGAAGCCCTGGAAGGTTGGCATAGTTTTCTCGCGCAATACTCAAGCTTTCCGGAAATAACTGGTCAGCAATGGCTCTTGGCCCAAGGCCCACACCCAGCATCACCAGACCCCTGTCTTTTAGCTTTTCCACTTCTGAGAAGAGCGCCTTAGTTTCATGGCTGCGAAGATCCGCTTCCATGTTTACCTTTCCCCTGCTTCCGCGAAAGTCGGAAAGGACTACCAGGATTCTGGTTCGGGCTTCTGAGCTAAAATAGGAACTGAGTTCCTCCATGATATGGCTTTCCGGTATTGTGTCTCCGTGCCATGCCTGGGCAATACCGCTGAATAGATGGCTTTCATACTGTGGTCCGTATTCTGGATCCAGGTTTTTGAACCACTGCATATCTATGTCCACTTTGGAATTTTTTAGATCGGAGTAGCCAACCACGCCAAAGGGAATTCGATGATTGCTCAATATTTCAGCGGAGCTCATCAGCGCCACGAGAGTTGCTATAGAGTACTCGAAGTTAAAGATTCGACGTCCCTTATTTAGAGCGAAAAGGACTTCCACGCCCTTTAATCTATCTTCGTCGATGTTAATGGTAGTGCGATCAAAGATACGTCCATCGCTACGCCCTGCCAGATAGGACAGATACTTTCTGGCATCAACGCGAGAGCCCCGGGATTCATAGCGCCTATTGATCTGAATATCCGGATCCATGAATCGGTCCAGGTCCACCGTTACCCGATCAATTTCCGGGCCAAAGACCTCTTTGAAGTCTTCCAGGCTCACGCCAATGTTATAGTCCCATAGAATCTTTCGCTTCTTCAGGAATTCCTGATAGAGCTCTTCGCTTCTGTAACCCCAGGCGCCGCCACCCTGGCCCGGATCGCCTACACCTTTATTTCCCTGTGTATCCTGGCCATACCAGGCATCCGGTCCTTCTTTGGTCTCTCCGCCGGTTTCCGGAGTATCTATGTTGATGCCTTCTTTAAGATCGCGACCGTCTAGATTCCATTTAGCTTTGCCCGTATTCGCTTCTCTCCAGTGTTTGTCCTGGTCCCACCAGATTTTCGACTTATGGGTTCTTTCCTTCAGGGCTTTTTTTTTTGAAATGGTCTTGAGACCATCGAGCAATGCATCGGGATTCTGTCCGTCCAGAAGGGCATCCAGCAGAGCAAACATCTTTTCTCTTTCCACTGGATCAGCGATTTCATGGAGATAGGCAATGCCAGCCCCTTCGGCGAGTATGTCCTTTAGCATACCGCTGGTAAGGTTTTCCGGCTCTACCACAGCCCATCCCACAGAATCAGTGAACCGGGCCAGATTCGTCAGACCAAATCGATAAGGTTGGAGGTTCGCGGCTCCGATTTCGCGCTTCCTTGCTTTTTCGCGCAAGGTCGTATGGAATTGCTGCATTAGTTTTACCAGTTCCGGCGCTTCCTCAGGTTCCAGCTCCAGATGGCTGCGCAGAATAGCACGAAGAGATTCGGGATCCTCTACGGCCGGAATAGTGTAGCAGGTGAATCGGTTTCGAAAGGCCCGACTTACCGTAGGCGAAGTCCGTTGCGAGCGAAAGAATTTGATTCCAAAGATTCTGGATTCAGGGGGAAGAAAAACAGGATCATTGCTGCCCGACTCCGGCGGAAGCATCAGCGCCCGGGCATCGTCCATGAGCATGTTAAGCTTCTCTACCAGCTCCGGTCCGGCCGCTTCCAGCCCCTGAATCAGGATAAACTCTCCATTCTTGACAGCACGAGTAAGCGGTCCATCCACCCAGTCTACTGCAGCCCCATCCGATCTATTGGATGCAGGCTTTAGGCCGCCCATGACATCGGCNGTGTGCATNCCTCGAGAAAGTGTAACTACGTGTAAGTCTCGACCCAGAGCGTTGGCGAAGAATCGCACATATTCATCTGGCTCCACATCGGAATCGCCTTCCAGAAGTACATTCTCGCGAAACTGGATGGCCCGGGCTATGGATTCAAGGATATCGGCCCGGGCTGGAACGGGCACAAAGCTTTCTGTGGCCTTTACCAGGTTAGCCTTGAAGGCATCCGCATCTGGCACCGCACTTCCTTCCGAATGGAATTCCTTCAAATCCAGAATTGCGCGGCCTATGGAAAATCGGCCATCGGAATTCGCAGCCAGCTCTACCGGCGGATGCTTTCGTTCTACCACGCCGGCCAGGCCAAACTCTTTGATTCGATTGTCGAAAACGCCTTTGATCTCAACATGATCTTCTGTTGTGCGAAAGGGCCGCAGGTAGGCATNGCTCAGTTCCTGGTAGAGCCCTTGAGGCTGCTGCTGGATTCTCCTCGTTAATCGGGCCAGATTTCTCAAGTTAAAATGATACCTTTCCAGATCTCTGGATCCGATCTTCTTTCGAATCACGGCATCCTCAACATCACGATTGATATGAACAATGGCTTTCAGAACATCTTCAGGTACGTCCGCAAAAAGCCCCTTGAGGATCTCTACCAGCTCCACCATGGGATACGGATCCAGATACACAGTAACAAAGTACTTCTGAATTTCCCGGGGCAAATTCTTGCGCCCTTCAAAGCCTTCGGCCGGGTTCTGGGTGGCTACAAATTGAAATCCCGGAGCCGGGTCGATGCGCGTTGCATCCCCTTCCAGCATTTCCAGGTAATTCTCGCTGAAAATGGATTGAAACCTTTTTAGTACCTCCGGGCTGGCCAGGTTCATCTCATCGGCCACAAAGGTTGATCCCTGGCGCATGGCCTGACTCAATGGGCCGTCGGACCAGACAAATCCATGGGTCGTGGGATCCAGTCGGTAAGAACCCACCAGATCCTCGGGCAGCGTATCTTCATTAAAGCTGTAACGAATGGTTGGGTGCTTGCGGAGACTATTTATATAGTAGATAAGTGCATTTTTGCCTACTCCGGCATCCCCCACCAGCAGCAAAGGCCGATTCTGGACCATGGCCGGTAAAATCTTCTTTAGATTGGCATTGGTTGTGGGAGTAAGGACGATGTTTGTTTCAGGAATCCAACCTGGGTCATCATGAAACACGGGAACATTGTAACCTGCTATCTGAATGGATGGCATAATGGACATTGCCCCTCGTCTTGATTTTTGAGTCAAAGGAAATGTTCACGTCGTTAACACTGGATCCAGAGTCTGGAGCAGCGATCTTCCTGGCCTGCGGCCTGCTCAAGCTGGAACTCTGAGCAAAATCGCCGTCCAGGCCTTGCAAGGAGTATCGCCGGAGTTCGACTAATTACCGCCATCCGGGCAAAGACGAACGCCGGTTCCATCAGCTTTATCACCGGGGCTTTACACTCCGGCAGGGTTAGCGTCCCGGAAACCAGGCATCCATCGCTTTCCATCCAACCGGACATCCATTCCCTCATTGCCGGGAGGATGGCTCGATTTATACTTTCCCGGAATCTTAGATCCGGCCCTCTGGTATCATGGCCGAATCCTTCCTTTCCCAGAGAATGAATCATATCGACACATCCCAGATCCGCCGGATGTTCGATCTGGCCGCCAGGCTGGATTCTCCCATCAATCTTTCTATTGGATTGCCCCACTTTTCCACGCCGGAACCCATAATTGAAGCGGCCCGCAAGGCGCTCCTGGATAACAAGACGGCCTATAGCCAGACCCAGGGAATCATGGAACTGCGACAGCGCATAAGTCAGAAGTTTGACCAGGTGAATGGCTTTTCGGCAGCCCCTGAGAACATCCTGGTGACCTCTGGAGTAGCATCCATTCTACAGTTGCTGTTTTTAACAACCATCGACCCCGGCGATGAAGTATTGCTCATCGAGCCTTCCTTTCTTATTTATCGCGGACTGTCCGGCTTCTTCGGAGCAAAACAGAGAACCATTCCGGAGGACTTTGATCCATCGGACCTGGATAAACTGAACTTTGATCGATTGAAGCTCATTCTCTACTCCAGCCCTTCCAATCCCACCGGCCGTATTCTTTCAGGGGATCAGATTCGCGCTCTGGGCAAGCTGGCTGATCGCACAGGAGCCTTGCTTTGCAGCGATGAAATCTATGAAGTTTTCGATTATGACGGAAAGTTTAAGAGCGCCGCCGCAATCTACGACAAATCCGTAACCATGATGGGATTCTCCAAGTCCTACAGCATGACTGGAATGCGACTGGCAGCCGTCACCGGACCGGAGTCTCTGATAAAGGCGATGACTACTTTGCAGCAATACACCATTGTCTGTGCTCCCACGCCACATCAGTGGGCCGGACTGGCCGCGCTGGACACCGATATGTCTTCGCAGGTTGCAGACTATCGTAAGCGAAGAGACTTCATTGCAGGTGAGTTGAAGGGTCACTACGAGTTTGGGCCGCCGGATGGTGCTTTCTATCTCTTTGCGAAGGTGCCGGAAGACTCCTTGAAGTTTGTGCAACGGGGGATCGATGAACATCAACTCCTGGTAGTTCCTGGAAGCATCTTTACTGATCGAGGGAATTGGATTCGCATATCTTATGCGGCTCCCGATGAAACACTGGAACGTGGGGCTCAAGCCCTGAAATCTCTGGTAGGGGCTTGAACTCCGCTCTCGAAAGTATGCCGCTCTGGATGCTGGTGGCGGCCCTGGGCATGGCCTTTGTGCTGGGAGCATCCATTTTCAGCTTCTACATGGCCAGCGCAAGCCGGGTGCTCTATTTCTTCTATGGCCCCAGGCGAAAGAGTTTAACCTACTGGCAGCGCTGGAAGGAGTTTCTCACCCGTCGATCATTCTGCGACGATTGCGAAAATCCAATACCGCCGATGCAAGTAATTCCGGTCATCGGTTACTTTTTGGCTCGCAGACATTGCAGACATTGCCAGGCTGAAATTCCTGCCATACATCCGATTATGGAAGCCATGGGCGGCCTAATTCTAATCTATCTTCTTTTGCAAACCCAGGATTGGATCATTTCGCTGCTCGCTCTTTTCTTCTGTGGGCATCTGATAATTGCCGTTTCCACGGATTGGAGTCTTTTCGCTCTGGATTATGAAAATACGATTATTGCCGCGGGGCTGGCTCTGGGAGTAATACTGCGAAAGGCTTTGATTGCAGACTCCTGGCCTGCTCAGGATTGGTTCCTTTTGATTCAGAACATCGAGCTAATGGGCAAATCGCCGGATGCCATATCTTTGATTTTTCAATTGCTGACCGGGACTATCTGGGCCGGCCCCATCCTTACAGCTCTGGGCACCCTTCTATTGACCTTACCTTTACATCTCTTAAAGCCGGAGGGATTGGGTCTGGGCGATGTGTGGCTTCTCGTGCCCCTGGCCTTGCTGCACGGAATGCCCTTCATCCTGTTGCCTGTAATCCTGGGTTCTGGATGGAGCGTGATTCACATCCTATTTCTTCAGAAAGACCGAAATGCACCGGCTCCTCTGGGTGCATTCATGGCAGTAGGATCGATGCTCACGGTGATTGTGCAGTTCTGGTATTTTTAGAGAACTTCTGAAATTTAGAGAAAGCTTCCTGTGGATGCGAATGCTCGTCGTATGGCCGGATGCTGCGCCAACAATACCAGCGCCTGGCCAATGCATGCCTTACCCACTTCTGTGTGATTCCATACATTCAAACCCGAGGGATGCGGCAATGCGATCCAATCAAAGGATACACCGAACCATTCGCTACGAAATGCCAGGCCGATTACCTGATCCAATTTGTAGCTGGCTCTGCCCTTTTTACTCAAGAACGGAGACTCGCTCTCAGAGTACTCCTGGTTTGCCCGTTCAGGTTGTATTGCTGAGATGCTGCGTTTCCTTTGACCCTTTCCCTTCGCTTCATTCCGTAATTCTAGAATCCAGGTACGGTCACTCTTTTCCAGCAATTGATCTATGGCCAACTTACCGATGGGAATGATCAGTTCCGGGCGATGGAAACCAATCTCAAATTCCAGGTGTGACAGACATTGTTCCACTTCATCTCTGGAAGGTTTTCGATCCCCATTCTTGGCCTTTCCAGGAAAGCAACGGCAAACAGCAGACATATTTACCTTCCTGCGAAAGTCCTCCTCTTCAATGCCTATGCTGGAAAACCATTTGAAAAGAGTCTTTCCCGCAGTGTAGGCAAACGGCCTGCCAAATCGCTCCTCATGAGTTCCGGGTGCCTGTCCCAGACTGATGATCTTTGTGTTCTTTACGCAGCCATGAACCGGGTGGCCCTGCATTTCAGGGCATTTTCTACATGCCAGCAATCTCTGAATGTGAGCATCCATGGTAGTGGGACTATAAGCGGAGGACTTTTCTCTGCTCTCCGATGGAAAGTCCTCCGGCTGTGTTATGGATCGTTCTGCAGCTCGCGTCGCTACTTCTGGACTCTGGCTTGATCGCATTCCCGCAGAGGATTTTTTGATGCCAGCCATAGAATGAACCACCGTGGCTTTGCTCTGTGCCTTTGGCATGGTGGAATCCTGGCCGGAAGTGGCGCCGGCCTGTGCAATCGGATTCCCAGGTTTCTTTTTCCGCTGTTTGGAAGGCTTCTTCAGGACCGGATTGGAAGGACTGCTGGCTCTTTTCTGCCCGGTCTGATTTGCAGCAGCATTCGGCTGGTCCTTGCCAGACTTCTGTGGCTTCCTGGAGGATCCAGCCGATGGTCCCTTCTTCCGGAGCATGGAGGACTTACTGCTCGCCTATTTGCCGTATATGCGAAGCAGACGCATGTAAACGCCAGGATTTTCCTGGATATAATCCACCAGGTTTTCTCGGGAAATGCGATACACCTCTATTTCCGAAACGGCAATAAAGTCAAAGGAAGATGGGGCCTCTTTCTGGATCTGGTAGATTTCTCCGCAGAAGTCCCCCCATCCCAGGGTTTCTATGACTTCGCCGTCCGTGACTACGTTTACTTCACCCCGCTTCACAATGAAAGCCTCATAGCATATCTCGCCTTTCATCAAAATTCGTGTTCCGGCCGGATACGTACGTTGCTCCATAATCAACTCTAGCTGAGTCTTCTGGGCCGAGGTAATTCCCTGGAGAAACCTGGAATGCGATAGGGTTTCCCATGTTCCGGTTTTACGAATATCGTTCAGTCGCTTGAATTTTTCCAGAAGCTCGGAACCGCGAATGAAATTCAGAAACTTCGTTTTTTCAATGGTGAGCGCTTTTACGTTTGTGGAAGCTACAACATCCGCACTTCTGGGCTGCTCGAGAATTAAAGATGCCTCGCCAAAATATTCGTAGGTTCCATATTGCTTGGAAATACTGTCATCCTTTACGGATTCCTGTTCCATACCTTCTACACGAACGTTTCCAGCAACGATGATAAAGAATTTATCACCTGGAGTATCCTTTTCGATGATCTTCTGATCGCGTTCGTAGGTTTCTTCCTCAACGATGGAAAGAAACTCTTTGGATTTAGCAATCGGGAAGTCTTTGAAGATATCTACATTGGAAAGCACATCCAGAATTCGATAGGCCACTTCATGCTTGGGCGGTTTCACCGGAGGATAAAGAGTGTTTTCGATTCCGAAGGTCGCCAACCGCATGGTAGTATCGGCTGGCATGTCTTTCTTCGCAATATGATAGACCGTTATCTTCTTCTGTGTCTCCGGGGTTAAGGTATTGAGATAGTCGATGCGTGTATGCAATGGCGGAATGCCCGCTTCATGATAGATGATATCGTAATGCCAGGGGAAATCGTTCAGATCCCGAAATCTCGTTTCTGTAAGTACTCCCTTCTCCAGGAGCTCATCGAATTTTTCGGGCTCGTTCAGGTGATCCGAAGAGTAAACGAAACTCTGGTCTTGAAACTGGTATTCGAAACTCAGACTTGGAATCGAGTGCAATGCATAGTTGAAGCGAAAGATAGCACCGTTGATGACATAGTTCTTACCAATCACCACGGGCACAAAGTCAAACAGGGAAAACAGTTCTTTCTTGGGAATTCGAGTTAGAGCGTTGTATTTGCGGATGAATGAGTGGATTACCGTCTCCGTTGTATAGATCGTAATTTTGCCCTCTTCCAGAATTTTCTGAAATGTGCCTGCATCATGATCCGCATGACAATGCGTGAGAATAATGGAGTTAATATGCTTTGGGTTTACATTGGACTTTCGCAGCCACTCTGTTGAGTTCACAGGTGGATCCACCATAATGCCCTGATGGTTCAACCACAGAATAAAGCCTGAAGTGTTGTCATCTGGATCGAATCCATGGCTCGGTCCAAGACAGGTTACCCCCAGCAAGGGCGGCTGATAGGGCTCCGGCATCCTTTCGCCGGCATCATAGATAATGTTATATCCTACTTCGCCGGGCACGGATATATCCTTATGTAGATCTTCATCCCGGACTTCGAAGTCACCACCGGCTTTCTTTTCGATGGTTACATTGTTGAATCGGACTTTGTCATTTTTGAAGATTACAAACCGAACCAGATCGTCCAGTTCCCGGTTTCCACGAAAATGCTCCATTTCGGCCCGCATATCCGGGTATCCAAATGTATCTTCTCCGTTCACGTACTCGGATCTCAAATCCACCACTTCAGGACCAAATACAGATTCCTGAAGTACTACTTTAAACTGTTCTCGCTGCTCTTCCGTACAGACTACATAGGTCTTTTTCTGGCGGAGATAGAAGTTGTAATAGAGAGGGAATTCAAGCTCGGCAACGGAGATTCCTTTCTCAACATGAAAGAATTCTCCGGGAAGCACAAAGATCTGAGGAGTGCTGCGAGGCAGCAACATCGTGTCTTTAATGGTTTCCGGCGGAGCTCCAAATTGAATGTAACCAACGGAGGTTTCTACCAGGTATCCGCCCCGGGGAAGGGTAGTATACGGTTCTGTAAGAATAATTCGGGCCATATTTTATTGTTCCTGGTATCTGGTGGACAGGACTTTGCTTGCGGTTCCTGGGACTATCCGGAGGATTCCCACAAGGCTATGTTAACCCCCTTGCGCTGGAACACAATTTTTTTTCCCCTTCTCTTAACGGTCTGTGGCAGTGCAATATTGAGTTGTTACCGGGAACGAAATTCCGAAGGTCTGGAAGCCCTGGTCCAACCAGCGGCCGGACATGAGCATGAAGTGAAGATCCGACTGTCTCAGGTTGATTCCGGGATCCGGACCTTTAATCTGGAGCCCACTCTGGGTCACACTCACAACATAATCCTTAGCGAGGAAATGGTCCAGACCATCAAAGATGGCGGAATTGCAGAACTAGAATCCAGCCTGGAGATGTATCATACACACATTGTCCGGATCGAGAAATTCTTCTAGGTTAAAACGCAGAAAGGAGAAGTCTCCTCCCCCTTTCTACATCCAGGAAGCATCCTGCTTCCCTTTGCCTGCAAGCAGGTATATTACATGTGTTTTTCGATGAATTCCTTCAGCTGCTCTTTCGGAAGTAAACCTACAACTTTGTCCACTGGCTTTCCATCACGGTATAACACCAGTGTTGGAATCGCTGTGATTCCCAGAGATTGAGCAATGCCCTGGTTTTCATCTACATTCACTTTGGCAAATTTCACGGATTCCATTTCGCCGGAAAGCTCCTCCACAATGGGGGCTACCATTCGACAGGGACCGCACCACTCTGCCCAGAAGTCCACGAGAGTTACTCCCTGTGCTGTTTCTTCTGTGAATTTATCTTCTGATAATGCTTGTACTGCCATTTTATTCTCCTATGCCTGCTTCGGGCCATTTCCTCCCTGCCCCACTAGCTGAAAAGAAAAAAGGGCCCTGAACTTTGACTTCTACTTTTTCTTCTTCTTGCCTCCCTTCTGCTCCGCAATAATCGCTTCGATGCGCTCTTTGTTGGAATCCAGAGAGATCTGTATCTTGTTCAGTTCCGTTTTATTCCCTGTAAAAGTAAAGATTCGTTTCAACATCTCAAAAAGTTTCTGAATGGATTGTAAATCCGCCAGATCCTGGCTGGCCAGCTCATACTTCGACCTGAAATCCTGGGCTGCGGTCTGGGCCTCTTCGGCGAGAAATTGCATATGCTCCTGCAGTTCCCTGTAGTAGGGTGCATTGCTGTCTTTGGCAGCGCCGTATTGTTTGAAGTCCAACAGGTTGCGCGCCAGTATCGTCAGCTTCATATGAAGCTCGGGGAAGTACCATCGCCACTTTCCGGTGCCCACAGCGATCTTTAGATTCTGCATGGTCTCTCGAAAAGCCAGTAGTAGCTTTAATCTGCGTGAGGGATTGATATCCTGGATCTTTTCCAGTCGATCTTGATTCTCAGTTAGCCCTTCATCAATCTGATCGCCTACAATCTTCACCAGTTCATTCAAGGCGTTGGATACTTCTTTTCGCGCATCGCCCACAAGCTTGTCATTTTTCAGGTTCTGGATCTCATTGGAAAGCGTGGACATCTGCACCATTAGATTGCAGCTTTTGAGTGCAATGATGGCATTCCGGAACATAAAGTACGGTTCCATATCCGCATTCTTGCGAGCAGCCGCTTTCAGAGTGGAGGCTTCTTTTTTCAGCTCCTCCAGAGAATCCTTGTAGGGCCTGACCTTTTCGTTGTACAGGGCCTTCTGTTCTTTGGAAACCGCCATAGCTCCGGGCAGGATATCAGGCCACCGCTCCAAAATTCAAGTTGTAAAAAAAAGCCCCGGGCAGAGCGTCGACGGTATGGCACCATTATTTATTCAGAATTTCGGCCTCCCGGAATGGACGATTGTGTTGGTTTTGGTTCTGCTGCTGTTCGGAGGAAGAAAGATTCCTCAGCTGGCAAAAGATCTTGGTAGCGGAATACGCGAGTTTCGAAAATCCCTTGGGGGATCCAGCTCGACAGCTGAATTGGAAGAACCTGGAGATCAAGAAAACTCCAAAACGAAAAGAAAAACGAAGAGCAAAGCAAAGAGCTGATTTATGGCAAAGGCCGCGCGAAAGTCCGCAGCAAAGAAAACAGGAAAGAAAGCGCGAACCAGCGCCCCCTCCAGCAAGAAACGACGGAGCAGTGAGGGGTCCCGGCCTTCGAATGCCCGGACAGGCGGCCCGGCAAGCAAGAAACCCAAACGAAAAGTACAGTCCATCCAGAGTACGGGTCGAGGCGCCCGAGATGTATATCAGGAAACGGATGAGGATCTAGATCCCCGTGAAAGATACATGACGCTGGGAGACCACCTCGAAGAGCTTCGCAAGCGCCTACTCTGGATTATTGGAGTAGTTATTTCTGCCTCAATAGTTTTCGGGTTTTTCAGCTATAGACTCCATGCGATTTTCATGGAGCCCATCCAATCTATTTCAGAATATCCCTTGATCATGGGCAAGGTAGCCGGCCCTGCCGTCGTTATCATTAAACTTAGCCTACTCCTCGGATTTCTTGCGACTTTCCCCATCGTATTATATATTCTCTGGGGTTTCGTTACTCCTGCAGTAAGCAAAAAGGTCGCCTGGATCGGAAACGGAGCTGTCCTGACTTCCGGACTGCTATTCTGGGGCGGAGTGATTTTTACCTGGTTTTTTCTCTTTCCCTTTAGCATTCAAATGTTCTTCCAGTTCATGCTAATGGGGCTGGAAAACACGATTCCTCAAACCACTATTGAGGAGTATTACAACTTTCTCTTTATGGTGCACATGGGGGCCGGCCTCATTTTTCAAATCCCACTCCTGATGGTTGCCCTGGGAGCGGTGGGCATCATACCAGTCTCCTGGCACAAGCAATATTGGAGATACTTCGTCGTTGGCGTATTCATTGTTTCCGCCCTTCTTACTCCTCCAGATCCGATTACACAAATGATCCTGGCAGTGCCGATCATCACTTTGTATGCTATATCAGTAATTATCGTCTGGTTCATAGAGCGAGCCCGGAGAAAGAAAGATGCGCTGGAGCTCGAATAGCTATAGCGCACCCAATAGCTCTGGATAATTGTCTGGTTTCTGGAGCGTGGTCGTAGAAAAAGAGACCTGGTAGACAGAGATCTTCGATAATTGCAAGTCCCTGGCGGGCGGACGCATCGAGGAAGCAGAATTGTTCAGAAGCTAGACCATGAATGGTCCGGTGCCGAATAGATGAGAATGTCAATGGGAGATCGATATGCGGATGGCCATGGATCTTCCCGCTTTTATCGTATCGGTCTGACTTGTATTGGATTGACGCAAGGTGCAGAGCCCGGGTCCAATGCACTGTGACGATTCCCGAGCACTTCATTCACATCCACGGGCCCATGTACATGGATCCCGAAGCCAATGACATCCTTTCGAAAACGCCAGATTCCCTCAATGGGGAGTGGATCAAAAGCGCACTCGAAGCTCTCAGTGTGCTGGCTACCGATCTATCAGGCTGGACCGCTCGGGCAAAGTATCGGGGCCAGCTAGCATTACGGATCCAGATGGGCGATACCTTCGTGAATGACCGGGTGTTCGATCATGATTCATTACCCGAATTTGCCGAATCGCCTCTGGCGTCCTTTGTGGATGCTGTTGCAAAGGCCAACGGTTCCGGCGAACTATGGTCCGATAGCGAGAATCATCTGGGCGGAGACATTGCCACTCGTCTGGCCGAAAGGTCCCTTCATCGCGTGCTTTCTTTTGTGAGGTTTCTGGAATCCAATGACCTGGATCATGAGGTTTCCCAGGGCTGGCACATAAGCCGGGTAATTCAAGCCCATGGCTGGACGCCAGAGACAATGGCGCTCTGGGTTGCGCGGCTGGGCACGTGCGCCGGTCAACATGGGCATGAAACGGAGTGGGAGAAATGTTGTGTGCAAACCATAGGGGACTTCGTGGCCAGCAAGGACGAACATCGCGAGCTACTGGTGCAGCTCATCAGCGGTAACATGGTAGCCGATCAACGGGAACTGAAACATGATGTTGAACATCATCTCGCTGTCCTTCAGAATGATACCCTTGACATCTTCTGGGATGACCTGGATGAACAGGGTCTGGGAGATCTGGCCGGTCCGATTGTGGAAGAGGCCTACCAGAAAGCAAGGGCTCTGATACACCAATATGCAGGCAACCAGGATGCTCCGCCGCATTGGCTTTCGGTGTTGTAGTTACGCAGGATTCAGCGAACACCCTGGATAATGACGATTCCAACTATTACCGATACTACAGGACCAGGACCCACTGGCGACTGTACAGACTTGAGTGTACATTGCGTCCATTGATGTAGTTGTAGCCCCGAAGATCATTCTTCCCGGGACTCTTGCTTGAGGTTTAATTCAGGATTCAGTTCTATCAAGAATGAAGCCGGGAACTGAGTCGGAGGGCCGCTTGTCCCTCCACGAAGAAAAAACCGATCAGATCAATTGCTCGGATCAAGCGAACTTCTCTTTCTTCTCTTTGTCTTTTTCCTTCTTCTTTTCGTCTTTCTTGTAGATTACCACTGGTTGATCCCCGGTCTCGATCACCTGCGGAGTAATCACAACCTGATCGATATCTTCGTTTCCAGGGATATCATACATCAGATCCATCATGATCTTTTCAACGATGCTACGCAGACCGCGAGCACCGGCTTCCCGTTTGATGGCTTCGTCGGCAATTCGGATAATGGCTTCATCTGTGAATTTGAGCTTAACGTTTTCCATTTCAAACATTTTCTGATACTGCTTGAGAATGGAGTTTTTGGGCTCAGCAAAGATCTGCTTCAATGTTTGCACATCGAGATCATCCAGAGTAGCGATCACAGGGATTCGACCAACGAATTCCGGAATCAGACCGAATTTCATCAGATCATCCGGTATTACATTTCGCAGAATCTCCTGCTTGCTCACCTTTTCCCTTGCCACTCCGCTCTGACGGTCAAAACCGATGGTTCGGGAACCCAGGCGTTTCTGAACCATATCGTCCAGACCAACAAAGGCTCCGCCGCAGATGAACAGGATGTTTTTTGTGTCGATGGTCAGGAAATCCTGATGAGGATGCTTTCGCCCGCCCTGCGGAGGAACGTTGGCAACAGTACCCTCGATTATTTTCAGCAGGGCTTGCTGCACACCTTCACCAGAAACATCCCGCGTGATGGAGGGGTTTTCCGTTTTTCGCGAAATCTTGTCGATTTCGTCGATATAAATAATTCCAATTTCAGCTTTCTTTACATCGTTCTGGGCATTTTGAATCAGACGCAGAAGGATGTTTTCCACATCTTCGCCTACGTAGCCCGCCTCCGTGAGCGCTGTGGCATCTGCAATGGCAAAGGGAACTTTCAACAATCGTGCAAGAGTCTGCGCGAGCAAAGTCTTTCCTGAACCAGTAGGACCAATGAGCATGATGTTGGACTTATCCAGTTCTACATCACCTTTCTTCTGATTCTGCTGAATTCGTTTGTAATGATTGTAAACCGCTACAGCCAGCGCCTTCTTGGCTTCATCCTGGCCAATGACATACTCATCCAGAATCTTCTTGATCTCGATGGGTCTGGGCAGTTCCTGAATGACTCCAGCAGGACCCGCTTCTTGTTCGCCTTCTTCGGCAATGATCTCATTACAGAGTTCAATGCATTCATCGCAGATGTACACACCGGGTCCGGCCACCAGACGGCGCACCGAATCCTGCTCCTTTCCGCAAAACGAGCAATGCAGCTTCTCTTTATCTGATCCTTTTTTTCTGGATGCCATTTTCGTCAGTTTCTATCCGGCCCTGGTCGATTTCAAAGAAAATTAACTACCGGATTTTCCGTTAGCCGCGCCTACCAGTTCCGCCCCCTTGGGCTTGATTTCAATTACATGGTCGATGAGCCCATAGTCACGGGCATCTTCCGATGACATGTTGCGAACTCGATCCGTGTCCTTCTCAATTTGCTCCAGAGGTTTTCCGGTATGGTTGGCATAGATTCGATTCAGTCGATCTTTTACACCCAGGATTTCCTTTGCCTGCAGTTCAATATCCACGGCCTGACCGGTGACGCCGCCCAGAGGCTGATGCATCATGATTCGGGCATTGGGAAGAGCAGAACGCTTTCCAGCCGTGCCTGCGGCGAGCAACAGGGAAGAGATATTGGCCGCCTGGCCCACACAAATCGTCCGAATATCAGGACGGATGTATTGCATGGTATCGTAGATGGCCAGCCCGCTGGAGATATAACCACCAGGAGAGTTGACGTAAAGATAGATATCCTTTTCTGGATCGTCGGCTTCCAGAAAGAGCATCTGAGCTATGATAATGTTACAGTAATTGTCGTCTATGGGATATCCCAGAAAGATGATTCGATCCTTGAGCAAGCGGGAGTAAATATCGTACGTTCTCTCCCCTCTAGAAGTTTGCTCGATAACATAGGGCATAATTGCCATGGATTCCTCCCTTGATTCGTCTGCGCTTTTCAGCGCCAGCCCGGAGCCGACATAATCACATCGATCTCAGAGTCTTTTATTATGCGGTCACTACCCGTCAAGTGAACTACGATTTGGACCAATCGTCCAGTAAAGCTGTAAAAAATGAACGGATGGAAAAAGAAATTCGGCTCTGATTCAAGAAATCGGTGTCCGGCTATCGTAGGACGACACCGGGCTAAAACCGGGTCGGATCAGTATTGAAGAGCGCCTTCTTCGAACAGCTTTTCAGCAGACACCGGGCTCCCTTTCTTGAACTCGGCATTGTCCCAGATTAGATCCAGGGTCTTGCGCATTCGAACTTCGAACCGAATATCATCACGTAGATTGGAGTTCTCAACCAGCATCCCAAGTTGATCCTCCGGAACACGTCCACCGGCTCTTTCCTTGATAAGATCGTCTACTTCAGACTCATCCACAGAGATTTCTTCTTTTTCTGCGATCTCAGAAAGAATCAGGCTTTCTCGGACATGCTTCTCTGAATCGTCACGCATGCGTTTCTCCAGAGAATCTTTGCTCTCCCCGGCCAGCTGAGCAATTTGCTCCAGAGGCATATCTTGCTGGCCAATCCTGCGCCGCAGATTTTCCAGCCGACGATCGAATTCGGAATCCACCAGACTTTCGGGCACATCAAACTTCGTTTTCTCGGTAAGCTCATCCACCAGGGTTTGTAGCACTCTGGAACGAACGGTGTCTTCAGCCGCCTCGCGAATGTTCTTTTCGATGTCCTTTTTTAGATCATCCAGGGTTTCGAATTCTCCCAGATCTTTGGCAAATTCATCGTTAAGCTCCGGAAGCTCTCGATAGGATGCCTCTTTTACTGTAAAATTAACAGTTACATTTTTCCCTGCGAATTTCTGATCCGGAAAATCTTCCTCGATGAGCTTTTCGTAGGAGCCATCTTTGCCCACTTCCGTGCCAATGACATTCTCTTTCAGTCCTGGAAACACATCATCGCGATTTGTATAGAAGGGAAAATCATCATTCTCGAAGAGAACCTCTTCTCCATCCTTAACAGATAGATTGAGTCGGGCATAATCGTCTTCTTCGATTTTCCCTTCCTCACGGCTCTTCATCACTGCATGCTCTTTTCGCAGTAGATCAATCTTCTTTTGAATAACAGCGTCTTCGATCTTAACTTCGCCTTTTTCGCCTTTCAGTTTGCGATACTTGGCTGGTTTAATTTCAGGAATGTATTCGTATTCGCCCTTAAAGGCTGCACCTTTCTCACGAGACAGGCTTTCAATTTCAAATTGAGGTGCTTTGATAGGAACAGGCTCCAATTCCTGGAAGATGTCCTGCATGGAATCCTGAATCAGAAAGTTAGCGGCATCTCCAGCAACAGAATCGCCCAGATGCCTGGCCACCATATCAAGAGGCACTTTACCTTTCCTGAATCCAGGAAGTTTCACGGTCCCCCGGGCTTTTTCGTAAGCCTTCTGGAAGGATCGCTCCACCTCTTCCGCAGTATTGTTGACCGTGATTTCCATCACGGTCTCGGATTTCTTCTTTGTCTTAAATTCCATTCTGTTCGCGAAAGAAAAGGATGAGCGGGAAACGGGATTTGAACCCGCGACCCCCTCCTTGGCAAGGAGGTGCTCTACCGC
>PBEB01000065.1 GCA_002717505.1 Leptospiraceae bacterium
GGCTTCTGGATCAAATGGTAAAGAACTCGGGCTTCGCTGGAGAGGACCTGGAACTGCTCAGACACTATATTCCAGATTTCGGCATTGAGTTGTTCAATGTTCCGAAGATCGACCCGGCCACCTTGCCGGTTTCAGAGCCAGTCCAGCTGTATCTGGCCTCGGTAGCATTCATTCGGGATCCAGGAGTTTTTGAGCATCTAATCCCTTATCTGGAGCGCCAGAGCAACATAGAGGATATCGGAAAAAAGGTTGAAGTAGTGGCGAGAGTACTTCAGTATATTTTCAATGTGCAGGATGTGGAGTCCGGGGCTGTTTCGGAAGCTCTGAAAATGGCAGGATTCTCCACCGAGGAAAGCGAGGGCGTTATGGCAACGACAGCAGATAAGTTGAGAGCGGAAGGGAAGCTTGAAGGTATCCAGCAGGGCAAGCTGGAAGGTAAGCTGGAGGATGCCCGCCGGATGAAAGCCGAAGGTCTGAGCCTTGATCAGATTGCTCGGGTTACCGGCCTTTCCGCAGACGAACTCAAGAAGAATCAGATCGTCGATTGAACTTTTCGAATCTCCCGCGCCAGCGGGCGACAGCGCGAACAGGAGTCGCCTCCCGGCATCCTGTCTCTGGTGACATTTGTCCCTACGTGGACATCGCCCACCCGGTGGGAGTAGCTCGCTCGGGTCCCTATCTGACTCGCGTGCTCTCGCCTCTTCCGCTCCCGCCTCTTCCGCTCCCGACATCCTGTCTCCGCGGAAACTAGAACATCCCTGTTCGTCGTCCTTGGTCGCTCTCGGCCCTCATGACCTTCGCGACACTTGGACCTCCTGTCCGGCGTCTCCGCGGAAACTAGGACAACCATGTTCGGCATCCTGCCCTCCGCGGCATTCGCACATCCTGCGCAGCACATTCTGCCAGGGAGAAGCAATCTGGGTCGTTACGCTATTCAAACTCAGCACTTGATCGACGAATTCCCGGACGGGCCCGTAGAGCTGATCGTTGTCTGAGAGGAGATATTATAAGTTGGCCGAAGTGCCGAGAGCAAGCATGAGCTGAACTTTGATCCATTCTCCGGTGGGAGATTAGGTGACATTAATGTGGAGAAGCTTTCGTCGCTCATAAGCTATGACAAAGAATGCCTATCAAAACTTAAAATACACAAACAACCGCCCGAAATTCTTGGAATCTTTATCTACGCGGTGATACAGTGCCTTGATGTCCTTGCGATCCAGAAAACGTAGGACTTTTTTCTTTAGCTGGCCGCTGCCCTTTCCTGGAATGATTTCCACTTCTTTGATCTTCTTCTCAACAGCTTCATGAATAATGCTTTCCAGTGCCTCATCGATCTTACGGCCCTGGTTATAAATGTCATGAAGATCCAGTTTAAGTTTTGCCATCGTGCGTTAGTCCTGCCTGTACCGATGTGGACCGCTTTGTTAACAAGAAAAGCGAAATCGACTCGATTGCCTTTCAAAAACAGCGAAGGTATCCAATACGCCATGATCTACATCGTTTCTTTAGACAGTGCATCCTCCAATCGTTTGCGTGTAATGGTCTGATTGTTGAACACTCCTGGATTATCGTACATACTCAAGGAGTAATCCGATTGCTCTGCCAGCCAACCAATGAATTTATACACATCATGGAAGGCCCATCCTTTTTCCTGAGCCCGGTACACCACTGGATGCCCATCGTCCACGAAGGTATGCATATACTGGCCGCCCTGAAAAAATAGGCCGGTGCCGCAATAGTCCCTGTGGTTGTAAGCGATGGCTCCGTTTTTCTTTAGATGTCCTGCCACTCGTTTCGCCAGATCCATCCCAAAGAGTTCCTTGCTCAGACATTCTAGATCAGCCTTTTGCTCCCCGCTCAACTCTTGACTCACGGATAATCGTGTAAAGGAAGGGGCCGGGCGATCAACTGGAAAATAGATTGGTAATGAACCGGGGTAGTTCGATCAGCCAGAAAGAATACCGGGAAAGCAGCGAGCAGTTCGATCAGCCAGAAAGAATACCGAGAAGGCAGCGAGCAGTTCGATCAGCCAGAAAAAATACCGGGAAAGCAGCGAGCAGTTCGATCAGCCAGAAAAAATACCGGGAAAGCAGCGAGCAGTTCGATCAGCCAGAAAGAATACCGGGAAAGCAGCGAGCAGTTCGATCAGCCAGAAAGAATACCGAGAAGGCAGCGAGCAGGGCAATCAGCTGGAAAGAATAATGGGAATGGGACGAGCAGGCATCCAACGGGACATGATGCTGCGAGTGAACCGAGCAGGCATTCAGCGGTAGAGAATGCTCAGATTGCGTTAACCACGATCATAAACATTGATGCAAGTTCACAACGGGGCTAAGCGATGAGCGGCATGGAGTTCGAGAAACAGTAAATCATGAGTCAGGCCTCTGGCCCGTCTCCCAGGATTCCCATCGCTTTCAACAATTGAATGCACCCTATTGCTATCAAGGGCGAAATGAACGGACCGGCCAGGGCCAGAGCTTTATGGAACAACGGGATCCCTTGCTTGCCGATGGTCAGAATTCCAAGAACTATACCAATGACATAGCAGGGGATGAGGGCTATGAAAAGAGGGTATCCCGGCAGGAACACGGCAAGGATCAATGCTACAAAGCAAACTAGATTAATGATCAAGCTTGCGATAATGACTTTGCTCATTCTGAAATTCCCCCAGCTTAAGTCCGAAAGGACGATTTTTATCTCTGCTCCGGGTTCGCCTCTATCACTAACTCTATCGAAATTGCCGTTTAAAGGAGCTCCGGAACGTTTGACGAACCATCCATCGGCTCGTGAGATATCGGTGCAACTCTTCCGCGGTCAACTCAGACAATGATCCCACCAGGTTTGGGCCCACTATAATGATGCCGGGGGCTGCTCTGGGGTTAGCTCAGTCGCAGTCTGGCAATTGTACTGTTCGCGATGAGCTGCTGCTCAAGAGCCGCTTTGCCACCAATTGCAGTAGAGCGAGCATCGGTCATAATCAGGTTAAGAGAATTCCGCACCTGCGAACCGAAGGCCTTTTACTCATAGTGGTCCGGACCCGGACTTCTATGTGAGAAAACGTATATACCAATGCAGCCAACTTGCGCAGGAAAGGTTACTGCATCCAGGAGATAGGCAATGGGAATGCCTACCGGGTACAGCGGACTTGCTTTATTGTAGGATCGAATCAACGGCGCTGCTCGGACATCGATGGTCCTCAGTCCTGGATTATCGGGATCTCTGAAGCAGAAGCGGTGAATCACCTGGCCATCCGGATCCCGGGCATGCACCAGGATCGTTCCGGTGCTCTCCGTGGACAGAGATGCGTTTTCATTTGAGCAAGGTTTCAGAAATGATCTGGGGCGAATATTACATGGATACTGATTCGCAGAGATCTCCATGGTTTCCCTTTCGTCCATGGATGGGAGGCAGAAAATGGAATACTCGGGTCGGTCGTAGGGATGGTCCAATACGCGAAATCGAGCCGAGATAATTAAACGATCCGATTCGTGGCCGATGAACAATATGGCCTCCGGGCCCATAGCCAGACTTTCATCTTTGCTAATTCGCGGTTGGGCCTGGCTTCGCCACTGATTTGCAAAGAAGCAAGCCGGCCCCAGGGTCAGAAGCACCGGAAGTAGAGAAAGGTATCGTTTCATATCTCCTTGACCGAAGTCTCAGCTTAGATTGGATTTTCACCGAACAAGAGCCGCTGTCCAAAGAGATCCATATTATTCTTTAATGGAGATCCCGCAATTGCTGCTCGATAAGCGAATATGGTCAGGGGCTGCATTGTCGTAGATCCCTGTCTCGATAAATACATTCATAGGAATTGCTGGGGCTCAATGTGAGCAAAAGCATTTCAAGAAATGCAAAGGGCTGAAGGCAGAATGTTCCCGTAGCGTGCAAGAACCTGGGAGCGCTTCGATTGCCAACAACTATAGTTAGATGATATTGTGTGTCGGCTTCAGGGAGGCGAAAGACTTCGGTGTGTGCACTGTGCTCGCTTTCTTTGAGTCTATAGGACGTTACGATCAGAGGAGAATATTCGATTCTATGCGCCTCGAGCCTCAGTGCATCGGCCGGCGGCGAAGGGAGAATCACTGGCGGCTTTCTCATTCCATGTGTCGAAACCATCTTCACAAAACCAGGCCTGTCTTCGAGCTTTATAAACAGGGTGTGCCCTTGCAGAAATACCTCCGGCACAAGGCGAACGGCGTTGGTGCTGTCATCGCAATCGACGCTTGCATGTGGCGTCATGATCAATATCCGGTTTTCATGGCAGTACACAGCGGTGCCATTATGGGATGCTGCGGCAGGCAAAAAATCAGGAGCTTCCTTTTGTGGTCCGGGATCTGGCTCTAACTTTATCGAAAACTCTGAATTGTCCACTTTATCGTAGTAATGAAAGGACCAGTAGCTCTTGTGGCGCACCTTGTCACAGTAGAGGCGACCGGTGATTAAGATGCAAAAGGAATCCTTACCGGTCATGAAAGGCCGTCCCACTTCATCCGGGCGAATTGTAACTCTGGCCTGCTCCGTCCATAGCATGGCCTGCGTTGCGCAATTCAACGAGAATGCGAGAAGCGGTAGCGTGGCAAGAATCAGAAGCCTTACCCTGGCTAAATCCAGATTCTTCATTGGTAGCCCAATTGTTGCATGAAGCTGAATTTCTGGCAATACCATTATCCGCCAGGTCTGAGCGGTTCGAATATCTCCGTCTGTTGCTATCTTTTGGCCGGTGAATAATTCTTCCCGTCAGTTCGAGATTCGTCTTGACCTGGTTCGATACTTCGACATCCATTCGTAAACTGGAGTAGTCTACTATGAATCTGCAATCCTCGAATGGAATTCTCGTACCAATGGAATGGCTGAAAAGGGGGATTCTGGCATTAGCCCTGCTTACCATGCCCGGTTGCATCACCTGGATCAGTGGCAATGATGCTAATCTGGATGATTCGCAATTCAGAGCTGCGCGCAACGCGGACGAGGTAACGATTTCCTTCCGGTACAGCAATGTGGACTATTCCGCGATGGAGCAGGACAAGACCATAGAGCAGCGCTATGCTCCTCAGCTCCAGAGGTATATGCAGCCCGGAATGGATGCGCTTGTATCAAGGGGTGTCTTCAAGAAAGTTGAATTCGTCGGGATTAATCGGGCGGAATCCGGGAATCATTTAGAGGTACTCCAGGAGGAGATAACCGGTGCATGGACAATCACAAATGCTGTGATTGCTGGGCTCACGTTGAACTGGATACCCACTTATACGAATCCGGATCATCGATTTGTGGTTAACTACTATGAGGATGGGGAGCTCCGAAAACAGTATGAATATATCTTCTCTTTCCACTCCCTGAACTGGAATCTCTTTCTTCCATTCTGGCTGATCGCTTCAAACCAGGATTCCAATGACTCCATGTACGCTACCCTATTGCTATATGTAGCACGGGACCTGATCCAGGATAAGGTGATTTAACTGAATTGCTAATACTGGAATTCAATTCGTATTAGATTCCACGGGAACATCGCTGTGACATCAGTGGCAAAAGGATCGCCAATGTCGGCAATGTGCCTCACAATCATTGATGGTCCGGGGTACTTCGCTTTCGCGCTTGCTTGCTCTGTCGAATCAGGACAACGACTAGAGTAATCAGACCTACTGGTATTCCCACGACCACCAATAGAATCGCCAGAATGATTTTTAATTCTATGGGGCCTGGTGATTGAAGAAATAGACTGATCATAGTTGAACCCATCCGGTTACGTATTCAGAGTAAAGCATGGTGCACTTATTCTTGTCAATCGATTCGTCGATCGATCAGATGTTGGAAGTAATTCTAGGGAAACGGCAATTGTCTGTCCGGGCATTTGTGCTGGCCGGGATATCTTTAGCTCGGTAATTTTAATCGCGTATGAACCCTTTCCATAAATTGAGAAGCGATCTTTTCGACCGTCGCTGCGCGAAACTGGTTGGAACAGTAAGAAAACACCAGGTTTAGNGCTCGATTTCGGATAAAAGAGTAGAGGTACAGCGGATACCGGGGCTCATTTTTCTCGGCGAAGCCCGCGCCCATAAGTGCATCGTATTCCGGAGGCACGGATTTTAGTACCATATCCTGATATCCCGGGCTGTCATAAAGATTTCCATGGTATAGGAACTTCATCCCCGGAACTATGGACTGCAATTCCGGCTCTTTGCGAAGATAACGCAGCACTCCATAGTCATTGCCGGATCGTGGTACATCCGACAATTCGCCGGTAATTCTACGAATGGTGTCTTCCAGGGTTTCCCCTGACTCGATTCGCAGATGAAAGGGATAGATCGAAGAAAACCAGCCCGGGGCTGACTCTATGCCAGGAATTGTGGTTTCCGGGCCATGTTCGTTTCGGCCGGTGGACTGAGTCTCCAGCAGCAGAGATGTGATTCCGAAGGACTGGTTTAATGAGTGGATTAAGCAAGCAAGCAACAGCGAAGATATGCTCCCTTCGGAGGGCCCGGTCAGCAGTTCCGTTGTGTCTTGCGAAGACAGTGCTCTGCGTATTGTGCTCAGAGAATCCTGAGTCCTGGGACCTTCTGCGAGGTCCCGCGGCAATGCCTGATTATCCGCTCCAGTCAATCGCGACCAGTAGCCAACATCTCTGGCGGCGGTTTCGCTGGAAGCATAGGACTGGAGCTTTCGTGCCCACCGAACAAAAGTGTTCCGACTACTATTCTCGGGATGCGAATCCAATAAGCCGGGGTTCAGTTCCCTTTGTTTAGGGCCTTGCGTTTCAGCAACCAGAGTCTTGTACCTGCTATCGATCCGGTTGAGTAAATAGATCCAGGAAACTCCATCAAAGATAAGGTGATGAACCGTAAGAAAAAGGAGGGTCTCATCGTCGCAGACGAAGATTGCGCCTGCCACCAGGGGGCCATTGTAAATATCCAGGGATCGTTGAAGAGAATCGCAATGGGTCTGTATCTCCGCAAGACAATGCTCTCTATTATGGCCCTTACAGTCCAGGATTAGCGGCATAAATTCAAGGGGCTGATTCAGCAAATGACAGATGTAGTCTTCGCTTTTCTTTTCGAATCGAAGATTGAAGATCTCTTCATTGCGCACAACAGCTCTAATGGCTGCCTGCATGGTTTCGGGATTGGTTCTGGAAATATCGGATATGACGCTGGAATTCCAGTGGTGCGGATTGACTAGATTATGCTCAAAGAACCAATGTTGGGNCGGAACCAGCGGGACCTCCGGGCTCCGGGTTTCTTTCATGGAGGGGTTCGGCAGGGCTTCGGCCTCTTTTGCATTTCCAACGCTCAATACTAGCGCGATCAGCTGTTCAATTGTATCCTCTCCTTCGATGCTGCGGTTCAGTTCTATNTCGAATCTTTGCTCCAGTGCCAGTCGTAGCTGAACNGACATTAGCGAATCGAAACCCATTTGCTCCAGAGGCTTTTTCTCATTCAGGGAAGCCGGGTCTCGCATCAGGGCCTGACTCGTATGTGTTAGCAAGAAATCGCGAACGTCGCTACCGGAGATCTTCGCAAGCCGGGGGGCAGTTGCCCTGGAAACCTGTGGGGTTTCCAGGGATCCATTATTCCCCGAATAGCCATTTCTGCCATCCTTCGCTGAGTGAGACAGAGTCTGGATCCTCTTCTCCTGGGCAGGGCCGGCGGGAATCCAGAACCGCTTCCTATCCCAGGGATAGGACGGTAGATCCGTTAATGCTTCGCTTGATGGATTGTCTGATGTTGCAGCATTATCGACGAAGTGCTCTGGGCTCAGATCGGCTCCCACTGCTATCAGGTCACCGGCTGCGATATACATTGAGGTTCGATCATCCATGTCTTTTCGCAGACTACATGTGGCCAGTCCGCTTGCACCTTCTTCATTTAGACAGAGCTGAATGGATGGACTCAATGCGGAATAGGGACCAATCTCCAGAAAGTGTGCGTATCCATCGTCAATTAGCTTTTGAATTGTCTCGTAGAATCGCACAGGTTCTCGGATGTTTCTGGCCCAATAGCTGGATTCCGATCCCAGCGATTTTTGCCGGGGGTCGCCGGATTCATGATGGAATTCATTTTCGGATTCAAGATTGGTTATTCGCTTAGCCAGGACAGTAGAGTAGAGTGCTAACTCGGGCGACGTGAAGTGAATGTCAGCGGTCCTTTGCTTCATCCAGGTCGCGGCTCCTTCGGCATAGGCACAATGGCCTGCGAATGCAGCCGTTTCCAGTCGGCGAAANTTNATGTTTCTCTTTTCCAATTCGCCGAGTAATTCATTTACACGTTTTTCGTATCCCGCGATAACAAGGGACTCGGGACCGTTCACTGCAGCGATTTCCACGTCAGGCATATCCATTGATCGCTGAATGGAATGAAGTTCCTCGACCTTGATCGCAACAGCAGCCATCAGACCGGCCCCACCTTCTTTCTGCTGTATACCGCTGCGAAGAGCCACAATCTTGAGGGCGGATTCCAGATCCAGTGCCCCGGAAGCCCATGCCGCCGTAATCTCACCCAATGAATGTCCCACCGCGGCTGCTGGCCGCAGACCCATACTTCTCCACAGTTCGGTGAGACCAGCCTGTAATGCGAAAAGTCCGCCCTGCATCACATCCATTCTATACTGTGCGTTTTCGGATTGCCCTTGAATCGAATGAAGAATGTCCGCTCCGGTCAGTTTCATGTACACCGGCCGTATTTTGTCCACGGTGGCTCGAAAGACGCTTTCTGAATCGTAGAGTGAGCGTCCCATCCCTTGCTCTAATCTTCCCTGACCAGGATAAACCAGCACAATGCCTTTTTCGGAAGTTAGCGACGAAGAATAGTCCGCAAGGGAAGTNGAAGNCAAATCCTCGGCCTTGATCAGTTGCTCAAGCTGGCGAATCAGGTCCTGACGGTTCTGAAAAACCAGACTCTTTCTGTAATCATGTATATCCCGCTTTCCTGTTATTGCGTAGCACAGCTCACCAAGCGAAAGCGTCGATTTTGCATCTACGTAATCCGCAAGATCTTTTGCACGATTCTTGAGGGATAGCCTGGAGCGGGCGCTCAACACGAGAAGGTAGGGCGGGCCCTTTCTTTCCAGTTCTGATTTCTGGCCGGTGGTTTCAACGGCGGATGGTTGACTCGCTTCCGGACCGGTGGGATTGGTGGCCGCCTGAGCGGCAGTTGATCCACCGGACGCCTGAGTGATCAATGCTTCCCTGGCCGCGCCGGCGGTGCCTGATTGATTTGCTGACTCCGTAGTGGATGGTTTGCCGGNAGGCTTGTCAGGCGGTGAGTCCACAATGAGATGAACATTGGTTNCTCCGAATCCGAAGGAGCTAACGGATCCGCGGAGGACACCCGTGGAGCTCTGCCACGCTTCGGTTTCTGACTGCACTTTCAGCTTCCATCCTTCCAGGTCAATACCGGGGTTGGGGCGATTGAAGTGCGCCGTGGGGTAGAATTTCTGGCTGTGGATCATAAGCGAAAGCTTGATAAGTCCGGCTACGCCGGCGGCAGCTTCGCAATGCCCGNTATTCGACTTAACTGATCCAATGCGAAGGCTTTCCCTGGTTTGGGCCTGACCATACGTTTCTCCCAGGGCCCGGGCCTCGATGGGGTCTCCCAGGGGCGTTCCTGTTCCGTGGCACTCTGCGTACTGGATGGATCCCGGTTCAACTCCAGCATTCTTGCAGGCGGCCTGAATGACGGCCTGCTGGGCGCGTCCGCTGGGAGCCATGAGACCGTTGGAAGCTCCGTCCTGATTGATAGCGCCTCCTTTGATCACTGAATAAATACGATCTCCGTCGGCCATTGCGCGATCAAGGCTCTTAAGATATAACAGACCCAGACCTTCGCTTCGCACAATTCCATCGGAGGATGCATCAAAGGATCGGCAAAGAGAGTTAGCGGATAACAGGCCNGCGCTTTCGAAACAGGCTGATATCTCNGGTGTCAGGATGAGGTTGNCTCCNCCGGCCANCGCNGTTTCNCAATCNCCGGATTGTATGCTTCGCACTGCCTGCATTACGGCGCTGAGCGATGACGANCAGGCGGTGTCTATNGCCATACTGGGNCCACAGAATCCAAANGCNTATGAAATCCGATTGGCCGCCACNGANAGNGCATTTCCCGTTGCCAGAAACTGGTTCCTGTNTATGGGNCTCTCGAGAAGGAGTCTCAGGTATTCGTTGGTCGCGATCCCAATGAAAACGCCCACAGCCTCTCCGTGCAGGTTCTTTGAGGGCTGATTTGCATTCTCCAGCGTTTCGTAAGCCAGTTCCAGAAGCATGCGCTGCTGAGGATCCATGGCCATGGCTTCGCGGGGCGAAACGGAAAAGAAATCTGCATCGAATCCGTCAATGCCCGAAAGCCAGCCAGCCCGGTAGCCACTCAGCCCATCGCCACATAATTCCAGCCTTTCAGAGTCGGCTTCTCGGATAGCGTCTTTACCACTTTCCAGGAGTTTTTCANANTCTTGCAGGTTCGGAGCTCCCGGAAAGCGGCAGGCCATTCCAACAATAGCTACTGCATTGGCAAAAGCGCTGGATNTACCTGGCGCGTGAGTGATAGAGATGTCTGGCAATGTCTCTCGTGCATTTGGAGCNTCCAGGTGAGCTTCTTTNGNATGCTGCCCGNNTNGCTNATCTCAGNGCGGCAGCCAGCGCACGTANATTNGGATANTCATANATGAGCGTACTNTCGAGCTTCAGNCCNANTTNTTGTTCTAGANCTCCCAGNAGNCCNATTCCGGCTACACTATCCACTCCCTGCTGCTGAAAACTGAGATCTAACGATACTGCATTCGGTTCCCGATTCAGCTCCCTGGCCAGTAGGCCGCGGATGGTCTTTTCCAGATCTTCGGATTCAGATGGCTCCCGGTTTGAATCATGGGAGGGGCGAACTTGCTCCTGTGAAACATCATCGCTAAACAGGCTCGGTGCATCATTTTCGCTAACCTGGTCCTGTGCATTTCCTGGTGCGTTGAGAAAACGGGCCACAACCTTGAATTCGTTGTTCCGAAGCATCCCTCGGGCTGCCAATCGCTGAATTTTGCCACTGCTGGTTCGGGGCAAAGCGCCAGGTAGAATAAGTGCGATTTCATGAATGATAATGTCGTGGGAGCGAGCCACAGCCTCTTGCATGGCCAGCAGCACGTCATTGAAATCCATATTCCGGGAAGTCCGCTCCACTTCATGCACAACAATCAGTCTTTCGCCTTCCGGGCTATCTTGCGAAAAAGCGGCCCCACCATCTGTGCGAAGGAAGCTGAAGTTTGCCTGCAAGGTGTTTTCAATGTCCTGGGGATAGTGATTTCTACCGTTCTGAATAATCACTTCCTTGATCCGACCGGTTATGTATAGTTCCCCTTTCCATAGAAAACCCAGGTCCCCTGTTCGCAAAAATCCTGATTCGCCGGATGAGGTCCGGGCATTGAATGTTTGCTCGGATTCTTCCTTGCGATTCCAGTAACCGCCGGCTACAGAGTCTGATTTTAGCCAGACTTCGCCCAGCATACCATCGTCCAGAATATCCATGGTAACGGGATGGACAATCCTTAGATCCTGATGGATAACACCGGGTCCGCAGGAGGCAATCTCCATCAGTTCTTCGGGTCTTTCCTTATTCTCGCTTACCGGCCTTATTTTTGCGCCCGGGGTAGTTGGCGATTCCAGCAACACCGCGCTACCCGGCGTCGTATCCAATGGGTTGCCAGAGACCAGAAGTGTCGCCTCCGCCAGTCCGTAGGCTGGAGCGAGAGAATTCAGAGTCAGGCCTGCGGAAGCGAACTTTCGAAAGAAACGCCTCATCGTCTCTATACGTACGGCTTCGGCGGCATTAAAGGCACAACGCCAGGAGTTTAGAGTGAGTCGCTGAACTTCTTCGTCAGTGACCTTCGCGCTGCACAGTTCATAGGCGAAATTGGGTCCTCCGCTGAAGTGAGCGCCGAATCGGGAAATTGTTTCCAGCCACAGGGCCGGTCTTTTCAGGAAGGACATGGGGCTCATCAGGATGGATTCTGTTCCGAGGTAGGGAGCCAGTAGTATGCCTGCAATCAGTCCCATGTCATGGTAGGGGGGTAACCAGCTGGCAATGGAGCCTTCCCTGTTCGTAGCAAACGAACGCTCCGTAATTCCTTCCATATTGGCGAGCAGATTGGAATGGGTAACCATTACTCCTTTTGGGCGCGAAGTCGAACCGGAGGTGTACTGGAGGAAGGCGAGATCGGGGCTCTGCGGCCCGGTGGCCGGCGAGAACGATCCGGATTGCGCGTAAAATCCGTCGCGAATCAGGGTGTTTCTGTCCAGAGAAAGAAGTTTGCAGTTCAGATCATGCTGTCCTTTCTCAAGGATGCGAATTCTTCCCGCCAGATTCGCAGAGGTGAGGGCGACGGTGGCGGAGACATCGCCTATGATTGTTAAAACGCGATCCAGGCGGCCATTCGCCCGCGGTGGATAGGCAGGCACGGGAATTAATCCCGCATACAGGCAACCGAAGAAGGCAATAGTATAGTCCGGTCCTGGTTCATACAGCAGGATCGCTCGGTCCCCTGTAGTTGTATGCTCGGTTAACGAGAGTGCGAAAGTTCTGCACCAGGAATCGAATTCAGCGTAGCTAAACGGATGAAACTCATCCGAGTTGCCCACCGCTTCGTGGAATCGGTAGATGACTCGATCCGGGTAGTTCTGCGCCCCGTTCTGAATCAGTTGATGAATTCCCTGGACCATAGGGGCGTATTGGAAGCTCTGGCCACCGAACCGTCAATCCACTTCGCTGAGATCCATCCCCCTGATCAGGGGATAAAGATACCGGCGGAAATACGAAAGCATGCTAATTAGCATTAGTAACGCCAGGAGCATGGAAGAGACCTCTGGAAACATAGTCCTTTCGACCTGTCCCCGGGACACCAGCGGTTCAAGGATGTACAGTAATACAGTCAAAGCCGCCAAATTAATTGTTAGTTTTCCCCAGAGATCCGATTTCCCGATTCGGCCCCGCACACGGTAAAGCCACAGGCCAATCCAGATAGTATAGATTTCTCGAAAAAGATAGAGACCGATGATCCATCCGGGGAATTCGAATTCCTTCCAGAGCTGGTACAGAGTTATCAAAAGAAGCAGATGATCGGCCATACCGTCCAGGTAGCTTCCCACTGACGAAGTCTGCCCCCATTTGCGAGCGAGATATCCATCCAGAAAATCGGAGACGATAGCATAGGTCAGAATTAATACCAGAGGCCACAGGTTTACCAGGGATGGATTCGCCGCGAAGCTGGAGAGTGCGAACCAGAGTGGCATACCCAGCAGAACCCGGGAGACGCTCAGGCCGTTAGGCACAGTTACGTGCCGGGTCCATTTTGCTTTTTCTGGCTGCACGGTTGGTTGCTCTACTTTCAATCCAGGTTTCTAAAAAAATAAGCTACGGAGTTCACAAGCCGAGGTAGCCCCACAAGCCCGGCCAGAGGAAAGTGAGCCTGTCCATGAGTGATTAAGGGGCTAACTACCAGTCTACAGTGAACGCCCTTGCTTTTCAAATGTTTGTACAGAATTCTGGACTGTTCCGGCGAAACCACTTTATCGTTGTTTCCGTGAAGCAGCGTTGTGGGGGCACGGTAGCTTCCGAGGTGTGAGGCAACGTCCAGTTCCTCGATTAAATCCTGGAATGAATCCGAAGAGCCCAGAATCTCCTTCACTCTAAAATCAGTATCCGAGCATAGCCTTTCGAACAATTCCTTCTGGTCCGAGGCAGCGGGCAACTTTGTGAGTTCGCTGGTATCAGGAATAGCTTCTGCGGGAAGAAGTTCAAGAGCTGCCAGATACAGGAATCGGTCCAGATCGTCCTGGGCTCCGTAGACCCTGGGAGCCAGGGTACGTAGCGCTATCAATCGCCCGTAGGGATCCACTGCTTTTTCAGCACCCCCCATTAAGAACTGAAACAATGATTTCGCTTCTGTGCAGGTTCCCACCATGAGCGAAGCGCTAATGCGATGAGCTGTATTCGGCTTTCCTGATGCCGCCAGGCAGAGCCCGGCTGAAAGAGAAGCGCTCATCATGCCCAGTCGTCCGCTCGGGCATAACTCTGGATCCTCCGTTACCGCATGGATCAATTCGGCGATTAAGTCTGCATCTTTGGCCACAATTCGGAGCGCCGCCACGTTCGGAATGTGCGGAATAAGAACACGAACTCCGGTGGATGCCATGCGATGAGCGATCCCCAGAACCCTGGGGTCTTCGGCACCCAGGGGAACCAACCCATGCCCCAGCATCACGACTTTTGAGCGATCCACGTCCAGTCGCTCAATGACGAGACATTTTATCGGCCCGCGAGAAGAATTCAAAGAAACTACTTTTTGGTCCGAATTCGGCTCCGAGCTCCGCCGGGTACGTGACCCAAAACCCAGTAGCTTGAGTGCTGATAGAACAGGCTTCACGGTTTCCAGTTTCTCTGTTTTAATAAAAGCTGCAGCCGCGGTAGAGCTTGCTGCGCTGCCTGTATTCCGATCTCCATGATTGCGGGGCCGCTGGCGAAGTCGGTAACTCTGTAATCTTCCACCGGCGGGCAGATTTCCACGTCTGTGAAATCCAGGTGTCTGGATACAGACTGATCCATGAGTATTACCATGCTTCGTTGGATTGCATTGCCGATCTTGTAGTTTGTTGAGAAAGGAGTCCTTGCCGGGTCAACGCTGATGTTTACGCTGATTACGATGTCGATTCCAAAGGCCTTAAGCTGAGATGCTGGCACGTTGTTCACCAGTCCGCCATCGCCATACCAATCTTCGTTGATCCTTACAAGTGGCAGAAGACCTGGCGCTGCGCCGGATGCAAACACGGCTTTCCACATATCGCAATCTTTCAATGCCACTTCCTGACCGTTCATCATATTTGTAGTAACCGGAAAGAACGGTATCTTTGTGTGCCGAACAGGCATGTCGCCAAAGTACTTCTGGAATATTTTCCGAACCTTTTTCCCTTTGGAGAGGGATCGTATTGGCAAAGTATAATCAGAAAATGGGTGGCCTCCACCGAACAGGTTCTTTTCAAAGAAGGTCTGAATCTCGGTTGAGCTTTTTCCCATGGCTACAGCAGCCGCGATAGAGGCTCCAGCACTTGTGCCCGATACAGCATCAAATTTCAAACCGGCCTGTTCCAGTACGCGAAGAATACCTATGTGGGCCGAACCCCTGGCTCCTCCACCTCCAAGAGCGATGCCAAGAGTCACTCCAATCAATCTTCGTATGGCATTCTGGAATTCTTCATCGAACGAATCCTCCTGGATGCTTCGGGGCGCCAGGGTTTCGGGAGCCGACTGATAGAGGTTCTTGAAGAGTGTAGCGCCGGAGCTTCCTTTTTCCACGAGGTAAAGAAGGTCCCGGCCACTTTTCAGGTGCGGTAGAAACTCAGGCATGGAATCTCTAACAAAGGTTATGCTTCTTCTGGAAATACCCAGCAAATGCGAACGAAAAGGGGTGCTACCGCTGGAAAACAGAATGACTACTGATGAGTATTTCTTTGATTCAGTTCGTATCCACAGGGCGAATGCCTCTACTGAGAACTGATTCTCGTATCCGGGAAGATCCAGTCGATAAATCGTTTTTCCGCTCTCTTTATGGATTGTTGCCTGAGGATTGAACTCCAGATCGGCAGCATTTCTTGGCTTTCCGTTGGCAGTTACAAGCAGACAATCGCCGGCGGATTGCTCTAATAGAGTCTTTTCCAATGTTGCGCCCACCTTTTCCATCAGCGCCGGTTCGGGGACCATGATGCAGTGTATATTGCTGGTCTGGACTCTGTTGGTTTCATTTTGCAGTCCGCTTAATGAAGACTGCAGATTCATGCTTACATGTCTGGCGGCGGTGATTGCAAGCGAAGGGATTCGCTCCAGAAGACTATCAAACTTTGCGGCAGGCAGCGTCCAGAGGTAGGAGTCCAGAATAGCGCTGCACTTTTCCACTGAAGGCATGCCGGAAAGCGTGGCGTACATTCCGAAATAATCTCCGGCTTGTAGGCGGTACAATTCGTACTGTCGTTTTCTGGACTCAATGCTGAGTTGAAGCAGTCCGTCCTGGACAAAGTAAACATGCTCTACGTTGGTTCCAAAGCCATACACTGTTTCGCCCGGGCGGTAATATCTGTATTCCAGGTCCGATGCGATCTCGTTCAGGTCCGAAGCCGATAGGTTTTTAAATAATGGAGTATTGGAAAGAAATGTAGCTATCTCGTCTTTATCGATCCTTTGCCTATTAAACTCCTCCAGCCATGCATCGATTGTGCTTCTATCGGCGATGCCGATCTTGATTAATGCTTCGCTCAAAGGCACCTTCTGTACATCGAGGTTGCCTCTGAGTTCGTTCAGGATTGATTCATTGACTACACCCATTGATGCGGCGGCCTGAGCAGGGCTCAAGCCAGCATCCATCTTTGCGGAGAGTCGCTCCTGGTCATCCGATGAAAGAATCTGATTCAGTTGCTGTCGCAGGCCCATGTCAGCGGATATTTCGTAGCTGGCAGCAATGGCTCTGGCCATCTCATTTCTATCGACCAGGCCTTTTTCCACGAGGTATTCGCTGAATACATGTTTCCTTAACATAATGCCCCCGAACAGCTGCATGCCCACCAGAAGAAACAACGCATTGTCTCTTCTTATCCAGGCGGTGCAGAGTTTCGATGCTCATATCGGTGATTTATAGGCAACTGTCTATCGAATTCCATTGCCTGACTCGGGAGAAGGCTACGTGACCCCGAGTTCCTCCGCTCATTACATTTCAGAACGGGCCCTTCTTTCGTTTCAGGCTATGCGTTGCAAAAATCTTCCGTATACCAGAGGAATCTGTCTCAAAAGGAGTTTTCCCGCAGGCTAGATGGGCGCCCAATGGTTCCCATGATGACGTTCTTTCGAAGTCTGGGACCCGGTCTGCTTTACGCCGGGGCGGCCATAGGCGTTTCTCATCTAGTGCAGTCCACGCGTGCAGGTGCGGAGTACGGCTTTCAGTTAATATGGGTGATCCTGGTTGCGAATGTTATCAAATATCCATTCTTTGAAATCGGACCACGTTATACTGTGGCCACGGGCAAAAGTTTGCTTGAAGGCTACCGCGAACTGGGCCGCTCTGCTGTGATTCTGTATCTATTGATTACCGCGGGCAGTATGTTCATAGTCCAGGCCGCGGTGACGGTGGTGACCGCCGGGCTTGCCGCACACATCTTCAAGATTGAGATTCCGCTCTGGGTCATCAGTTCCGGTCTTCTGGTTATTTGCGGGGGCGTCCTGGCCCTTGGCCGATACAAGCTGCTGGATAAGTCCATGCGCTTGATTATTCTGACTCTTACCGTTTCGACCATCATAGCGGTGGTTTCTGCTTTTAGCTCGCCAGCATCTTCCACCGTCGGCCCACTGAAGCAGTTCGACTGGAGCGATGCGGCCAGCATTGCATTTCTGATTGCTCTGGTGGGTTGGATGCCCGCACCCATCGATATCTCTATCTGGCATTCTCTCTGGACCATTGCGCGAAAGCGACAGGACGGTCACCTGCCATCCATGCGCGATGCCATCCGAGATTTCCACGTCGGTTACTGGGGCACTACCTTTCTAGCCGTCTGTTTTGTATCCCTCGGGGCCCTGGTTCTTTACGGTTCCGGTGAAGCTCTATCGCCTCGGGCTGCAACGTTTGCCGGTCAACTCATAGAGCTATATACAAAGAATCTGGGACCTGCATTCTTCGTTATCATAGCCATCGCTGCGTTAACGACGATGTTCAGTACAACATTAACTGTCCTGGATGCGTATGCGAGAAGCTTGCGACATGCTCTAATGGTTCTTCGCCATGGAACAGATCCGGAATTGTCCACAGACCAGGATGACAGCCGCTCCAAACATTACTGGTTTTTGCTGGCCGCACTTATTGCGGGCAGTCTCGTCATTCTGGTGTTCTTCCTGGAGAGTATGCGTGCGCTGGTGGACTTTGCAACATCCATTGCCTTTCTAACTGCTGCCATCCTTGCCTATCTCAATGTTCGTGTTATGAGCAAAGCCAATATTCCGGAGGAGCACCGTCAGGGGCCCATCGCCCGGGGCCTGGGCATTGTTGGACTGGTGTTTCTGTTATTGTTCAGTTTCTACTACGTATATGTGAGGCTGAGCACTTAGGGTTAAGATTTAAGCCTCCGTTTATCTACGATTTTTTGCCCGAGAGACGCGCGGTCTATGTACCTCTCCTGGCACCTACTTGTTCTCGGTGTTCACTGCGGAGTAGATGCAGCATTAGAACATTTCCCTTCGAACGCGGAGCCTCTTTGGACGAGATGGGTCATTCCATTGTTTTGACATACATGGGAAGGCCATGCGCCGGGCTGAGGGTAACCAAAGGACGTGGGACAACCGGATGGTCGGGCACAAGCTCGAATGCAAATTTCTGTACCAAAGAAATCAGTATCAGTTGAGCCTCAATCATCGCAAAGCTCTGACCAATGCATTTCTTTTGACCGCCACCAAACGGAAAGTAGGCGAACCGGTGCCGGTTATCATCATGCCCGGTTGTAAACCTATCGGGATTAAATTGCAACGGGTTCGGCCACCATCTTTCATCTCTGTGCATCTTCCATGCAGAACCAACCACGATTGCTCCCTTTCCAATGTGGTAGGGGCCGATTTCACTTTCTTCGTGCGCAATACGATTTATAAACCAGACTGGTGGAAAAAGTCGCATACTTTCAAGGATGACTTTTTCCGAAAGGGGAAGGGATGGAAGATCCTTTGCTGTAGGTGTCCGCCCCTGCAATACAGCCTTGCATTCCTCCCGTAGGCGATTTCCCTGGTCAGGATTTTGAGACAGAAGATACCAGGTCCAGGACATAGCATTCGCAGTTGTTTCATGCCCGGCCACTAAAATGGTTGTGCATTCATCGCGAATTTGTTCATCCGTAAGCGTGATATCGGGATTCTCCGGGTCACGACTGCTGAGCAAAAGCGTCAATAGATCATCGGGTCTCTGGTTCTCCGGTATAGCGCGGCGATCCTTGATTAGTTTTTCAACAATGGGGATTAGATTCCGGATGCTTTTATTATAACGCTGATTGGCTGGTGTAGGCCACCGCATTGGGAGCTTAATCCTTGCACTGGCTCGCCTTTTCATTTCTACCATTGCTGTCTCTAGATTTGTATAAACAACATCTGACAGTGTACTGAGATCACTTGAGAACATTGCACGACCAATAATTGCAAAGGTTAATTCCATCATGAGCTTTGCCACATCAATCGGCTGATCGGCAGGTAGTTTCGCCAGACGACCTGTTGTGTGCTCACAGGCTTCTGTAAATACATGATCCCAATTTGAAACTCTATCTCGCTTAAATATTGGCTGAATTGTTCGACGCCGACTCAGCCAGCCGGGACCTTCACTTGTCAGGAGACCATTTCCCAGCAGTGGCTTCATCGCCTTATAACGCGGGCTCATACCATATTTCTGAGCATTTGTAACCAGAAAATCCTGTACGAATTCAGGTCTGCCAGCAAGGTTAATCTGTAAAGATCCGACAGGAATACGGACCATGTCACCCCAGATGTTGTGCAAACGTATCATTTCTCCAAGCGGGTCAGCGCGAAATCTGCGCATTGTGGAAAAACCTGAGAAGAAACCGGGACCTGGAGCCAATTGGTTCATTCAATCAGACTAAAGTATAAGGTAAATTCATGTCAGTACATTTCTCGGCTTCAGCGAGAAAGATTTCCCGAATTGAGTTGATGAACAGGGCTTTAATGATTCAGTTACGCCATGCGTGCGAATCAATTCTCCAGGACCGCCTTAACAGTAGCGGCCGTTAGAGCCCTTGTGGTTCTGGAAAAGGAAGACGATTGTCTCAGTGACCCTATTGCATATGAGTTGTTGACCCCGGCCTGGCAAAGGGCTTTGGGGAATCGTCTTTTTCGATGGCTGGTTTTTCGAATACGTGGAGGCCGTATGGTGCGGGGTATAACCTGTGCGGTCTTGAGTCGAAGCAAGCTTGCTGAAGATACATTGGAGGTTCTGATAAATACAGGAAATGCACAATACATTCTATTGGGTGCCGGTCTGGATTCGTATGCCTATCGAAACCTGCAAGACACAGAGAAACTGAAAATCTTTGAAGTGGACTTTCCAGCCACTCAGGCATTGAAGCAAGCTCAAGTGTGCCGTGCAGGTCTTACTCAACCCGCAAACCTTATATATGTCCCCTGCGATTTTGAATCTGAATCACCTGCAAAGAAACTCATAGCGCATAAACTCAATCCAGACGTCAGGAGTGTAATTGCCTGGCTGGGTATCGTACCATATCTAAGCCAGGGAGCAATTCGCAAAGTACTGGAGGATCTGGCCAGTCTTTCAGTGGAAGGTAGCCACATTATCTTCGATTATTATGATGAGATTGTGCATACCGACCGGGCCCCCCGAGATGCGCAAAGCGTCTTGCGGGCAACTGCTGCTCATGGGGAGCCTATGATTTCATCCCACAATGCTGAGGGCATTCAATCCCTATTGAAAGATACCGGTTGGGCTATCATCAATGACTATGATTCAGAAAGTATATCTGCCAGGTTTTTCAGCAAGGGAGGCACCTATGTACGTGAGCCCTTTAGTTTTGCCAGACTCGTCCATGCAACGCGCAGCGCATGATCGCTGCTTTTTGGGCAGGGCCCACACCATTTTGTAGCAGGTGAAAAATAGAGAAAGCCGCTCTCGCGGCTCAGTTCATTCGCGACATACGTCCCGGACTCTGGAGTCCCGACTGACAGAAGGTTTCGCAGAAATCCGATCCGGCGAAAGCCCTCTATTTCTCAAGGAACTTCAACAATGCCTCATTTACAGTCTTCGACTCATCGCTGTGTGGCCAGTGTCCTGCCTCCGCGATCCGTACTACTTCCAGGTCCGGGGCCCATTCATTCGTGGGCAGGGCTGTCTCGATCCCGATTCTATCTCGCTCGCCCCAGATTAGCATACTGGGAGCCTTCACGGGTTGCACCGCGGTCTTGAGGAATTTCATCATTTGACCTGCACCGCGATAGTAGTTCACCATGGCTGTGAGGGCCCCCGGTCGGCTCATGGCCTGCAGCCAGGCTTGCTGATCCTCCTGCGGCGGCAAGCCCCCGGCAGTATTGTGCCCGCTATAAATACGGCGCAGCCAACTGTAACTGCGAGCTCGGAGCAGAATCTCCGGCAGGACCGGGATCTGGAATACCAGGCCGTAATAGGTCTGGCGAAGGTGCGAAAGCGAGCCCATGGCATTGCGAAAAGCCACCGGATGCATGCCGTTCAGGGCCGCAACGCGATCCACTTTCTCGGGGTGCACCATGGCAAATAGCCATGCGATCATGGCCCCCCAGTCGTGGCCAATCACGGTAGCCCGCTCCGCACCACAGGCCGCGATGATCCCCTCCACGTCTTCTATCAGTCGATCAATACCATAGGCTCGGACACCTCTGGGTTTATCCGAAAGATTATAACCCCGCAAATCCGGAACTACCACTCGATAGCCTGCCGCCGCAAGAACCGGGATTTGTCTGTGCCAGGCATACCAGAATTCGGGAAACCCGTGCAACAAGACTACCAGCGGGCCGCGTCCGGCCTCGACCACGTGGAGTCGCACACCGTTCAAATCGATGTTCCGTTCGACATAGGCAGGGCCACCTCCCGGATGGGATTCGGCAACCGATGGAGTTGGCGGAGACTTTGTTCTTCTTTGCTGTTTCATAACACTCAGTCTATAGCATATATATGTCAGCCAGTGTCATATATTGATTCGGTTTTTCACCTACCGGATGTTTTTTTATTCCTCTATTTAAAATATGTCATACACTGTCATATTATCTCCCAGGATGAACCATGAGAGCTGACCGACTGATCGCTATATTGATGCATTTACAATCCTGCGGCCGCACCTCGGGCAGGGTGCTTGCCAAGAAGCTGGAGGTCAGCGAACGGACCATTCACCGGGACATGGAAGCATTGTCCGCGGCCGGTGTGCCGGTGTATGCGGAACGGGGTAGCACCGGAGGGTGGGAACTGAGCGAAGGATACCGTACAAATCTCACCGGTATGAAACAAGGGGAAGCCCTTTCGCTGCTGTTGAGCCATAACGGTTTCATAGCTCGGGAACTGGGTCGCCAGCAGGATTTCGATTCCGCCATTTTGAAGCTCCTTGCCTCCATGCCTGCTGCCCTTCAGGATCAGGTCCGATCTGCACATCGCAAGATCCTTATCGATACTGCGGGCTGGGGAGAGACCAGCACCCGTCCGGAGGCGCTGGAGCCGGTCCAAGAAGCCCTGGTAGCTGAAAGGAAGCTTTCCTTTACGTATTTTGCGAAAGAGGGAAGCCGCCAGCGCACGGTGATGCCACTGGGCCTCGTTCTAAAGGGCAAAAACTGGTATCTGGTGGCGCGCTACAATCGTTCCAATAGAATCTATCGCCTGTCCCGGATGACAAATACGCGAATACTACCCGAAGCCGGGCAGATACCCGGGACATTCGATCTGGAGAGATACTGGGCCGAAAACACACGAAATCTCCTGGAGGGGTTTCCCAGGTATATAGCAAAACTCAAAGTTCGCAGAGACTGCCTGGACTGGCTGACGAGCCTGCCTTATATAGAGACCACAGAGCTTGAGCGAAAAAAAGACTGGGTCCTGTTAGAAGTAGATCTGGTAGAAGCCGACCGTGCGGTTGCCATGCTGATGCCATTTGGAATGGCCATCGAAGTGATGGAGCCACTCAGTCTGCGGCATCAAATGCGTAAGGCAGCGGAGAGAATTCGGAACCTGTACGAATAAAGGGACAGTCCCCGCTCGGAAAGCACCGAGCGTCCGAAATAGTAAAAGCCACTCTGGCGGCTTTCTTATTCCCAGCAAATCTTCGGCCGTCGGCTGAGAAAAGCAGTGGAGTCGCTGGCGCGACTCTCTGTTCACAGCAATTCGTTGAGCCTCCGGCTCACGAATTGCTCCCCCGGTAGGACGATGTCCACGGATGGACAAGTGTCGCGGAGGCCAGGACGGCCGAGAGCGACCGAGAAGAGAGTTCTACCTTTTGTCAGGGAGTTGTAAAACGAACATGCTCCCCCGGTAGGACTCGAACCTACGACCAATTGATTAACAGTCAACTGCTCTACCGACTGAGCTACAGGGGAGTGTCAGAGGCAAGATCCTGAGTATTGGCTCCTCTGTCAACTCTGTCCGGGTCTGGAGGCGCGCCGCCTGAGAAATTTTTCTCCGAAGGCCTTACCAGTGGAATGTAGAGGTTGCCAACGCAGTGGGGTAGTCTCAGGCTTTCCTGGTCTCGTCTCGGTGTATCTGAAAGCCCGGATCAAAAGACATATCCCGACTGCGACTAATGATCCTGGCGGCAGGTCTCGGACTCCGCCACAGACAAGATTCTAGAACCCATCCACCGGCACCTCGATCGCCAGCACGGTTGCCGGACTTTCTGCCTCCAGGTGGTACTCGCTTCTGCCAATTAGGCCCAGTCCGTCACGCTCTGCCAGTTGCTCATCTCCTATCTTCAGCTTACCTGAAATCAAGAAAAGGTAGAGTCCATTGGAAGCATCGTTCATCTTATAATCCAGCGTAGTCCCGGATTCCAGGTCTGCCATGGAGAAATAAGCATTCTGATTGATCCACAATGTATCTTCCGATGCAGCAGGCGAAACCAAGAGCTGAAAGCGATTCTTCCTGTCGTCGCTGCGAAAAGCTTTCTGATCATATCTTGGGCTGATGTCCATCTTCTCCGGGATTACCCAGATCTGCAGAAACTTAACCGGTTCCTCATCTGAATGGTTGTACTCCGAATGAGCGATGCCTGTACCGGCAGACATGATTTGCACGTCCCCTGTGCGAATCACTCCATCAGTGCCGGTTGTGTCTTTGTGTTCAAGAGCTCCACTTAACGGGATGCTTACGATTTCCATGTTCTCATGGGGATGCGTGGGAAATCCGGCTCCGGGTGCGACCTGATCATCGTTCAGAACGCGGAGCGCGCCAAAGTGTACCCTTTCCGCATTAAAATAGTTCCCGAAGCTAAAGGTATGCCTGCTTTGAAGCCAGCCAAAGTTAGCGCCACCTCGACTGGAAGATCGATGAAGTGTTTTCTGGACCACAGTTTCAGAATCCATAGTTTTCTCCTGCATGACAAATCTTGCCTCCAGAGATCGAGAGTTTCTGGCTGGGAGGATCGATTGCCGAGTACAGGAGCTTAGTGTTTCCGGAACCTGTCTGGTTACGCAGAAAAAATGGAATCTCTGGCCATCGCGATGCATTCAGACAACTGATGCAGATCAAATGGTTTGCTCAGAAACTGATTCATTCCCGCTGCCATGCATTCCTGTTGGGTTTCGAGAAATGCATCTGCAGTTAACGCGATGATATGAGGCTGTGCGATGGGCAGAGCCCGGATCCGTCTGGTAGTTTCCAGGCCGCCCATCCCCGGGATTCCCAGATCCATAAATATGAGGTCGGGATTATGATTTTCTACATTTTGCAATGCTTCTAGTCCAGTTTCTACTGTCTGGCACTCCAGGCCCAGATACTCCAGAAACCTGCGAATTAACACACGATTCAATTCTGAGTCTTCCACAACCAGGATTCGCAGCCCACTTTCGGAAAAGTTCTCCGTTCGTTTTCGAGTGAAGTCTTCGGCTGCTATAGCCTCGGCAACAGGTATACAAAAGCTAAATTCACTGCCCTTTTCCATTTGGCTGCTTGCCTGAATGTCCCCTCCCATTTTCTCTACCAGGGTTTTGCAGATATGCAGTCCCAGTCCTACTCCTTCCTGGACCAGGTGCTTCCCCTGATTTCCCTGAACAAAAAGATCGAAGACCTGCTCCAGGTTCTGTTGCTCTATGCCACGACCTGTATCCTCCACAGAAACTGTAAGATCCCATTGTTTTGGCGCCCGCAATTTCGCATGAACCCGAACCAGGGTTCCACCCCTGTCAGTAAACTTCAATGCATTGTTGATTAGGTTCGAGACGATTTGTCTCAGTCGGATGGAATCCGCCTTAATGAATTCGGGTCCTCCTTCTGCCATCTCCAGCTTGAGAGTCAGTCCTTTCTCATTGAATGGTTTGCGATGCATTTCCAAAGTCTCTTCGAAATGCTTTCGCAGTGAAAAGCGGACGGGTTTCAGTTGCACCGAATCCGCTTCAAATCGAGAAACATCCAGGATATCGCTTATGAGCCGAAGCAAGCTCTTACCAGCACTTTCAATGTAATGCAGATACTGTTCCTGTTCTGCCGCGCTTACACCGTGCTGAAGGAGTTCGGCCATTCCCAGCATTCCGTGAATCGGTGTTCGGAGCTCATGGCTCATACTGGCCAGGAACAAGGATTTTGCTTTCAACGCCTCGGCCGCAGCTATTTCCGCATTCTTCTCGCGCGAAATGTCTGTATGGGTGCCGGTGAATCGAATGGGTTGTCCTTCTTCATCCCATTCCACAATCCGTCCGCGATCCAGTATGTAGATCCATCGACCATCCCGGTGTTTCATGCGATGGACATTTTCGTAGAAATCCGTTCGGCCCTCCATATGATTCTGAATGTCAGCGAAGCAACCGGCCAGGTCATCGGGGTGCACTCGGTCTTGCCAGCTGCTGAGTTTCATATCGATTTCTGTGATATCATATCCCAGCATTTCCGCCCAGCGTTGATCAAAATGAACAGCGTTGGTCTGCGGATTCCAGTCCCACATCCCAAGGCGAGTTCCCTCAAGAACCAGCTCCAATCTTTCTTTGCTGCGAAAAAGGGTTTCGCCTTCACGTAGATGATTCTCCAGTGAAGAGATAAGAGCTTCCCATCGGTCCTCTCCTACGGGCCGTACGTAGGCAACAATCCAGGGGTTGCTTGCAGCGTAGCGCATCTGCAAAGTAATGGAGCGATAATTTTTGAAATCCGTGGGCCAATTCTCAATGAATTCGCTCAGGTTTTGCCAGTCGTCGTCTGTTAAAAAATCCCGGACCGAATCATCGCGAAGATGGTTCGCCAGCGGCCCTTCTTTTTCGATAACTGGCCAATCGCTTTCAAGTCTCCACTGAAATCTGGAAACAGCAGAAGCCGCAGACTTTAGATCTGTCCCGGTGGAAGGTTTCATAGATTCTCCATCGACGACCTTCTTTGTTTGGGAGCTGTTACGATCAGGTCGCCAGGGTATTTCTCAGGGGCCTGGTTTTTTTTTGCGGCCTACCCGGAAATTAGCACTCTACCAACAAAGCCAGTGGACCGGCGGACCCGGCAATTACAAAACCAGCGGATGCCAATTTCGGCGCAGAGGGTGCATTCTGGAATAGCCCTGGATTTGTCCAGGGTTCGAGGGTGGTACCCGGCTGATGGTTGCTACAGGTCCTGAGGGCAAATAGTGGAATTCCGGGATGCCTGAGACATCCCTTCAGCGGCCGTAGAGCGCCGGGTAGCGTTCCCTGTGCCTTCGGATTCGCACATCCACATTCTTCCGGACATCCAGGTAAAACAGGTTAAAGTCCATGGGATGCAGATTCTCTTTCTGAAAATCGGATTGATAGCGTTCTATCTCCGACGCCTTAACCCAGAGCAAGGAATTCTTGCACCGGGCCTCAATGAACTGGCGGTCTATGCGAAGAAAGTCTTTTCGCATACTTCCCTGGTGCTGGTGGGCCGACGCAATGTCTTCGCCTGGTTTCCATGTTATCGGATTGATACAAACAGTGCCCTTGAGTCCTGCATTCAAATCATCGGGTCCCTGTATTTCAACACCCCAGAGCCTGGAGTTCCAGGAGACGTAGCAGCTGGTCTGCTCCGGGGAGGTGCAGGACTTGAGTTTCTGGAATTGATCTGGTTTTATTCCCGCCCCTGGAGCGTAAGCGATGATGAATCGGGAATCCCTGCTGGCTTCGGTCACATCGAGAAAATCTTGCATCAGGCGAACTACCAGAAAAGCTCCCTGGCTGTGGCCCGCTAGAATAAAGGGCCTTCCATCGTTGTAATTTCGTAGATAGAACTGAAACGCTTCGCGGATGTCCTTGTAAGCTAGATCCAGGGCCCTTCTGCTGTTTTCTTCATTCAGATAGGCGAAGGTTCCCATGGTGGCCTGCCTGTACCTGGGAGCGAATACCCTTGCCGATCCATTGAATACAGAAGACTGTTGCACTACATCCTGCTGTGAGATGCGCGTGCTGTACTCCGCTGCATTGGCATTCCACGATTCGTCGCTCAAGTAACTGGTAGGATGCACGAAGAATACGTCTACTTCTGAATCGGATTGTCCATCCACCAGGTTCGAATCTTCTGGAATGAAATCGGCCAGATCATTTTGATCCGGTCGGGCAGCCCAGTACCTGTCCTGAGCATAGTCTGGGGTCGGTGGATGCTGCTCTTCGTCGAATTCGTGGGATGGTCGAATCATCCATGCTACAAAAGAAAAGCATTGAAAGCAAAAGAGCAATGCCGCGCCCGACAGAAGAAAGATCCGTTTTCTGGAAAGGTTCGCATGCAAACCTCTCTCATGTGCATCGGATGAGTATTCAATTGACGTTTTCCCTGGGCTCCTGGTGAGTATCTCTTTCGATTTCTTGTTTGGCATGGTATGCATATCGCTCTGTTTTTTTGACTCCGATTCGGATGACTGTCCCGGGATCGATCCAGGCTTAATTCACCGGCATCCGTCTCATGGCATTCTACCGAAGTTCCTTAGATTGGCACCCACAGAATGCCTCAATGGTTCGTTCCACCATCGTGCGAACTCTCTACGAGGATTCGATCTTTCGATGAACTCTCATTCCGAAAGAGGTGAGACTCGATTCTGATTTCTGACTCTGAGCAAGATGTCAAACCCGCGAAGAGGCGTCATTCAATTTGGGCCTCGGCCTGTGTCTACGTCCAATCCACGTCGCAGAAGCTGAACCATCACTCCAATCTGGCTGCGAAGGTCCGCGGATTCTCGGGGCTGCAAAGGGTTCTGGCCAGAAATATGTAGCATGGCGAATCCATGCATTGTACTCCATACATGAAAGGCCATAATGATAGGTTTTCGCCTTCGGAACAGCCCTCTTCGCTGGCAGATCCGAATGGATTGAAGCAATCTTTGAAAGGCGGCCTGGCCGGATTCGTAGAGTTCTGTAAATCGCTTATGGTCCGGGATGATACCTCCAAACATCAGTTCGTAATGACGGGGCCGGGCCAGGGCCAGATCTACGTAGGCTTCCACACAGCGCCTGAAGAAAATCCTGGTATCTACAATGGGTTCAGCCAGATTCTTATCCAGAGCATCCCTCAATGCATCGAACCCCTGGGCTGCAATGGCAGCCAGTAGTTCCTCTTTGGAGTCGTAGTGACGATACACGGCAGCGGCGCTAACACCCTGCATCCTGGCTACTTTCTTCAGCGTCAGTCCGTGGATTCCTTCGGCCTGGATTGTCTTCACACCGCTTTCCAGCAATGCCTGCTTGAGATCCCCATGATGGTAGGAATCCTGTTTCTGGCCCGCATCCATAGTCCCAGAAAGCAGAAATTGTTTCAGAAGTCAGTAAAAAATGTTATCGTCATTAACATTGGGCCTTGTTTTTCTGGTTCTGGATGTTAATGATGTTAACATCCTCGGGCTCAGGTCTATGCCTTTAGCGATTTTGAAGGATGGGCCGTATAGAGGGAATCCATATGGCTCGGTACTGCATTAGCATGCAGGATTTGAGAGCCTGAGCCTGGTCCGGGTAAGACGATGAAACGGATTATATCGGGAAAGTGCAAAAGGGGAATCCGGCTGGTTGGGTTCTGCAGCGGGAGAAGTCGCAGGAATCGAGAGGCCGGGCAGAGCACGCATCATACGAAGGAACGGAATAAACCGAATACGCGCTAGAAGGAAATGACCATGGGAGCACCAAGCATTGAACCGATGACGAAAGAATCAGAAATACTGGAACAGCTGAAGTCGGCGGCCCCGGATGCAGAAGCTCTGGGTCTGGAGATTCCGCCTCCCGTTTTTCAGTTCATGGAAGGAAGGATTGAATCTTACGAACCGGGAAAAAGCCTGAAGGCCTCATTTCCCGTGAAGCCGGAGTACAACAATCCAATGCATCGCATGCAGGGCGGGATGATTGCTGCAGCCATCGACAATACCATGGGACCTCTTTCTTTGCTCATTACCAGAGGAGCAGCCGTTACTCTTTCCATGAATCTGGATTACGTTCGGGGTATTCCAGCCGGAAAAAGGCTGCACGTTACGGCTTCGGTAGTGAGTCGGAGTCGCACAAATCTGATTATGGAAGCGGTGGCCAGTGACGATCGGGGCAAAATGGTGGCCAGATCGACGGCGCAATTCCAGTTGTTTCGGATGCCCACCGGGAAGTAAGGAGATCGTATGTTGAACTTAAGCAAGATATGGAATGGACTGGATCACCTGGTTTCTCACATGGCCAGTCCCAGGCTTTTCTTTTCGGAAGGGCTGGGCGATGTGGATTTCCTGAAGAACCTGCCGGTGGACACCGATGCGCCAGCTGCCCGAGTAAACATCGAAAGCGAAGAAAAGGGCTCTGGATTGATTCGCAGAACAGCAAGCTTCGCAAGCCCGGCTCCATGGCTTCCGGAAGAAAGCTCCCTGGCCTTTATGGAAATGGTAATTCCGGATAGCGCTTCGCATAGACTGTCCAGCGAAACTCCTGTATTTATTCATTTTGCCGCCACCGGAGATGAGACTACATTGCCTCGTCGGTTGCTCATTGCTGAACCACTGGCCAGAAAGGGAATTGCATCCATCATTCTGGAGAATCCCTGCTACGGAAAGAGGCGGCCGACCAGTCAGAAGGATTTTGTTATTCCTGCGGTCAGCGATCAATTCAAAATGAATCAGGCCACCATACTGGAAGGGGTTGCTCTTTTGAAATGGCTGGATGCACTGGGTTACAGTAACCTGGGGCTCACTGGAGTGAGCATGGGCGGATCCATGGCTGCTTCTGTGGCTGCGGCTACCAGTCTCCCCGTTTCTGTAGCTGCCTGCATCGCACCCGTAGGTCCGGGGCCTGCTTTCTGCTATGGTGCACTTGCCAACCGAGTGGATTGGGAAAAACTGATGCCGGAACTGAATGAATTTCTGCCTTCCATGCAAACCGGGCTGCCTGACGAAACTGAAGTAATTCATCCGCTGCCTCTGGCGAAGCGAAAGCTCCATCGCTTGATGTCTGTAGCGGATCTTCGAAACTTTGCACCTCCAGTGGATCCCTCCCGCGCCATCCTGGTTGGCGCCCATCAAGATGCTTACGTGCCCTATCGTTCGGTGGTCGCTCTTCATGAGCACTGGAAAGGATCCATGCTTCGCACAGTGCCCGGTGGGCATGTATCCTCTGTGCTCTTGAAAGGAAATGTATTTCGAGAAAGCATCGAAGAGCTTGCATTTGGTCAGATGAAGATTTAGGCATCGGATTTCAGAGTCTCAGCCGCCTGGTCAATGGAATTCTAAATCTGAGCTTCTGTATCTGCGTCGCAGAGGAGTCGCGCTGAGATTTCGTCTCCTTGCTTCCCTGCCTCCGTGGACAGGCCGGGGCATCACTTCCATGTGCGTTAATATCCCAGAGGAGCGGATGGACATTACATCAAATGGTCTGACTAATCCTGTAGACCAGATGGGGGATCACTTGATTTTCCCTGAGACCCGGGCCAACCCATTTCGAAACGCCCCCTTCTTGCTCCGATAACAGTTCAGTCATGGCATATGGTTGCCTTTCTCAAATTCCAGGACGGTCACTTGAGCACGGTTGCGGCCTCGTCTAGGAGGAGGCCGCGAATCTGTATTGCCTTTAAGAGTCTCTCTAGCTGCGAATTTTTGAAACGGCCCATGCCCAGAGTAGTAGCAACGGATGCACTACCACCAGTCGAACCCATCCCAGCCACTGAGGTGTGCACAGGGACCCTTGAATGCAGGAGTCTACTTGAACAAAATAAACGTGCACCGGTATGAATGCGATGAGCATGGCGATAATGGCATAGCATGCATAAGTTACAGTCTTATCAAAAAATACCAGAACCCCCAGGCATACTTCAACAATGCCCGCCAGGATGTTAATGGTTTCAGGGTAGGGGAAATAAGGGGGGATGAGCGGAATATAAAAATCCGGACTGATGAAATGGTTGATTCCTGCTGCAATATAGAACAGGCCCAGAAGGTATCTCCCTGCTTGCTTTACTTTTCGGTTAATGGCCATTTTGCTTTCCTTGCCTGGTTTAAAATGTAGAGAAATGGGATCCACCAGATCAGATCATTAGTAAGCAATGTGAATCCAAATGAAGGATCGATGCTTCCTTGCAGGGCGTTCCATAGATAGCCCAGAGGACCCAGGGTTTTTCCCAGCATGCCAGCCGCAACAATGGGCCAGTGCCTTACAGGATCGTAGGAGGCCAGCCAGTAGGCAATGCCATAGACTCCTATAACCATTCCCATGCCCTGCCAGATCACTACGTGATTTATGGGCTCCATATCCAGAAGTGAAAAGAAGCTCTGAGGAAAAAGAACTACAAAGGCGCCCCATATCAGGTTGTAGATCGCAGCAAGGCGTAGAGTTAGCTTCATGCCAGTTTAGATTGGCCACGGCCGCGCAGAATTGCCAGCAAAATCCTGCGGCAAATTCAGTCCTTTCGCACGATCGTTACAGAAAGGCAGCGGGAATTGATACAAGAATGTCACAGGTTCGCCGGAATGATTTTGCATACCGGTAGCGAGCATCAAATCTACTGTACATTGAGCTGAAATCCGTAGGAGATGGGCAGGGCGAATACCAGAAGTCCTACCAGCACTCCGTACACCACATGTCCTGCGATGTGAGCTACGGCCACGGAAAAGCCTACTTTACGATATTCTTCTAGCGGATGATTCTCTGCCACAAGGGCAATCATCACAAAGCTAAAGACGAATCCATGGAAAAGTCCCAGCAGGGCTCCAAGAGCCAGAGGTGCTACCATGTGGGACTGCGGAAAAGCACTGAGCACAATGGCATAGGGAAAAGCAAACATGATTCCAGAGACCAGGTGTGTGATAAACCCTGCGGACATGGACTTCTTCTTTTCTCTAGTCAGCAGGGAGCCCAGAGCGCGAACCATATTCGCATTGGCAATTCCCATCGCATGAATGGAATACATTACCAGAGACATGCCCAGAGTGGCAACCAGTCCAGCCAGTACTGTATTAAATACTGTAAGCATCATACCTCCTTATTGATGCTTTAAACTAGGGTGCTTGCAAGTTAGGATCAATAAATTTTTTATAAGAAAAAAGGCGGCCTCTGCGGAGAGGCCGCTGGAACGTGGGTTCTGGCCGGGGCCAGGGAAAAACAGTCCGTTTAATCGTATCTTCTTACGAAGGTCTTTCCGGTGATATTCCGGCAAACTGCCAGTGCATGTAAGGTAATTGAGCTATCACTTTGTCTATACTTGCTTGCGCATCGCGCAAAAGGCCAAGCTGATTCCATCCTCCGCTAATGAAGCGATTCACCATACCGGCCGGCATGGACAAATCTATTGTTGATTGCGAAATTAACTGAGTATTCGCCACCTGGATACGGACCTGTTGCTGTGGATTCTTCTCCGTTTCCCGCCGCAATTCTTCGATGGTTTCTGCAGGAGCGGTAAAGCAGGGCAGCCCGGCCGACACACTGTTTCCGCGAAATATTTCGCCGAAGGATTCACCAATGATGGCACGAATTCCTGAGCGAAGCAACGCTTGCACCGCATGCTCCCGGGAGCTTCCACAGCCAAAGTTACGACCCACTACAAGGATGGAAGACTCTGCGTACCGGGGATCGTCCATTGGATGCATCTTGCCTCGTTTTCGAAACCAATCCCTTTCATCGACGAAAGCGTATTTTCCCAGGCTCTCAAAGTCCGGGGCTTTCATATATCGGGCAGGAATGATGCGATCCGTATCTATGTCTTCTCCGTAAATAGGTCGCATGCTGCCCTGAATTTCTGTTATCGCGTATTTCATATTTTGCTCTCCTTGATTCTTCCTTATTCTCTACACTACTGCCCGGTCCGGGTTTCCCTGTTTCTCTGGCGTCCGTTACCCGGGCAGAAGATCCGCTGGACCTGGTCTCATTTGATTTGAAGCCTCCATAGTATTCTCCAGACCAGCGCTTCCTGTTATGCGAAGACCTTTCCAGGGTCAGCTACCGCACCGGCAATGGCCGATGCTGCTACCATCACCGGGGACATTAATAGAGTCCTGCCTCGGGGGGAACCTTGCCGACCTTTGAAGTTTCGATTCGAGGATGAAGCACAGATCTCATCGCCCTGGAGCTGATCTCCATTCATGGCCAGACACATAGAGCAGCCGGTGTTGCGAAACTGAAACCCTGCCTTTTCAAAGATCTGATCCATGCCTTCTTCCTGCATTCGCCGATAGATGGCATGCGATCCCGGAACAACTAGTGCTTTGACTCCTGGTGCCACTCGAAAGTCACCTCTTTGAAGCATATCCGCAACCTGCTTGAAGTCCGAGTATCTTCCATTTGTGCAGGAGCCTATGAAGGCCACTTGAATGGCCTGACCTTCCATTTTCTGACCGGTTTGAAACTGCATATACTCCAGCGCTTCCCGGGTCCCTTCATCTTTCGCTTCCGGAATCGATTCATCGATGAATACAGACTGAGCCGGCGTGATTCCATACGTAACCATGGGTTTTACCTCACTGGCATCTATCTCTACTACGTCATCGTAACTGGCATCGGCATCGGATGCTATGGACTTCCAGTATTCAACAGCCCGGTCCCATTCTGTTTCAGCGGGTGCGAAAGTTCTGCCCCTCAAATAGTCAAACGTGACCTCATCCGGGTTTACATAGCCGCATCGAGCTCCGGCCTCTACAGCGAGATTACACAGAGTCATTCTTTCATCCATGCTGAGAGCGTGGATGGCCGAACCGGAAAACTCATAGGCATATCCCACTCCAGCTCGGGTTCCCAGCCGTTGAATGATGTACAGGGCAAGGTCTTTCGCATACACCCCATGGTTCAGTGTACCGCTAACATGGATCTTTCGCACCTTGAGACGGCCGGTGACCATGGTCTGAGTAGCCAGAACATCGCGAACCTGCGAAGTGCCAATGCCGAAGGCAACAGCGCCGAAGGCCCCGTGGGTACTGGTATGTGAATCACCACAACAAACGGTCATTCCTGGCTGAGTTAATCCATATTCCGGTCCAATAACATGAACAATTCCATGTTCCTGAATGTCCGGGGAAAAGTAGCGAATGCCATTTTCCTTTGTATTCTTCTGAATGCGACTTACCAGATTCTGATTCGGTTCTGAAGCGAATCCGGTACCATCGGTGGGAATTACATGATCCGCTGTGGCAAACGTTCTTTCCGGATGCATTACCGAGTAGCCCTGTTCTCGAAGCATGGAAAATGCCTGGGGTGAAGTGACTTCATGCACCAGGTGTAATCCCATAAAGAGTTGAAACTGTCCTGGCTCGATTTCCTGCACTAAATGCGCATCAAAAACTTTGTCGTATAGATTCCTGCCCATATTATCTCCTTTCTCTTACGTTGTAGCTATTATAGGCCAAAGTCCGGATAATGAAAAATAATAAGAAAGAATAATTAGTATTACTAAAAGTAATGGTGCGAGGGGAGGATTTCACGGTCCGGGATCGCCATATAGATAGTCGGAGAAATGCGAAAAGCCCTGGGCCCTGGAACATTCAACCTGTGACCGTTCAATCCGGGAACATTCACTATGGGGGCATTTCAGGTCCAGTTAGCGGCAGTGTGCAGCAAGAGCTTACGCTTCAGTTCCCTGGCTCTTCCGAGCGATTCATTGAAGCTCCGGAACCTCCATAACCTCTGGCATTTCTGTAATTTCTGGAGGGATTCAGATTTTCGGGCAGCGATAACGTTTCAGGTTTCTTCGTTTCCGGGACTGAAATCTTGTAGAGCCGTTACCAGATTCATAAGGCCGGGCCGGCTCTTTCTCCAGCAAAGAGAAAACCGACGTCTGGCAAAAAGCTCCGGGCAATTGAGAATAGCCAGTCCACGGGCGCTACGCCTTGAAACGAATCCAATGCCCAGGCCGGCTTCCACGGAACGAATCACAGCATCCACGCTTCTGAGCTCCATGGAAACCTGGATATGTGTGAGCAAGTCTTGTTTTCGTAATTGCGCTTCTACCGTTCGTCGTATGGCGGACTGAGGATGATAAAATACAAAATCCCTATTGCGGAGGTCCCTGGCTTTGATCTTCGTTTTTCTGGAAGCCAGCGGATGATTGATGGCAGCCACTGGTACGATCTCATCTTCCAGGAAACTTCGATACTCCAGCTCTGAATGATACTCTTCTTCCGTTAGAATACCCAGGTCGGCATCTCCCCAGATCACCGCTTCGCGGCTGGTTCGCAAATCGCCTTCAATGATTTGCAGAGTCAGGTCAGGATGGGCTTTCCTCAGCTTCTTAATCATCTGAGGAAGCACATAGGCTGCGATGGTGCCACCGGTGGAGATGCGAAAATCGCCTTGAATCCTTGCCGCTTTTCCGTTTCTGGTTTCCAGGGAAGACACAGACTCCACAGTCTCCTGCCAGAGATCTTGGAGTTTCACAGCCTTTTCCAGAAGGCGACGTCCAGCTTCTGTGAGTGAAAGCTGCCTTGTGTTTCGATCAAAGACCGATTGCTTTAGTTCCTTTTCCAGAACAGCAATTTGACGGGAGAGAGCAGGTTGCGTTAGGCCCAGCGATGAGGCAGCTTTGCTGAACGATCCCTGTTTGTAGATCTCCAGAAAATATCGAATCTGACGAAACTCCACAATCCTGGAATAGAGCAGGCTTCCCTTAAGTCAGTCAGATATTTTTTTCAAACTGAGGCTTCCCGGTGCATGGTTGCGACAGCCGAACGCAGAATTCCCGCAAAGTACCCTCTTTATCATGTGAGATTTCTCCTAATGAAGAAGCCTTTAGTCCGCAGGTTAGAGCGCATCAAGCCCGAGTTCGGAGAAAGGAAATCCAATGTAAAACGAAGAAGCCCGGGAAGCGTGCGAAAAGACAGGTGGCTGACCGATTTGTGCTCCGGGAGGCTTTTGAATAGACTATGGCTCCGTCTGCTTTTTTCTCTGGCGGTACTGATCGGCCGCCGATCCCTGGGAGCCTTTCGCATGGATCTGAGGTATCATGAGAAGGACGGAGAAAAAGAGATAATAGGTGCCTGCTGCCAGCGCTGATTTCAAGGAATCGGTGGCCAGATCTTGTAGCAGCGGCTCCTGCCAGATGAGTAGATAAAGAGGAAGTCCGACGGTGATGGGAAGACAGAGACCGGAAATAACCTTCCAGAGCGTCCGTGCATCGGTGAACAAAATTGTAGCGCTTGCTCCTCCATAAACGAACACAGAAAGATATCCGCTACCAAAGAGAAAATCGAATGTAAATCTGGTGGCATCTTCCGCCGCTTCGCCAAAACCCATGGCTGTGCCCATGGCAAAGAAAATCAATGTAAGGTACACCATGGCTTGAAATAGAGCGGTGTAGCCGAATGCCTGGCCCAGGATTTCGCCAATGGAGCTCAAGGTTTTATTTTTCCTTCGCTGCAGCCAGAGGATGCCGAATATCCAGAGCGCAATCCAGGCGCCCACCAGTATTACCATCAACATCGCGAATTGCTGCATAATGGCAAATGCATGATTCATGAGCAAGACTCCGAAATAACCGGTGGCGCCGATGGCAGGGGCTGCGATGAGGAAGCGAAAAATGGGGCCTGACATGGAGAGAAAGGTTACTGTCCCTGGCCGTCGCGTCCACCGAAAACCGGATTCTTTTGTGGTGAATGCCGGGAGCCTGCCAGATGGGCGGCCAGTGGGCAAATCCTCGAGTATTGCGAGCTTGCTGGTTGATCAGGAAGTCTGTGCGATGGATTAACGGGTCGGTTTTTTTCTTCTTACAACGGGAGCCAGGGGCCGGCACCTTCAAAATAGCAATCGCGGCGGAGTCAGTCCAGGCTACCACGAATCTACGGTTTTTGTCCAGTCTTCAGGAGTTAGCGTAAACGGCAGGGCTTTCAAAAGAGGCTATGGCCCTGCCTGCGAAGTAGTTACTGTTTACTCGCTTTCTCGGACTACACGATCCATCCATTCCCGGGCCTGCATTTCATTGGCCAGAACCCGAACTGTGGGCGTTCGCATGGCGGCGGCAAAAACCACTCGAATATCATCGGTGTGCGGATGCGGATGGAGTGGATCCACAAAAAAGATGATTACATCGCATTGATCGAATAGAACCTCTACAGCAATTTCAATGTCTCCGCCTAAAGGACCCGAATTCAATGGAACGATTCTATCCTTTAGCATGGAAGTGGCATCCATGATCTTTTTTCCTGTGGTTCCGGTGGTGAGTATTCTTTTGAAGCGAGCCAGTTCGAATTCAAAATCCACGCAGAACTCAATCATCCTGGGTTTCATCTCATCGTGTGCAATCAATGCGATGGTCTTATCGCCAAAGCTCTGTCTGCTGTAGGACACCGAGTTTCTGGGGAACTCAATCTTTGTGGCGCCGTTGGAAGACGGAACGGCCTTGTGTAGCGATCCATCCGCCAGCTTGAATTCCGGTGGGATGGGCTGCAGTCTTCGGTTTCGGTCCCGGCTCGCTTCCCGGGTAAACCATTCTTCTACAGATCCATAGTTTAAAAGGCGTTTGGCTCGCCACACATCGGAAAGTCGAATTAGAGCCAGTAGTTCCGGGTTCATCCAGTGTGTAGTAGTGGGCGTCAGAAAAGTCCAGAGCAAAGAACATCGCTTCTTGACCATCAGGTTGGAAAGTAAGATTACTCCGCCATCCCTGTTTCGAGGAAGGATGGTGGTGTTTTCAATCATGAACTCTCTTACAGGGGATTCCAGACCTGTGAGTTGTCCGGCTTCCTGAAAGTCCCCCACATCCTTTCCCAGGACGCAGCGATTAAAAGTTCCCCGGGTCATAAGGAAATGAAATTCGGATAGAAGATCCTTATCGGTTTCGTAAAGCAGCCGAAGAATGGTGGAGAACTCTACGTTCTTACGAACCGAGTCATGGCTGGCAATGGCGCCTATGAGAGTCTTCTGCATAATCTGAAAAAGCCAGGCGGCCCCAGAAAGTCCATGTAAATCTCATTCGGCGGATTCTCGAACGAAGGATTTGGCAGCATCGTCCTTCCGGTGCAATCCCGGGCAGCGCTTTTCATTCTCAGCTCAGAGCGCCGTGGAACGAGAACCGTTTCCCGGTGGCTGACATTGAATGAGCGAAAGGTCGGGGCGGTTCACTTTCCCGTGACTACCTTTCGCGCTTCCAGGAATTGTCGTGTATTGAGGAGAAGAAACCGGGATATCAAACGCATCTGTCGGTCTTCTTCTTCATGGTAGATCTCATCGGCATGGGCCATGCGAAAAAGGGAAATTAACCATTCGATGCGCGACTCCTCCGGCAAATCCTCAACCAGCAATCTGCCAAGGTGGGCCAGCTCAAAATGGGAAGGAGGAATCTGCAATAATCGTCTGGCCAGGTCTTCGCATTCCGCTTCGGATTTGCCCAGTTGTCTGGAGGTAAGCTCCACAAAGGCTTTGAGTTCTTTTCCGGCCACCTCTTCATCCGAGTGGATAAGGATTAGCATAAGGCCCAGGCGTGCGCCGATGATTTGATGGTTGAATCCCTGGTAGGGGATTTCCTGCTTTAGCACGGCGGCCACCGGATTTAAAGAATACAGGGATGCATTTTCGTCCAGATTCGAAGGCTTCTGACTGCGCAATGCCTTGCCCAGAGATTTAACTGTATTATCCAGCATGCTGGTTTCTACTTCCTGAAGTCTGGCTCTTAGCTGCGAAAAGACTTCCCGTTCTCGATCCGCCAGAGTATGATCCGCTTCAATCATGTCCTGGATGGCCTGAAGAAATTCCTCCTTTTGTACTCTGGAGCGAACTTCCTTTTGCAGTTCCTGAATCATATTCTCCAGTTCTTCATCGGAAAGCTTTGCATGGGCAAAGAATTGAATCTCCCGCCATTCGCTTTCGTTCAATGCATTGCTAAAGGCATAATCCTGTAGTAGCTCATATTCTTCGGGATCGATCTTTCCATCGGCCCGGGCTATGGCCATGAGCAGCTTCAAAAAAAGGACCTGGCTCTTGCGGCTTTCCTGGTCCTGAACATACTCTGGTTCTCTAAAGTGACGAGCCACCGGATTCTTATTGGCTGGATTCAGGAAGGATTTGAGCTTTTGATTCAGGGTTTCAAACATTCTACACGAGAAGTCAGTCTTATCTTTTCTGCTGTCAAGGTTAGAAAGACCAGTTTCGAATCGAGCTGCTCTAGCTTTTTCCGGCTTTCAAAGCCCAGGAATTCCTCCATTTCTGTCACAGGGTACTACTACACTGACGTTTAGAGAAAGCCACCAGGCATTTTCCAGGAGGAAATCTATGCGTTTATCTGAGTTTTTGCGAAGTCCCTATTCTTCCACCGAGCTGTGCAGCATTCTACCGGTCAGCATCCTTGAGATGGATCCTGAGCTGGAATGGGAAGAGCCGGATCGATCTCCGGAGTCCATGCAAAGGGAGAACTATCCAGAAGAGATTGAAATCAGCTTCCAGAAGTCGGCTGCAGGATGCCGATTCAGCTTTGAAACCCCGGATTCACAGAGCAATTCCGGAATCAACTTTGGATCCGGTGCACAGGCTTCACAGGACGGGGCCGCAAATCCATCCTTCTCAGTGCCATCCGTCCATGCCGCGGCAGCATCCGACGCAGACATTGAGGCGCATGAGCCCGGTTCGCTCAACACGTTTCATCGGGATCCCCATTCTTTCCGTCAAACCCCTGAGTCGCAGGACGATTCATGGAAGTCATCTGGATTGAGCCCGGCCCGGGATCTCAAGGGATCTGAAATCCCCATGAATTCCGAGATCAAGCTCTACAGAAATGGGGCTTTTCTGGGAATGATCTGCTACGAGATGCAGCAGGAAAGAGCCACCCTGATTACCTTGGAGCCCACGGAAGACCATAATGAGCAGGACCGGGATTTTGTTTTCAGGGCATCGGCCACGCTCCAAAGTCCCGGGATCAATTGGTACGCAGGTTATGGCTGGGGGGCCCTGGCCCAGATTCGAAGCGATGAAGAGGATTGTTCTATTCTAGTCTTTAAAGAGTCCGAAAGCCGCTATACCATGGAATTCTATTATCCAGGAGGACTGGAAGAGCTGGGGGAATCCCTGTAGGATGAGCCAGGTCCCCTGAAAAGAGCTCGAATTCGCGGATGTTAGCTTGCAGAAACTGCAAACTAGCGGAGGTCGCAAGGAAAGGCTGGAATGAGCGGTGCGGAGGTCAGAGAAATTGTCCCAAAAAGATGTGGCCACTGAGTCAGATTGCGGGATCTGGGCTCAGGGAAGAGCAGTTTCTAGATTCAGTGCCCAGGGCAGGCTGGGAAAAAATCTGGAAACTGTAACATTTTCCTTGTACTTTGAAGCTCTTTATGGTCCCACTGGTTCGAGCGCCTGGTGACTGCAAAGGCTCGCTCCGGAGGCAGAATGAAGCTGGATCGATTTCTTAGAAGTGAAGAAGGCTCCACAGGATTGGCTCTGTGCATTCCTGAGGATTTAAGAAAGCAAAACCCTGAGGTAGTGCCGGGTCCGGAGGATCGGACGGAGCTGGAATTTGACCTGGAGTTCTACTGCGATGAAGAGCTGGTGGGGATGGCCGACTACGATCGCGAAAATGAAATCGTCCGAATCATGACTCTGGAACCCACCGAATGGCATTCCCGGGCCGACCGGGACTTCATGGACATGCTGGAATCCACCTTTGCCGAGCCAGTGGTTACATGGTATTCCGGATTTGAAGATGGATGCATTGGAAGCATCTATTGCATAGCTGAAGGTTACTCCCTGGTGGCTTTTCGTCGTTCTGCAGGCAGTTACGAAGCCGAATTCCTTGCTGATCCTCATAAAGATGAACTCCGCGAAGCAGTGGATGAAGCCCTGAAGAATGAAGCTGGCATGGAATTCCTGGAAGATGGAGCCTCTTCGGAATGGAATCCCGATTCGGACGAAAAGAAGTCCGATCCTGAAGGGAACTCCAGAGACGCTGCCTGACATTCGTTCCATGGAAATCTCGGGGCGACCTACGAAAAGCTTCGCCTGCGGCGTCTATAGTTTCAAACGCAAGCCACGCTGAGTTTCCAGTCGCTATCATGGTTTTCTGAACCGCCCGGTTACCCATCAACTTACTGCATTACTGAAACGGACCGGTCCAATGTGAATCGCGAGGAACCGGAGCCGGCGTCTTCCTGTCTCTCTGACAAGTTGCCTCAACCAGACTGATTGTTTCTAACGTATCTGTCGCTTCCTGATGTGTTCTTTTCCGTTGCAATCCTGTGTTTCGCGAACCAGCATTTTTCCGCCAGGATCGGGACTTTCCGGATCGGCCTGTTTCGATCTAAATCACCGGGTTGCCTGGCTGGCCTATTCTCAACGGATTCCCAGCCTCGCCGAGCTGGCCTTTTCTCAACGGATTCTCAGCCTCGCCGATCTGCCTTTTCTCAACGGATTCCCAGCCTCGCCGATCTGCCTTTTCTCAACGGATTCCAGGCCTTGCCGATCTGCCTTTTCTCAACGGATTCCAGGCCTCGCCGATCTGCCTGTGCCTGATTGTATCGCAGGTTCAGCGGGGTGCATGGGTCCATGGAGCATGGCGAGTTTTTTGATCGGTCCGAATTCTAATGACTGAAAATTTTCCCTTTTCCGGATACCGGCCACATTGGATGGAGTTATTGTCTCAGAGTTGAGATAGAATATTGATTTGATAGAGCTGGCAGGCAAGCAGGGCTCGGCCCAGCGCCGGTCTCAATGCAGCTGTCTGCATGCGAATCGTGCTCCGCACCGATAGCGGACTGCGGGCCACCGGACGGGCGGAATGACTTTGCCAGGATTCGCAAACTCCTGAGAGAACGCTGCGAAGCACCTGGATCGGAACGGACTTTGAAAACAAGACTTCATCATCCTTTTAAGTAGCGAACATGCGAATATTGCATACATCAGACTGGCATCTTGGAAAGACCCTGCACGAGCATTCCCTGCTGGAAGACCAGAGGCATTTTCTGGATCAATTGATGGAACTGCTTGAGTCGGATCCGCACGATGCTTTAATCGTAGCCGGCGATGTCTATGATAGAAGCATTCCGCCCCGGGAAGCTGTGGAACTGCTCAGCGATTTTCTGGCCAGATTTCGCAGGGAGATAAACATTCCAATTCTAATTATTCCTGGGAATCATGACAGCGCTTCGCGGCTGGATTATCTATCCTCCATTGTTCGAGATCAGAATATTCATTTTCTGGCCAACAGCGAAAGCATCGGAACACCTGTGAGTCTGGGCGAGGTTGATTTTTACGGCATTCCCTTTCTGAGTCCCTACGACATGGATCTTTCGGATCTCGATGAAAAGTATCGCATTCGCACACATGAAAATGCGTTAAGAGCGGCGTTGAAGGAAATCCGACCAGACCCAGAGCGATGCAATGTATTGATCGCACATCTTTTTGCCACTGGAGGAAGCACATCTGACTCGGAACGGGCTTTTGTAGGTGCCAGCGGAGAAGTGAACATTTCTCTATTGAGCGATTTTGACTATGTTGCTCTCGGACATCTACATCGGCCGCAAAAAGTGGCGGACTTCGCTCATTATAGCGGAAGTCCTCTGGCCTATTCTTTTTCTGAATCCAGCGATAAAAAGTGTGTTCTGTCCGTCGAACTAGGTCTTACCTCTCTTTTGAGCGACCCGAGCGACCCGAGCGACCCGAGCGACCCGAGCGACCCGAGCGACCCGAGCGACCC
>PBEB01000066.1 GCA_002717505.1 Leptospiraceae bacterium
CCCCCTTGAGGGAAATCCTGTCCAGAAATTCTTATTATCCAGGAGAAGCGTGGATGAAGCTTCATGAGTATCAAGCCAAGCAATTACTAAAACGTCATGGTGTTAAGGTTCAGGACGGCAAAGTCGTGGACAAAAAGGAAGATATCGCCGCAGCCTATGAATCTCTGGGCGGTGGCGTAATCGCAGTTAAATCCCAGGTTCATGCCGGGGGACGGGGAAAGGGTGTTCTGTACGACGGACCCAACCCACATGAAGATGCCAAGATCCAGGAAGGTGGAGTCAAGGTAGCCAAGTCCAAAGAAGAGGCTGTGGAATTTGGTTCCAAAATGCTGGGTAACTATCTGGTAACCCATCAAACGGGCGGTACCGGAAAGCAAGTCCATAAGATCTTTCTGGAAAAAGGAACCGATATCCAAAGAGAGCTATATTTGAGTATTTTGCACGATCGTGCATTGAACAAGCCTATCGTAATGTGTTCTACCGAAGGCGGCATGGACATCGAAGAAGTGGCTGAAAAAACTCCCGAAAAGATCATCAAAGTCCCTGTAGAGCCGGCCATCGGACTTCAGCCCTGGCAGGCCCGGGAGATTCTCTTTTCTTTTGGCATGCCCAAAGAATCCCTGAAACAGGGCGTTCCCTTCCTGCTTTCCCTGTGGAAAGCATACGATGAAGAGGATTCCTCCATGCTGGAGATCAATCCTCTGGTAGTGGAAAAATCCGGCGAATTGGTAGCTCTGGACTGCAAGTTCAGCTACGATGAAAATGCAATGTTCAGACATCCGGAAGGCGCAGAGATGCGAGATATCACAGAAGAGGATCCGCTGGAAGTTCGAGCCGGTGAATTCAATCTGAACTATGTTCACCTGGACGGGAACGTAGGATGCATGGTAAACGGAGCCGGCCTGGCCATGGCAACCATGGACCTTGTAAAACTGGCGGGGGCCGAGCCTGCAAACTTCCTGGATGTAGGCGGTGGGGCAAATCCTACTACTGTAGCCAATGGCTTTCGCATCATCCTGGAAGATCCAAACGTTAAAGCGATCTTTGTAAACATTTTCGGTGGTATTGTACAATGCGACCGCGTGGCGAATGGCATTGTTCAGGCGGCTCAAGAAGTCCAGATCGGCGTACCTCTGATCGTTCGACTGAAAGGAACCAATGCGGAACTGGCGCGAGAAATCCTACAGAAATCAGGTCTGCCTATTACCGTGGCAGAAGAACTGAGCGATTCCGCGGAGAAGGTAGCGGCTGCTGTAAAATAGGTGGAATGAAGAGGCTGCGATTTGGTTCAGGATTGATTCCAGACATTAGAGCGGCCGCCACCAGATAAAAGCATTACAGCAGAATTCTAAAACAGCTATAGTAGAATAGGAGACAATAATGGCAGTACTAGTAACAGACGATACCAGAGTGGTAGTGCAAGGAATCACCGGTAAAGAGGGGTCCTTTCACACAGAACAGATGATTGAATACGGCACGAAAGTAGTGGCCGGAGTAACTCCAGGTCGAGGCGGACAGCAGTTCGGACCAGGCGTGCCTATTTTCAATACTCTGAGAGAAGCAAAAGAAATCGAAGGCGCCAATGCGGCGGTAATATTTGTTCCCCCTCCATTCGCGGCCGATGCGATTCTGGAAGCAATTGGAGCGGAGATAGAGCTCTGTGTTTGTATCACCGAAGGCATTCCTGTAAGAGATATGGCACGGGTTTACACTGTTCTTCAGAATTCCAAAACCAGACTCATTGGACCCAACTGCCCCGGTGTTATTTCTCCGGGCAAGGGCAAGATCGGGATTATGCCAGCCAGCATCCACAAGCAAGGCAGCATTGGCGTGGTTTCTCGAAGCGGAACCTTAACCTATGAAACGGTAGGACAGCTTTCCCTGGTAGGTCTGGGGCAGAGCACCTGTATTGGAATCGGCGGGGATCCGGGGATCGGAACCAAGCATAAAGACGCTATTCAGCTCCTGAACGATGACCCTGACACTGAAGGAATCATTATGATCGGGGAAATAGGCGGCACCGATGAAGAAGATGCGGCCGAATGGGTGAAAGACAATGTCAAGAAGCCAATGGTTGGCTTTATCGCAGGTCAGACCGCGCCTCCCGGGAAGCGAATGGGCCATGCTGGCGCTATCATTTCCGGCGGAAAAGGGACAGCCCAGAGCAAAATGGAAGCGATGAAAGCAGCCGGAATTGCAGTGGTTCAGTCTCCTGCAGACATTGGATCCAAAATGAAGGAACTTCTGGGCAAATAAGCTCTGACCTGCTTCCTTTTTGAGCGCATAGCGGAAAAATCTTGGGAATGCGCCTTTTACATTATAGCGGGCTCTACTCTGGAATCCGTAAACGAAGAGCCCGGAATCAATACCGGGCTTTTTCATTTCTCCACAGTACCAGATCAGCGGTCAGCGGTCAGCGGTCAGCGGTCAGCGGTCAGCGGTCAGCGGTCAGCGGTCAGCGGTCAGCGCATCCGCAATACGGCAAAGGGCCAGCCAGCCCTACCGATCTCAGCTTTATGCTGATCTCCAATGCATACCAACCATGATTGATCATCCTGACTCCTGTAGTCCATCGGTCCATACCCGCCATGAGTCCCTATGGATTGCTGGAGAGGATTGCCGAGCGCCCGGGTTTTAAGTTAAGCTTTGGTAGGCTCCCCCGGCCTTTGACTTCGAAAAATTGGCGCTTTATGCAAATAAATGATTGCATAATGAATTCTGGTTAGATGCAATGTTTTTATTGCATAATGGGGCTGGCATTCAGGGCTCTGGATGCCTGAAAGTTGAGCCAGGGGAGGGATCATGGATTATCAAATTGAGCGGTCAGTGCACATCGAGGCTTCGCTGGAGGTTGTCTGGACTGCGCTTACCGACCATCGGCAGTTCGGCGAATGGTTTCAGGTTGCTCTGGATCAGCCCTTTGAAGTAGGTCAGCTATCTACGGGAAAAATGACCTATCCGGGGTATGAGGGATATCCCTGGAGGGCCAGAATTGAGAAAATGGAAGAAAATCGAGTCTTCGCATTTAGTTGGAGCCATGAAGATCAAGAGGGTGATGCTGAAACCCGGGTTGAATTCCACCTTCAGACGGAGAACAATGGAACTCTGCTCACAGTGAAGGAAACGGGATTCGATGGCCTGCCGGAGGATGCTAGACTGAAGATTCTGCGAAGCAATGAGGAAGGATGGAAGATCCAGTTGCAGAATATCAAAGAGTATTCAGAGCAGAACCATATTTGAATCCCGTCCGCCTTACGCTTCGTTGCTGGAACCAGATCCACGAAGCTTACCATTCGGAGGTCCATCGCCATGAGGAAGAAAAAGCCAATAGCAAAGAAAGGCAAATCTGCTCCCCGTTCCAGGGATAGTGCCGACCGCGAGAAAGGAAGGATGCTGGAAGGTATCAGGGCTGGTAGAATAGAGATCTGGAGCGAAGATGAATCGCCGGCGAAGGACCACAAATCCTCAGCGCGAAGCCTTGTAGCGGAAAAGAGAAAAAGAAAAGAGCTTGAGGAGAATCGGCGAAGGATGGGGAGGGAAATATCAGTTCCGGATTCTGGGATTTCGCTGGAAGCGGACACTCAAGAGATTCTCAAAGTTCATACTCTGGCCGATGTTTTTGCTGCGCTGGGGCACCCGGTCCGCCTTGGCCTTCTTACTCAAGTGGAATCCTTGAATAGCGAGGGGTACACTCCATCCATCTCGGAGTTGAGCGAAAGCTACGAATTAACCCGACAGGCGATCACAACCCATCTTGCAATTCTTGAGTCCGTCGGGTTATTGGAGAAGACCAGATCGGGACGGGAAAGACGCTACGCCATACGCAGAAAACAATTGCTGAGCGTTTCGCATTCCCTGGGAACCATTGCGGGGCAATGGGATCAGTCGCTGCAGCGGTTTAAAGCGATGGTAGAATCCTCCGATTAAAGAAATATCACGATTCATTTTTCTTGACGAATCTCTTGCAAAGGTCTCGGATTTGTTTATGAAATGGATCGTTCATGCTGGTTTGCCGTTGCTCATTTTCACAGCGCCTTTATTCGCAGAGCCTCCCGCGTATCAGGGCCTAACCCTTGGAATGGATCGGGGGGAAGCGCAGGCTCAAATAGAATCTAGATTTCCGGATTCGGAACCCGCTACGTTTGAGGACAAGAAAGTGACCATGGTCATTCTGAAAAATCCCGATGAGGATCACAAGAGGATCTCACTGCATTTTCACCCCAATGGAAGACTCTTCGGGATCAACGTAACGCTTCCTTTAAGCAAAAGTGAAATGTTAGAAAAACTCACTGCTCAATTGAGCGAACCGGACAGGGAAACAAAGCGCGGGCATAGCTGGGACATGGGAAGGTATCGCGTTCACACAACAGTCTTCATCAAAGGGGAGATCACTGTAAAATACTCGGACCGCGAGGCCTACGACATCTACGGTCGACCATGGTTGGATTCAAGTAACCAGGATGAATAGACGAAGAGGCTGATGCGTTTCTTTTCGTAACAGATCACCGCGACCTGAGCCATGCTTGCGGACCCGTCGCCTCGGTTTTCGTTGGCGATGTTGCGATAGGCCCTTTACCGGGAAAATTGCTCTGCGAGCTGGTTAGCAATTCTGCAGTGACGGGATGGAATTACGGTTGCCTTACAGGGCTTCCGGGTCTTCAAAGGGTATGAGATCTAGAGGCCAATTCCTTTTGTTGATTTTGTTGTCTCTCAGCGCCTTCACCTTGTTCGGTGGATGTGGCGGTCCTCTCATGGATTGCCGGGGCGATGACCCATCCTGTAATTCTATCGCATTTCTATCCGTGTTCGGTGATCAGATCTTCACCAGTTGTAGTACCCAGGAACTGGTATTTCAGCAAACCACCTCTGCCGATGCCGGAAGTAGCTGGGGAAGCCTGGGTTATGGCGATGGAATCAATCGGTTCGTATCTCTGGCCGGAGGAGCAGCTCCGACTACAGCCATGACTTCTCTGGATGGCATCAACTGGTCTGCTGCCATAGGTGTACCGGCCGAGGAGTGGAGGGATGTAGCGGGATCCAATGGAATAATTGTTGGAGTATCAATCACAAACAATGCAGTAACTCGATCTACGGACGGAGTCAACTTCAGCCCAATTGTAGGTTCCACGGGTTTTTATGGAAAGCGATCACCACCGGTGACGGTCTATTCGTAGCCGTGGATCAAGACACGGGATCGGCAAACAGTGTTATGGTATCCAGCGATGGTGGAATGTCCTGGTCTCCGTCCACGACAAACGGAGCATTACAATGGGTTGATGTGGCTTTTGGGAACGGTATCTTTGTGGCCGTTGGTCCATCCGCCACTGCAGTGATGACTTCCGCGGACGGAGCCGCCTGGACCAGTGTTCCGGGAGCTCCCACATCCGGAACGTGGACATCGGTAGCTTTCGGGAATGGGATGTTTGTAGCCGTGGCCGACTCGGGAACAAACCAGATCATGACCTCCACCGATGGAACAAACTGGACGGCGACGCCTGCTCCTGCCGGACATCCGTGGTATAAGATAGCCTACGGCGATGGACGATTCGTGGCCGTTGCAACAGGTGGGGCAGATCCCATCCTTACCTCTACCGATGGGGTGCTCTGGTCCGTCCAGTCCTCTCCGGTTGCTGCGTCTTTGCAGAGTATCGCTTACAGTCCGGCCAGTCGTCGGTTCGCTGCCGTGGGAGCCGGAGGGACTGCCATATACGCCAACTGCTTCTGAAGGAGAGGGAACCAAAGCAGCTGAGCATCCTTCATACATCATGCATTTGTAACCATGTATCTGCTGCACGGTTATAAGAGCCCGACATTCAATGCGATGGACCTGCTCGATGAGACATAACGCATGATTATTGTCTATTAGTATGTAATACATATCGTTTCACGTGAAACCATTTGGTCGGGTAGGCCGTTCAGTCGGAAGGCTTGGTCAGGCTATGTTGGGCCTTTGGAGCAGTCCATACCGGGCGAATCCAGAAAGTGCAAAGCATTGTGGTCTGTTGCCTGCGGAGGCTGCTAGCAAAGACCTGACTACTTCAGGAGGCCGGAGTCCTGGGTTCAATTGCGGAGAATGAGAGTGGAAGACTAAATTGCCCGAAGCCGGGTTTTTTGCACAGGCGATGCTCTAGTTCGACCAAAATTCCGTGGCCTGTAAGCTTCGCTTTATACGTTCAAGCATTTGAAACCTGGGAATATATGAACGATTGCTGCGATAGAGCAGAGCCATTTTGCCAAGCTGAGTATTCGAAGATGCAACATCCTCCGGTTCATGTTTTTCCAGCTTTCTTGCATGGTGCAAATACTTCTGAAGTGTGCGACTGGACTGTAGTTGGCAGGCTCGTTTCTCGCAACGACAGGGATTTTCTGGATCCATAATCCCACAATGGTTTTCCAGAAATGATTCCATTGTTGCTCGGGCCCGGGAAAGCCGTTGTCGATAGGCATCCGCTGAAATCCCCAGGATGGTACTGGCATCCTGGCTGTGCATATTGAATACTTCGCCAAGAATGAACGCTGCGCGATTTCTTCGTTCCAGACATTGGAGCATGGCATGCGTGCAAGCGGTCTGAACATCTCGGGCAGTTTCTCTGATCTGCTCCTCTGAGTCCTGGCTATCCCTGGAAATACCCGATGTCTCGTTCGCAAGGGATGCCGAGGCCCGGATCTCTCGGGAGACCTCATCGAAGCTGATGTTGCTTCTCTCCAAAAGGGACTTTTTTGTATCAATCAGGCAATTTGTGGCAATCCGGTAGGTCCAGGTTGTAAATGCGCTGCGAAACTCAAATTGATTCAAATGCAGCATGATTTTCACCAGAATCTCTTGAGTGGCGTCCTCGGCTTCTTGCGGATGCCAGAGGAATCGAAGCGCCAGATTATAGACCTGATCCCTGACGCTCAGTAGGATTCTTTCCAGCGCATTCATATCGCCGGAGAGGGCTTCGGGGATCAAGCTCTTGTAGTCCGGCGTATGATTCATTTTGTTTTCCTTTAGNAGCCGCTCATATCAGGAGTTACGATGGGCCAGNGCTGTAGCAACCAGAGCAAGGAGAGCGGGCACTCCCTGAGTAAACAGGATGGTCATTTTTGCGCTGAATCCACCCACAATACCAGCCACAATCACACAAACCAGGAAAAAGACTGTATTGGTAAATGCCTGCCTTTTCTCTGAAATCAAAAACCCGGACCAGATCAATCCGGCTGCAAGAAATCCATTATACAGTCCCTGGTTCAACGCCAGAGTTGCCGAAGAGGCCGCCACTTCTGGTGTCATATTGAATATTTTCAGTCCGTAGTCCGGGTGCTGCCACAGAAACATTTCCAGCACCAGAAAGAGNAGATGTTCTATGGCAACCAGACCAATTAATATTTTTGATAGAATTTTCATTACCGCATTTCTCCTTTCGGGATGGGACCCCGGCGGATACCCATTCTGCTCACAATCCGGTGAGCAAGGCCCATCCCATATATGCTAATTTAGACTGAGCCACCGCGCCAATTGTGACACATGCTTGAAATTATTTCCATTTCTTTCGGATCCTTTCGGAGGATTCCACAGGAGGTGATGCGTTTCCGTTGGATCTGGTCTGCCNATGTATGACTTCCGATAATGTGGATTATGTCTCATTGCAGTGAGTCAGGCAGTGAGTCACATGGTTCGTCACATGGTGAGTAAACTGGCTGAATGGTAACACTCTAAACCGGGCTCATGGGTTACACCTGGTCCGGCAAGTCTCTTGATCAGAAGGCGCCATAGTAAGAGGCAGAAGTCGTTACCGTTAGTCCCGATCCTCGGAATCCACAACTTGCAATCTAGGATAAACGGAGGTTACTATTTCTGGAAGGTCCGGAAGGTAGTTTTCCAGAAAAGAACGGTTGATTCTAGCTAGCCCTGGTAGGCAGAAAGGAGCTTTATCTGTCTGAATTCTTTTTTGCCAGCGGAATCTAGAACTTCAGGTTTAGCATCACAGCAAGGTTGGTAGCACGAATCTGGTAGTTGTAAGGACCGCTGGAAAACGAAGGTCCACCAGCGGAGAGCCTGAAAACCAGCAGATTGGCCCAATTGTATTCAAAGTAGAAGCGTGTACTGAGTAATATTGGACTTCGGACATTCACGCGTTCTCGATTGATCTGGCTCAGTGCGATGAAGTCCAACAAGGAATATTGAGGGTCGCCGCTAATAAATCTGTACAAAATCAGATCCTCGGGACTGAGATGAATCCGGCCACGAGTCAGATAATACTTGCCCAGAAGTTCCAGGTGGTTCCCTTGATCCAGGTTCCAGATTAGATAGTCTCTCAGTGGATCCCCTCTAAATATGGAACCGGATTGCAGCAGAATCAGCCTTGTGTTGCTTAGAGCTTCTGATCGGCTTGAATCCCGAAACAAAAATGGAATGCCAAATCGATAGAACTCTGCTTCCCCGGAAAACCGGGCATGAGCCGCCCCCACGCCAAAGCCAAAGCGCAGATTGATCAGGGGAATTTCAAAGAAAGCTGTTGGGTGGATCGAATAATACTCACCTTCAATAGGCTTCGTGGCCTGGTAACGAAACTCATTGGCGTCAGATTCATCTGTTGCCGCAAACAAAGTTATCGACTGCTTGCGCATCTCGAAATGCTCAGCATGGGCCCAGATATTGACCCCCAGTTTGAAACCATACCAGTCAGCAAGTATCTGGTCCCGAGAGCTCAAGTCCAGAAACGGTGCAACAAAGGAAGAAGTCCTGATACTGGATTCGTTTCCTGATTGGTCTCGAATGGTAAGGATAAGTCGACTGGAACCAATGCCAGGTCGAATATACAGGTTATCGGCTTTCTTTCCGTTTTCGCCCGGTTCTCCCTCGCCTATTACGTCGGGGGCTAGAATCTCTTCTGAAGAGACGGCACGGTCAGGAATAATGGAAAAAAAGATAATACCGAGAAAGAGCAACCAATGCTGGCATACAGCGCCCTGCCTCAAATGATTAACGGATGCTTTCATGGGCGGGAACCCTTTCGGCTGTGCAATTCAACTCCTCACCGGCTTCGGCCTCTGTAGGGGCAATGGAAAAGAAATTCTCCAGACGCAGGAGGCGAATGGTCAGCTGCACCGTCTCAGAGGGATCCACCATGATCATTTGTCCTTTGATTCGTGTGAGGTCCTGCTGAAAGCCAATGATTGCTCCCATAATACTGGAGCTGAAGTGATCCACTTCGTTGAGGTTCATGATGATGCGCGGTTCATCCAGATCCAGAAGCTCCTGAAAAAGGCCTCGTAACTCATAGTGCCGTTCCAGCTCCCAGTGACCGCGAAAGCGCAGTACAACACAGCATCCCTGCTCTAGCTGTTCTACTTCCGCCCACATGACTCCAGAACGCAAACGGAGGCTATAGAGAAAAGCTGATTTTCTTTTTTGGAACTGCTTCAGGTGTATTATTATTCCTACATCCTGACGGTGCGTTAGACCATGGTCCTATTGAATCGTTTTTGATAAAGCAAGATCTTCGAACGCCCTGTCTCGTGACACCCTCCGGGACTCTGAGGGGAACAACTCCTGTTAACAAGCACATTGATCCGACTTGTATGTAACGATTGATAGGCGACGGCGAGGATTGTAATCTCACCGTCGCGCCATCAGAAATAGTCTTTAAGAACTTAATCTAGAATTATCTCTGGCTGAAGATTCACTTCGTCTCGAATGGCATCGTCCGGTTTCCCTTTGTAGACAATGCCCCATTTTTGCCGGTCAATGTTGAAATCGGCCAGGACCTTCGAGGGCTTTCCATCGTTGGTTTTCTCGATTTTAGCAGTAAAGGAAATGGAATGGGTTGTATCGCGCATGGTGAGATTACCAGTAACCCGGGTGCCTTCCGGACTCTCTTCCAGCGAGGTGATGATGAATCGGCTTNCTGGAAATTTTTCTACTTCAAAGAAATCAGTAGTGCGTAGATGTTTTTCCAGTTTTTGTTTCTGTTCACCGGTCAAATCCAGCACTGTGATCGAGTCCATGTTCATGACGAACTCGCCGCCGGTGATCTTTTCTCCATCTACAAGAATGTGACCGCTCTTAAGCTTGATAGTGCCATTATGCTGGCCCGTGATTTTGGTGCCCACCCAGCGAATGACGCTGGAATCCAGATTAATAGATACTTTTTCGCCGGAGGCCTCACTTTCGCTGGCTGCTTCTCCGGTATTTGCCATTTCTGCATCCGGTGCTTCGGCGCAGGAAAAGAGGAGCATTCCTGCGAAAAGAAAAGTCAATTGTTTCTGCATTGATTCGAAATCCTTGTTTAATGTTTTCAAAAAGAAATCTCAGATTTGAGATTTCGACCACTCAAAAATGCTGCCAGAGGAATCCTGTTGTATCGTAATGGTCTTCGCCTCAGCAATGGATGCCGAAACGGATTCGCTAAGGAGTTGATTGGTATGTCCGTGGCGCAGTTTACGTAACTGTAAAGAGGTGGACGGGCCAGATCCTCATGTCCTGCACTGTAAGGGCGATTGCCTGAACCAGCAAGTCGAAGAGATGTTATTGTATCGTATGGGGGCTGGAGTTGCCTTTCAGAATGTCTGACAGGTTTTCGCCCAGAGCTTTTACGTCGATGGGCTTGGTTATAAATCCATTCATCCCGGCTTCGCGACAATGCTCTTCCACTTCAGCAAGTACATGGGCTGTTATGGCAACTATGGGAATACAGCTTCGATCCGGACCGGCCTGCCCATCCCGAATGGACTTGGTGGCCTGGAAGCCATCCAGAACCGGCATCTCCAGATCCATNAACACCAGATCGAATGGAGAACGACTCAATGTCTCGATTGCCTCATGCCCATTGCCTACGGTGACTACAGAGTGACCTTCTTGNTCAAGAACCGTCTTCTGAACCAGGGCATTGATGGCGTTGTCCTCTGCCATCAAGATGGACAGGCTGGGAAGGCTTTTTCGCATCTCGTGTACGGCCGAATAGCCGGGTTCTCTGGTTCGCAATGGAACAGATACGATGAAGCTGCTTCCCGCACCGATATGGCTCTGCACGGAAATGCTACCTTTCATAGCCTCAACAATGCTACGTGTAATGTACAGTCCCATTCCCGTTCCGCTGGAATGCTTTANAAGTCGATTCGCACCAACTTCTACCTGAGTGAACTTGTCGAATATATACTCCTGGTTCTCCTCCGCGATTCCAGGGCCTGTGTCTTCAACTCGAATCTCCAGTTCGATCTTTTCCTCGTCTTGATCCCGACTGGTAAGATTGAGGAATAGATTCACTTCACCCTCCAGGGTATACTTGGAAGCGTTGCCCAGGAGATTCAGAAGAATTTGCGTGAAACGCCGGGGATCTCCGATGACATGATCGGGAATCTCCTCTGATATGATTGTCTTGAATGCCAGCCCCTTTGATTGTATCTCTGGCCCCATTACAGAAATCGAGCGCTGCACAGCCTTGCGAATGGAAAATGTTTCCTCCGATAGTTCCAGCATACCTTTCTCAATGACAGCGGAATCCAGAAGATCCGATATAATCTCCATCAAATGACTGGAGGCGTGCCTCACTGTTTCCAGGTAATCTCTGGTATCAGACTCCAGGTCTTCCTCCAGGGCCAGTTCCGTCATTCCGATGATGGCATTCATGGGGGTGCGCAGTTCATGGCTCAAGTTGCCCAGAAATACTGTCTTGGCCCGGTTGGCCTTTTCAGCTTCTTCTCTGGCTTTAATGGCTTCTTGTTGAGCCAGGGCTCGGCCTGTGATATCCTGGAAGGAACCATAGAGCTTCACTACTCGTCCNTTAAAATCCTTAATGGGCATACCGCTCGCTATTCCAAAGATCCTTTTTCCATCCCTGCGAAACGCTTCTATTTCAAGGAAGTACGGTATCTTTTTTTCGATCGATCGTTTAACGGCTGCGTTGATTTGGGATAGGCTTTCCGGCGTATAGATCGTGTCTAGCTCGGAAAAGGANGGTGGTCCCTCTTCCACTGGAATTCCGAAAATGTTAAACAATTCATCGGACCAGGTTACTATCTCTGATTCCAAATCCCACTCCCAGCTTCCCAGGCTGGCAACGTGCTCCGTGCGAAGAAGCAGATTTGTAGTTCGCTTCAGGCTCTCTTCGAAACGTTTCCGTTCAGTGATGTCCTGGATGGAACCGTATATGCGAACGCATCGCTGGCTTTCTAAAATCGGACGTGCAGAGATGACGATCCACTTTTCATTTCCGGAAGCTGACACCATTCGCAGTTCCTGATCGAATGGTTGCCCATGATCAATGGACAGGGAAATCAACTCCTTGAGGCGGGACTGATCCTCCGGTAAGAAATAACCAAGCATACTGTCCAGGTCTGGCTGAAGACCTTCCTCTGTGTCAAAGATGAAAGAGGTGGCATGAGTCCACTCCANCCGCTGGTTGGTGGCATCCAANTCCCAACCTCCTACGCGAGCCACCTGCCCTGTTTGTTCCAGGAGCTGCCGCGATCGTTCTAGTTCCCTGGAGCGCTCCTCGATGATCTGTTCCATATTCTGGCGGTATCGTTCCAGTTCCTGAATAGTTTTTTCCAGCTGAGTTCTAACCTCCTGGATTTCCGCTCGAAGATGTTGCTCTGTTTCAGATGCAACCTGGTTTGCCTGAGGATCAGCTGAATCTCCGGGCAACGTGTCTGTGGCAATCTCCGGAATCAGGCAGAAACGGTTATTGCGGATCTCTGCCCTGTGGCCAGGAGGCACTATATAGATTTTATTATTGGAGAGGGGTGCTCCGTCGGTAAGGACCTGGGACTCCAGGTTTAACGTAGTGCGAATCGCATCTCGCAGTGCCTCGGAATCGGGGAGATCGGATTGATCCACCAGAAGAGCACACCAATCCTGACTCCCGGGGATGCCACGAAAGAATTCAATCAGTCCGGTGAGGTTGGAGGGGGAGCAACCAACTATCACCAATGTGGGAGCCTTTTCGGCATTCATTCAAGGTCCTTCCGCGGAATTTNGCGCGCCAGACCTTTCAGGGTTCCCCATGTTTTCTTTTCTTGAGCATGAACTCAAACCCATTCCGGAAGATCGCAATAATTGCACTCAATGCGAATCTCCTATCTGGAAGATGATTCATTCAGTAGTATTTGACGAGTAAAAAGAAAGGGCGGATTGCAATATGCAGAAAAAAAAACGCAACGTTTGTATACTGTAGAAGGTTCATTTCTCTTTATCTTTGATCGGCCCGGAGGTTTCGAGACCCAAAGGAAACTAGCAAAACAAGGAGGAGTCNTGCGACTGAAAGCAGTGGTCTCCAGCCTTGCAGTGAGTCCAGTTACTACTTTTGTCCGAGGTGAATCCTTCCCTTCGACGCTAATGTAGTAAGCTGCCCTGCGAGATTGCCAGTCTTACAGGCGAACTCCAGGTCAGGGAATGCCGGCCATGGATTGTTNCGGGGAGCCCATGAAATTCGGATGCCTGGCGGCCCGATTAAGAGATGAAACAAGAATTTGCTTTTTTTAAGGCCTCCCGGATTGTGGCCAGCAATGGCAGTGGACGCGCGCTATATTCGCAATTTCTCAATTATTGCCCACATCGATCATGGCAAATCTACGCTGGCGGACCGACTGCTGGAGTTGGGGCATATTACCAATGATCGTACCAAGAAGGAACAGATCCTGGACTCCATGGACATTGAACGGGAGCGCGGTATTACGATTAAATCCAACTCGGCCACCTTCGATTATCTGGCGGGGGATGGAAATACTTACACACTGAATCTCATCGATACCCCCGGCCACGTGGACTTTTCCTACGAAGTATCCCGATCTCTGGCAGCCTGCGAAGGAGTGCTTCTGGTAGTGGATGCGACGCAGGGAGTAGAAGCTCAGACTCTGGCCAACCTCTATCTGGCAATGGAGCACGATCTGGAGATCATCCCGGTAATCAATAAAATTGATCTTCCGGCCGCCAATGTGGATCGATGCCTTGAGTTGATCGATAAAAGCCTTGGATTGGACAAGGATCCTGCGATTCCTGTATCTGCCAAGACCGGCGAAAATGTCCAGAGCGTTCTGGAAGCCATCGTAGAATACATTCCAGCTCCAGAGGCCGATCTGGAGGCACCACTACGAGCATTGATCCATGACTCCATCTATGATAGCTACAATGGCGCCGTAATGAAAGTCCGGGTTTTCGATGGAAAACTCGCGAAGAGCGATCGCATTTACATCATGGGAACTGACAAAGAATTCATGGTGACCGATCTGGGTATTAATACCATTGTTCCGGTTCAGAGAAAGCAGCTTCAGGCCGGCGAAGTTGGCTACGTTATCGCAGGCATCAAATCCGTGGAAGANACTCGCGTGGGTGATACCGTAACACTTGCCTCTCGAAAAGCCACAGAGCCACTGCCCGGTTATCAGGAAGCCAAGCCNATGGTTTTTTCCGGGCTATTCCCTGTTATGGGAGACGATTTCGAACAACTGAAGGATGCTCTTCATAAACTTAAGTTAAATGACGCTGCTCTTGTGTTCGAGCAGGAGAATTCCATGGCCCTGGGTTTTGGCTTTCGCGTGGGTTACCTGGGACTGCTACACATGGAAATAGTTCAGGAGAGATTGGAGCGCGAATTCGGCCTTGATCTGATCAATACAGCTCCCAGTGTTAAAAACCGGATCACCGACCATAAAGGCAAAGTCGTCTACATCGACAATCCCAGCAACTGGCCTGATCCCACAAAGTACGATAAGAAAGAAGAGCCCTATGTTAAGGCTACCATCCTGACGCCTCAGGAATACATGGGCAACCTGATAGGCCTGCTACAGGAGAAACGCGGCATCCAGAACAACATCCTGTATCTCGAGGACGGCAAGGTTCAGCTCCTTTACGACATCCCGCTGGCTGAAGTAATCTATGAATTCTACGATCGATTGAAGTCGATTTCCAGAGGCTACGCTTCCCTTGATTATGAGCTTGCCGATTACCGCGAATCCGATCTTGTGAAAGTGGACATTCTGGTGAACGGAGAGCCAGTGGATGCNCTTGCGATGATCGTACACCGAACGGTGGCGGAAGCAAGAGGGCGTCAATTCGTAGAGCGCCTGAAAGAGCTTATTCCCCGACATCAATTTCAAATACCACTCCAGGCCGCCATTGGTGCCAAGGTGATTGCTCGGGAGAATATTTCAGCGCTCAAGAAAAATGTAACTGCTAAATGCTACGGCGGTGACATCTCCAGAAAACGGAAGCTACTGGAGAAGCAAAAGGAAGGAAAGAAGCGAATGAAGCAGATCGGTTCTGTGGAAATTCCCCAGGATGCTTTCCTTGCCCTCCTGAAAACNGAAAATTAGNGACCAAAACTCGCCGAATTTGATTTTCGCATCTCCCTTATTGGCTATACAAACCCGGTAGCCAGGTCCCGTCGGGCGAAAGCTATGCTGACTTTCTCCGGCAACCTTTCAATGGATCCTGCAAGAGCGAGATCATCCTTCGGAAACTCAGAGGCGGTGGAGTCTACTGGATGCAATGTTGGTTCGGTGAGTCGGAATTTCAGATTAAATACAGTCAACTTTCCCGAAACTAGTAGTAGTGTCAGCTTCCAGCCGTAACCTGGCTTGATGCGCAACGGAAGGGGATATGTCATCATTAAAAAGTAAATCAGTGCTTACCGGAATACTACTGCTGTCGGGCATTGTTGCAGGTATTCTTTCCTCGGTTCCCGCGCTGGAGAGGCCGGATTATATNGCGGCGCTGGCTGAAATATCGGGCCAGGTGTACATGGCCGCAGTGTTTCAGGGAATATTTGCCTGCGTCTATACCGGTCTTGCCTGTGTGCTTTACTCGGTGCTGAAAGACTATGAACCGGGGATTGCACTCCTGTATTTTAGTTTTCGCATTGTTGGCGCCGCCGCATTGTTTCTGGCTATAGTCCCATTGCTTCTGCTTTTGATGCTCAGCAAGCAGTATCTGGAGGTCGGTAATGACCACGGAGAATCGTTGATAGTAATTGCTGAATTGGTGCGTCTGACTCGGGATGGAATCAACCATATGGCAATGATTCTTCCCTGGAGTATTGGTGGAATGTTCCTCCATATTGGAGCAATAAATTCGCGGCTATTGCCGGGCTGGATTTCCTGGTGGGGGCTTCTTGGTTCATTCCTGACTTTCATGGCCACGGGACTTTTGATCGTTGAAGTAATTCAGATTGCCAGTCCGATTTATTTTATCTTAAATACGCCCACGGCACTGGTAGAAATAGTCCTTGCTATCTATCTGCTATGGAAAGGATTTCGTCCGCCCGCCGACGGACACGGTCAGCCAGGGGCTCCCTGACTGCCCCTGTTGCCGGCAAATCCTCTGTCGCCTACTTGCAGTATTTCTTGACCGCATTAAGGAAGCGAGAGACCCAAACTACGAATGCCCGAGAATAAACAAATCTCCAGCAGTCTGAGTAGGCACAGAGGAAGCACGGATCGATGGAGACTCTGCGGGCTTATGGTCCTTGCCTTTCTGGGGTTGGTAGATTGTCAGGTATTTGAAGAGCTCCACTATGTATATGTGCTCCCTGAAATCGAAGAGGCCGCACCTACCCGTCCTCTGAATCCAAACAGGAATACTCCTTCCCTTTCGAACACCGGGCAGCAAGAAGAAAGCCCGGCGAGCCCTTACATCCCTGATTCCCCGGCCATTTCAAATCCCAGAGGAGATTCCATTCGATTCTACGCGGCCACAGAGGCTCGCACCGAATCAGGCTCTCCGTTGCTGGAGATCTACGCGACGATTATGGATGCCACGATGGCGCGAAACGTATTCAGAACTGGTCGCGGCCCCAGGGAAGGCGGACGGATGCCCGATGTACTTTTTCTCGAAATGCGCGTCAACTACAGGGGATCCAGCCCAGTCACTTACAACCCCTATTCTACCAGAATTGATTGTCAGGGGAAGACTCCTGGGCTCTTACCACCGTCGAAGTATCAGGAAGAGTTCGCCAGCTTTGCGAACCAGTGGATATCCTACGCCTGGCATATGATCCCCAGAAATCCCGGCATCTTTTTCCGGCCAGATCCCGGCCAACCTTCACTCCGGGATGAATACTTGCTTTCCCAGGCAGAAAAGGATTGGATTCGCAAACAGAAGATTGAATTTCTGAATTCTTTGCGAAGGTCCATGACGCTGAAATCCAATGAGCAAATTGTATTTCTGCTTCCCTTTGAAAGAGTTCCCATCGACAGAGATTGTGTATTGAGCATACCACTGCCGGGCGGTCCGAAGCAGTTTCACTTTTCCAGGCTACGGATGGAAATGGATGAATGGAAGGACCATCGGCAGAAACTAGAAAATGCGAAGTCCAGTGCAATCTACCTTCGGGAAAGGCAGGATTTCCTCAGAACAGTGGCCGAACAGGAAGAAAAACTCAGAAAAGCTCATACAGAACGGCGCAATGAGTTTTGCGAACAGGTTCAGGGCAAAGAGCTAAGAGAACCCTTGAAGTTCTGCGATGAATCCTTCTGGTTTCGATGGTGGGGCTCGGGCTTTGAGTAGATCCGCTTTTCAATTAGAATTGCGCCGGGTGACCCGGCTTTGAGTAGATCCGCTTTTCACTTAGAATTGCGTTGGGTGACCCGGCTTCGAGTAGATCCGCTTTTCAAGTAGAATTGCGTTGGGTGACCCGGCTTCGAGTAGATCCGCTTTCCAAGTAGAATTGCGCTGAGTGTTCCGGACCTGTTCCGNCTGTGCGAGGTCGGGGCATCCAGCACGCTGAGCCAAGCCCTTTCTGTGAAGTACAATGGGAAAATTGTTCTATGCGGAATCGCTTCTGCAAATGCTGAGAATGCATCAGGCATATTTCATCAGCAATCGGGCTGAGCTGGAGTGCAATCTACTATCTCCATCCCAGAGAATGGCGGTTCGTTCCATCCACTTCGATTCAGCCACAGACATACGCTCCAGCAACGCAAGATCAGGATCATCCAGCTTGTCCATGGAAGGCTCCGGGCTGTTGCGCAAATACTCCAGCATGAGAGGATCTCCAGCCAGGAGCTCTATGGCCGGCCGATCCGAACGAAATTCGTAGACACCTGTTTTCCACTGAAACTCGGGAACCCTGGATCGAATCCAACGAAGGATTCGCAGGGTTGCAAACAAAGGAGCGTATTCGTCATTAATGACATGAATCTGAAAGCCTTCACAGATCTGATTGGCATGTTTGTGAAACGTAGGCAGGAACCGTAGCGGTCGGAGAACAGCTCCTGGAATAAACAAATCCCCGGCTTCCATTAGAGGCCCCAGAAAGGGCGCACCGAAGATTTCAAATGGTCGCGTGGTTCCCCGGCCCTCACTGAGATTCGTTCCTTCTAGAAGACACTGACCAGGATAAACCTTTGCGGTGTTTACCGTGGGCATATTCGGGGATGGATAGATAGCAAATTCGCTTACCCGAGTACCTGCCGGCCCTTCTGCCATTCCCGAATCGAAAGCGCTGGTAAAATTGGTTCCGGTGTTCTGATCTAAGGTGGCCTGCGCATGACTCAGCTCCTGTGCCGGTCCTGCGATTTCCAGAGATTCCTCATCCAGATGAATCCAGGAAGCAAACAACTGTGCCATTTCGCCTGTGCTCAGGCCATGCCTGTGAATGACGCCTGGCAATCCTACAAAGCTTTCGTATTCCGCTTCAAGTATTGTGCCTTCCACAAATCGTCCAATGGGGTTTTCGCCATCGACGACCAGGCAGCGAATACCGGAGCCACGATTTCGAAGTTCATGAATGACCTCAAGACAGTAGTATAGAGAAGTTAGAAAGGTATAGTAACGGCTACCCACATCCTGTAAATCCACAATCAGCCAGTCCAGATCTTCCAGTCGGGTTGGATCCGGGCGCAGGCTATTTTCCTGAAAGCCGTACAGGGAAAGAAATTCCGTGCGGCTTCTTTGCTGGTCATTGAGNAATACCTGGTAATGAGCTGTATCCTCCAGCCCCACCTGATCCTGTAATTCTGCGAAGAGGCCATGCTCCGGAAGGAATGCGCGTAGATGCTCACTGCGGGCAGCAAGGGTTTGAAAGGAATAGGCGCGGTCCAGGANNCTGTAAGCGGTCTGATTTGCCAGAAGCCCAATTCGCCGCGCCCCTTCTCGATCCAGGAACTGTNATAGGTAGGATTTCATTCTCTGTCTTTCTCTGGTGGTGAAATGGATTTCGCCAGTTCAGCCGTTGTAAGATGCCGGAATTGTCCGGTATTGCATCTACGCCCTGACACCGGGGCGCGCTCTGCTTTCAAGGATTGGGCGCCCTCCCGCAGGCATTCAGGATGTACCACGCCCTCAATCGCTCGCCAGGACGGAAATAGGCTCCCCGGTGGCCCTGTCATTTCACTCTTTTCTGTAGATTCAGGTTTTCTCTATTGACTGAGTAGGCACACATTATGTCACCTGATATTTGTGTCCGGACCCCGGCTGAATCCCCACCAAGCGGAAGCTGTGAAACATACCCGCGGACCCCTGCTGATCTTTGCCGGGGCCGGCAGCGGGAAGACCCGCGTCATCACACATCGCATCCAGCAGATGCTGGGCCAGGGGATTGCCTCCTCATGCATTGTGGCTGTATCCTTCACGAACAAGAGCGCGAAGGAGATGAAGCATCGGCTTCAGAAGATGGTGGGCAGCAAGGCCCTCCGCGGAATGGTACTGTCCACGTTTCATGCTCTCGGAAATCGGATACTTCAAAAAGAGATTCGAGTGCTGGGCTACCGGGATCCCTTCTCTATCCTGGACTCGGACGATGGACTACAGCTATATGCCAGCATCTATCGGGACCTGAAGCTGGACCCGGACCAGGTGAAAGAGGATTCCATGCCTTTTATGGTTTCTCTGTGCAAGAANTCCAACATGCATCATGAAGANTGGGCCAATAGTCGAAGCCTGCCGGTATCCGCAGGGTTTTTCTGCGATGTNTACGAACGATATCATGCCAATCTTAAATCTCTGAATGCTGTGGATTTTGACGATCTAATCTTGCTTCCTTCCAGAATCTTCAAAGAGCATCCGGATATCCTGGATAAATACCGTCGCCGCTTCCGGTATTTCATGATTGATGAGTTTCAGGACACAAATCCCACGCAGTACGAACTACTCTTATCCCTTGTAGGTGAGGAAAAGAATCTATGCGTTGTAGGCGACGATGATCAGTCAATCTATGGTTGGCGTGGTGCCGATGTGGGCATTATTCAAAATTTCCAATCCGACTTTCCCGATGCGAAGATCGTCCGACTTGAGCATAATTACAGGTCCTCGTCTCGAATTCTGTCTGCGGCCAATGCAGTAATTGCCAATAACTCCAAGCGTGTGCAGAAGATTCTGAGAGCAACCGGCGAAGAGGGAGAACAAATCTCCATGATCATGGCAGAAGATGAAGAACAGGAAGCGATGATGGTNGCCGATATCATTCAAAATCGCATCATCCATGCTGCACAGAATCCCGGGGACTTTGCCATTCTGTATCGCACAAACTTTCAATCCAGAGCCTTTGAACAGGAGCTGAGAAAGCTGCAAATCCCTCATCACGTTGTGGGAGGCTACAAGTTCTTCGATCGAAAGGAAGTGAAGGATCTACTGGCCTACCTGCGAGTGATTGCCAACCGAAGCGATGAGATTTCATTACTTCGAATCCTGAATCGTCCGCGCCGGGGAATTGGAGAAGGTAGCGTTCAGAAAATTGGAGCTTTTCTGCAGACCATGGCTGAAGAGGCCGAGGCCAGCGGAATGAAAAGGCCGGACTTTTTTCATGCTCTGGAACGTATTGGATCCACTCCAGGACTGATTCCAGGCATTCCTGCCAAACAGGTGGGCGCGATCTATGAATTTGTGGAGTTCATTGAAAAGTACAAAAAGGAATTCTCTCGAGCCCGTAAGCTGGCTCCCGTGCTTTCTACCATGATCCAGGAGTTGAACTGGGAGCATGAATTCATGCGCGAAGGATCAGACGAAAATGCGGTTCGCGCCCGAATGCTCAACCTCTCCGAACTTACGAATATGCTGGCTTTTTTCGAAAGCAACTGGGAGGATTCCACACCTCCCGGCCTATTTGACTTTCTGGCGCGCATAAGCTTGCAGGCCAGCGATGAGGACGATGACAATCCCCGGGGTCGGGTTCAGCTCCTGACATTACATTTATCCAAAGGTCTGGAATTCCCCACTGTCTTTCTTACTGGTATGATGGAGGGCATTTTTCCTGGCGAAAGATCCATTTCGGAATCGGAGAATCCTGAGGCCGCTCTGGAAGAAGAAAGACGATTGTGCTACGTAGGGATCACCCGGGCCATGAAAAAGCTCTTTTTAACGGCCAGTCGTACTCGAAGAAGGTTCGGAGAAACTGAAGAAAAGGAGCCTTCGCGTTTCCTGGATGAGATACCGGATGAGCTTCTGGACCGAGAGGACCATAGTGTAACACAGATGGCTGAAAGGAAGCGAGATGAGATGGAAGAATGGTTGACCGATCTTCGAAATAATCTCAAAGTAAGTCTATGAGCGAACTCGGGCTGGAATTCTTTCTCGTTCTCTTTGGTGCCTGTATATTCACTGCTGTGCTCAGTGCCATACTTACCGGTCTGGCTTTTTATTATTACTATCGTTCCAGGGTGGCAGCCAAGCTGGAAGAAGAGCTGGATGAATACGCAGAGATCGTAAAGACAAGGCTGAAAGAAGGTGTAGAAGAAGCTGGCGAATCAATGCTTCCTCGGTTCAAAGAAGAAGTGCGCTCCGGCTTTAAAGAAGCGATTACCGATGCTCTGTCCGGACAGATGGTGGAGGACACGGTACGGGCCATGACCAAGTCCGGGAGTACAATCGTGGAATCGAGCCTGAATCTACTGCTCGGTAGAAGAGATCCCGAAGGTCGTTCTGGCTCGGGAAGCGGGCCCGGAGTTGGGTCAGAATAAAATAGTCCTCTAGTCTTCCAGTCCGGGCTGGCTCACCGGAAAACCCTGGCGAAAGAGAAACCCGGTCCTTGCGGAAAACCAGGCGAAAGAAAAACCGGCCTTGCGAAAGCAAGGACAGAATCTGCTAAACACAGCCAGCAAGCATCGGTCCATGCGAAAGTAGAACCGGCCTTACGAATTCAAAAATAGAATTTGCGAAACGCATTCAGGAAGCTTCGGCCCATGNCNGGAATGAAAATCCTGCCTGCCGATGCGCTCTCACGAAGCNAAGAACTCAGCGGAACCGNGAAATCAGATAGAGTATGCCAGAAATCACTACACTGATCAGTATGCTTGTGGTAAGGGGAAAGTAGAAGGAGAAGTTTTCCCTTTCAATGCGAATATCTCCAGGCAGTTTACCAAACCAGCTAAAGGGCCCGTCCGGACGGCTGCCCAGAAAGAAGAGCAGTCCCATTACAAAGATGACAGCTCCGACAATCATCAAGGTCTTTCCCATCATTCCTGCCTTCTTGTGCCCTTTCGCTTCCTGTGCTTTCCTTCTGCATTGCCTGCACGATGATATTTCTCAGCCGGATTTGCCCCGACCGGCATGCAGCATTGAATTAGAATGGCGTTTTCGGATCTTTCAGGGCCTGTCCGCCTTAATGCGAATNAGTTNAGATTAGCGACTTCGATCCGGCAATTTCTGTCTTTCATGAAACTTGGCCGTTTCTACTTCAGATAGATATTGATTCAGCAGATGCGGATGGTCCGGAATGATGGCTCCAAAATTATCCTGGTGCATTGCGATCAAATCCAGCTCAATGGGATAGCCCCGTGTGGATGATTGAATTTTGGCGTCTACAAGCTGACGACTGATCAATCCAATCATTTTGTTAAGCACCCGATCGTATTCCTTGACGTTTTCGGTTATAGATGGGTTTCGCACTTCATCGTAGCTTACGTATTGGTACTCTTTCTTTTCTTCNAGGGGAGTGCGAGATTCCAGGATTGCAAGAACACCATATTTGCGAGCTCTTCGCACTCGCTTGATNCCTTGCTTATAGAAATTGATCTGGTTTGTGTAGAGCTTCTTACCGATGTTGCTCCCCCTCTGATGAAAGAGCCGCGAGGATTCCAGATCCCGGAAGCCAAGCTGTAAGAAATGCTTTGATTTCGCATCCTGAGTTCTCAGAATAATGGGAGCCGCGGATTCCAGCAATACCCAGGTTCCGTCTATGTAATATTCCAGAATTTCCCTGTAGACTTGCTGCAACAGATTGCGGGAAGTGCTGAGTTCTCTATAGGTATGGCCGTACTTGCCCTGTAGATAATAGATGCCTGCAAAGAAATCATGCTCCACAGCCAGTTTCATTTTTTCGCTGAGCTTTTCCTTGAGGTCAAGACCGGTCTGCAATCCCTCGGAGGGTTGCTGGTTGTTTTCCGGGGTCAGCGGGAGATTGCTCAGCGCTACGTTGATAAACTCCATATCTGCCCGGTTGGTTTCCAGGAGTTCGCCCATATTGGAGTAATCCGGGGATTCTGCCTGCAGGATTCCTGTGGATTGGCAACCAGGTAGAAAGCTCAGGAAAGTAGTAGGCGAAAGCAGCAATGCTACCACGGTCAGAGGTCCAACGATCCTCGAAATTCCAGATTTGCTTGAAAAATANCTGGGCACTGTAAAAAAGAATTTCCCCGAATACGGTTGCATACAGTCTAAATATCGGTCCAATCCTGCAATTACAGGAAAAATTATGCTCAATCCAATTGCTCCTATGAGAGCCTATTTCAAAACCTATGGAAAAGCGGGGGTTTTGCCCGCTGTAGTTTTCATCTTCCTCTCGGGCTTTTTCAGCCTGCTACTTTTCGGTCTCTGGAAGGCCGCGGATGCTCCCCTGGAAGCCCTGCCTGCTGCCGTTACCAATCCGCTGCAAGAACCAGAGCCACCCAATCCCAATATTCTTCAGGTCATTCAAGCCAGTCCAGATGGACTTCTAGAAACCGTTCAGTTGAATCAGGAGATTGTGGTGGTGTTCAACCATCCCATGGTTCCCCTGGGAAGAGTAAAAGAGGCCAAACGAAAGTCCTTCACCATAGAACCAGAGATCGAAGGCGCCATTCGATGGTACGGCACCCGGGTAGCGGCCTTCATCCCGGAAAAGCCTTTGAGACCAGGGTCTTCCTACAAAGTGACGGTTCCCGTTCAGGAGGCGCTGAATGGAAAAAAAATGAGTGGTGAGTATTCCTTTCGATTTCGCACTCCGCCGCTAAAGCTTCATTATTCCTATCCGTACTCGGGCAACCGAATTCGTTACGAGCAGGACTTTCGACTTTATTTCAATTATCCGGTATCTATTCGAGATATTCAGAGAATGGTTCGTATCACNGCCAACGGTGGAGCCGTAGACTTCGAAGCAACATACAAAATGAATGAGGACGAAGAAGACATTACTCGCTCCAGTGTTCGCCTNATTCCGGATGGGGATCTTCCGCGAGATGCTAAGATTCAAATTGTCCTGAAGAAAGGGCTGCCTCCNGAGGGAGGCAACGATGGTCTGGAGCAAGATGCGATCATCACGTATCAAACCTACGGCCCACTCAAGGTTTCATTCCCGCAGAAAGGCAAATACTTCCAGGATGCATGGTCCACGGGAATCCAGTTCAACAATCCGGTGAATCCAGCCCAGGCGTTGAAACACATTCGCATTGAGCCTCCCCTGGATCGCAGCACTCCGGGCGATGGTGAGACTACATTCATGTCCCTCAGGGAATGGCCGGTGAAAGCGGGACAAAAGGTCACCGTGTATGTTACGGCCGGTCTGACCGATGTCATGGGAAACAAGCTTGCTGGAAATCATAAGTTCGAATTCAATCTGCCGGCCTATCGTCCTGACTTCTCTATGCGATACGGAAATTCGGAAATAATCGAATCGGAAATGAAACAGCAGGTTCCGGCCAGCATGGCTGCAATACCCGAATTTACCGTGGGACATCGTACGCTGGACGTGGCGGATATTCAGCAGTATCTGGCGAACAACAGCTCCAGCTCCTATCTCAAAGGGCTGAAATACGAAACGAAGCAGGTTCAGACGAAGCTCAAACCTGAAGATGCGGCCACCTTTGGCGTGGACTTTTCTCCTTATCTGGATAAAAAGAAGCGTGGGTGGGTAGCTGTCTACGTGGCTGCGGACACCTTGAACTGGCAGAACAAGAAGCAAAGGAAAAGCTCCTATCGTATTCTGCAATCCACCGATCTTGGCATGATTGTAAAAGAAAGTCCCCTGGGGATNCATGTCTGGGTTCATAAACTGAGCAATAACCAGCCAGTGAAAGAGGCCACTGTAGATGCCTTCACTCTAAATCGTAAGCATGGAACCTGCAAAACAGATGCTCAGGGTTACTGCAAGGTGGGAAGGAAGCAGGATCGTCTTACTTCGGGAACTCTGGTAGTTGCCACGACCAATGAGGACCGNGCTTTTCTGACCTCCAGGGATCATTANCGATACACCTGGAGTGTTTCNTCCTATTTNGATTATACGGCGGGCTATCCAGATNTAAAAGGTCTAATAGAATTTGATCGCAGGCTGTACCGTCCGGGCGAAGAGATCCACGTTAAGGCCTTCCTTTCCCTGCTCCATCATGGAAAGCTCAAGGCACTGACCGGAAAGCAGGGCAAGGTCAGGGCCACTGTGCGCAACTCAAGAGGCAAGATCATCAAGGACGTGACCCTTTCTGGATCAGAGGAAGGCGGTGTGGATCTCAGCCTCAAAACGGAAAAGGATGCACCTACAGGGCATTATACAGTGCGCCTTGAACTTGCAGAGATCGAAGGTCGATCCGTTGCATCGATCAAGGGATTTCCCGATCGGGACCTTTCGGCCACCTTCCAGGTAGAGGAATTTCGGCCGGCGACTTTCTCCGCTTCCATAGATGGAATGAGGAATGTGTCCAGTGGGGCTACTCTTGATCTGGTGGCCCGGGGGATGTATCTCTTTGGTGCCCCCATGGGCGGGGCCAAATCTACTCTTAGCATCTACGCACAGAGCACAGATATATATGATTCTCGCTTTCAAGGATTTGCCTTTGGGGACTGGGTCTATGACGCGTATGAATCCTCATCGGCAGGACTGGTGGCCCGGCTGGAGGGAACTCTGGATTCCCGGGGGGAGATGAAACATGCCTTTCAGACAAACCTTGCACACAAGAAATTGGTTGTTCTGGAAACTGAGAATGCAGGACGTATCGAACTCAAGCCCCACCTATCGCTTACGGTGGAAAATCAAGTGCGAGACCTCGGGGATCGCACCGTAACCAGTACAAAAACAGCAACCGTATACGCGGATGAGGTATTCCCCGGTATCAAGCGAATGCAGTACTTTTCCGCATCCGGACAGCCTGCTCGCTTTCAGCTTGTAGCGCTCAACAAGAATCAGCAGGTAGAAAGCACTTCCCTGACCGTAGAAGTTTTTCGCAGAGTTTACCGTAGCAGCGAAACGCGAGGACCTGGAGGTTCTTCGAGAAATGAAACTACAGAAACACTGGAAAGAGTAAAAAAAGACAGCGTTAGTACCGGCAAAACCCCGGTGGAGTTCAGCTTTGTTCCCGAGCAAGCGGGCTCCTATTTTATTGTTGCTCGAACCTCTTCTGGAGCATTTGCTCGGGTTCCATTCTATGTAGGAGGGTCCGGGTACGGTTACTGGGGGCTTTCCCAGGACGATCGCATCGAATTGATNCCTGAACAGACCGATTATAAACCCGGAGACACAGCTCGTATTCTGATTCAATCGCCTTACAAGAATGCCACGGCCATCGTAACTGTGGAGCGAGAAAAGGTATTTGAGCAACGCACCGTTAAACTTACTTCATCGGCACAGAGTATTGAAATACCTATCAAGAGCGAATACTTGCCGGAAATTCATATTGGCGTCATGCTTATTCGACCCAGGACAGATGCGAAACCCACTCGTTCCGAGGATCCGGGAAAGCCGCAATTTAAAATGGGAATGGTTCGCCTGAACGTATCCAGCGAAGAAAAGCGCATCCCTCTGGCCATAAAGACCAGTTGCGATCCCTGTAAACCGGGAATGGAAGTCACAACCACAATTCGCACAGCGCCCAATGCAGAAGTGGCTCTCTCTGTAGCGGATCGAGCGGTGCTGGATCTATTGAACTATCATTTCTCGGATCCNGTGGAAGCCATGTATTCCGGATGGCCTCTGGGCGTTCGAGTGCTGGAGAACCGCGGCTCCTTGATAGAGCAATTGCTTCTGGCAACCAAAGGGGACAGCCCTGGAGGTGGCGGCGATGAGGATGATTCTGGAGGCTTTGGTCTCGATGGTGATCAGGCCAGCAGGCGTAACTTCAAATATACAGCTTACTGGAATCCAACGCTGAAGGCCAACAGCAAAGGGGAAATACAATTTACATTCCGACTGCCAGACAACCTGACCACGTTTCGCTTTATGGCCATGGCGGCCCGAGATGGCGGTTATGCTAAATCGGACTATGAAATTCAGGTTCGCAGAGAAATCGTCATTCAAAAGCTAATCCCGAGATTCATTCGACCGGGGGACCGTCTGGAGCTGGGTTCTCTTGTAATCAATTCCACCAATCAGAGCAAGAACCTGAAAGTAGACATGAAGCTCCCAGGCCTTAAATGCGAAAAGCCCCTGAGCAAGAACATTACTCTGGCCGCCGGTGAAACCGGTGAAGCCACGGAGACCTGCTGGTTGCCCATGCCAGAAAAGAAGGAGAAGCTTCCGAAATCGGGAACACAGCTGGAAGGGAGCTTCAGTGCCCTGGAAGGACAGCGTCGTCTGGATGCCATGGAGTTTTCCTTCCCTGTAATGATTGAGAGGTATCGTGAAGCTTTCGCTACTTCAGGCATGGCCACAAAGGACCAGAAAGGAGAGGAGTTTATCTCAGTTCCCGACCCGGAGAAGTATCCAGCAGAGGTACATATGCAATTGAGCTCCACAGTCCTACAGGCCATGGAAGGGGCCTTTTATTATTTTGAGAACCATCCGTACCTTTGTCTCGAACAGCGAAGCAGTGCCTACCTGGTTTCTCTGGTAACTCCCGATCAATACCTTCCCAAAACCTTCATGGGAAAGTATAGCAAAGCGCAGCTGGAAGATCTGGTTCTGGGCTCCCTGGCAGAATTTCAAAATAGCGATGGTGGTTTTCGGCTCTGGAAAGACCATACCACGGCCAGATCATCCCCCTATACTACCGCTTACGTTCTTCTGGTGCTTCAGGAGGCGAAGAAGCGGGGGCGGCCTGTTTCCGCACGGGTAATGGCGCAAGCAGAAGCCTATTTGCGAAACTATGCGAAGAAGCCAGACCGGGATTTCAGAGGATACCTCCTGGAGACACTGGCTCTGATCAATTACGTGCTAAAAGACAGGCCTGTGGCCGGCATCGCCGATTATCTCTCCAGTCATAATGAGGACCTTTCGCTTCGAGCCAGCGCTTACCTGTTGCTTTCCGATCTGGAATCCGGGGCCATCAGTCTGAAACCCGAGGTCTCGGAGAAGCTATTGAAGCGATTTCAGAATCAGGTCCGATGGAATGCCCGGAGAGCCGAGCTGCAAGAAAGGACATCCTTCTCCTACTCTCGTGCCTTCTATAGTTCAGAAGGAACCGTGGCTCTCTGGTTGCGANTACTGACTGCCTGGCAGCCGCAGCATCCTCTGGTTCCCAGGCTAGTGCAGTCAGTGATTGTGCGAAATCCCTATACATCCTCCAGCCATTCCGAAGCCTTGATGGCAATGAGTCTGGCCAACTATCATGAAAAGATCGAAAAGAGCTCAGATACGGCCTATAGTGTTCGCATAGGAGACTCTTCGATTNTTGATGGAAAGCTCACCGGCAAGAAACCCAATTCTGTGCACAAGCTTTCTGCGGAGGAGTTGAAGAAATTCTATTCCGGCTCTATGAAGAGCCTGGATTTCGTTTCCCAGGGGCCGGGGCAGCTCTATTACACCACCTGGATGCAGTACACTTTGCCTCCGCTTCGACCGGAACCGGCGGATGAAGGAATTGAAGTACAGAGAACGATTCAACCGCTAGACGAGGTCCTGGGTCAGGGAAGCACCCAACCATTCGAAGCGGGTGAAGATGAAATGAAACGGGGACGAATCTATCTCGTGCGCATCACCGTTACCACATCCCGGCCGNTGAGCCATTTCATTCTTCGCGATCCATTGCCTTCTCACAGTGAGATCGTAAACACTGGCTTTGCCACCGAGTCCTTTGCCGGAAGCGGTCTTACCGGGCATCGTTCTCCGGATGGATACTGGTGGGCCAGTCCAGCGCTTACAGACTATCGAGATGATGCTTTTGAGGTTGTGCAGACCTATCTTCCTGCAGGCGCTCACCAGTACGTATATTTGATTCGGCCTCTATTTCGTGGGGAAGCTTTGTATCCTGCGGCCAGCGCCTACTCTATGTATGAGCCTGAAATATTTGGTCGAAGTGCCGATGCGATGCAGGTTGTGGAGTAGATGTAGCACTAGAGAGTTTGACCTGGTTGGCGCTGATCTCCGGGGTGTCGGGGCTGCTTGTCCCGGGAATTGCTCGGATGGGTTGTCCGGCTTTGTCCGAATGCTTCAGGGGATTGCCTGGTAGAACTGCATTCNGTTACCCGGCCCTGGCAGAATGCTCCCGAGGGTTGCCAGTACTGCTTTCTCCGGTTGTCCGCCCCTTATTCCGGGAATTCTCTTTTGCGATGCAAGGGCTGGATTGCTACTGGCGATGGAAGCCATCCAGGCTCCTTGATTCCTATCGAAGAGTGAGGGATGGCACCCGGAACGGAGGACCTCCTGGCTATTCTAGTGCCCCGGATTCATTACCGCTCTCTAGAAGAGTGTTTTCCTCTGTCCTCCCTGAACGAGAAGGAGGACTGAATGAGCCTATGAGTGAAATACCCACGCTCGATCCAAAAAACCTATGACGGATTACAATTCTTCCAGAACGCGAATGCAAAGTGTGCTCGCCCGTGCGCAATGGGGCATGGCTACTCTCCTGGGTAAGGGAGGCGCATTACGCAAGGGATTCGTTGCTCATATGCGAAGCCACGGCTGGAACGGCTGGCCTCGAGCCAATGTCTATTTCACATGCTTTCTCATTCTTTACGTGGTTTCCTCTCTTGCCTTTTTCCTGAGCCCCCTGCCCCTGGNGCGTAACAGCGACATCTATCTGCTATCCAGAAACCAGGAATTGATCTTTGAATACAGCGATCCGAATCGGGGCATTCAGAAAGCTCCCGGGAATGTTCCAGAAACCTTGAAGGGATTGTTACTCCTGGCGGAAGATCAGGATTTCTACCAGCATGGAGGATTGGATTTTACTGCCATTGGTCGGGCCTTGGTTTCAAACCTGATGGCTGGCCGCATCGTTAGCGGAGCATCCACCATCCCTCAGCAATACGTTCGCATCGCATTTTCTCAGAGAATGCCGAAAAGTCCCTATTTGCGAAAACCGGTGGAAGCGCTGTATGCTTTGAAGTTGGGTGCGAAATGGTCCAGAGATGAGCTATTGAATCGCTACCTGGAAGAGGCTCCTCTGGGGCGAAATCGAAAGGGCTTCTATTCCGCGGCGCGGTACTACTTCGGAAAGGATTTATCCCTTCTGGGATGCGAAGAGCAGACTGTGCTGATCATCCTGTTGCGAAGAACCTCTATGGGGCTGGATTCCATCCGAAGGCGAATCCAGCATCTATTCGAGCGTGNGAAAGAAGAAAGGCCTGAGATTGCAAGAGAATGCGGCTGGGACAATCAAACTCAAATCGCATTTCCGGATACCTTCCGCTTTTATCAGGATTCTGCATTGGAAAACGTCCATAGAGGAGATTCAGAGGCCCCGGCGATGAGCGAGATTCCGACCGGCGGTCCCCGGGCTACAGAGAGTTCTGAGACACGGGAGTCTAACTCGCAAGACCATGGAGGCAGGGAGAACACAGAACAGGAAAGAAGTGCCATTCCCTCTCAAATTCTTTCGGGTTACCCTCATAGCGCTCCGCATCTGGGGGTCTATCTCTTTCATAACCTGAACGTCAGAGGCGAAGTTTTCACCGAGATGGACGATGGGCTGCAGACCCATATTCAAAGTATCATCCAGGGGGAGCTAGAGGTTCTGGAAAAAAAGGGAGCCAACCAGGCGGCGGTAATTGTTCTGGAAAGGGATACCCGNCATAGCAATAGAAGCGCTGATACGATGGAGCCGCGCTCGGAGGAGCCTGGCTGGCTTCTGAGAGCAATGATTGGATCATCGGATTTTTCCGGTGCGGATGGGCAGGTCAACGGAGCTCTGGCCATTCATGATGCGGGAAGCGTTCTCAAGCCATTTCTGTATGCGCTGGCCATAGAAGAGCTGGGATTGCGGCCTGGTCATTTGATTGACGATAGTGAATACATTGTCAGCGATACGATTCGCAAAGAAACCTATGCTCCCAGAAATCATGATCTTCGCTTTAGCGGAATTATCACCGTTAGAGAAGCTCTGGCCGGATCTAGAAATATTCCGGCTGTAAGACTGATTGAGCGCATGGGACCTGAGCGATTTTATACCCTCCTAAAGGATGCCGGCTTCGAGCATATGCAGGAGCCGGCCCGGGATTATGGTCCTTCCCTGGCGCTGGGCACCGGAGGGGCCACGCTTTTCGAAGTAACCCTGCTCTACGCTGCACTGGCGGCACGGGGACAAATGCATCCTATCCAGATTGCGCATAGTCCCCATTTGAGCTTTGGCGAATCCAGGCAATTGTTTCGCGAAGACACAGCTCTGCTCATACGTCACATCCTGTCGGATCGAGATGCCCGAAAGGGTTCTTTCGGCCCCAGGAGCTTTCTGGATTTTCCCTTCGATGTTGCAGCCAAGACCGGCACATCCAAGGATTTCCGGGACTCCTGGGCTGTGGGCTATACCGATCAATTTGTAGTAGGAGTCTGGGTAGGAAACTTTCAGAGCGAGCCCACTCTGGGGGTTTCCGGAGCTCGTGGAGCTGGGCGCATTATGCATCAGGTNATGCGGATGCTCTACGAAAACCAGGATTCAACGTTTCGCTATCCGGATCGATGGAGATACGCAAACATTTGCAAAAAAACCGGGCATCTTGCGGGCCCTCAATGTCCNCATTTTACCGAGCCNTTCCTGCCCGAAGATGTCTTTCCTCCGCCCTGCTCTGGAGATCATAATCAGACTCTGGCCCGGGGCATTGTGCATCCCCTGGATGATCAAATATTCGTTCTGGATCCTCATCGACCGACGGATTCCCAGGCGGTACTTCTGGANATTCGCGCTGAGCCCGAATGTCANTATTCCCTGAATGGCATTCGAAAATCCATACCTCGAGATGGGCATTTTAGAACGCATCTGAGACCTGAACCTGGCTCCTATTCTGTAACGTTGGAATGCCCCGGCAGGCCTCCCGAGAAGACCCTCTTTCGCATACAGGAATGAGGCACTTTCGCGGATACTTGATTACTCTACTAGAAGTAGCCCGGCAGATATCGGTCATCTACTTTCATTCTTTGCATCCGTTTAGCGCATGCAAAGCGNATCCTTAATCCGAANGGATTTCGTTTTCCAGTAACTGCTCGTAGGNTTCTCGTTTTCGAATCAGTTTATGTTCTTTGCCTCGCACCAGGACCTCTGCCGCTCTGGGCCGGGTGTTGTAGTTGGAAGACATGATGAATCCATAGGCGCCGGCCGATGCCAGAACAGCCAGGTCCTTTTCCTGGAAATCCGGAAGATCTCGGCCGCGGGCCAGGAAATCTCCGCTTTCGCATACTGGACCCACCAGGTCTCCAAACGCTTCGGCCCTGTCGCTGCATTCGGGCAGCACTCGGTGATAGGCTTGATAAAGAGAAGGTCGAAGTAAATCATTCATAGCTGCATCGCAGACAAAGAACTTCCTGTCTTCGTTTTCCTTTATGTAAAGAATACGGGTTACCAGGAATCCTGAGTTTCCGGCCACACTTCGACCGGGTTCAAAGGTAATTTTACGAATCTTTCCTTCTTTGTTGGCATCGCTTTCNTTGATCCATTTCNAGATCATCTGTACGAATTCTGCAGGATCAGGAGTTTCCAGTGGTTCGTTGAGGTCATGGTTTTCCAGATAATCGATTCCAAGACCGCCGCCCACATCGATTTCATCGATGGGTATTCCGGCTTCTTCAATCTGATGCACCAGAGCCAGCAATCGTTTTGCGGCCTCTTCATAAGAGGAAAAATCGAGAAGCTGAGATCCAATATGAAAGCCTGCNGCNCGAACTTCGATNCCGGGCAGTGNGGCGGCTTCCCGGTAGATATCCAGTNCCTGGTTGTGCGCAATACCAAACTTGTTTTCCTTGAGGCCTGTAGAAATATACGGATGGGTTTTGGGGTCCACATCCGGATTGATTCGAATACCGATGGGAGCCTTTTTNCCTTTCTCCGCTGCGATGCGAGAAATGGCCCGAAGCTCGGACGGACTCTCCACGCTGAAAAGGTGGATTCCCGCATCAATTCCATAGGCAATCTCCTCATCGGTCTTGCCCACTCCGGAGAAAACGATCTTATCTGGATCAATACCGGCTTTCAGACAGCGGTATAGCTCACCACCACTGACTATATCTGCTCCCCATCCGCGGTTGGCTACCAGTCTCAGAAGCTCGAGGTTGGAACTGGCCTTCATACCGTAGCAGAACTGTATCTTATCCGCCATTTTCTCTTTTCCGCGGTTGTACAGATCCAGCCTGGACTCAAAGTAGCTGGCAGAATAGACGTACAGCGGCGTACCATAGGTTTGAACCAGATCGGCCACCGATACGTCTTCTATTTGCAGATGATTCTCTCGGTAAGTGACGGGAAGGTTTTCTTTCATTAATATGGAACAGGTCCTGTTACAGTTTTCTCGGTATTTGCCGATGGTAGGATAGAAAAGTTCCGACGCTGGCCATTGCCAGTAGAATTTAGATATGATACATCCTGGAAAACCTCAATCTATACTTTCCTTTCTGGCCGCCATTGGCCTCTTCGTTGCGTTTTGCGGAGCCCTGCACTCCGAGGAATCCCCGGGCTCGGAGGCCAATCCGGAGGAGAGTTTCTTCTTTTCCGAGGATGCTCCGGAGCCAGACAGTCCGGTGCTGGAAAAGCCCTTCCAGGATCCAGACGAGCCGGTGCATGAGCCCGGTCAATGGGAGGATCCGGAAATCCCTTCCTCTTTTCCCGAACTTCAGATCCTGGATGAACTGAGTCAGAAGAAATCTCTGGAGCGCATGAAGAAGGCCCGTAGCCTGTACAAGACTGCTGGCGATTTGATGCGCGATGCAGGGAAAGAATTCGAAGATGCAAAAAAGAAGATCGAACGCTTACCAGCGCAATATGACTGGCAAAAGCAAGAGAAGCAAGATCGGCTGGATCGAGAAAAGCGACAGGTCTATTCCAGGTACAGAAATAAAGCTGTGAGCTATTTGATTGAGTCCATGAAGCAGCTGGAACAGATCCAGAATCCTGAAATCAAAAAAAGTGAGCCTTATTTGAATCTAAAAGGCGCTGCTATTCGGGAATATGTGAAGCTTCAATTTCAGAATGGAAATGCTGGTATGACTATTTCCGTCCTGGAGGAATACCTTGAACTCAAGAAAGAGCATGCCCAGGAACCGGAGCCCTATCGACTGCTGGCCATCGCCTATCGAACGCAGGAAGCAGCCGCCAAAGAAAGTGGACGCGAAGAAGTGTACCGCCAGATGAAAGCCAGAAAGAACGAAAACATATTGAAGTACGCAGAGCTTAAGTTTGGCAAAGATTCGTATCAGTACAAGAGACTGAAGATCCAGGTAGATCGCACAACAGTGCAGCCAGTTACAATACCCTGAATCTCGAATACCCTGTCCCGCGCAAGCAACCTGGCCCGGGCATAGCTCCAGGAAGAATCCAATACGCATCAAGGGACTGGTTGGCAAAAATGGAATCATAAGACCGCGGGCAAATCAAACCTACGGCCTCGTGATAGAATCGGTGCACGAGCTGTCACGGGACAATAGGGATGACCGAGCGGTCACGGGACAATAGGGATATCCGAGCGGTGCGTGCAATGTGCCCTGAGATCGAGTAGAGTTCAGGGGAGTCGAGCCCAGGATACTGCGGCTAACGATCCATAGATTACACTACAGGGACTATCTCCGCTAGTTGATGTACAGGCCAGGGGAGGCCAGGGTTTCCAGNCTTTCTTTAGCATTCCCCACTTTTACGATCATCTCAATCTGCACCAGTCTTGGCAGAGCTGCATTTTTCTTGGTATTCCATCCTTCATCGTCATACCAGGTTTTGGCATTATAACTATAGCGAAAGTTCAATGACAGCACACCTTCTGCCATGGGATAATGAGCTCCACCCTGACCCGGATATTCATCTACATGCTGATCTTCCCTGCGATACAGTATGTAGCCGTCCTGGGCTGCCGATCCTTCATCCGGAGGGGCCAGATAGAAGGATACTTCGCGCACTTCCGGTGTACCGCTTTCTTCCGCCCCTGGCACAACAGAGGCAAATGTAAGCTCATCCATGGAACCTGTGCCGGTTCTCTTACTGTTTCCGTAAAACACCAGACGTTCGATATCGGCCATGTAGTAAGTGTTGTTAATGGCTGTACGCATGTTTTCCAGAGCGAGCATAGCTCTTTGCCGTGCCTCCGCCGGTGGTGATCCTTCGCGAGCTATCTCGGATGCACGAAAAAAGACTCCAAACATCATGGAGAATAGCACTCCCATGATAAGTATTACCATGGCCAGTTCCACCAGNGTCAGACCCGAACGTAGTCGTCCTGATGGGCGAAGACGTCTAGCATTGCTATTGGCTCGAAAGCGTTTCTCCAATCCGCTCCGGCTCTGATTACCATGCTGTTGCCTCGTACGAGCAAATACCGTTCTCAGTCGGGAAAGATAAATGAGGAGCGGACTCAAGGTGTGCCCATCTCCGCAGGCTTGTCCGCCGAGCGCAGGGTTTCTACTCGGTACATCCGAAAGGAATTGGGTCCCAGGGGAACTTTGATATCGATAACAATCCTATGTACATTCACATCGCCACCGGTAACCGAGGCTTCTGAAGATCCAGCCTTCTCTATAGTTTGCTCCTGGTTCTGGACACCGGCCGGTAGCTTATCGTCCACCGGTACACTCTTGAGTTCACCAGAGGATAATGTGTTTTGCAGATTGATCTTGTCCTGTCGGACAATGACTGTAACCTCATAGCCGGCATATACCCCTGAATCGCGGCCAAACTGATGAGGTTGAGGCTTGTTTGCTGTGGGCTCAAGTGTCGGAGCGCTTAATAGCTGACTCATCTTGGTCTGAGCAAGGCTGGCAGCGATGGACATACGGTCTGCCTCCACCTGCGCCTGAATGCCGCCTGAAATGAACAGAGTGACATAGAGAGAAAACGTTGTGGCCACCACNGTAGCTANAGCCATCTCTACCAGCGTCAATCCCGTACGATTGCGCACCCGTAGATTCAGATTTTTAAGACTTTCAAAGATNGGCTTTCCAGCATTTTTCTCATGCAAATCAACTTGAGCCTCCGGAGTTTTCCGCAGAGAGTCGCCCCTGGTCGATGTTTTGCTGCCAGGTAGCAGTCGCATCAGAACTCCTCCAGATTCTGAGACCATTCTCGATCCAGTTCCAGCGGTTGTTCTCCATCCAGAACCTTTGTGAATCCGCCATAACGATTTAGTATGACGGTCTGGGAAGCCAACGGAGGTTCGCCCAAAAATACAGCCACTTGCTCTGCTGTACCATCCGGCTGAAACGTTACTGTGACTTTGCCCGTTTGTACGCGTCCGCTCAAGCCCACAGACACCGCAACGAGGCCATTNGAGCTTGCCAGGCTATGCTCAAACTTTTCCTTCTCCTCGGTCTTCTCATGGATTCGTTCGATCAGATAGCCACGGTACTTATTCTCATCCAGATCAAATTCCAGATAGAATGTACTGTTGGTGAAGAGAGCTGTGTTCCGTGCCCTCTGAAGATTTCCCTGTAAGGTTTCTGCTTCTGTTTCTGTGCTACGCAGGTTGGGAATGGACGAAACCATCGATGTGATGACGGCCAGCAGGACACCCATGACCAGAAGCACAATAGCCAATTCCACCAGGGTAAAGCCCGGTCGCATCCGCAGGGACCTGGGGCCAGGTAGGCAAGGTCTTGCTTGGTTACGGATGTTGGCCTTGAATCGCATTGTCTTTCCTGGCCGTATTCGGAGCAGGCCGGGGCCCGCTCCGGATTAGGAATCTATCGTTTCAGCCAGGTGGGCCAGCTGGCTTTATCTGTTACGTAGAAATCTGCATTTTCGCCTTCGCCGCCGGGTTGGCCATCCGCACCATAAGTGCAGATCTCTCGAAATCCCTGCTGGCTCATACAGATAAAATAGGGATTGCCCCACATATCGGTGATGGTCTTCTCATCGATGGCTCTCCAGCCATTTTCTCCATCGTTTTGCGCTAGAACTTGAAGGGAGTTGCCTTCCGGTACCTGTCCCACGCGGTTTTCATATTGTTTCCATTGCATCTCTAGCTGAGCTGCCTGGGCAGGAAACATTGTGATCTTCGCATTGTCTACGGCCCCGGTATCCAGGTTCGCATATACGATTCCGATGATTACTCCCAGAACCAGCAGTACGATGGCCAGTTCCACCAGGGTTAGACCCTTACGAGCTTTTCTATTTCTCAATCTTTGAAGAGCTTGCTTCAGGCCTTTTTGCGGCTGTTGAGCTTCCAAAACCTCTGTCATTTCTTCTCTCCTGTCACTGTATGGGCCCAGAATGGGAGCCCTTTCTAGAATTGCATCTGCTTTTGCAGATCGCTGATGGGCAAAAGTATGGCCATCATGATCAGTGCGATCATTCCCCCCATCAGTATAATCATGATGGGTTCAAGTAAAGTGGAAAATTTCTGAATCGCCGCGTTCACATCCTCGTCCAGAATGTCTGCGATTTTATTCACCATACCGGGAATGTTGTCCGAGGCCTCCCCGGCGCTGAGCATACCCAGAATCATCTGATTGACAATTACGGAATCCCGAAAGGCATCGGTAATGCGGCTACCCTCTTTGATTTTGCCGATGGCCCGGTCGATTTCTGCATTGAATATAGAATGATTCACCACTTTGGAGACCACCTGTAGAGAGGTGATAAGCGGAACCCTGTTTTCCAGCATCACACCCAGGTTGCGCGAGAACCGGGCCAGAATCGATTTCTGTAGTAAGCTGCCTACCAGGGGAAGCTTCAGAAGCAATTCCTCAATACGCTTGCGACCCTCCGGTGTAGCGTAGTACCTCTGGATTGCATAGGCGGTTCCGGCAAATAGCCCAATAACCACCAGGATCCAGCCGGAGCTCATGATGTGCGAAAAGGTGAGCACTGCTGTTGTAATGAAAGGAAGATCCATATCCATTTCATCGAATAGCCTTTCAATCTGAGGTACCACAACACCCATCAGAAAGGCCATAATGGCCCCCAGGAGCACCAGCATGATGATTGGATAAAATAGAGCGGCCTGGACTTTACTCTTCATGGTCAGGTTGGCATCTTCCAGGTCGGCCAGCCGCAGCAGGGCTTTTTCGTAAGTACCGGTTTTCTCGCCAACGCTAATCAAGTTGCCGTAGATCGAAGGAAATATAGCTGGATGTTTGGATAGAGCCGTAGAAAGGGCATCCCCTTCCACGACATCGGATTTCACTTCGATGAGCGCTTTCTTGAGAAATTCATTCTCGGTCTGGTCAATGATATTGTTCATGGACCGGTCCAGAGGCAAACCGGCATCCAGNAGGGTTCCCAGCTGCCGGGCAAACAGAGCTACATCCCTTCGGGGAACGCGATAAACCAGTTTTGTTAAGAAAGGAAAGAGCTCTCGGTCACGTTTCTCCTCATCCTGAGCGATGGTGCGAACGTAGAGGCCCTTGGCGCGGAGCATTTTTCGCGCCAGCACGGCATTCCCTGCATCCAGAATACCTTTCTCTTCTTTTCCTTTTCGGTTAAGGGCTGTGTATCGATAGATGGGCATTAGCTGACACGTAACACTTCTTCCGGTGTTGTGAGTCCGTCTATCACCTTTCTGCGGCCATACTCAAGCAGAGTAATCATTCCCTGGGAATCCGCTACTTCCCGGATCTGTTCCGAATCCTTCCCTTGAAGGATGGCACGCTGAACCAGGTTATCCACTTCCATGAATTCATAGAGACCGTTTCGCCCCTGATAGCCGGTACCAACACATTGATCGCAGCCGGCCCCTTTGTAGAGGACTCCCTTCTTTAACTGGGAGGCAGTAATTCCCAGGTCCTTCAGTTCTCCGGCCGGCGGCTTGTACGTAGTTTTGCAATGAGGACAGATAACGCGAACCAGTCTCTGGGCGATTACCGCTCGAACTGTAGATGTTATCAAATACGGCTCAATCCCCATGTCGATCAATCGAGTAACCGCAGACGGGGCATCGTTGGTATGCAGAGTAGAAAGAACAAGGTGACCGGTAAGCGCCGCCTGGATGGCAATTCGCGCTGTGTCCTGATCTCGAATCTCACCTACCATGATGATGTCCGGATCCTGGCGAAGCATGGTTCTGAGGCAATGGGCGAAGGATAATCCGATCTTTTCCTGGACNTGGGTCTGGGAAACACCGGCAATCTCGTATTCCACCGGATCTTCGGCAGTCATAATGTTTCGCTCTGTTTGATTCAGCTCACTGAGCACGGCATAGAGCGTAGTGGACTTACCGGAACCCGTAGGTCCGGTAACCAGNATGATNCCATTGGGCTCTGAAATCACATTGCGAATGTTGGTTTCCACATCTTTGTAGAATCCAAGGGTCTGCAGGCTGAACTTGACGTCGGTTTTGTTCAGAAGTCGCATCACCACTCGTTCGCCGTAGCGGGTGGGAATAGTAGAGACTCGAATGTCCACTTCTTTGCCGGAAAGCTTGATCTTAATTCTTCCGTCCTGAGGCAGTCGGTTTTCGGCGATATTCATATTCGCCATGATCTTGATTCTTGAAACTACGCCAGCATGAATCATACGCGGCGGACTTAAACGAGGGTGCAAAATGCCATCAATGCGATAGCGGATTTCAAGGGTCTTTTCGTATGGTTCAATGTGAATGTCCGATGCTCGCTCCTGCACACCCTGGGAAAGGATGGCATTTACCATTCGGATGATTGGCGCTTCATTGGCCAGATCCATGGTATCTTCAGAAAGACTGTCCAGGTCTGCATACTCATCGCCATCCAGACCTTCCATAACCTCTTCAGCCGTTGCGCTGGCCTGCTGGAAATTGGCATGGATAATGCGCATGATCTCCGTATCCGAAGACATGACAAAGTTCACGCGATATCCCTTCAGATACTGGCGAATGTCATCCATTGGATGGATTTCCGAAGGGTTGGCTACAGCCACGGTAACCGTTTTGCCCTTTTTGGCGATGGGAATGAGGCGATTGCGTTCGATTAATTCTCTGGGGATCTTATTGAAAATGGGATCCGATTGATAGTTGAGTTTGTTTTCGAATTTGTAGCCGTACTGATTGGCCAGGGCTTTGAGGACATCTGCCTCTTCGGCCATCCCCTTTTTTTGAATGATCTGACCGATCCTTAAAGGGGACTTTTCCTTTATTTTGAGGACCTCATCCAGCTCTTCGCGGTTGATGACACCCTCTTCCAGCAAGATTTCGCCAAAGGGCTTTCTCATAGCTTCATTGCATCCTGGCCGGTTTCGAAAGCAACCATTTCACTGATCTTTCAGGGGGCTTCTTCCGTTTCCTGTGAATCTTCATCCCCGGCCGGGGCAGGCCCCGGGCCATAGGAATTGGAATCCGGCCCGGAGTTGATGTCACCGTCGGACTCCGCGTCCGAGCTATCTTCATTTCGGGAGGGCTTTGGCTTGCTCAGCTCTTCGAAATTTGGCCGCTTGTAAGGCTTCACCGGATGCTCTTCTACATTGTCATCCAGTATTTCTTCCCGTCCGCCTGGAGGATCAGGTTGAGGCCACAGGTTCAGATCTTCCACGCGCTTGCGGCTTTCGTTGATCTGAGTCTCTCGCTTGAAGTTGGTAATTCGATCCGCATCTGCTCTATCGTCCAGGATGTGTGGAGTGATAAAGATCATCAGGTTTGTACGCTGATTGGTCATAGTAGTTCTTCGAAAGAGGAAACCAAGAAGCGGGATATCCCCCAGCAGAGGAATCTTCTTGATGGCCTGCAGCCTTTCGTTGGATACCAGGCCGCCAATTACGATGGTTTGCTGATTGTCCACGGTAATGTAGGTCTTAACATTTCTTTTGCTGAACGTCGGGTTGCTGATCGAAGATGCCCCGCCTTCGATATTTGTAACCTCGGCGAATACATCCAGAGAAATGTTGCCTTCTGTGTTTATATGAGGAGTGAACTTGAGCTTGATGCCAGCCGGGCGATACTCGAAGCTATTCACAGTGGCTTCTGAGCTGCCTCCACCGGAAGTCCTTTCTTGAGTTCGCACCGGTACATCCTGACCTACGTTGATTTCCGCTTCCTGGTTATCCAGGGTAAGCATTTGGGGCGCGGACAGAACGTTAAAGTTTTGATTGTCTATGTTTGCGTTGAAAATCCCGAGTAGTTCGCCGCCTCGCTCCAGGAATCCCAGAGAGAATCCAGACAGGGTATTGTTGCCGGTAATTCGGCCGGTTTCCGGATCCACAAGGTTTCCTTCCACGGCATAGCCAGAGTTAAACTGCGTATGAGCCGAGTTTACGCCCTGGTAGCGCCAGTCGATGCCGAAGTCATTTGTATTGCTTCCGCGAACTTCCACGATCAATACTTCCAGTAGAATCTGCTGCCTGGGCTGATCCAGCTGATCAATGATGTTCTTGATTTCTTCCCATTCCTGAGAATTGGCCGTAACAATCACAGAATTGGATTCTTTGTGCGCCACTGCTTTGATCTTGCCTGTAGTAACCGCTGCGGGCTTTCCGTCTTCGCCCTTTTCCTGACCGGCAGCAGGATTATCCAGGCGAACCAGAACCTGCGCCAGACTTTCGGCCTGAAGATTCTTCACCTGATAGATATGGACCCCTTCGTTACCCTGGGATCCATCTTTGTCCAGGCCATCGGGCATAATGGATTTGGTAATATCCATCAGGCGCTTGATAACGGGAGCGTAGCCCGTAACGATTACAGCATTTCCCGAACGATAGGTTTCTACTTGAGCGCCCTTTCCGGCCAGACTCTTCAGGAGCTGTGCGTACTCCTGTAGATTTACTCGCGGAGGTACTTTAAATACTTTGCTTATGGTATCTGTGGCGTTGGAATCGATTTCTCCATCTGTCGCTTCCGAGACGGTCTGGGCCTTCTCCGCCGGGATTACCTTGATAATATTGCCTTCTTCTACGATGGCATATCCCCGCACTTCCAGTACGCTACGCAGAAAGTCCATGGCCCGGGAAATGGGGATGGGCTTGTAATAGATGATATTGATTTTGCCTTTTACTGAGTCATCGACCAGGATATTTTTCTTGGTTACCCTTGCCATGTTCTCCAGGAAATCTTTGATTTCCATATCCCGAAAATTGGGAATAAAGGTTCCGCGAGGNGCCCTCTGAGGAGGACGTTCTGCCAGTATGGGACCTGTAACTAGAAAAAAGCCCAGTAGCAGAGCAACACTCTTTGTATATAACGATCGCCGCATTTGATTGTCCGATGACTTTTTCTAACTATCGGAACCCCCTGGACCAATTCTGAATCGGTAGATGAGTAAATCTGTACTGCAGCCGGTGTTAATTCTGTGTCATTTCGAGCAATCTGCTCGTTTCGATACCCGGGCCCTTCGNCCGGTCCATCGGTTACCTGGCCTTGCAGGGGGTTGGGTGGTTCTGGATGCAAATCTGCGGGAAGGTTACAACAGCCGGGTAGAGTTGCCTGATGGCTTTCTCAACCCTTATCTCCTGGATGTAGCGTAGATTCTATGGATGCAGCCATCAGGAATTTGTGAAGTGAATCAATATGTCAGCCGATCCTTCTAACCATTCGCCTCAGAGAGATAATAGTTCGGGGAATCCATTCCCTGGAAGAATTTGACTGGCCCGGGCATACCTGCGGATTTAATTCTGAATCAAGATCTCGTAAGCAATGTTCTTGCCGCCGCGCTCCAGATCTACCGTGAACTTATCCTGAGTCTTCACCGATTGCCAGATCTGAAACATCTTTTCCTGGTTTTCCAGGGGTTGACCGTTTACTCGTTTCAGAATATCACCGCTACGGGCTCCCATTTCATAGAGGATGTTTGTCTGCGGCACCATAATCAAGCGTAGTCCCAGGATTTTGCCATCCTTGGTGATGGGTGCGAACTTATTCTGATACAGGATTTCTTGATTGTTGGCCAGCTCCAGGATTTTTGAACGTTGAATGCTTACCTTGGTAGCGTTGGGATCGGAATCAGGCTGATTTTGGGCTTTCTGTTTTTCTATTGCCGTTCCGGTGGATTCGCCTACCCTGATAGTCAGCTTCGCATCGCCGCGTTGAATTACGATTCCTTCGGCAAAGATGCTGATGATCTTGGAGCCTCCTACCTCTTCGCCCAGGTAATACTCNTTNGGNTCTGATTCGCCNTCNAGCTGAATGGCTGCGTTTGCAAATTCCGGGGAGCCTGCAAGGACTCCCATTAAAGTGAACTGCTTGATTTCGGCGATCTCAATACCTTCTTCGCCNTGAACNANNGGAGAATCGCGGAANAAGTTTCCTGATATTATCTCTTGATATTCCTCGAAGGGACGGGAAGGCGGAGGTGTTATAATAGGGCCCGGATTGCTACGATTGCCCTGCCCCGCCTGCGGATTGGCGCCAGCCCCCCCGAACTGGAAGGCCAGCAGGACAATGATTAGATAGGCAAGCGCAGCACCCAGAAAAGCTCCTGCGCCAACAGAGAGAAGAAAAATGTTCTTCTGCAGTCTGGCAAGAAAATAGGACATCAGTCTTTGTAGGCAGCTTCTTTAGATCCGGTGGGTACAGCTTCTTTCATTTTGAGGGCCACCCATGGATTCATAGGCTTCTTTAGTTTGCGTACCTCAAAATGAAGGTGAGGCCCCGTGGCGGCACCAGTACGGCCCACTTCCGCAATGACCTGTCCCTGGCGAACAATATCGCCTTTCTTAACGCGATTGAGGCGGGCATGCGCATACACAGAAATGTAGCCATCGGCATGACGAAGGAATACGACATTTCCGTAGCCGTTCATTCGACCGGAGTAAATCACCAGTCCATCCCTGGAAGCCTTGATTTCTGCCCCCATAGGTGCTCCGAAATCCAGACCCTTATGGAAATGGTAGGAGCCAGAAAACGGGTTTCTTCGATTGCCGTAACCCGAAGTCAGGCGGCCCTCTATGGGCCTAATAAACACAGGACGATAGGAATAACCGGCAGGCAATCCTTTCTTGATAATGGTCAGCTTCTGACCAACCTTCAATGGATCGTTGATGCGAATCTTGTTCCATTCGGCGATGTTTGCCACGGACACACCCTGCCCTCTGGCAATTTCATAGAGTGTATCGCCTTTCTTAACAACATAGGTTTCGCGTTTATTTACAGGCTTCGGAGATCCTTTAACCTGGAGCTCCTGGCCCACGCTTAAATCATTCTGATCCACATTGGGGTTCAGGGTCTTGATCTGAGCTACAGAGATTCCCAGCTTCTGGCTAATGGAGTAATACGTATCACCTTTCTGGACTTTGTAGGTCTCGCTATCCAGGTCGGATGAGTTGGCAAAGGAAAAGGATTCGTTGCCGCTACTCAGGTCTTCGTCTTTGGCAATGGATTCGGGAATCAGAATGGCGGGTGTACGTTTCCCGAATGCCTGGTCCAGCTTGCGCTGATCCAGATCCACCGAATTTTTGGATTCGATGCCCTCGAAATACTTCTCGATTGCATCATCAATCAAATCCTGTCCTTCTTCAGCTCCCGGATGCCCCTGTAGAGCACCGCTGACCAGGAAGATGCCCAGAATCCATTTCGCAGCAGACCTCATAAATGCTTTATCGACCAGTTCATTCACCATATTCAACGATTCCTGATGGTTTCCTCCGGTGAGACTTCAGGAGCTCTTCCACCCCCCGGCAGGAGGATGGCACAGAATCTCAATTCGCAGGACTCAAGATCTGGTCTAGCCTTTCCTGGATCAGCTGTCGACCATTTCCCTCATCTGTATTCAGATCATCTGAGAAAACATAGAGTATCACATGGCCTGGAGTATTCTCCCGATCCTTCTTTGCATCCCGGGCCCGAACCTTCACCCAGTCCGCCGAGCTTTCTATCTGAATCTTGACCAGGGTTCCTCTAGTAAAAAGAGGCCTGTCTTTGTCGGATTGATTGGCAAACTCGGGAAAGATATCTGATTTTGCTCGGAATACCTTTTCCCGGAGCTCTTGATTCCATTGCACCGCTTGCTCGGACTTCAGGATGGGAGAAGAACAATTCGTCAGAATCAGCATTAAGAAAGAAAGTAGGATGGCGGCTCGATACAGCATGCCCAAACAGATTCTNGATCCCGGCTTTTTTTGGCAACGCTTCTTTAACTGGGAACATGTCTGGATATGGATTACGCCGCAGTGCAGACCGTTTTACCAGANGGNGCTGGAGTTCCCACGGAATTAAAGCTCGAAGTAGCGATCAAGACCGGAATTCCCGAATTCCATGTTACCGGAATTCCCCCTTCCCGGGCCAGGTCTTTGTCCGATCGGGTTCTCTGCGCCCTGCAGATGCATGGAATCCGATTGAATCATCGCACGCTCACTCTAAACGTCGAAGGGGATCCCGATCCACGATTGTTGGAGCTTCTGGATCTGCCTGTGGCTGTGGTACTATTGCAATCCATGGGCTATTTTATGCCGGCTCTTCCCCGGGACCGCCACGTTTGCCTTGGAAAACTGTCTCTGGATGGACAAATACGAATTCTGGAAGCGCCGGGAAGAATTCTGGCAGCCGCCGACTATCTGGAGGTTCCCTACCTTGTTTCGCACTTTCCGGAAACCATTTTCGGGATCCCTACCGGGACTCAGCCCATCCAGCTTGGCTCGCTCAACGCATTATTCGCGAAGCATGAGAGCGAATACCGAAGAACACCTTTGTTTCGGAATCGTCAGTGGGAGCCCCGGCGCCTCAATTTTGACCAGGTTTTTCGGCCGTATAGCTGGAAGGCCTTGCGAGCCGCTGTAGCGGCTGCCGGTGCAAGGCACAGTCTTCTCTGTCTGGGGCCACCGGGTTCCGGGAAAACAGTTCTGGCGCATTGTATTTATGAGGTCCTGCCGGCCCCGGACATCTGGGAGGCAAAAGAGATATACTTGCGATCATCCGAGTCGGATGGCGAAATTTTGCGACGACCTTTCCGAAGGCCCCACCACAGCCTGACGCGAGTCGCCATGATTGGCGGTGGTACTCCCATTCGATCCGGCGAAGTAAGCGAAGCGAATCATGGAATGCTGCTATTGGACGAACTGGGCGAATTTCGTCGAGACGTCTTGCAATCCCTGAGAGAGCCTCTGGACAGCCAGCAAGTGCATATTGCCCGAGGCATCCACAGGAGGATCTTGCCCTGCGCCTTCTGGTTTATCGCAACGGCCAATGCCTGTCCCTGCGGAATGGCAGGCTCCAGAGACTTTGTATGCAGATGTAGTCCATCGTCCGTGAGACAGTATCAAGCGCGAATGCTGGGAGCTTTGCAGGACCGAATGGATATGGAACTGTTTCTTGAAAGCGATTCGGAGGCTGTTTCTCTGGAACTCGCTGAGGAGTGGTATTTCAATCTGATAGAGGCCCAGCGAAACAGGTCCGGTGGCAAATTACTTTTTAACTCGGAAATTCAGGATCTCGATTCCTTCTGTGTGTTCGAGGGCGGCGTTCAGTCTAGATTCGAAAAGGACACAGAAGGACTGAGCCATAGAAAAAAGCACCGAATCCGGCGGCTTGCCCGGAGTATCGCAGATATGTCCGGGGCCGCCTGGATCCAGATGGAACATTTACTTGAAGCTTTGCGCTATACGTCCGCGTGGAACTTCATTTCGCAAGAAAATGCGAAAGCTCCATCGCGATCCGATTGATCGCATGCTCCATGTAGTCATCGTTTACGATCTTTTCTTTGTATGTGGAGATGTCACGGGTTGCCATGTCCACTCCCTGCTTGCGCAGTAGAACTGGATCTGGTCCGTACTTCTCCCGCTGGACATCCCTGTCCGGTTCGAGGAGTATCTTCATTGTTACTTCCCTGTAACGTGTATTTCCATCCGTGGAAATCGACCTTACTCTTTATATATTTCCGTGGCCGACAAGAGTACATTCGACCCGCCGGCAAAAATGGCTGAGAACTTTCCCGCCCACCTTTAAAAAATAGATGGGAAGTACTCCAGGCCATCCCTTTTAACCCAGATTAGATCAAAGCTCATGGCAGAGTCAAGTTCATTGAGTTCCGAAGCCAGAGCTTTATGTCCGCTTAGATCCAAGTAGGAGACATATTCGATCAAAAAGGCTCGTGCCGCTTTTCTGGTTTTATGTCTTCGTAGACGGTGTTGCGAAGAGAGGGGATGCTTCCATGAATGGATCTGGGATTTGACCTCAACGAAATGCAGGCACAGTTCCTGATCCCATTCCAGGGAGATTAGATCCAGCTCCGTTCTTGCCGTTCTAAAGTTGTGCGCGATCACAGAATGACCGCTTTCGCGTAAAAAACGGCAGGCCCTCCACTCACCAGAGTTTCTCATTCTGCGATGGCTTCGCATGGCAGGAATTCTCCTTTGCTTCTGGGGCGAGTCCATACCATTTAAGGTCTTTTTCAGACGGATTGTCTCGTTCTATATTCAGTGTTCGCCGGCAAATGAATCCTGGCAATCTGCCAGAGCGAAGGCCAGAGGTTTAGAAGGGTGTTGCTCGGCTTTTTGTGGAGCGAAGGCCCGACATTTCTATTATTCGTGCTGGGCCTCTGAGACTATCGGTTATAAGCGAGGATGAAATACAGTGGAAAGGAGCTCTCTCTACATTTCCTGTTCCAGGTCAACGCCGGATTCTTTTTCTGAAATCGCCCGGACAATATAGACCTGTGTATACTCCATCAGATCCAGGAATGATAGCCCTGAATAGGGAAGTTGCTTTTCATCTCGCATTAGGCGAAGAACCGGACGAAGGGGTTTCTCAGCATTCGCGCCAACAACCAGACCAATCTGTCCTGTGCTCAGCTCAATAAGGGATCCCAGAGGATACATACCCATACATCCCAGGAAGGCTCGCAGCAATTTTGGATCGTATTGTTCAGTGCCCAGGCTGAGGAGATTCTTCATCGCATCATAGGGTAGCTTCGCTTCTCTGTACGGTCTTTCTTCCAGTTGCGCAGAATAGGTATCTACAATCCGGGCTATCCTGGCCATTACATCGATCTGCCCCCCGGAAAGTCCCTGAGGATAGCCTTTCCCGTTGAAGGACTCCTGATGCTGAAGAGCAACCACAGCGAGCGAAGCCTTTACTCTGGCATCGTTCAAGAGCATCTTATAGCCAATCAAGGGATGTGTTCTAATGGCGTTTTTCTCCTGGTCTTCCAGGTCTTTCTTGGTCGTGTAAAGATCCATGGGAAGCCGGGTCATGCCCGAATCCATTAGAAGCAGGGAAAGGCAGACTTCCTGTAATCGAGGTCTGGAGAAATTCAAAGCTTTTCCGAGGTGTATTCCGTAGCAGGCTGCATGAACAGCATGGGCAATCATGGGATTGGAAGAAACGTAATTGTAGCGGGCTGCAATGATGATCAGTGGTACGGTAAAAATATCTTCTACCAGGGCCTGAGAGATTTTCAAAACGGATTGATTATCGAATTGCTTTTTTTCGTTCAGTAGCTTCCAGTTCTGTTCCAGTGTTTTTCCGTACTCTGCCAGCCGGTTGCGAAACTGGTTCCTGGTTTTTCTGAGTTGTTCATATTCACTATGAAGTCGGAGAGCTTCTGCTGAGAAACTGGCGGAAACCGGAGTGGGCTCTTCCTTTGTGTCAAAGTTGCTGGACGGCCCTGATTTCGCTTCCTGCACCAGTTGCCCGGATGTTTCCACCTCTTCGATGCCCCATTTCTTCAGCCGATCAATATCTTTCTGGCTCAGTTCCTGCTTGGCCTGCACCAGAATATTGTTCGGATCGATGTACACCGGGGCATCGAATACCATGCCCGGTTTTAATTGTGCTACCTTCAGTTTGCGCATAGAAGCTACCTGGCAAGCCAGGATGACACCAGTGAACCAGGAGCACTCTTTGAAGAATACAACAAAAACGCAACCCCGGATTGCTCTGGTTTCATTTATTGTTTTCGGATACTAATACCACCAAAATGCAATGGGTTTATTGAATCCGTTTTTATTTCTGTCCCTTTTGATTGTATAAGTAGGCAAATATCCTGGATACAGCTCGGTACAGATTTTCTGGTATCTCCTGACCTACTCCCACTCCCTGAAGGAAATCCGTTAGTCCAGGATCCTGAACGACTGTTATACCATGCTCTCGGGCCACCTCTACCATCCGGCGCGCCAGAGCGCCTTCCCCCCTGGCCATAAGCCGTGGGGCCAGGTCTCTGGCTTCGTCGAATGAAAGCGCGGATGCCCTGTCTTCTTTTCGTTCCTTGATTGTAATACCTCAAATTACGGGACGGAGCCGTCCCTTATTCCACAACAATGACTTCCAGGAATTCTTGCGTCTATCCAATCCTCTGATAACGAAAAATGGTTCGGTCCCGGATTTCCCGGACAATCGACGTACTGTCAAGCTTCCCAGAGTTGACCTACCTGAAAGAAGGATGGATCGGGAAAGCGAGAGAGCACACTGATGGATTGAATAGATGAATCCTGAAAGCCTTCCAGCCAATCTTGAAGTTGCTGACGGGCCGATTCCTCCGGTTGAACTATGAGCAGACGAACCGACGAAAAGTCCGCGGAATCGGAATAAAAAATGAATAGAGATGTATACTCAGCAGGGATGGAAGCTGTCATGGCCCAGAAAGCCGGGGACTCATTGGAGGCCAGCGCTGTCACTTCCTCCCGTTCTTCGCTTTTTCGCTGCTGCTGAACAGCTTCGGAATGGAAGGACCCAGGAACGTCCCCGGGGTTTTGACCAGTTTCTTTAAGCGCGGCCTCTCCGGAATCCTTCGCCTGCCCCCGGTGCTTCCAGAACTTAAAAAGCTCCGTCAGACTGTGGAAAAACTGGACCTTGTCCGTTCCCAGGCGCATAATAAACTCTCGCAGGGCCGGATTTTCCGCAGCGGAGTCCACATCGGCTCGGCCCAGAAGCTTTAAAAAGAACTGGCCGCCTTCCTTTTCTACGCGAAAAAACAGATTCTGTCCTTCTTGAACTCCCCGTCCTTGAAGAAGGGCACGGATGGTCTGCCCCCCCAGGTGAAGCCGTACAACCTGTCCCGGCATTCCTGAATCCATAGCCCTTCCCTGCATCTCTCGACCTATCATGGATTGTAGCATGTCCATCAGCGGAAGACGCAGGCGGGCAGGCAGGCTGTTTAATTCAACTTTCATCTACGTTCTGGTACCCATTTGCTTGCTTCGCGGCGAAGGCGCGGGCAGGACACCTGGATGTCCGTTTATAGAAACGCTCGGGCCGCCTCAAAGCAAGCGTAGTTTCTCGCTGGTGCTAATATAGGCGGCCGGAAACATTAGGTCTCAGGATTTTAGCTTATAAGATTTTCGATGCAGGGGACTGAGGCCCAGTTCATGGATTTTTTGTCGATGATGAGCTGTTCCATAGCCTGCATGACGGGAAAAATCATACCCCGGGAAATAACGATCGAATCGATCCATTCGTTTGTCACGAAATACTTTGGCCAGAATGGAAGCCGCCGCGATAGAAAAAACACGATTGTCGCCACCTACCAGACACTCAACGCGCAAATCCGGATTCCTGGACTTGAGCTGAGTCAATCTGTAGTTCCCATCGATCAGGGTGGCCACAGGCTGGATCTGGCGCCGGACCCGTGCCAACGCTTGAATCATACAGTTCTCTATTGTAGGATTAATGCCCTTGCCGTCGATGGATCTGGCGGATGCCATAATTACACCGGAACAAAGACTGTATTTCTGAATGGGTTCAACGAGGCTTTCCCGCCGGCTACGATTTAACAGCTTGGAATCCCTCACCATTTTGAGGGAGTCCGGCAGTTCTTTCTGGAAGAGTTCGGGAGGAAAGACTGCGAAGCCCACAGCTACCGGACCGGCCAGGCAGCCGCGACCGGCTTCATCCAGACCTATCACAGGCCCATCTGCATTCTTTTCCAGGGGCTCAAAGGATACCGGTTTAAGTTGGGAACTCACTGTGTAGCTGCGCTTCCCGGCTATAAGGGGCCGGAAAGCACATCATCTGCATTGCGCAGCGGTTGACTGCGGAATGGAGTTATTCCGCAGTCTCGGAAGCTGCCGGAGCGGAGGCAGCCGGAGCGGCAGAAGCGGCTTCTTTCTTCTTTGTTGCCTTTTTCTTTTTGCCGCCAGACTTCTTGGCTTTAGCTGCAGCAACGGCACTGGCATCGAAGGCTTCTTTGATACGAGCGGATTTACCGGATCTTTGTCGCAGATAAAACAGTTTTGCGCGACGCACTTTACCACGACGACTAACTTCGATCTTTGCGATGCTTGGGGAATGATAGGGAAAGATTCTTTCCACACCTACGTCATGGGAAACCCGACGTACAATGAAAGTACGGGACAGACCTTCGCCTCGAATGCTGATAACAGCGCCTTCGTAGACCTGAACCCTTTCTTTATCACCTTCTGTAATTCTGTAGTGCACCTTAACAGTATCCCCTACATTAAAAGAAGGCCATTCCTTGAACTGGATATGATCACCTTTTGCGATGGTTGCTTTTCCGCCGTTCAGAGTGATTTCTACCATTTCGGCAGGCGCTGCCGGTTGGGTTTCTTCAGCCCCTTCTTCGGTCTGGTTTTCGTTGTTTGTTTCTTCAGTACTCATCTCAATACTCCTGGTTCAGTCTGGCAAACCATCATCCCTGAGACATGTGCCTCTATATTTATCTGACCGGCAATTCGGTCCCGGGGCTTTATCCCCGTTGTATTATTGCATGTTGCGACTTTTCAGTTCGCTTTGCTCTTTTCTCCACCGAGCTATCTTTCCATGATCTCCGGAAAGAAGGATGGGAGGTACATCCCAGTCCATGTACTTTGGCGGCCGCGTGTACTGCGGATACTCCAGAGTTCCTTCCGCCTCGTGGCTTTCGTCCACATGGCTATCGTCGGATCCCATAAAGCCGGGAATCAATCGGCTAACGCTTTCCAGAAAGCAAATGGCCGCCGAATCCCCTGAACCCAGTACAAAATCTCCCAGAGAGACCTCATAATCTACCAGATTCTGAGCTACGCGTTCATCCACCCCTTCAAAGTATCCAGAAAGAAGCGTTAAGCCTGGAAATGTGGCGAAGGAACGCACCATCTGTTGGTTCAGACGCTTTCCCCTTGGAGTGAAGAACACCACAGGATAGGTAGCGGGCAGACTCTTGAGCGCCCTGTGTATAGGGCCAACTTCCAGAACCATTCCGGGACCTCCACCGTAGGGAAGGTCATCCACTCTACCGGGTCTGCGTGGATCGGCAAAATGCCGAAGTTGCCTGAACCGCAGTTCCAGCAAGGCTTTTTTAAGGCCTCTTGAAGGCAAGCCACTTTCAAGGAAGTAACGATAGCGCTCCGGAAAAAGTGTCAGTATCTGGAAAATCATAATGCCTGGGAATCTGGGTCAAGGGAGGCCAGGTCCACAATGGTTACTGTCCGGCTCTTTTGATCCACAGTAGCATGTTGAGGGATTAGTGGAACCAGGATTAGGCGATGGTCCGGCAACTCCACTTCCAGGATTCCATGGGCTCCGGTTTCCTGATAACCTATGATGCGTGCATCCGATGCGCCTGTGGCTTGATCTACAACTTGGAATTCAAGTAATTGAAATGCATAAAGATCCGAGTCGGAGTTTTGTAGCCCTTGATCGTCCACAAACAGCCAATAACCTCGGAATCCTTCCTGTTCTGAGGGAGATGGGGATGCGCTCTCCACGCGAATGTGGCCCCTATCAGCCTTACCGGCCGGACCTTCTTTAGTAACCGAGACTTCAATGGCACTTGAAGGAAGTGAATCGCATAGACCGTCCAGGGGAGGTCGATCAGGACTTCCTGCTTCAGGGAGAAGATACCCGGAAAAGTGCGACGGCATGCCTGCCAACCCGTCACCAGGACAGGTACAAATGTAAAGGGATCGATGGGTATGGATTAGCTTCTTGAGCCGAGCAATGGATAGGAAGGCCACTCAATCGATGATTTCTACGCTGTAGTTAGCGTCATCTTTCAGGCCTACTGCATTGACCACGTTGCGTAGCGCTCTGGCCACGCTTCCGGCTTTGCCAATGACCTTCCCCACATCATCATCGGCTACGCGCACTTCAATGATGGACTCTTCCGGTCCATCGATCTCGGTCAGTTTGAGATCGGCCGGGCTGGAAACGATGTTTTCCAGCACATATTCTATGAATACGGTAGCCTGAGACATGGGAAACTCCTTGGAAATTCTTAGCCTAGAAGACCTTGCTTCTTGAGCAAAGAACGAACGGAATCAGTGGGCTGGGCACCGGACTGAAGCCAGTGCTTTACTCGCTCCTCTTTGAGGACGCAGCCTGCATCGAAAGCGATGGGATTGTAATATCCGATTTGTTCGATGAACCTGCCATCTCGAGGATAACGAGAATCCGCCGCTACGATTCTGTAGAAGGGTTTCTTCTTGGTTCCGTATCTCTGTAAACGAATTTTAACCACAAACCGAGAAATTATGACACATGTTTGGTGTCAACAGAAACTGCTGCGGCATCCCTCAATCGTGCAATATTGCCGGGAATGTCCCCACCTTTGAAGCAGGCTGATCCTGCCACGATCCTCCGAGCTCCGGCCTGAAGAATTTCACCTACATTGCTGGCATCGATCCCACCATCCACTTCGATGGTAATGTCTCGGTCCCCGATTAAATCCCTGAGTCTTTGAATCTTACTGAGGCTGGACTCTATGAAACTCTGTCCGTAGAAACCCGGCTCAACGCTCATGATCAGCACCAGATCGATCTCATCCAGAAGATAATCCAGACTACTCAGCGGAGTGGCGGGGTTCAGGGAAACGCCGGCTTTGATTCCGTTCTTACGGATCTCCCGGGCCAGTCGAACTCCAAAATCCGTGGCTTCCACATGAAATGTGATGTTGGCCGGTTCCAGAGGAAAATACTTGGGTACTTCCTTCTCGGGCTGGGATACCATCAAATGCACATCCAGTGGAATATCGGTATGCTGCTTCAAAAGTTTGGTATATAGCTCTCCGAAGGACAGGGTAGGAACAAAATGTCCATCCATAACATCCATATGAAGGTATTCCACTCGCCCCTCCAGATCATTCAGGCTGGCTTTGAGATCTGTTAGATCAGCGGCAAGGATTGATGGGGATAGATCCATGGTATTCTTCTCGGTTCATTCTTATTCTTTGAATTCAGGCATCCAGAATCCCGATGCCACGAACCTGCTCTCTGTCAGCATTGCAGTGGAATCCCGGTGCTACAACCCAGTTCTCTGTCAGCTGTGTTCCGGAATCCTACCCGAGAACTGGTGAGTCCGCGCATCGGGAAGGAACATTTCTCCTAGCCCGAGAAATCAGGGCTAAGCGTCTTTCGGCTAACGACCTTGTTTTCGCAACGTAGCTCCAGAACCTCGGTGTTCCTTCGAAAGAAAACCACTGTTGCGGATTCTGACGATAGTTTCTGGCGGAAGATGGCTTTGCGACTTTGTGGATCGTTTTCTGGATAGTGGTACAGGGAGCACATTTTTTCGCCTCTGTACTCCTGCGGTATTTCTACGGTTTCCTGCTCATAACCAGATGCGAAAGCGGCGGAAGGTTTCTGAAAATAGACGTCCAGTTCAAACTGATCCTTTCCAGTCTGGCGAGCTTCGGCCACCCTGCCTTGCTCAAACGGACGTTTCGGCTGTAAGATTTCTTTGATTGTAAATGCTGTGCCGGTTCGCAGCAGAAATTCGTAGGCAAGATCCACTGGTAATTCCTTGAGCTCTGCAGGAGTCACCTGCTTGCCGCGGTAAGCATTGGAGGTGGCCACCAGGAAATCTACAGGGAAATCAGGATCTACTTTCTGACCCGGCAGAGGTGATTGCGCGAGAATGGTTCCTTCCGGCACACCATCGTCGAACACCAATGAGGTACTTCCACGAGACAGGGAATATACCTGGTCGCCGATCACAATGCGTTCCAGGGCAGCACTGATTCCTGCCTGCCCTGTCCCCACGAGGTCCGGTACAGTGAGTAGAGGTTGATGCTGATTCACCACCAGTCGGAGGTTCTGTCTGGGCTCGACGATGGTGCCCGGATTGATGTTCTGGTCCAGGATGATTCCTTCCGGCCGGTCCGGAAAGTTTCTCTTTTCGATCTCTACTCTGAGTCTGCGTCTGTGCAGATCGTTGTGGACGTTGATGTAATACTGCCCGCGATAATCCTGAATTGCGAAGCTCCCAGGATCTTCGGATCGAATGATCAAGATTACAACGGTGATCAGAACGAAAACCGCCGCTGCCACCATTACGGGAAATAGGGTCTGTAAAAGGGTCTTTAAGTATTGCACTTCAGATCTCCGCTGGAACGACAAATCGCTGATCGGGATGCACTTTGTGCCCGTTCAGAAAAGAAACCGCATCCATCTGTTTCTTATTTTGCGGTTGTAGCGATAGAATCTGCAGGACCTGATTTTCTCCGGTGATTACCAGCAATGCAGGGCTGCCATCCAGTCTAAAAGACAGCAGATCTCCAGGGGCCCTTGCCATCAATTGCTTTTCATCTTGCAAGGTCCTTAGTTCCGAGGATTCCAGCAGACGACTGCGGTAGATCTTGAATAGCTTACCATCCAGCTGAGTACGAGCTACCGGCCTTGGGTTCATCCCTCGAATCTGGTTATGAATCTCCTGGGCAGGCTGGCTCCAGTCTATGTAGCTTTGCTCTGGAAGGATCTTTCTACAATAGGTGGCAGCGGACTCATCCTGCTTTTTTGCTCCTGAAATCAGGCTTTTCAGCTCTGGCAGTGTCTGGAGCACCAGCTCAATTCCCGCAGGAACCATCCGTTCGGTGAGCTCCTGAGCGGTTTCATCCGGTCCAATCTCCAGCTTCTTTTCTGCAACTACGTCCCCGCAATCCATTTTCTGCGAAACAAACTGAAAGGACCATCCAGTGGTTTCCATGCCCTGTAGAATAGCACTCTGAATGGGGCTGGCCCCTCTTAGTTCCGGAAGCAGGGATCCATGCAGATTGAAGATTCCCAGCCGACCCAGTTTTAGAAACCCGGCAGGCAGGATGGATCCGTAAGCGAAAACCACCACCGCATCTACCTGTATCGACAGTAACTGATCCAGAATCTCTGCTGGTTTTTCCGGACGAAAAAGAGTTAGATCGTTTTCCAGAGCCACCGTACTCACCGCAGAAGGTTGAGGCGTTCCCGAGCGACCCCGGGGGCGGTCCGGATTGGAAACCACATACTGAATCTCATACCCGTCTTGAATGAGAGCCTTCAGAAGCTCTCCGCTAATTTCCGGTGTTCCCATGTATCCTAGCTTCATAAATCAGAGTCTCTCATTAGGTTTTTGATCTTTTCGGAGTGATTTCGAGGTACCCGGGCATCCTGATAGCGGCCTTCGCTTTGGGCTATTCTCCGCCAACTTTGTTCCTGAATTACCTGCAAGCTCAAACATCGATAGCCTTTTACCGGCTAGATGGAATCAAATGGTGACTATTGTGGAAGGCTTTCACTCCCATGGCCCTGTCAGCGACGGGAGTCTTGCCAGTGACATCCGCTAAACCACATCTTGAGGATCGGGTTCAAATTCCAGATGGCCTTTTCTCAGTCCAGGACGAAACGAATTCAAAAGCTCTCTTATTGCAGGCCGAATCTTTTCATAGCTTCTGGTTTTGATCAGAATATGCATTCGATATTGGTCATGGATTCGTTCGATGGGAGCCGGGGCCGGTCCCAGGATTTCCAGAGTGTCCTGGTCGGACAGGGCGTTTTCCAGAAGCTCGGCCAGCTCATCGATCTTTTGCTCTGCGTACTGTTGATCCGGGGAACGAATCAAGAATCGCAGCAGGCGGCAAAAGGGCGGATAGTTTGTGGCTCTTCTCAGTCCTAGTTCTTCGTCGTAGAACCTTCTATAATCCTGGGCTGCTGCCAGATGAATTAGAGAATGCTCCGGATTCAGAGCTTCAATGAGCACGCGACCCTGGAATTGACCTCGACCAGCCCTACCCGCCACCTGCATCAATAGAGAAAACGTCCGTTCCTGGGCACGGTAATCTGAAAGCATCAGTCCTTGGTCCGCCTGTAGAACACCCACCAGTGTGACGTCCGGAGCATCCAGACCTTTGGCGATCATCTGAGTACCCATAAGAATATCCAGCTCTTTGCGAAAGAACCGCTGCAAAGAGTCCTGAAGGTTCTTGCCTCCTCTGGATGTATCTGTATCTACTCGCTCGATCCGGGCATCCAGGAATCGCGATCCTAAAAACTCCTCCAGTCTCTGCACTCCTGTTCCGGCGGACCTGGTCTTTCCTCCGCACTCAGGACAGGTTCCATCGTTTCGAGCGCTGAAGCTACAGTAATGACAGAGTAGAATATCTGGCTTGTGGAAATGAAGGGTCACCGAGCATCGAGGGCATTTTACGGTGCTAGCGCAATTGTCGCAGTAGATGAATGGTTGATATCCTCGGCGATTTAGCAGCAAAATGGTTTGCTGCCCGGCTTTCAGGTTCTTCTCGATCTCAGTAATGAGCTGCCCGGAGATGGGATTTTGATTCATGGGCGATTGCAATACCTGAACCTCTGGCAGGCTTCCCGATGCACGGCCGGAAATGGTATGGTAATGGAAATGATCCGGATGCGTCTGACAGGCTCGCCGACTCTCCAATCTCGGAGTGGCAGATCCGGCGATGATCATCGCATCCCTGGTCGAAGCAATCCAGCGGGCCAGTAATCTGGCATCATATCTCGGGGCGCTGTTTTCCCGGTAAGAACTGTCATGCTCTTCGTCGATTATTATATATTTGAGTTCATCCACTGGAGCGAAGATGGCCGAGCGAGTACCTACCACCAGTCTTCGCTTCTTTTGCAGGATGGACAGATAATTGAGAAATCGCTCTTTAGTCGGTAGTCCTGAATGCAATAGAGCGATGGCCGATCCAAACACCTCCTGTAACCTCTCAATCATTTGTACAGTGAGTGCGATTTCCGGAACCAGAAGTATGGCTCCTTGACCTTCTTCCAGAGCATCGCGCATCAGGTGGATATAGACCTCCGTTTTGCCCGACCCGGTGATCCCATGAAGCAAGTGCATTCGCCCGGCAACATGGTTATTCTTTACATCCTTATAAATCGCTTCTTGCTCTGGGTTTAGCGTATGCCGGGGTGCAGGTTCCGGGGCTTCTGGTATTTCCGGAATCTTGAAACCTCTGGAGGAACCGATCTGAAAAGATCTGGGCGGCGAAGGAAACATCTTGAACAGCCCTTCTCCAGGACCGCAAATGTAGTAGTCCGCCAGACGATGGGCCAGCTCAATCTGGCCTGGCGTTATGACTGGTTCGGGATCCAGAAGATCTTGTAGATCCAGGACAGGACCTACGCTTGTAGTATCCGCTATTTCGCAGACGATGCCAATCTCCTGGCGACTATTAATGTCCACCAGAACTCGACTACCAATCTGCGGATCCATTCCCGGAGGAATGCGATAATCTAACGGCTCGTCCAGAGGTAGTCGGAACAGAACTCGTGCGAAGCGATCAAACACAGCTGGCAGGGTTATTTGAGTCCGGGCAATGAAAAGGCCTTTTCCAGACTGGACAGGATTTGCTTCTTAACCTTGATTTCCTGGTCCCGGGCTGTCTTATAGGAAGCATCGTCCCCGGAAGCCTGAGCTTTTCTGGTTCGCCCTTCCAGAGAGAGCAATGCTGCCGGACTTCTCACAACAACAGCACCAATCTGCTGGGATAGAACGGGCATTTGAACCACTTCTCCAGACTCGGAAAACTGTTTGGCTGCTTCTTCGCCGAACAGCAGCACCGCAGCAGGCCCGGTGATCAGGGCCAGTTTGATGGATTCTCTCTTAATTGTATCCTCCAGATGGGTGAGGCAGTTCAGGGTTCGTTCATTCCAGTCATCAGCGGTGCTGGTTTCTGCCACGAAATGACAGGCTGGCAATTGCTGAAAATGGAGATCTTCTATCGTCAGGCCTATTCTCTCCACCATTCTTCGAAACAGATCATCTTCCTGCTCACTACCAAAGTAGATTTTCTGGCTTCGGTCACGGGCCTCGGTTCGCCCAGCAAAAGGCCCTTCAAAGTGCACCACTACGACGGGTTTAACCCCTTGAATAAAGAATCGCCTGGTGGCATAGATCCGGTCATTGCAAAGCGTACATTTTTGATTCGCAGCAAGTTGCAGATCGGGTGGAGGTGCTACGCTCTGTCCACTGATAGGCGTTTTCCCGGAACTGATTTCTGGCCCGGATGGGACAAAGCCGGTGGACCCAGAGCTGGCCGTTCGGGCCACGGTGTGCGGACCTTCCATGGCATCATGTGCCTTTCTAAGCATCTCAGCCATTCCTGAGAAATCGTAGTGCGTGGGCTGGGTCTGACCTTCGGTGGTCCAGAGCAAATCCTCATTTGTCAGAACTTCGCTCAAATCGTTCAGAATGCCCTGCATTTGATTCAGAGGCTCCGGAAGCTCCTTTTTATCTGTGTCCGTTGTGGTCTGGTTCATGAAATCTATCAAAGTATGCAGGTCGATGGGAAGGCCGGTTTTGCCCCGGGAACAGTAGCTGGCTGTCCGGCCTCATCTACTGGATCTGATCCAGGTCAATCTTCAAAGACTTGATCTTTCTATGCAAGTGTGTTCTTTCCAGACCCAGAAAACGGGCGGTCTGGCTGATGTTTTTATCATTCTGTTTCAGAGCGCGCATGATGTAATCTTTTTCGAATTCCTTGCGGGCCGTTTTTAGATCCGAGGAAAGAGGTCCATCGTTGCCCTCTCCTTCCACTGGGAACTGGCGAAGGTGTAGTTGCACTTCCGTTTCTGTAATTTCCGGGCCCTCTGAAAGAATGGCAATCCGCTCAACCACGTTCTTGAGCTCCCTTACATTTCCAGGCCAGGGGTAGTGTGTTAGCGCTTCTAAAGCGCCCTGCGTAAAGGTTCTTGGATCGATCTGATTTTCCTTCAGGGATTGCCGCAGAAAATGGTCCAGAAGCAAAGAGATATCCCCCGGCCTTTCGCGTAGAGCTGGCATCACAATAGGGATTACATTCAGGCGAAAATACAGGTCTTCGCGAAACTTGCCTTCTTTGATCGCCTGCAGAGGATCGATATTGGTAGCTGCAATAATGCGAACATCGACTTCAATGGTCTCTGTGGAGCCCACTCGACTGAAACGCTGTTCCTCCAGGACTCGGAGCACCCGAGCCTGGGTGGCCAGAGACATATCGCAAATCTCATCCAGAAACAGAGTGCCTCCGTTGGCCTGTTCAAATTTTCCGATTCTGCGTTCCGAAGCCCCTGTAAAAGCTCCCTTTTCATGACCGAACAATTCGCTTTCTATGAGTTCTCCGGGAATGGCTGCACAGTTAACATCTACAAAAGGATCATCCGATCTTTTGGAATTGCGGTAAATCGCTCGTGCTACCAGTTCTTTCCCGGTGCCGTTTTCTCCATAAATAAAGACCCGGGCATTGGTTCGAGCGGCTTGAGAGATAGACTGTTTGACTTTCTGAATCTGTTCGGATTGACCGATGATTTCATCGAAACCCAGTTTAATCTCCGGTTTTCGGAGACCGTTACTGGGCGTGATCTGTAGAATGGAGTTGATGCGCTCCAGCACAATATCCAGACTCAATGGTTTTTCCAGAAAGTCGATGGCTCCTTTTTTGGTAGCAGTGACGGCCTGCTCGATGGTGCCATGACCGCTTATCATCAGCACCGGCAAAGCGGGGTACTCAGCTCGAACTTTGTCCAGAATGTCCAGGCCATCCTCTTTTCCCATCCAGACATCCAAAAGGATCATATCCGGTCGCTGGGTCTTGAGGGTTTTGAGCATGGCCCTTCCGGTGGCGAAGTCTTCTACCGAAAAATCCTCATCTTCCAGAATGGCTCGCAAGGATGAGCGAATACTTTGATCGTCGTCTACTATATAGATTGTCATACAGGAAATACCATAATGTCTCGTTCTCCCTGGCCATCCTCGGGTACAGGAAAGAATACGCGAAATGCGGCTCCGCCCAGGCTGGAGCCAGTGACATAGATTCGGGCGTTGTGGTCCAGCACAGCTCTTTCTACCAGCGCCAGGCCCAGGCCATTACCCTTTTCCCCTTTTGTTGTGTAGTAAGGCTCAAAAATCTGTTCTCTCTGGTTTTCCTCAATCCCGGGGCCAGAATCCTCAATGCTGAGCTGAACGTATCGCTTACCGGCCTGTAAATGAGGAGCAGCGGCCACGCGGATTAGCGGGCGTTCCGGTGTGTCTTCGGCCTCCCATTCCATGGAGCGAATGGCATCTATGGCATTTTGCACCAGGTTATTGATCATACCGATGACCAGGTTTCGGTCCAGTGCCAGTTCTGGAAGGTCCGGGGATACCTTGAGCTCAAAGTCTATGTCCGGCAGGTTTGCATAGGCTTCGGTGGATTCCTGAAGAAGTTCCATCAGGGAGTGGTATTCCAGCCTGGGCGCGGGCATCCTTGCGAAGTTCGAGAATTCCTCAACAAGATGTTTCAGTACGTTTACCTGCTCCAGAATTGTGCTTCCACCGGACCGCACGATTTCTTCCAGGTTGCCCCGGTCCGGTCGATCCAGGCGTCGTAGCATTCGCTCTGCAGATAACTGAATGGGAGTGAGAGGATTCTTGATTTCATGGGCCAGTCTGCGGGCCACTTCCTGCCAGGCAGCTACTCGCTGACTGTGGAGCAATCGTCCCCGAAGCGTCTGGAGCTCTTCTGTCATCTGGTTAAAGCTATCTATCAGGATTCCAATTTCCCCTTCTGATTTAATGTCCAGTCGTGTGTCCAGTTTTCCCTGGGTTACCGACCGAGTGGCGGCCGCAAGAGATACAATGGGGTGCGAAATTTGACGGGCCAGGACAATAGCTACACCCAGAGCGATTGTAATCATCATCGCATAGGCAATTGCAAGACCAAGGCGCAGATTGTAGGGAATCTTCTCTTCCCATTCCTCTTTTCCGGAGGCCACCAGGTTTACGATATCTTGAAACCGGGCTTCGGATCTGGGGTTGTCTGCGTAAAGATGTCTGGTGATTAAATAGTAGCGATTGGGGACGTTGGTAGGCACTGTAACCACAGCATATCTTCGACTGGATGAAACACCGGCAAATATGGGAGGTCCCTTTTCATTGCCTCTTCGCACAGAGCTCCATTCCAGAGGGTTCAATGGCTGCTCTCCGAACCGCTTGATCACACCGGATCCTTCGATCAAAAAGATGCTTTCTGATTCTGGATCAAACCCTTGTTCCAGATTTCCGGGCCAGGTGCCCGGGGATGGAAGATAGCCCTGACGAGCAGCCACGTATTCCGAGAATTTCCTTGTTTGCTCCAATTCATGTTGCTTCAAAAGATCTTCAGAAGCCAGAAGTCCTCCGCGAAAATCCAGAGAGAACAGAACTCCGATCACTGTTTCTACGCGATCCGAGCTTACCAGAAAGATAGGGATGGAAGGAAAAATGGATACTACCATAAAGGCGATCATCAATCGGTATCTCAGGGAAGATCGAAGATTCCCGGTGCGACGAATTCGCTTATTTCTGTAGTAGTAGAGGAAAAGGAAGTTCAGTGTGCCCAGCGGGATAAAAACCACCAGGTAAATGAATATGCGATCCACCGGCGAGGTGTCTTCGCGGACGAAATAGGCTTCTGCTATAAAGAGAGATATCCAGAGAATCAGAATTAGAAATAGAGCATCCCTGAGAAGAATCTTGGACTCTTCTCTTTTCCAGGGTTCCGTTCTTCTCAACTCTCGGCTCCGTTGAGCAAATCCGGCAGTTTGGCAATGGCCTCCTTTTCATCGTCGCCGCGAATCTCAAGAGTTACCCTTGTGCCGGGACTGAGTGCAAGCATCAAGATGCCCATGATACTTTTGCCGTTTACGGTAACTCCGTTTGCTGTGAGAAAGACTTCTGACTTGAACCTGGCTGCCTCTCGAACAAAGATACTGGCAGGTCGAGCATGGAGGCCTTCCTGTAATTCAATCGTTACATCTACTGTTTCCATTAAGCGGGTCCCATCAAGGGTTTAGGTGATGCCTTCTTTCGGTTTTTTCTGGAGGCAGATTTTTCTTTTTCGGAATCTTCGGAAATCTGCTCGGAGATTCGAGTATGAATCCTTTCGGAAAGAGACCGAGCCGCATGAAATCCCATCCTTCGGGAGCGATGATTCATAGACGCCGTTTCTACGAGAATGGGAATGTTTCTACCTGGTCTGAGAGGTAGAGTGATACTGGGAATGGAAACATCCAGGATTTCCATAGTCTGTTCGTCAATGCCCAGACGATCGTATTCTTTCTCTTCATTCCAGTCTTCGAGAAAAACCACAAGATCTACCTGGACCTTCTTCCGAATAGCTCCTACGCCGAATAGATCCTTAATGTTTACGATTCCGATCCCTCTGAGTTCCATATGATGTTCAATCATTGGATCAGATTCGCCGATCAATTCGCCTTTGCCCATATGGCGAATATGGACCATATCGTCGGCAACCAGGCGATGTCCTCGCTCAATCAATTCCAGGGCCGTTTCGGATTTCCCGATTCCGGAAGGGCCCAGGAGTAAAACCCCAAGGCCAAAGACTTCAATCAAAACTCCATGGATGGAAGTCTGGGGAGCGAGGGCCCGGGTAATGATCCTGTGAAAGTTCAGTATAAAATCGTGTGTTGAGAGAGTGGTCTGTAGCAGTGGAGTATCTGTTTCAGTGGCTTTCTTGAGAAAGCAGGAGGGAGGCTGGTTACCATGAGTGAAGACCAGTGCCGGGTATTCGTATTCAAAGAATTCATCTTTGATGCGTCCTTCTACTTCTCCTCCACAGTCCAGCAAATAGGCGAATTCCCCCTGGCCAAAAACCTGCAATCGATCGTGGGCAAAGTTGCGATAGAACCCGGCCAGCGCCAGTCCAGGCCGATTTACATCCTCATTCCGAATCTTACGTTCCAGTCCCTTTTCACCGGCCAGGATGCGAAGGCCCAGCTCGGAAATCTCCAGTAGCTTGCCAGGTTCCATCGAACTCATATTATCCCCTTTGATTTTTTCCCAGATGCTTTTCCTTGTGTTTTCGAATCTGTTTTTCCAGTTTCTTTTCCACCAGGTCCAGAGCGGCGTACATATCCTCTGCTTTTTCTTCGGCTACAAACTGACCGCTATCGCCATTAATTGTAATCTCAGCAATCTGATGGATCTTTTCCACCTTAAAATGAACGGTGGCATTTTGCAGATTGCTGAAGTGGGAGGACAATTTGTCCACAACCTTGTCTGCGTATTCTTTCAGAGCGTCTGAAGAATCTATATTTTGAAAGTGGTAGCTGGTTTCCATGACCCCTCCTTATCCCTGGTCTTCTTGAACTACAAAAACTTCAAATCCAGAGTCCAACTGGACTCAATTAAGAAGATTCGCCCCCCGGCCTTGCCTGCTACAATTACCGGTGCGCATTCCGAAGAAATCTAATCGGGCGCCATGAGATGCCTCGGATTTCTGAAAATTCTGGCATTCAGATGACGAAAAGCGCACGGGTCCCCATTATTTGCCTCTGCCCATTCCCTTTAGGATTCTTCTTCTCTCCGCTGATGGAATATTCAATATTTTTCTATATTTTGCCACTGTTCTTCGAGCGATGCTTACGCCTTCCGAGGCGATTCGATCGGCTATCTCCTGGTCCGACAGCGGCGATGATGGGTCTTCCGCATCTACCAGCTTCTGAACCCTTTCCTTTATGTTTGTTGAAGACTCCCCTCGTCCTCCATCTGCTTTTCTAAGAGCACTGGTAAAGAAGTATTTCAATTCAAAGATTCCCCATCGGGTCTGAACGTATTTATTGGTGGTTATTCTGGAAATGGTAGATTCATGCATTTCCAGATCGTCAGCCACTTCTCTCAATGTCAGAGGAACCAGATGTCCATGTCCTTTGCGAAAGAAGTCTTCCTGATGTTCCACAATTGTTTGCATGGTTCGATACAGAGTTTGCCTGCGCTGCTTGATTCCTCGAAGGAGCCAGGTGGCACTGGAAAGCTTGGTTTCCAGATATTCTGTATCTCCTTCCTTGCCTCCGGAAAGGAGAGTCTTGTAGGATTCACTGATTTGGAGAGCCGGAATCCAGTCATCGTTTATGATTACATTGATTCTGTCTTCCAGCTCCACTACGATTAAATCCGGAACAACATAATCTGGCTCACGGCTGGAATAGAGAGTACCCGGAAAGGGCTCCAGGGTTCGTATAAATTGCAGTGCGGAATGAATCCTGGTTTCGTTACAACCCGTCTCTTTCTCGATCTTTTTGTAGTCCAGCCGCTCCAGATCCTCGAAGTGACGTTCCAGAAGCTTCAATACAAATGGCTCTGCATTTTGCAGTGCAGCCTGTACAAGTAAAGCTTCCTGCACACCGCTGACTCCGCATCCAGGGGGATCCAGCTCCCGAATGGTGGAAAGGACCTTGTTTATGCCCCCCGGTGGCAATTGCTGATCCTCCAGCAATACTTCCGGCGACTCCGTTAGAAACCCTTTTTGATCTATGGCAGAGACTATGATGGTGGCCGCTTCGAATTCCTGCGCGTTCAGATTGGTTAGCCGGAGCTGTTCTGTGAGATACTCCTGCAAGGAGCTATGGGAGGTAACTGCATTTTGTAAGAATTGATTCTTTCGATCGGCACCTTCGTAATCGATCTGTCCGTAGTCGCTGTATTCCTCTCTAGCTCTGGACTCTGCTTCGGAGTTGTCATCTTCACTGCTCTGTCGCTCGGGCCTTTCCTGGGGTTCCCGGTTCTCTTCTTCTTCCTTCAGTTCTAGAAGGGGATTCTCTAGAAGCTCGGTCTGAATTCGTTCGGAGAGCTCCAGGTTGGAAAGGGGCAGCAGTTCAATAGACTGGCGCAGATCCTGGGTCATGACCAGTCTCTGGGTCTGCTTCTGAACAAGTTGCTGGGAAAGTGCCATAGACAGCCTAGAGAGTGAAGTCCTCTCCCAGATAGATTTCTTTGATCCTTTGATCCTGTACCAGTTCCTGTGCAGTGCCTGATTTGAGAATCTGACCTGCATACATAATGTAGGCCCGGTCCGTGATTTTCAGGGTTTCTCTAACGTTGTGGTCCGTGATTAAAATGCCCAGCCCTCGTTCCCTTAGCTGCGATATTAAATCCTGGATATCGCGAACTGCAATGGGGTCTACGCCGGCAAATGGCTCATCCAGGAGAATGAAATCCGGCTCCGTGGCCAGAGCCCGGGCAATTTCACAGCGCCGTCTTTCTCCGCCGGAAAGAGTAAAGCCTTTCTGATTGGTTACTTTGTCTAAATGAAGTTCATGGATGAGTGCATCCGAACGGCGGCGGATCTCCTTTGGATCCTTGAAGTGCATCTGTAGGACACCCTCAATGTTTTCTCGCACACTTAATTTGCGAAATACAGAAGCCTCCTGGGCTAGATATCCCACTCCCAGTCTGGCCCGCTTGAACATAGGAAGTTTCGTCACTTCTTCCTCGCCGATGAAGGCCCGTCCCTCGTCGGGTTGCACCAGACCCACAGCCATATAGAATGAGGTGGTTTTTCCTGCTCCGTTTGGGCCAAGCAGCCCCACTATCTCCCTGCGAGCAATTTCGAAGGAAACGCCATCCACCACCCGCTTTCTATTGTAGATTTTAACCAATCCCTCCATTCTGAGGGTACGCATACGGAAATTGGGATCAAATCCAGTCTGTTGGAGATCTCTGGATTCCTCATGCTCCCTTGAAGGAGCGGTGCTTTTGGATTTCCTGGCTCGAGCCACAAATCCAGAATGCAAGGGGCAATTCGGAAGGCAAACCTTCTTTGACGTTTTTCCTATTATCTGGCCCGAGTTTTGCAAGCCCCTTCTGGATGCAAGTAAGGAACCTCTGCGAGGTACGCTCATCGAAATGGAAGGAGCCTTCCTGGTGTTTTTGGAGAGCGCGGAAGGAGCCGGATTTTCCATTTGAGCCTGACATGGATTCCGACCTTCTGTGTAGAAAGATGAGCTCTCCGGGCCTAACGGGAATGCCTGGCAGGTCGAACGACAAAGCCAGGCGCCCGTCCTGGATGCAGGCGCTGGGTAATGATTACTATTCTACGATGGCACCCTGAATATTCTTTTCAAAGACAATGCGATCCTGGTCCGGATACATTCTCACAAGGCTGCACTGAATCCAGCTTCCGTCCCGATAGATCCTGGGATTCCCGATGAATTCCAGATACCCTTCTTTCTCTTCGTAGCGTGCGATTTCGCCCCGGGCTCGATCCTCGCCCCGGTTTAGCTCTACATTGCCCCGGGCAAGGGTCACCTCTGCCTGGAAATCACGTTCGATGAATGCGCCGGTAAGAGTTCCTGTTACATCTCCGGTTTCTTCGTCCAGGAATTCCACCAGCGGATCGCCAGTCAGGGTCAGGAATTGCTCCTGCCGTTTGTATTCCATTTCTCTAGATTTTACTCGGATACTCTCTTCTTTATCTATGAATTCAACGCCTTGATCGGTACTCAGTACTGCCATGGATGGGCCTGTGCCCACCAGAGCCGGGGAACGGAGCTCCCTTGTGGGATCGGTGAAGATTACATTGCCTGTGATTCTGGTTACAGGGTTCTTCTTGTCCGCAAACAGATGCTCGATGCGATCGGCCGATAAGATTTGAAGAACAGGACCGGATGGTTTCTTTTTCTCTTTTGCATCCGGATCCGGAAGAGTCTCTCCCCTTCGCTCAGCTTCTTTCCGAGCTTCTTCTAGAGCCTTTTCCCGTAGCGGTCCATGGGTTCTTGCATAGGTTTCCAGGTTCGGTACTATGATGGTTTCTGGTTCGTAGGTAGCATAGAGGGTCTTGCCTTCCAGCACAGCCTTCTCTTCCCCGGTGTAGTATAATATCTTGTCCCCGGTAAGGTATTCGCCTTTCCCCAGGATTCGGGGATTCTCCTGGATTTCAATGAGTTCCTTTGCATCTGTATAGCTGGCAGTATCTGCCAGGATGTTGTAATCACTATGATGGATTCGAACATCCTCTTTTAAATAGGCGATCTTTTCCGCCAGGTCGCGCTCCATGCGCACACAGGTTATATGCGTAGTTTCCTGACCGGGTTTTTTGATGCGCATATAGGGCCAGCCCAGCAATTGCACCGTTTCCTTATCGCGGTTGTAAACACCACGGGCGGCTCGAATAAAAATTCCATTCTCGGAATCGTATATCTGGACTCCGCCGGTCATTTTTCCGTACTTCCCTGCATCTATGGTGATGGAGGGAGCACGTATCAATACATTGCCATGTCGGATGGTGGCATTCCCTCTGAGCTGGATTCTCCATTCCGGTTTGCCATTCAGATAGATCCTCTGACGAATCAACTCCGCTCCATAGAAGCGTGTTACAATCTCCCTGCCCCGATCGGTCTTTCGCTTTTCTTCTAGCTGTAGTTGAGAGTCTTTCTCTGGATCGATGGGTTTTTCGGAAATCCCTTCAGGGTTCTGGTTGGAAGTCGGATCCCCTGTTTCCGGGGCATCGGTTTCCTCTTCCTGCAGAGGTCCATCCCAGGGAAAATTGTAATCTTCGTCGGTCTGGATGGGCTGGAAGAGATCCTGAATACTTTGACAGCCGGGAAGCAAGAACAGGCTGGATAGAAAATAGATCAGAATCCGCCGAAAGGCCAGACGGCGAAAGCCATTCGAGATGTGTCCGTTCATATTCAGCATCGCAGTCTTGTAAGGATCTGTTGCCCTGCTACTCACTGAAACAGATCATCCCCCTGTCCAGGAGTGGGGCCGGCAGGGCCTGGAATTGTGGGCTTTCGCTTTTCCCGCTTTCCGGCCGGCAGTCGACAGATCTGCTTTTCTTCGTTCATGTACATAATGACGCCACCCCGGCAGTGCGTAGAGATTTCCCCTTCCTTTATGTAGACGGGTTGATCGCTACGGGCGATCTTCTTTTTCATATCGTAATAGAGCGCTTCTCCCCGAATCTCTCGGTCCAGACCTTTCAAATGGACATTGCCAGTCATATACATGATGCCGGTTTTTTGATTCATCTCCGCTTTCTGAGCGGTGAGGATGGTTGTATCGGCCCCGTCTATGTCGGTGTATTCGAAATCGTAACCTACCAATCGCTCCTGGGTTTTATTGGCCCCGTCGCCTGACTCATAGATGTAGGCTTCCCGGGCTTTCACTCGCATCTCGGGAGCACCCAGAGCATTGTACTCTTCGCGTTTAAAGTTAGAGATGCGGATGGTAGAGCCACTTTCTGCGCCTTCTTCTTTGAGCACCGGGATTTCATCGGAGCAATGGGAAAGAGACAGGGCAAGAAGTAAGATCGATGTTTTAGCTAGCAATGCGAATCGGCTGCTCTTTTGAGTCGCCCAGGCTGCATTATGCCGAGCTACAGTTTTTGCGCGATTCTGGAATTCCAGGAAACACCCGGTTGCACAGGATGCTTTGCCAGTGGTTGCTTCCTCTCCAGGAGTAGTTGGATTGGAAGAGCAAGATTTTAGGCCGAAACCATTCATGCTCCTCCAGCAGGGACTGCGCCACCGGTCTTTACCAGACGATCGATTTCATAGAGTTGTTTTAGAAGGTCTTCCGTTTTATCCAGCCAGTACTGATTGCTGGAATCGCTCCAGGCATTGGCAGGATCTGGATGAACTTCCATGAAGAAACCCTCCACTCCCACGGCTGCTGCTGCACGCATCAACACCGGTGCCATGGCGCGGTCGCCGCCGCTCTGTTTCCCTCCACCTGGAAGCTGCGTGGAATGAGTGCCATCGAAGACAACAGGAATATCGCTCTGATGCATAATTTCGGGGCTGCGAGGGTCGAATACAAGATTGTTGTATCCAAAACTAACGCCGCGTTCAGTAATCAGATATTTGTCAGATCCTCTGGACTTGATTTTTTCGGTGATGCTGGGTGCATCGGCCGGTGCCATGAACTGTCCCTTCTTTACATTCACCCATCGGCCTGTGTCGGCGCAGGCGAATACCAGATCTGTCTGTCTGCACAGGAATGCAGGAATCTGTAGAATATCTACAACCTGGGCCACAGCATCCACCTGGGAGGCATCGTGGACATCTGTGAGAACCGGCACATTGTAGGTCTCTTTTATGAACTGAAGGTCTCGTAAGCCTTCATCGATACCGGGACCTCTTTTGCTATCAGCGGAGCTTCGATTCGCCTTATCAAAACTGGATTTGAAAACATAGGGAATGCCGAGCTTGCCTGTGATCTCCAGCATGGTTTCGCAAACATGACTGAGCATATCCCGGCTTTCAATGACGCAGGGACCGGCGATCAAAAAGAAGGGTTCATCACCACCGATGGTGGAATTATTCAAAAAAGGGCGCTTACTGGCCTGCATAGGGACAGGCTAAGCACTGCCGATGGACAGGCCATTCTTTTTTCAGCAATGAAATCCGTTGGGCTGACAGAGGTCCCGGGTCGCCTTTAAGCAACAAATCCGGCAATTTCCTGTGCCTCAGTTCGTGCCCAGAGAAGGAGAGTATTCTGGCCATTGAGTTGAACCGGGACAGGCGTGCAATTTACCCTTCGGGATTGGAGTCCTTTTCGGTTAGATCCTATTTTGTGAGTTTGGAGGATGCGCGGACAAAGCCAGAGAACAGCGGATGGGGCTTCACAGGCCGAGTCTGAAACTCCGGATGAAACTGGCAGCCAATGAACCAGGGGTGGTTCTTGATCTCAATCATTTCAATGAGCTGTCCATCGGGACTGGTGCCTGAAAATGTAAGGCCGGCTTTTTCGAATTCCTCTTTGTACTTCAATGTGAATTCGAATCGATGGCGATGTCTTTCTTTAATCTTGGTCTGGCCGTATTCTTTATGCGCCAGAGTACCTTCGGTAACCACGCAAGGATAGGAGCCCAATCGCATGGTGCCCCCCTTTTGTTCCAGGCCCATTTGCTCTTCCAGCAGGGAAATGACAGGATGCTCGGTTTTGGGGTCAAATTCTGTGCTGTTCGCCTCTTCCAGTCCCACTTCGTTGCGAGCGAATTCGATTACAGCGCATTGCATTCCCAGACATATTCCAAAGAAAGGGATCTTCCTGGTTCTGGCATACTGAATGGCTCTCAGCTTTCCTTCGATTCCTCGGTTTCCAAAGCCTCCGGGAACCAGTATACCGTGAACTCCCTTGAATGCTTCTGCAGGCGACGTCTCCTTTTCTAGCTCCTCGGGATCTACGGAAACAAATTCAACTTCTACCTGGTTGGCAATGCCTCCATGCATCAGTCCTTCATAGATGGAACGGTAGGCATCCTGTAGAGCAATGTACTTTCCGCATATGGCTATGCGAACGGTTTTCTTGGGACTACGGGTAATCTCCAGGAGATCATGCCATTTCTTAAAGTTCAGTCGCCTGGGCTCGATGGCAAAGTGGTCCAGTACGCGAAGATCCAGATGCTCATTTCTGTACATCTCGGGAATCTCGTAGATGCTTCCTTTGATGTCCGATGCTGAGATAATATTTTCTTCTCGCACATTACAGAACAGGCCCAGTTTATCCTTTAGATCCTGGCTTAATGGACTGGAAACCCGGCATACCAGCAAATCCGGCTGGATACCAAAAGTTAGTAGTTCTTTAACGCTGTGCTGGGTTGGTTTTGTCTTGGCTTCCCCGGCTACGGTAATGGTGGGAACTAGAGTTAGATGGATGAAGCATACACCTTCTCGTCCTCTCTCCCGGCGCATTTGACGGATGGCTTCCAGAAAAGGTACCGATTCGATGTCTCCTACGGTGCCGCCAATTTCTACAATGGCGAAGTCCACATCGTCATTGCGAGTGAGCTCCATCATGCGATTCTTGATTTCGTTGGTAATATGCGGAATGACCTGAACGGTTCGACCCAGGTAATCTCCCCGACGTTCGCGCTGAATTACAGCGTTATAGATCTGTCCAGTGCTCACTGAATGGGCCCGGCTCAGACTGTTGCTCGTAAAGCGCTCATAGTAGCCAAGGTCCAGATCTGTTTCAGCCCCATCGTCGGTAACATAGACTTCGCCGTGCTGATACGGACTCATGGTTCCTGGATCGATGTTAATGTAGGGATCCATCTTTTGCAGCGATACTCGATAGCCTCTGTTTTCCAGGAGGCAACCAAGGGCAGCTACGGTGACCCCTTTTCCCAGAGAAGAGCAAACACCGCCGGTGATGAAGATGAATCGGGCAGACATGAAAGCCATTTCCCCTGCTCCATCGTTGCATCCAACGATTTTTCCAAAAAAGGCAAGTAGAATGGATTAGATTTACTGACAGAAATTGGTCCCGGGATAGTCGGCGGCCCAGAATCATCGAGGCAGGGAAATTGGTGCAACCGAAGCGGGCATCTGGCAGTCCTGAGTCCCCGGAAGATGCTTGCCCGGGCCAGAAGCATTAAGCTCGGTCTGGTTGCATACCCTGGAGAAATAGCTCCGAGAGAAAAAAAGCCGCCTTCTCCGGTGTCATGGATGGATCTGTGCCCATGGTTAGCAGAATCTCAAACCCGGCGCCGATGATGGCCCGGGCCAGTAGATCCGGATTCTGATCGCGAAAGTAACCCTGCCGGATAGCCCATCGTAAATCGTCCTTGAGATCCTCCAGAATGCCTTCCACAGCACTGGTCTTCTTGCCGGAACCGCTGCCCGTTGCAAACCCTGCAGGCGTCGCGCCGGCTGCCGCACCAAATACCATGGACCGGAAGATGTTCTGGTTTCGTGCCAGCATTAAAAGCATCCCGGGATCGGAACTGAGAACTTGAAAGAATCCCAGATACCCCTCTTCGACGAAGCTCTTACCGTCAGGAGCTCCTCGCCGGGCCCGCTGGACCACTCCCCGAACCTCAGTACTGATTTCTTGAATGATTGATTCCAGGACTTCTTCTTTGCTCTGAAAGTAATTGTAGAATGTTCCGGCAGCAAGACCGCTGGCTCGCACAATGTCTCTAACAGTGCAGGCTTCGAATCCCATTTCAGAAAAGACCTGGATGGCTGCCTTTACTATGGCAGCGCGATTGGCTGCTTTGCGATGTTCCCTCAAACCAGGACCAGACATGCAGGAAGAGTAATCCAGGGAATCTAGATTGCAAGCAAAAGTTGACGCTAGCGTCACTTTTTCTTGACAGCATCAAGGCTCCATGATGAACTCAGGCATGGCGCATTGAGCCAGGGGGAAATATGAAGAGAAAAGGCGAAAGCAAGGTCGGACGCTCCAGAACAAGGGGACATCGGGCCAACGAGCAAAATGAAGGAATACTACCCAGGGTCTGTATTATCGGGGCCGGCTGTAGTGGGATGACCGCCGCCAAAGCGATGAAGGATGCCGGCATTCCATTTGATTGTTACGAAAAGGGATCCGATATTGGCGGCCTCTGGCGTTTTGGTAACGATAATGGGATGAGCAGTGTCTACAAATCCCTTCATATTAACACGCACCGGGATCGCATGGAATACAGAGATTATCCCATGCCCCATGATTATCCCGATTATCCATCGCACAGTTTAATCTATTCCTATTTTCAGGATTATGCCAAGCAATTTGGAATCTATGAGCATATTCAGTTCAAGACCGCGGTGCAGCATGTAGAACCGGAACCCGACGGCACCTACGAAGTTACCCTCTCCGACGGTAGACAGATCCATTATGATTCGGTGATGGTGGCCAATGGGCATCATTGGTCCGAAAGATGGCCGGATCCTGAATATCCCGGGCAGAAGCAATTCAAAGGCATTCAGTTTCATGCCCATCATTATGTGGATCCAGAAAAACCCCACAATCTGGTGGGTAAAAATGTCCTGGTTGTGGGTATGGGCAATAGCGCCATGGATATTGCTACAGAGATTTCGCGACCAGGGCTTGCGAAGAATGTATTTCTCTCCGGAAGAAGGGGAGCCTATGTTTTTCCCAAGTATCTATTCGGTCAGCCTTTCGACAAGCTCACTGAAGCATTTCCAGTGTGGGTGCCTTTCTGGTTTAAAGAGTTTGTAGCATCTATCATCTTTCGCCTGGCAGTGGGTAAGATGTCCAGCTTTGGTTTGCCAGAGCCGGACTTTGGTATTGGCCAGGCGCATCCCACCATCTCGAATGAAATTCTAGGACGCTTCGGTAGCGGCGATTTGAAGTTCCGCCCTGGCATTGAGCGGATGGACGCAAGGAATGTTTTTTTCTCGGATGGCACATCGGAAGAGGTGGATGCCATTGTCTGGTGCACCGGCTACAATGTAGAATTTCCTTTCTTCGATGAGCAGTTTATCTCGGCGCCCAATAACTATCTGCCGCTGTTTCACAGGGCCATAGAACCAGAGCGACCCGGGATCTGCTTTGTTGGGCTCCTGCAGCCCCTGGGTCCTGTAATGCCTCTTTCAGAGGCCCAGAGCAAATGGTATGCTCGCTATCTGAAAGGAGAATATGCATTGCCTTCTGCGAAGCAGATGTATCACTACATGGACAAAGAACAAAAGGCCATGGCAAAGCGGTATGTACAGTCTGCGCGACATACCATGCAGGTAGATTTTGAGCTCTTTCTATCGGAACTGGAAAAGGAAACAAAGAGAGGAAAGAAGCGAGCCACTGCGGAAAACAGGGGCCATTCCATTCGACCCCTGGCGCATAACTATCCGGATGGAAAAGTCGGATCTAAATCCAGCAATGCCAAACCCAGCCGAAGCAAGCGAGCATCGCTTACCGGGGCGGGACGCCGATAGAACGATGGCCCACCCATGCGCGGTGGGCTTTTCGACAGACCGGTATTGAACCTCGATGAGGGGGCCGTGGCGCGAACGGATATCCTGGTCCAGCGGTTGCAGAGATGTCCTGGATTCCCCTGGATTCCCCTGGATTCCCCTGGAGGCATCCCTGCCTATCTCTCTGCTTGATTCGGAAACGTATGGACTGTTGAGTACTCCTGCAGGACCCGAGTAATTCACTCGGCTACATTATCTTGTAGCCCTTTTCTTCGTGGTTGTGGCCTTTCTCTTGCTGGTTCCTTTACCTTTCGGATCGCCCCCCTTTCTTGAGGCAGTTTTGGCGCCCTGGTCATTCAGCAGTATAGTATTGAATTTCGCTCTCTTTTCAAATTCAAAGATTTGCTGAGTTTTTCCAGCCGGAGGAATGAAAGACATGGCTCGCTCGCTCAGGGCCGTAATGGTCAAACTGGGATTCACGCCCAGGTTTTCTGTTAGCATGGATCCATCGCACACTCGAAGATTCTGATAACCAAAAACTCGATTCTCCAGATCCAGCACGGCCTCTTGCTTGTTTTCGCCCATAATGCATCCACCCATGATGTGGCCGGTCACAGGTGCGTTCAATAGGACTTCATTGATGGAACTTCGGGGAATCCCGCCAATTTTTTCAGCCACTCGCCGAGTTACTTCATTGCCTACCGGAATCGTGGCCGGTGTCTTTTCACTACCTGGTTCCAGATGCGATGTGGTGGATCTTTGAAAGGGCCAGGCCCATCGTCGCTTTCTGATCAGTTGAACGCTGTTATCCAGGGTCTGCATTACAAGCAAGATCACGGAATTCTTCGCGAATCCGAATGGATTGGATGCCTTTAAAAAGTAAATTGGATGTGTAAATATCATGCCCAGGTATCGCAATGGACGGGGAATTCTTCCTGAATCGGAAGGCATGGGGCTGGCCAGAAGCCCAAAGAAGTCGGCGCCGGCCGGGTATCGCACAGGTTCTACATGCGTATGGTCGTCTACATGGATGCTGGATGTGATGGCAACGCCCCGGGAGTAGTCGGGCTTTTCTCCGGCATCGGTTTTTCCGTACTTTGTGGCAACCAGCACCGTTTCGCTGTTGGTTCGCACCCGGCTGCCCAGTCGGGGGCTCAAAGAGGTTAGACGCCCCTTTCTCTTCATCTCCAGCAGTAGACCCACGGTGCCCATGACGCCTGCAGAAAGTATGACGTTGCGCGCCCTGAATCGTTTCCGAGGAATCCCCAGAAAGCCTGTTGTGCTTTTTGTTCTGATCTCATAGCCGTAGCTACCGTCGGCCGTAGGATCCGGCTGCCCGGTGGAATTCAGTGGAAGTAGATCCACGGCCTTCGTTTCTGGAATCACATGGGCGCCCAGCTTTTCGGCCAGAAATAGATAGTTCTGATCCAGGGTATTCTTGGAATGGAATCGGCAACCGACCATGCAGCCACCGCAGTAATTACAGCCCATGCGATCAGGTCCTTCGCCACCAAAAAAGGGATCCTTCGATTTCTGCCCGGGCCCATCGCCGAAATACACACCCACCGGTGTGGGTCGAAATGTATCCTCTTTACCCATGTCTGACGCCACTTCCTTTAGCACCCGGTCCGGTTCAAAGAGTCTGGGATTGGTGGTGACGCCCAACATGTAAGAAGCAACGCGGTAGAATGGATGCAGGCCCGAGGGACCCCCAAGTTTGGAAAACACCGGCTTTTTTAAAACAGAATCCGGTGGAACATAGAGAGTGTTGGCATAGACTAGGCTTCCGCCACCTACGCCGGCGCCGCTTACAAGAAGAAAGTCGTTGAGTATATTGATTCTCTGAATGCCGTAAAAACCCAGGCGGGGCATCCACAGATACTTTCTCAAATTCCAGTTTGACTTTGGAAATTCTCCTGCTTTCCAGCGCTTCCCGGATTCAAGCACTGCCACCGAGTATCCTTTCTGAGCAAGGCGCAATGCAGATACGCTTCCGCCAAATCCGCTACCAACTATTATATAATCGTAATCGAAAGGATGTGAATGCATACACCCTTGTATCGCCGGTCGATGATCCATGGTCTACACATTTTCGTTGCCCCGGGGGCAAGTATCAGTTGCTCCTCTACAGCGAGGGTCTGGGATTTACTTGATTCCACAGCGCAGTCTGTAATTCCTTAACAATGGCTGGATGGATCCAGAAACTGGAAGGAAAAATCGGAAGAGCGATCCTGAGCCTTCCCCCCGGGTTGCTGAGAGTCCTTTCTGGCGGTGTAACTCGAAATGATGCAGGACACACTCTGGATCCCCGAATTCAGATGGGCCTTCTACTTTCGCGAATTCATGCATCAGCAGAAAATCTTTCTCCAGTAGAAGCGCGAAGGCAGCTTTCCAGTCTCCTGGGGCATTTTGATTTGCTTCCTGAGCCAGTGGCCAGAGTGGAAGACTTCTCCATTCCCGGACAGGACAATAAGCGCATTCGCATGCGGTTGTATTCTGCTACCTGCGAGGCCCGGCTTCAGCCGGCCATGCTCTATTTCCATGGAGGCGGTTTTGTAATTGGAGACCTTGATACCACCGATGCCATACTTCGGACTCTTGCGATTCAAAGTGGTCTTGTAATTCTATCTGTGGACTATCGTCTTGCTCCGGAGTATCCCTATCCTGCAGGTGCTGAGGATGCGCTGGAAGCCTATCGCTGGGTTCTGGATCACGGTCATAATCTGGGAATCGATGCCAATCGGCTGGGCCTTGGAGGAGATAGCGCCGGGGGAAATCTCTGTTTGAACGTTAGCTTTCAGTCCAAAAGAAAGAGAATTAAGCGACCGACCTTTCAGTCATTGATTTATCCCTGGGTGGATTTAGGGAACTCAGCCATTGCGGACAGTTCCATGATTGAGCTGGCCAAAGGCTTTGGGCTCACCGGAACCATGCTGGACTATTTTCGCAGACATGCATTCTCTCAGAGTATCGATTTCGAGGATTTCATGGTAAGCCCCTGTCATGCAAAAAAGGCTGATCTCAAGGCCCTGCCTCCCACTTTCATTCAAGTTTGCGGCTTTGATCCATTGAGAGATCAGGGCCTCAGGCTGGGATCTTTGATGCAGGATGCCGGCGCCAGTGTTCGTATTCGAACCTATGAGAGTCTGATTCATGGAGCCACAAACCTAGCGCGGTCAGTACCGGAAGCTCGGGAACTGATTACCGATATGGGTGTTTTCCTTCAGGAAATTGCCTGAAGCCGTCCTGAAGCCTTCTTGATGGTTCGGAGTATTCCCATGCTTCTTGCCTCGTTCCTGCAATTTGGCAGTTATTATTGTTCTCGGCTACGTTCAATGATACGGGAGCTGGACCGGCCTTCAAGGAAAGGAAGGATAATCACCTTCCCTCCATAGCTTTGAACCACCGATGCCTCCGGTAATTCCTCGGGTTTGTAGTCTCCGCCTTTTGTATGAATATCCGGTTGAAGGATTGAGAGCAGATTTTCAGGAGTAGATTCCGAGAACGGAATCAAAAAATCCAGGCAGAACAATCCGGCCAGGATACGAATCCGATCTTCCATGGGCTGAATGGGCCGACCGGGACCTTTTAATTCTCGCACAGAGTCATCGGAGTTTAAACCGAGCACCAGATAGTCTCCCAGATCCCGGGCTCTGCAGAGGTATTCCACATGGCCTCGGTGCAATATATCGAAGCAGCCGTTGGTAAAAACGATGCGCTTCTGTTCCTTTTGCAGAGCGTCCAGTCGCAGCCTTAATTCGGAGGCCTCCCAGAATATCTTGGATTCCAGGGAGTCTATGTTGGATGTTGTGTTCATGGGCACTGTTTCAACCTGAGTGTATCTGACCCGGTAAACATGAGCCAGAAATAGTTAATGCCTTTAAATCGTCGCTGATGCTGGCATCCTGGACGGGCATTGCTCTTGCCTGTATTGGGAGTGTTCTTTCTGGATTACTATTGCGAGCATTCCTTTACAGATTGTTGAGGTACTTATGGATCGGTGGCGGCGCCCAGAAGCTCTTGCGCCTGCACCGTTGCAGCACCAATCCTGCGAATGACCAGACCGGCTGCATAATTGCTCAAATGGACTGCCTCTTCCAGGGTTCCTCCGCTGGACATCACAAGAGTAAAAACGGAGATAACAGTGTCTCCGGCTCCCGTTACATCGAATACCTCGGTGGCCACAGTGGGAAAATGCCTGGTGCGATCTGGCTCGATCAGGCTCATCCCTTTTTCTCCTCGAGTTATCAAAAGGCTTTTGCAATTCAAGCGCTCAAGGATTTCCTTTCCACCTGCTTCTACCGCCTCGTCTGTCTTTAGCTCACGGAGCAAAAATCGGCCTGCCTCATGATGATTGGGTGTTAAAATATCTACATTGCGATACTGGCTGAAATGCGTTACCTGCGGATCCACAGCCACATAGGCATTCTGTCTGGCCGCTCTTTCTACGATTCGATTAATGAGCTCCGGAACGATCACTCCCTTATCGTAGTCTGAAAGAATCACAGCTGCAGACTCCGCCAGAGGCTGATCCAGGCGTTTCATCAAGGCAGCAACGGTATCTTCTGAAATTGGACTACGGTCTTCCAGGTCCAGCCTGCAGACCTGCTGGTTGGCGGCAAATATTCGGGTTTTTCGCGTAGTCGGACGGTCCAGTTTTTCAAAAAGGATCCTTCCCTGTTCCACACCCAGCTCTACCAGGTCCTTTTCCAGTTCCTGTCCACGATCGTCGAAGCCGGAGATGCCCGAAGCGATAACAGGCACTCCCAGAGCACGGAGGTTGCAGACTACGTTACCGGCGCCGCCCGGGATCCTTTCCACTCGTTTCTGTTCAACCACCGGCACTGGCGCCTCCGGTGATATTCGTTCCACAGCGCCGAATATATATTCATCGATCATAAAATCGCCGAGAACAATAATTGGTCTACGGCCAAATTCTGAAATGATTTGCTCTATGCGATCTCGCCTCATGGCATTACAAAGATGACTCTGGATTCTCGCAGCGCCTGGCGTCCACTGCGGCTTCCCAGAATTCGACGGGCATCCGAGGAGTCAATCACCGCATCGCCGTTGTTTATGATTTCCGTGGCATAGATTATGGCCGGTCTCAGTCCGGCATTGCCTCTGTCTCTGGCCTCGGACAGAGTTTTGAAATACAGTACAGGAGGTCGGCTCAGACCGGGTTGTAAGGTGCCGGGCCCATAGATTCTGCGACCATTGCTCATGTACAGAGCCGGCCGAAGTACCGGTCGGAAATCCAGCCCTTCATCGATCATTACTATGATGCCGGTGACTTCATCTTCCGGTCCTTCGGGGCTCATAGACGGAATGTATTCACCGGAGCGATCTGGTAGAATTCCGAGCAGTCCGTTTCGCCCATAGAGATATAGACCCAGTTCCAGAGCTACATAACCCTCGCCGGTGCGCCTGGATTTGATCTTCACCCGGTCCTGAAGTCGCCCAAATTGCATCCTGAACCTTTCATTTTCCTGCAGCAGGTCCATCACCGATTTGTTGGATTCTACAGGAAAATGCTTCATGGCCGAGAAGAGCTTCCCCATAGCCAGTCTTTGAGCTTCCTGACGGGCCATCGCTCGGGCCTCTGTAAGAGAACCCGGAGTATCCGCCGAGGGTGCATCCTTGCTGTTAACTCGTTTTAAAGGAACTTTGATCGATGTGTAAATGAACCCACCGGTCCAGTTGATAAAAGTGGCTTCATCCACCTGTTGAACAAAATGATAGGAACGAATGGCGAATGGGGCACCGGGTTCTGGGCCAATGGCCTGGGCTGCGGGCTGTATCGAAAGCAAAGCCACCACTGCCAGTGGTGCCAGCATTTTTTGAGCGGACATAATTCAGGTATCGGCAGTCCCGGCGGATTCCCACAGCTCCGCATAGGCGCTTTCCAGTTCTCTGCGACTGCTCACAGGTCTTGCAGGAGGCAGTGAGTCCAGGATGGTCTTGCCGTATCTACGGGTTCGAATTCGCGGGTCCAGGATGGCAATAATGCCCCGGTCCCGTTCTCCTCGAATCAATCGACCAGCTCCCTGTTTCAGCCGCAGAATGGCATGGGGCAATTGAATGGTCATAAACGGTGTCCTTCCCTGCTGCTTTTCACTTTCGATGCGCGCTTCTACCAGGGGATCGTCCGGTACCTGAAACGGTATTCTGCATAGGATTACACTTCTCAAGTCATCGCCAGAGACATCCACACCCTGCCAGAAGCTGGCCAGCCCGAAGAGTACGGATGATGGATCTTTACGAAACTCTCTTATCGCACGGCCTGCATCCATGTCTAGCTGCGATATTACGGGGAAATCTGATTCTTCCAGATAATTTCTAAGTAAATCATGGATCTGCTTCAGGCTTTTTCGAGAAGTAAACAAAACGAAGCAACCTCCGCCTGTGAGACCCAGCATATGCTGAATCTCGGCGGCGCACCGTTCATTGTAGATCTGTTCGTTTTGAGCCGGATCTGGAATACTGGCTGGAAGATAAAGGATGGCCTGGTTTGGATAATCGAACGGAGAAGGTAGACTCAGTTCCTGCACTGCAGGGACTGTAGCCGCGCTCTCCTGCTTCGTGCCGGATGCATCCTGGTCTGAAGGATGCCCAGGTGCCTCATGGTTGCCGTTTACATCGCTTCTGGCAAGACCATCGAAATCGGTGGAGAAGGCATCCTCCAATTCAGGATAATAGGGAGCCTCCTCATTCAGGTTTCCGCCCGGGACATCGGATGCATTGGAGGCTCTCGGTCCCACGGACTTTTCATTGGAACCATCATCGTGACTCTTTCTGGATTCTGTTCTGGCCCCATTTCTTTCAGGTTCCAGTCCAAGGCCCTGACGGATGAAGTTAAAATCGGGGCCAGTTTTGAGAGTGGCGGAGCAGAGAATGGTGGCATCCATGGATTGAATCAATCGTTCTCTTATGAATGGTCCGGATTGCACGGGACCTGCAAAAAGATCGATGCCGGCCTTATTTCCTTCAGCCCAGCGAACATGGTTCTCCCCTTCATCCAGCGAGATGGAGTCGAAAAACTGAATCGCATCATTTAACCGGTTTTTCTGAAACTGTAGTTCCAGCATATTCTCCGATTGCATCTTATCTTCGTCTCCGCTAAAGAGATCCTCTTCCTGTTCCATTCGCTCATCCACCATGGACAGGGTATGGCGGCAGGCTTCCATGAACCCGGACAGTAGGCTCAACTTCAAGCCTTTGCGAATGCGTACACGGTATCCCGGTTCCAGACGAAAGACATGCTGCAGTTCCTTTTTTATTGCGTCCACTGCCTGGAGGAGTTCCGGGTTCTGGATAAGCCCGGAGCGAGCCAGTAAATCCAGTTCAGCCGGTCCCATTCGCATAACCCGGCTACGGTTTATGGTCTCCGCCACTCCGTGAGCTTCATCTACAACAATTGCGTGAAATTCCGGTAGAAGCTGTCCCTTGCTTTCCATATGAGCTGCAAGCAGGCTGTGATTCATTATCAAGAGATGCGCCTGTCTCCATCGTTCCCGGGCCAGAAAGTAAGGAGAATGGTCGTAGTACATACATTTACGCCCAAGGCAGTCCTCTGGATCCCGACCCACCCGGGACCAGAGCTGCGGACTCACCGGGGCCTCGGTGCGCATGGCAATGGAGTTCTCAGAATGAAAAGTCAGTAGCTTCTCAAACTCCTCGGCACGATCCGGTGGGATCTCCTTACCCAGACGATGCATTCGGCGAATACAAAGATAGTTGGAAGCCCCCATGCAAACCTCTGCGCGGAATTCCTCGCTGGTCAGGCCCAGTGCTTTTAATGCCAGGGGCAAATCCTTTTGCAGAATCTGATGTTGAAGGTTTCGCGTTTCCGTGCTGATAGCCACTCGAACCTGATTTCGCCTGGCATAAGCGATGAGTGGAATCAAATAACCCAGGGTTTTTCCGATTCCTGTGCCAGCTTCGATGAGCAAGGTACTGGAATGGGTAAGCGTATCATTGCAGGCTCCGGCGAACTCCAGCTGCTTGTCTCGCAGCTGGAATCCGGAGATGTGCTCGGAAAGAGATGAGAAGGCCTGTTTTAAGGCCGATGGAATTGCTGTTCGGCCGCTATCAGAACCGGATTTGTCCGGGATTACTGTCATTCGAGGTGTAGTTTTCTGCAAGGCCGCTCTTTTTCAATCGATTCAGAAAACGATTTGCCGCCTCAAAATCGGGCTTCATTCGAAGCGCCAGGTTCAAATACCGCAGGGAGCGTTCCGGGCGATTCCATTGCTGATAGATGCGGGCTAGAAAATATAGCGCCACTGGATGCACCTTTTTGTCCGGGCAACGGAGGCATCGGTAGAACCAGGCACAGGCCCGATCCAGCCGATGGGTTTCATACAGATATACAGCCAGTTCCAGGGTGGAAGTTGCATTTCTTCGATCCTGGAGAACCGCTTTGAAAAGATATCGATCGCCTTTTGCCTGGTCTTTCATTTGTTGCGCGTAGAACCATCCGAGGACGCATCCTACTGAAGAGGACGGATCAATCTCATGAGCTCTTAACAAAAAATATTCGGCAGGCTCCATCTTTCCCTGAGCTGCCAGGTCCATGGCCTGTTGTATGGTTTCTAATGATGCTGGGTGTACTGTTTTCATAAAGCAAATTCTTGCTTTATGCTTCGGAACTTCCTGCAACCCTCGATATGATTTTTCCTTCCGGGAA
>PBEB01000067.1 GCA_002717505.1 Leptospiraceae bacterium
TCAAATCTACTGGTGGGCTTTGTGGCTTTCGAACTTGTGGCGGTAGTCCTCCTGAGTTAGCGACACGACGTCGCTTTCCGGCCGCTCAATCCAGGATGGGATTGCGCGGCCGGCGATGGAAGGGCTACCGCCACACATCACGGGTAGAAAGCCACCCCATCGGGGAGGGGTCGCGCGTTGGGCGAGGGCGGGCCCCAGGCCACAAAGCGGAAAGCGGTCATGGAGGTGTGGGTTCTGCAGAATTTTCCAGCGCAGGCATGCGTTCTGCCACTGCATCCATCATCAGGGTGGTAATCAGCGAGGCTCTTTCCCGGGGAAGTTTTGTGATCAAGAACGGAACAATGGATTGTTCCCCGGCTTCTTCTGCATTTCGTTCCATCTGAACGAATACATCTACCATATCGACGTTACTCCATCCACGTAGGATGGCCACAGCATCATCCGGAGGCATGGCGCCAATGCGCTCGGCCATTTGCTGGATTTTTTCATCCCTGGTCTGGCGAGCTTCAGATTCACGCTCCAGCTGTTTTCGCGCTTCTTTTAGGCCGCTACGGGCCTCTTCCAGTTTTTGCTGCTCTTGTTTCAAGGCTTCCTGTCTTTCCAGAAGCTTTTCCTGCATTTCTTGAAGCTGCAGTTCCTTTTCTTTTAGCTTCTCTTCCTGTTTTTCCAGGGCTTCTTTATCTAGAAGGGTCTGACTGTCCTCACTTAGCGGCGCTCTGGGTGGATCGGATGCCAGGAAAGGAAGCTTCTCTTCCAGGCGAATCACTCCCCAGGTATCCAGTAGATACAGAAAAACTCCGCCAGTAAATAGTATGACCAGGGTCAGGTAAACGATGCGCACCTTTGCTGAAAAACGACTCATAATTATCCTCTAATCCTCATTCCCTGCCAGCGGATCCTGATCATCCACCGGCATGCCCATCTGCCTGTAGTATTCCTTGAGCTCTTCTTCGCGTCTCGCTTTTAGATCCTCTTGCGAATCTTCCGATTGATCCTGATCCTCAAAGGATCGTCTCTCTGAGCTCACCTGCCCGAAGAGCGATGCTTGAAAGGCCTTCGCATTGATCTCTTCCAGCTCTTTTTTTTCCTGGCGTCTTACTTCCAGGTCATATTGTTCTTTTCGACGTTCTTTCAATAGCTCCAGGGCCCTTTTTTTTCTGCGAGCCTCCATCACCTTTTGCTGTTCTGCCTCCAGAGCAGGGCGGATGGCTTCCAGTTCTTCATTGGCCTGAACCTGCTCGGACTCCAGTCTTTCCAGATACCGATCATACATTTGAAACAGTTCCAGGCGAAAGGACTCTCTTTGTTCGCGGCTGAATTGCTCTACTTCCGAGCGATAGTTATCCTGGGCTTTTTTCTTTTTCTCTTCGCTTACGTTTACCTTTTCCAGGACCTTGGCCAGGTCGGCCATGGCCATTTTCTCTTCATGGCTACGAATTCGAAGAAGAGATTCCAGAGAAAAACGAAACCGCTTAATAGAGCTCCTCCTCTTCGCCTGCATGCACCAGTCGCTGCAGGCCCGCTATGGTTTCTTCGAAAGGAATGCCTTCTTCGACTCTCTGGCGCAGGAATGCATTGATGGCCGGCATCAGATCGATGGCACGGTCCACATCTGCATTGGAGCCTCTTGCATAGGCTCCCAGGTTAATAATATCTTCGTTTTCTCTGTAGGCCGCCAGTAGAGCTCTCAATCGGCGAGCATTCTCTTTATGATCCGTTTGCACAACATTGTCCATAACCCGGGAAACAGATTCGGTAACCTCAATCGAAGGATAATGATTTCGACTGGCCAGACGTCGGGAAAGTACGATGTGCCCATCCAGCATACCTCGGGTACTGTCCGCCACCGGATCGTTCATATCGTCCGCTTCTACAAGTACGGTATAGAATCCGGTAATGTTTCCTGTTCCAATGGCGCCGGATCGTTCTACCAGACGGCTTAACTTGTACCAGACTCCAGGTGGATACCCTCCGGGTCCCAGCTGTTCGCCGGTAGTAATCCCGATTTCTCTGAGTGCCATACAATAGCGAGTAACGGAATCCATAAGCAGGTTTACGGACAGACCCTGATCGCGAAAGTACTCGGCGGTAGCAGTTGCGAAACTGGCTGCATAAACCTTTTCCATGGAACTGCGATCGCTGGTGGCCACAAAAACTACACTGCGGGCCAGGCCTTCTTTGCCCAGGTCTCTTTCAATAAATTCCCGTACTTCTCGGCCCCGTTCTCCCACAAGGCAGACCACGTTAATATCGGCCCGGGTGTATCGGGCCAGCATACCCAGTAATGTGGACTTACCTACACCTGTACCTGCGAAAATACCAATCCTCTGGCCTCGGCCCACGGTCAGAAGCGAATCGATCGCTCGGATTCCTGTGGGCAGAGGTTCATGAATGGGAACCCTTTGCGTAGGACCCGGAGCATTTCGTTCTGCATGAAAGATGTTTCCGGTAAGGATGGGCGGTCCATCGTCCAGAGGCCGACCCAGACCATCCAGAACACGACCCAGCATTTCGTTGCCCACATGGATGGTCATTCGCTGTCCTGTAGCATGTACCATAGAATCCGGAAAAATCCCTGTTGTGGGGCCCAGAGCCACCAACACAAGGTCATGCCCTCGAAAGCCGGTAACCTCGGTGAGTATCGACGTACCGTCAGAAGACTCAACCTTGCAGACCTGACCAATGGATGTATCAGGAGGACCGGAAGAGAGGATGGTCTGACCGCTGACCTGAATCACCCGACCCAGAGGGCGCATGGGATCCATCTGATTCAAGATGGTATTGTACTTGTTCAATACAAGCAGATGATCTTTTCTTGAATCTTCTGACATTATTGCGAGTCTGGCCTCCAGGCCCGTGATTTGTACACAAAATTTTAACCCTGATTTCGCCGGATTTATGGATTTTTCTAGTCTCAGAAAGCAGGGGATTTCAGATCTGAAGGGCCTGCATCCCAGATAAAGTATCCCGGCGAGTGAAAGAGAATCGAAAAAAGATCAGTATGTCCACACCGGGCAGTACCACCACCATGGCCATTCGCAGCATGGATGAAGGTGCCATTCTGGAGGTGCTTTCCCAGCATGGACTGATCAGTCCTGAGCAAAAGCAGGATGTCATCCGTCTGAACCATGAAACAGGAATGCCTCCTGGACAGATCCTGGTTCGCAAGCGCATCCTCAAAGAAAAGCAGCTCTATAAGTTCATCTGTAAAGATCTGGGCATGAATCCTACGAAGCCCTATTCTACTCGATCCTTTACCATTTCCGGACTCACTGTTTCTAAATTTCGTACCAGCGGCGACTTTTACGGTATTTTTCCCATGGCGGATGGCCGTATTGCTCTGACCCTCAGCGATGTTAGCGGCAAAGGGCTGGAAGCGGGCATTCTGGCCATCCTGCTGGGCAATCTGCTTAGAGAAGGGATTCAGATGCAGAACATTGTGCCCAATGCGATTATGAAAAAGATCAACCTGGCCAGCAGGACATTTTTCGGTGTGGATCAGTTTGCAACCTTCGTTGTGATGCTTCTGGATCTTTATTCCGGCACAGTGGAATACTGCGCTGCCGGTAGCCCTCCCATTCTGGTGTACCGTCGCAAAGAGGGCATTGTCGAGGAAATCGATCAGAGAAACATTCCGGTGGGAATCTACGAAGATTTTCAGTTCAAAGGCAACGCTTTGAATCTGGATAAAGGTGATATGCTTCTTGCCTATACGGATGGCGCTTTTGAAGCCCGAGGCATTCGCGGGGAAATGTACGGAGTTCCCAGGCTAAAGAATGCTATGCTGAAGCTGAGAAATAAAAAGCTCACACGTATTCTAACCGGTTTGAAATCCGATATGCGAAGATATTCCTTTTTTCGCGGACTGGCCGACGACACAACATACCTGGCCATCGAACGTCATAAAAAGAGGTGATTGTGGAATCCCCGCGCAAGGAATACTACGGTCTCTGCTCGGTGGAAGGATCGGTGCTGGGCACCATTCGAAAATTTCCCGAACAGCCGGTGGAGTTTCATTCCAGGGAGATTCAGAAAGATGAAATCTCCGCGGAGCTGGAACGATTTCGCACAGCACTAAACCAGGCTCGCATTGATACCCAGACCATCTCCAGCGATCTTGCTCCGGAACTAAAGTCCATTTTTGAAGCTCAGGATTTAATGTATCAGGATCCCATGTTTGTGGATCCCATCGAAAAAAGTATTAGCCTTGGATTAAATGCAGAAGGATCCCTGGAAGATACCTACCTGGATCTGAAGCGAGGTTTCGAAGCTCTACCGGAAGGTGTATTCAAAGAGCGGGTCTCTGATCTGGAGGATGTAGTTCATCGCTTGCTGAAGCGGCTTCGCTCGCAGAACGATGAGCAGTTCCCCTATCAGAAATTCTTACATGGGCTTAAAGCGGACGATATCCTGGTCGCTCAGGATCTGGATCCTTCAGCCCTGCTCCATATTCGCACAGTAGGCGGCATTGTTCTGGAAGGCGGCGGTCCTATGGGCCATCTATCCATCCTGGCAAGTAATCGTGGTATTCCAACTCTGGTTCGCTGCGAAGATGTCTGCGATCTGCAAGAAGGTTCTACGGCCTTGTTGATGGCCCATGAGGGCTTGATTGTTCTTCATCCTCAGGACAAAGAAATCCAGAAGAGTCAGAAAAGGGCTCTGGAAAATCTACCTACGAAAGCACGTCCTCCAGGAGCATTTCATTCCATTCAGCTTTCTGTGAACGTGGATGACCTGGAAGGGGCGCGAAAGACCAGCGAGCTGGGAGCCGGCTCTGTGGGCCTGTTTCGCACCGAGTTTATCTATATGCGTCATCCAGAATTGATCCTGGATGAACCGGGTCAGATCGAGTACTATTCGAAAGTATTGTCCTGCTTTAGTGATCGTAAAGTAGTGCTGAGGTTAATTGATCCGGACGAAGACAAGGATCATCCAGCATTGCATCGATCCGCCAGTAGCCGGGGATTACGGGGACCGGCTTATCTGATGGCAGAGCGAAGGATCATTGAGAGCCAGCTAAGATGCATTTTCCTGGGAGCCGAAAAAGCTGGCATGGAGCCGGATCGCCTTGGCATTCTCATTCCCCTGGTTTCATCGGTAACCGATTTGCAAGATGTTCTGGATGTATGGCGTCCGCAGGTACACAATCTCTTTGAAAAGAAAAGACCTCTGCTTGGTGCCATGCTGGAAACACCGGCGGCCTGTTTTAGCGTGCGAGATCTGGGACGTTACGTTGATTTTTTCAGCATAGGAACAAACGATCTGGTTCGCTACAGCTTTGCCACCAGTCGTTCCTTTCTGGCAGAGTATTATCGTGAACCTGGCCTGTTTCGACTTCTACGAAATGTGTTTGAAGCTACCGATCGTCCGGTAAGCGTTTGTGGTCAGCTGGGGATGCGAGAAGGCTTTGCATCGGCACTGGTCGGCCTGGGAGCTCGAGAACTCAGCGGATCCTTCAAGCAATCCTATAGCGTCCATCGAGAGCTGGAATCGCATTCTTTGAAGGATATGCAGGACCTGGCAGACCAAATTTGTCAGGCCTCTACCCGAGATGATGTAGACTCATTGATTCAAAACTATCTGCATATCCGCGGGTAGATCGCAAATGAATTCCAGGGCTTTTTCTGTTTCCGGATGTTTGAGCCTCAGTATGTGGCTGTGCAGGGCTACTCGGTTTAATCGTAATCGTTTCAGTTGTTCCGGCGTTTCTTCCTGATGAATAAATCGTAGATACTGTTTCGGATCCACTCCGTACATTCGATCGCCTACTACAGGAAATCCCATACTATGCAGGGTTGCTCGAATCTGATGCATTCGTCCGGTATGCAGAATACATCTTACCAGGCTCAGTCCGTTCCGATGCTCCATGCAGTAGAACTCGGTGCGACAATGTTTCGCATCCTCCGGTCTCTGTTCTTCGATGTCCTGCCAGAACCTCTGCATTTTACGCACTTCGCTTTCCGGATCCGCTGCAATCCATCCTTCGGCCAGCACTGGCTCTGGTCCCGGAAAGCTTCCTTCTACGAGAACAAGGTATTCCTTTTGTAGCTCATTTCGACGAATCATTCCAGACAGTATGCGTGCACATTTCTGGCTTTCCGCAAGAAGCATGATTCCAGAGGTTTCCCGATCCAGTCTGTGCACCGGGCGAGGTTTGTACTCTTGCCCTTCTGTGGAGAGCATCTCTATAAGCACATGTTGCAGGGTATTCTTATGGTAAGTGCCGGATGGATGCACCGGAAGATTGGGCGGCTTGTTTAGCACCAGAAGGCAGGCATCGCGATGAATGATTTCCACATTTTTTAAGACATCGGGTTCGCGCTTTTTTCTATACTCAATGCGAATTACATCTCCGGCATGTAATCTTCGTCCGGGTCTTGGCTGCTCCCCATTTAGATGAACATGACCTTCGTGAATGCGGTCCTGCCAGCCGGTGCGATTCACCACAGGAAACCTCCTGGCCAGAAAAAGATCCAGACGAATCCTGGATTCTTCCGGACTCACTACATGTTCTACTTCTGTCCATTCCCATTCCATAAATAGGTTAACGCAATTGGTCTAAGAAACCTCTGTATTATGTGCGGGCCCTGCAATCATAAACTGGAGGATAGAATACCTATGGCCGAATCGATGCCAACCGGAAAGAAAGAATGGAGAGACATTGTGCGCGGTAAGGAAAGTTTTCAAGAAATCGTAAAGATGCTGGTAGAGTTTGATGAGCGCACAGGCCGTCACAGCTACGCACCATTAAAAGAATGTCACTTCATGCGTAAGGCCATTTCTGTGGCCGAACCTGAGAATTTACGGATTCTTGCATGCTCTTATCCTTCGCATCTATTCTATGTGGCTGCCAGGTTATCCAATCAGCAAGGGAAGCTCACCACCTGCTGGGTTCATGAAGACGGAGTGGCTGCGGAGCGAAAGGATCGCCGAGATGAACCAGACCATCCCGTACATCAAATCGTCTGTATGACTGACCTGTTCGAACAGAACTCAGAAATTGTGGGGGAGACCCGGGGACTGGAGGATCTACGGGAATACATGGATCGGGCGGATGCCCCGGATTTCATTGGCCAGACGGAACGGGCCCATTAAGGGGTCCAAAAAACTCCGGATGAAAATCCAGGAAAGCGGCTGGTATCCGTTATCTACCTATCCGCTTTTCCAGGCCATTTCTCCTGGCGAAAAAAAAGGCCGCCCGAGGGCGGCCTTCTGCCGGCGAACCGGCAATCTCGTCGCTACCAGAGGCAGCCGAACGAGTTATTACATAGCTACTTTGTAGCCGAATCGATAGCTCCATCCACCAATTGCAATTGGGTAGGAAGGGAAAGGAGCCAGACCTTGGCCTGCCTGACTTTCTGCACGAGCGTTGTCGATTCCACCAGAGTAAGCGCGGTCGATTTCGAAAAACAGTTTGTTACCGCTAGCCAGCTTCTTTTCAACACCAATCAGGAAGTTGAATCCCCAGCCAGATACACGGAAACGTACAGCTTCGCCAATTACGTTACCGCCTGTTGGAGCGCCAGTATCGGCATCCAGAACAGTGTGAGGTCCAGTAGCTGTTCCCAGCAGGTAAGTAGGCACATCACCCAGAATGTAACCACCTACGTTCCATCCACCTTTGAAGTAGTGAACTCCACCACCGGCATAAACAGAAGCGGATTCACCGATTCCTGTTTTGAAGCCATAGTAGAAAGGAATTTGCCAGGCGTAGTAATCCCACTCTTGATTCAGCCACTTGAAGCCAAGCAGACGAGAAGTAGTGTGACCACCGGTAAGTTTGAAAGTGTATTGAACACCAAGTCTCCAGAAGGTGTTATCTCCTTCTGACTCATAGAATGCCGTTAGCTGCAGACCGGTCATACCGCCATTCAGTTCGTTATCGAACAGCATGTCCCCAGTAGACTTATCCAGAGCATCAAGATTTCGCTCAGAGACAATCAGGTCCTGATTGGTACCAGGAACTTCAGTCTGACAGGCAGTAGTGGGGCATCCCTGCAGGCGCTGTACGCCAGTCAGGTTTGCGTTCCCGATAGAGCTTTCCAGACCGTCCAGAACGATAGTATTGGTGAGCTGACCGAGGTCAAATTGTAGACCTGCACCCAACCCCAGGTAGCTTTCAGCATGAACACTGCTGGCGAACACAGTTGTGAACGCTACAGCAAGCAATTTATTGCGATACTTCATGAAAGTTGCAATCCTCCGATATTTTCAGCGAGAAGCCGAATTTGAGCGCGAGTATGCGATTTCGTATATAGGGTCGTCAAATAAAAAACGATTTTATTCCTTGCCGAAGCAGGATTTACTGATTAATGCACTGCACAAGAGATCTTCCGGTTTAGCACAGATAAACCGGCTATAGAACTCTACTTCAAGGCTTCATTGGCCAGGGCATCCGCCCTTTTATTCTTTTCTCGCGGAATATGTTGCACCTGAAAAGAGCTGGCTGCTTTTAAAACAGACAATGCCTCTTTATGGAGAGGCTTCAGGTTCTCATTCTTGACTTTATACTGCCCCTCAATCTGACGAATCACCAACTGCGAATCCATCCTTACCTGAATTCTTGATGCTGAAAAATCGGCGCCCAGGCTTTCTTTGAGAGCTTTCAGGCCTTCAATCAAGGAGCGATATTCGGCAACATTGTTGGTAGCGCTTCCTATGGCCTGGCTGATCTGCAGCAATTCTTCCGTATCTGGCACCGATTCCGGATCGGCTCCATAGATTACAGCGCCGATTGATGCAGGGCCGGGATTTCCTTTACTTGCGCCATCGCAATACAGAAATCGTTCTGGTTCCGGAAATAGTTTTTCTGAATCCACAAAACCAATCAGCAGGTGCAATCAATGAGTGCAACACAGAAAGCGCATATATTTCATTCCTTCGGTCTTGATCAGCTTAAACTGGAAGAAGTGCCCATGCCCGAGCCAGGACCCGGGGAGCTTCTGATTCGAATGAAAGCATCCTCTCTGAATTACCGGGATCTTTTAATGGTCACCGGGAATTACAATCCCAGGTTAAAAATGCCTTTGGTTCCCTGTTCCGACGGAGTAGGTGTCGTAGAAAGTACAGGCGACGGTTGCAAAACAAAGCCAGGAACCAGAGTGAGTCCCATTTTTGCTCGGACCTGGCACGATGGTCCTCCTTTTCGTGAAATGCTGAAGCGGACTCATGGAGGTCCATTGAATGGCACGTTGCAGCAATTCATGGTCGTGCCGGAGGCGGATGTGGTTGAAGTACCGGAACAACTGAGTGATGTGGAAGCCGCTGCTCTTCCTTGCGCCGGGCTTACTGCCTGGAGCGCTCTAGTGGAAAGAGGACCTGTGAAGCCTGGCGAAAAGCTATTAATTCTGGGCACCGGGGGAGTCAGCACCTTCGCTCTGCAATTCGGCAAGATCCTGGGAGCGGAAATCATCGTTACTTCAGGTAGCGATGATAAGCTTCAGCGCGCGAAAGACATGGGAGCCCACCATCTAATCAATTATCGAAGTAGTCCGAACTGGGATCGGGAAGTATTCAAGCTTACTGGCGGTCAGGGTGTGGATCATATTGTTGAGGTAGGCGGCGTAGGGACTCTGGAGAAATCCATTCGCAGTGTTCGTCCTGGTGGTTCCATCTATCTGATAGGTGTGCTGGCAGGAAAAGAGGCGCCCCTGGATTTGACACCGGTCCTGATGCAGGATATACGCATTCAAGGAGTAGTGGTGGGTAGCCGCCGATCATTTCAGAATATGAACCGTGCAGTGGATGTACATAGCATCAAGCCCACGGTGGATCAGGTATTTTCTTTTGAAGATGCTGTCAAAGCTTTCGAATACCTGAAAGGTGGATCGCATTTTGGCAAGGTATGCATTTCCATCCAATAACCAGGCGGACTGTTCCTAAGTTTTATTTATGAAACCTTGGGTTTTTTGGCTTTTGTCCATGGTTTCGTGGGAATTCCCTTGACTGAGCCCTTCTAAAAACATGAACTCAGGCTGTTCATGGGGTTTTCCATCCAGACAGCGATTCAAGGAGCCTTTGTTGTTTCACTGATTCTTTCCCTGGGTCTATGGCAAGCCTCCCTGAAAGCCAGTCGAATCTCTTTCGTGCGCTATTGGTCCTCGGGGATTGCTATGGTCTCCCTGCGATATATGGCATGGATGCTGGAGCCAGTAATCGGCCATCAGTTATCGCAATTTCTGGGGGAAATCGCCCACAGTCTGGCCATGTATCTGATTTTCTTTGGCGCCACACGGCTCATCGGTATTCGTCTGTCGCGGTACTCAATTGTCCTGGTGCTAGCAGTCTCCGGCGGTTGGCTCTACTACACCACTTATGTTGATCCTGATTTTGTCTGGCGAAGTACTCCAATGTATCTCTTCGCCGCCATTACGCTTTTCTTTAGCGCTCGGCTGTTCTGGCTGTTAATGAAGAAGCATCCAGGAACGGGATATGGATTCGCCTGCACCGCTGCCATTCTATGGGGACTGCATAAGTTAAACTATCCGATTCTGCGGCCTATTCCCGAAGTGGCTCCGTTCGGATTTATGGCAGCTATCGCATTCATGACCTATCTGAGCATCACGCTACTAATAATTGGTCAGAACCGGCGTCGAAGTCTGCTGGATCGGCTGGCGCGGGCGGCCGCCTTTAATGCGAATCATGATTTGCTGACGGAGCTTCCCAATCGAAGATTCATGATGACCAGCATGGGGCGGCGGACTTATTCGCAGACCGAATTTCATCTTTTGCTAGTCGATCTAAAGAACCTGGGTCAGTTAAACGATTCCTGGGGGAGGGAAGTAGCGGATCGAGTTTTGATTAATGCCGCTCGTCGACTGGAACAGATCGTCCCGGAGAAGACATTGCTTTCTCGAGTAGGCGGAAAGCAATTTGCTATAATAAGCGAAGCATCTTCGCTTTCGCACTTGATGCAACTTGTATTGCAGGCCTGGAAGACTCCGCTGGTTCTGGAAGGGCATCGTATCAATCTGGAGATTCGTATGGGTGCATGCACCTTCCCCGAAGAAGGCAGCGATGCGGACGAGCTTTACAGGCATGCATCTCTTGCATTGGCGGATGCGAAGAATGCAGGAATCGAGCATAGAACCTTTGGCGAACTACGAAGCACAGAGGTTCTTCGCCGACTGGAATTGAAGCGAGATCTTTTTGAAGCTCATGAGCGAGGAGAGATCTACTGCGCCTACCAGCCTCAATACGACCTTCGATCCATGCGGATGATTGGAGCGGAAGCCCTGGTTCGCTGGAACCATCCCCGATTTGGTGAGATTTCGCCGGCCATTTTTATCCCAATCGCAGAGGCCAGCGGCGCCATAATCAAGCTGGGCGAATTCGTGATTCAGACCGTTTTACAGGATTTAAAGAACAGCAAGCTTCCTGACTCTTTTCGAGTTTCGGTAAATCTGTCCCCCATGCAGTTTACTCAGGAAAATCTGGTGGGCAATCTACTTTCTCTAATTGAGGAGAGTAACCTTCCTGCAAGACGGCTGGAACTGGAGATTACTGAGAGCACCATCTTTCATGATGTGGATTTTGTGGATCGAATGCTACGGGATATGGGGCGGGCTGGAATTGAATTCGCCATCGATGATTTTGGCACCGGGTATTCATCGTTAAGTATTCTAAAAGCCTTGCCGGTCCATCGTCTGAAGATTGACCGTTCCTTTATTCATGACATGGATCGCAGTTATCAGGATCGCTCTATTGTGGAAATGATGGTGTATCTGGCTCATACTCTGCAGCTTACCATTATAGCCGAGGGCGTTGAGAATGAAGCCCAGAAGAAACTGCTTCAAGATATGGGCTGCGATCAAATGCAGGGATTTTTGATGTCCAGGCCCGTTCCATTTTCGGACCTGGAAGAGCTCTGGTCCCAGGAAGGGACGGCAGCTCGCTAATGCGGTATATAATAGGTTTGTGATTGAGGACCGAGGTTACACTATGAATTCAAAGTCAGGCATCATTTGGGCTGTTTTGCTCCTTTGCCCCTTGTCGGGCTACGGCGATCCCGGTGGAGGCCAGCAGTCACTATGTGACAAGTATCATTCCAGGGTGAAATCCTTTGCCGCGGAGCAACCTTCGGACTCTGAACTCGAAGCAATTATTTCTTATCGCGATTTGAAAGAATACTTCAAATGCGAAATTAGTATAGATAAATACACAGCTTCCTATGCCGCAAAGATTCTGGTCCCCATAGACGGCGATGTGGAAGCAGCGTGGAAGGAAGCGGCCCTGCCGGCTCGTTATTGGTCGGAGAGACAGTACAGGGCAAAGGTCAGGGACGAAGGTGGTGAATTTGTCGCTGAAATTCAAGAAGAAGAGAATCGCTTGATCAAGAAAGTGAGATATGTGAATCCCGAAAAAGGAATATTTGTACAGGAGGATACAACGTGGATAAAGACCAGTGAAGTAGTAATCTACTATTCCACTTTCGGAGATCCGAAAAAGAGAACCTTCGGTATGAAACTGAAGGACATTACACTGAATGAGCCGGTATATCCGTTTCCGCAGGCGTGGAAAGAATTCCTGGAATCCCTGGAGTGAATCGGTTGAAAGGCGCAGTGTGTGTACACTTCAGACCGTCGAATTGGTCGTATAAAAATTCATGTGCTAGAGCGTAGTACTGCTCTCGGATTTGACCTGCCCTTATTACTCCCGGATTTGCCACGAAATAGCAAGGTCCGTTATTTGCCCGAGACGAAAGTCACGCTCGCTCCTGCCGCCGAGATATGAAGGAAGAGCCGGACAATCTTCGCGCCGGCCAGGATTAACCGACCGCAAAAAGTTCAAATGAACTTTTTACATCCCTTGAAATGCTGCTGTAGAAAAAGCTGAAAGACCCGAATGACCTCGCAAATCCGTTTCCATCAATCCAGAAAGGAAGGGGGCAGCAACTTAATGCCTGCTTTTGGTTCCGCCTTCTTCAGATGATGCATGCTGTGAAATATGGCCATGTACGCTGCTTCGATGAGCGGAATTCGTCCCAGAATCGGATGATAGAACTGTTTGGTGATCAAATCCTGATCGCTGTAATTCTGTACATTCTCTGCAATAAGCTTCCATGAATCCTTCCATTTATCCAGGATTGTTGCCTTTCGCAGTGCTGCAGCCTCTGGATTGGAAACCTCTTCGCGGGCCGGAGTAAAAGGACCGGAGCGAAACCCTTTTTCCAGTCCAGCGTGATAATCCTTCAGCATTTCCTTTAGCTCCGGTCTCTCTTCAGGGGCCCGGCCCAGCACCCATGTAGCTGGATTGTGCAGCGGAGAAAAGATCAATCGCATGGAGTGGCATACTTTGCTGATATGAGTATAGTTTTCTGCAACGGACCATCCCTGTTCGGGGCGTGCAAAGAAGACCTCTGTGTCTATATCCAGCGAAAGTTCGAAGGTTTGCTCATGGAATCTCTGGATTTCGCTTTGAAATCGGCTGGAATTTCTGAATGGGTCCTGACTCTGTATTACACTCATTATCTACCTTCGCGCAAATGGTTTTTCCGGGCGGTTTTATTGCGTTGTTCCCTCATCCAGTGACGCGAATCGCTCGGTACGGGAGTTCACGGTACTGTCTTTTTTTCCGGCGCCTGCAATCTCAGTTTGCTCTTTCTTATTCGGGCCCTGGAAATTTCAGCCTGTTCTGCGCTATCCAGATTCGGGAAAGCCCAGTCTGTTCTCTGCTCGCCAGGCGGCTCATCTGTTGACTGTCAGGGCTACTTGGATGCTGGCGCGCTCCTGTTCAGTGCCAGGACTATTTTACGGCAGTCAGCCTCATATAGCTTCGCGGCCAGCAAACCAATCCTGGTAAAGCCTTTCAGGCCGGATGCGCGAACCGTCGGTGGCAGTCGGGCGGACAGGTGCATTCAAATGCGACCAGGCCCCATCGCAATCTCACATTCGCCTCATCCTTTTACTACAATGTTTACGAGCTTACCAGGAACGACGATGACTTTTACAACTTCTTTTCCCTCGGTATAGCTTTTAACTGCCTCATTTTCTCGTGCCAGGTTTTCCAGATCCTCCTTGCCGGTATCGGGAGCTACGCTGGCTTTTCCGCGGATCTTGCCGTTTACCTGGAACACTACTTCTATTTCGTCTGCGGCCGCCAGGGTCTCATCGAACTCAGGCCAGGGTTCATTGCTCAGGCTGTTCGGGTGGCCCAGAAGTCTCCATAGTTCTTCTGCGATATGCGGCGCGAAAGGGGCCAGCAACTTAACAAACGCTTCTGCGGAGAACTTGCCCAGAGATTCCTTGTTCAGTTCATTTACGAAGATCATCAACTGGCTAATGGCTGTGTTGAACCCCAGTCTCTCTATGTCATGGGAAACTTTTTTGATGGTACTGTGAGTTACTTGCTCTACCTTTCGTTTCGCATCGCCCAGCGGCTCCTTCAATAGCTCCGGCTGCAGTTCGCCGGATTCAGTAACGTACATTCGCCAGGCTCGGGAAAGGAATCGGAATACTCCTTCTATGCCACGAGGCGACCAGGGTTTCATCGCTTCCAGAGGGCCCATAAACATTTCGTACAGTCGAAAAGAGTCTGCTCCCCAGCTGGAAATAACCTCATCGGGATTTACAACGTTACCTCTGGATTTTGACATTTTCTGTCCGTCTTCGCCCAGGATCAATCCCTGGTGCACCAGTTTATGGAATGGCTCCGGACTATGCACCACTCCATAATCGAACAGTACCTTGTGCCAGAAGCGCGCATAGAGCAGATGAAGCACAGCATGCTCGGCGCCGCCCACGTAAAGGTCCACTCCATCGGAGCCCATCCAATCCTTTTCGCGCTTCTCATCAAAAATGGAATCCACATTGTCCGGATCCATGAAGCGCAGATAATACCAGCAGCTTCCAGCCCATTGAGGCATGGTATTGGTTTCCCGGCGCACCTGGATCTCTTTGCCGTTCTCATCTTTGATGGTATGCTGTACCCAGTCTTTCAGTCGGGCCAGAGGGCTTTCTCCCGTCTCAGCGGGTTTAAAATCATCGGATGGAGGAAGCATTAAAGGAAGATCTTCTTCAGATAATGCATATTGATTTCCTTCGCTATCAAAGGAAATAGGAATGGGCTCTCCCCAGTACCGCTGTCGCGAGAACAGCCAGTCCCGCAGGCGATAGTTGATCTGTCGCTGACCCAGTTTTTTCTTTTCCAGATGCTCTATGATTTTCGCCTTCGCTTCGGCGGTGGGCAGACCGGAAATAAAATCAGAATTAACTGAAACGCCTTCTCCGCTAAAGGCTTCATCTTCAACCTGAAAGTTCTTGCCTGCCTTTTTCGGAGCCACCACAGTTTTGATGGGTAGCTCAAATTTTCTGGCAAATGCGAAGTCCCTTTCATCATGGGCGGGCACTGCCATAATCGCACCGGTGCCGTATCCCATGAGCACATAATCGGCAATCCAGATGGGAAGCTTTTCGCCATTTACGGGATTGATCGCATAGGAGCCGGTAAACACTCCGGTCTTCTCTGCTTTTTCGCCCTGGATCTGGCGATCCCTCTCTGATTTGCGCGAAGCTTCTTCTACGTATGTATTGATTTCTTTTTTTTGCGAAGCGGTGGTAATGGAATCCACCAGCGGATGCTCCGGAGCCAGAACCATATAGGATGCGCCGAACAATGTATCCGGTCTTGTGGTAAAGACTTCAATGGATGCTGCTACGGTCTTGCTGGCGCTGGCCTTCTTCTTCGCTGCTGATTTCTTTGCAGACTTTTTGGCTGACTTCTTTGCACTCTTCTTGGATGCCTTCTTCGCGGATGTCTCTGTGGATTGCGATGCGATTTCGAATCGCACCATGGCGCCTTCTGACCGTCCGATCCAGTTCTTCTGTAATTCCAGGGTTCCTGCCGGCCAGTCAACAAGTCTCAAGTCATCCAGAAGCCTTTCAGCGTATGCAGTAATGCGAAGCATCCATTGACGCATGGGTTTTCGCACAACGGTGTAGCCTTTGGAAGTCCACTCATCCACCTCTTCGTTGGCCAGCACCGTGCCCAGTTCCGGGCAGAAGTTCACCGGCGCTTCATCTACATAGGCCAGGCGATGATTCTCGATGAATTCTCGTTTCTCTTTTTCTTTTCCTTTCTTCTGCAGACCCGCGGGGATGGGAAGTTCCTCAATGGGCCGGGCTTTCTTTTGTTCGGGGTCGTAGAAGGAATTGTAGATCTTGAGAAAGATCCATTGGGTCCAGCGATAATACTTCGGATCTGTAGTGTTTACCTCGCGATCCCAGTCATAGGAGAAGCCCAGGCTTTTCAACTGCCTGCGAAAATTATCTATATTCTTTTTTGTGGTCTCTGCAGGATGAATTCCCGTCTGCATGGCATAGCGTTCTGCAGGTAATCCGAAGGCATCCCATCCCATTGGATGCAGTACTCGAAACCCGTTCATTCGCTTGAACCGAGCCATGATGTCTGTTGCAGTGTATCCCTCTGGATGGCCTACGTGCAGCCCCTGGCCGGATGGGTAGGGAAACATATCCAGAACATAATACGTGGGCTCTGAGCCGGATTCACGGGTCTGAAAGGTGGAATTCTCTTCCCAGTGCTTCTGCCATCGTGCTTCCAGTTCTTGAAAGGGATAACTCATAGTCCCATTCGCCAGAAATGACCTGCTGTGGCCACCGTTTTCAGCTTCAAGGGATACCGGATTAACCCGATATTTGCCTTAGTATGGCTGCACTTTTAAATAACACTCCAGGCCCCTTGGGTATGAAAGAATGTCTCTTCAGTAAGGCCCGGCGCCCGGCACACTTATTCAAGACCGTACTAATATCTGCAATGCTTCTTCTCCTTGCATCCGAATCAGCAGTGGCCAGAGAACGAAGGGAGATTGTCTATGCCTTTCGCAACTACGAAAGGGCACGCCCGCTGAAGATGATCCTTGTGGGAGAAATCAAAAGCAAGATCAAGGCAGCCCAGTCCTTCGATCGTGAGTCTCCATACCAGAACTACGATGTACGAAAGGATCAGATCACGGTCCGAGTTATGAATCGAGAAGGACTGCGAGTGGGGCAGAAGCTCTATGTGATCGAAAAGAATCCGCATCATAAACAATACCGAAACGGCATGATCGTAGCTGAAATCACAGTGGAATCCATTCTGAATAATCCCTTCTATGGCTGGATCCTCACCGGGCAGGGCAATCTGTTACGAGTCAGGGAAGGTCAGTTTGTGGCCAGAACCCTGGAGTCTGAAAATCTGGACAAGGCTCGAGTAATTAAAAAGCGCGGCGACATGTTTATGGATCGTGGCGAAAGCGAAAAAGCCATTGCTGCCTATCAGGATGCTTTGAAAGCGGATCGTAAGCTACCGGAAGCCCATGCTGCTCTGGGCAGGTTGTACCTGGAAGAAGCGCGAAGAAGCGGAGAATATCCGGTGCGAGCACTGTCTTCTCTGGAAAAGGCCTGGGAGAACCGCGAGCATTTCTATTATGCATCCGAGACTTTCGCTTTTACCATAGATTATATGGAGGCCCTTTATCTGGCCTACAATCAGGATCGCTATACCGGCACATCAGGAAATCAGAATCGACATCTAACAAAGATCGATGAAGCGGCTCAGGCATGCATGTCTGTTACGGACCATCCAGATTGCCAGCTGCATCGCGCTAGAGCCGGTTATTATCTAATGGAATTCTATAGCAGCCAGTCCAGCGCAGATGAACGAGCGATGTACGATCGCTATCGCTCCATGACAGGAGATCTGTTGAAGAAGCTGGAGGAAACTCTCTACGGTTATTCCGAGTATGGAGCGCGTTTTCAGGAATACCAGGCCGGCAAGACTCCGCACCCTGAGTCCAGTTTCGAGCCAGCAGAGTATCATACAGTGGCTGCATTGTACTATGCCCGAGTGCTCAGTGATTTGCCTTCAGCGGACGCAGTGAAGCAGAAGGAAAAGCAGGCTCTGATGCAGGTGATTCAACACCATTATCAGAAGGCTTTGCAGGAAGGGTCTACCAATCATGACCTGCGAGGTTTAAAGTCCTTCCTGGAAGGTGCGGATGCGATGTTGAATTAACGAGAGGAAAACCGGACTGGCCAGGCATTGTTTCTGAAAACCGTCCTGAACTGCAAACATACACCTTTGCAGGCTTGATGTTTCGCAAGGCTAAGAAGAAAGCCAAATCGGCCATCGCCTGAGAAGCCGATTGCTAGTCCAGGACTGTAGCGATTTGAGGCAAGTCTCCCTGTACTTCCAGGGCTCCCAGGTCTGTGCTGTCTTCCAGTAGTCGCTTGCCAGTCTTTCTTTCTATTAGCTGAAAATTGATGCGGGCTGTCATGGTTTCGCTCACTCGCTCGATCATTTCCTTTTCATAGGGGGCCATGAGCACGGCACCTTCGGATCGGTGACTTTCGATCTCCAGGCGGTACTTCCTATCCTCAACCGTCATCCAGACTTGCTTCTGTGAGACTTTTACCTCCTTCAGAGAAGCCCCTGTATAAGTGGCGAATCTAAGGAGCGCACCGTCAAAGTACAATGCCATTATGAAGCCGGTGAAGCTTCCGGTGATCCAGGGAATCCTTGCTGCAGAAGCAAATAGAGAACCTTCCCTTTCAAAATGGTTGGACTGCATCCAGATATAGGCAGATGGAAAGTTTCGACCCCAGTCCTTTTCAATGTATCCCTTGCCGCCGGTGAAATCCACGTTCTTGCCATTGATCGATAAGGCGCCTTGAAGACCATGGTCCAGGCTAACCAGTCCATGGTAGCATTCCATAAACGGTGTATAGGCAAAGGGGCCCATGATACCCGGGCTTTTCCAGGTCACGGGAAAGCGAACCGAATTAAGATAATTAAGCTCTCCCTGTATCTCAAATTTCTTTCCCTTCAGATCCAGGCTCAGCCCGTTTGCACCGAATCGATTGTGAGAAATGTTACCCTGGAATCGCTTTTTGACGAAATTAAAATCGTTCAATGGAAAGCGGATGTATTCATACTCAGCATTCATCCCATCCAGTATTTGAAAAAATGCATGAGATTTATCTTTCTCCGGAGCTATAAAGACGCCCGGAATGAAAGCAAACCGATGTTTGCGGTCGGCAGATACATGCTTTAAGTACCACCCTTCAAAGTAAGCTCTGGCGCTTCGACCTCGCTTTAAGGGGCTGGCGCCCTGAAAACTATCCGGATAGTAGATATGAGACACAGCTACTGAAGCTCAGAAATACTGGATTGAGTAAAGCGGGTTTTCCTTTTCATTCCCGGCTTGTATGGGAATAGGGATATCAATTCATGAGTTTAGAATTTCAAGAGCTTGATCGGGATCCACAGAGCCTTGCACGAACCGGCGAAATGAAACTGGCCGGCATAAAGGTTCAAACGCCAATGTTTATGCCAGTGGGGACTCAGGCCGCGGTGAAGACCCTGGATTCCTATGACCTGGAAGATATGGGCTATGAATTGATTCTGGCCAATACCTATCATCTTTATCTCAGGCCGGGAGAAGTAATCCGCTCCTTTGGTGGTGTAAAACGATTCATGGACTGGAAGGGTGCTTTACTTACTGATTCCGGTGGCTTCCAGGTCTTCAGTCTGGCAGCCATGCGTAAGTTTGTAACCGGTGGAGTTGAGTTTCAGAGTCATATCGATGGAAGTAAGCATCTATTCACACCGGAGCGGGTACTGGATATCCAGGGAATGCTGGGCTCAGACATTATGATGGTGTTGGATGATTGTCCTCCAGGGGATGCGGATTCCACTCGTCTGGAGGATTCTCTGGATCGAACTCATCGATGGGCCCGCCAATCGGTGGAATACTACCGGCAAGGTCAGGAGCAGGGTAGGTTTCAAAATCAAAATCTCTTCGGAATCGCCCAGGGTGGTATTGATGAAAAGCTGCGCTCCGAATCGCTTTCCATGATTCAGGCTTTGCCTTTCGCAGGAGTGGCCATTGGTGGTCTTTCCGTAGGAGAAAGCAGGGAAGACTTCTATAGAGTACTGCATCACCTTGGTCCCGAACTGGATGAAAAGCGACCGCGCTATTTGATGGGGGTCGGCACAATACCGGATTTTCTGGAGGCCATTCGATGTGGTGTTGATCTATTCGATTGCGTACTGCCTACTCGAAATGCACGACATGGCATTGCCTATACCCGTCAGGGAAAATTAAACCTCCGTAATGCGATACACACAGAAAGCCAGGAGCCACTGGATACAGAGTGTCAGTGCAGAGCATGTCGTCGATTCAGTCGGGGCTATGTTAGGCATCTGCTCAGGGCCGGAGAAATCACTGCATTAAGGTTGCTATCAATACACAATTTGCAATTCTTCTTTGACTTCTTTGTTATGGCCCGGCAGTCTATCCAGAAAGGGCAGTTTATGTCCTTTTATGAGGGCTGGAAAAAAATCGGATTTTGACTTTGATTTTTTATGTTGACAGCCACCTATCCTGGTTATCATCTCAGGAAAACAAAAATTAACGGGGTTTTTCAGGACAGTCAGTTATGGAAATTTCCAGAAGA
>PBEB01000068.1 GCA_002717505.1 Leptospiraceae bacterium
CCAACAGATGAGTCAACTTGTGACAACAATGTTGTTGGAATATTTACAAACTTTAAACCTCTTTTGAATAAACTTGCAGCAAAACCTGCCACATCACCAGTAATGCCTCCCCCAAGCATGCAAAGCATCCATCAAAAAGAACGATGTTGTTCATGGAAGTGTTCTTGCAGAGATTCTAAAGCAACTGAGCCAATGCGATGATCCATCCCGATGTCCCCATGGCCGTCCTACAATGCTGCGATTAACCAGAAATGAACTGGATCGAATGTTCCATCGAACGTAACTTTTTTTCATGGAACCTATGCTGGAATTCTGTGTACTGGAGTAAGGAATGAGACCTGAGACCATCGTCATAGCTGTGTCGGGTAGTATTGCAGCCTATAAGACCTGCGACCTGGTGAGAAATCTGGCGCGAAAAAAGATTCCGGTGCGAGTGTGCATGACTCGAAATGCCACTCGTTTTGTGGGTCCGGTAACCTTTCAGACCTTGAGTGGACAGGATGTCATTGTTGATGAATGGGACCATGGTATGCTTCATATTGATCTGAAAAACGAAGCTGCCCTGTTTGCAGTGGTTCCGGCCACAGCGAACATGATAGGCAAGATGGCCGCCGGAATAGCAGATGACGCCGTTACCAGTACCTACCTGGCCTTGCAATGTCCTGCTTTTGTTGCTCCTGCCATGAATCCTAACATGTATAGTCATTCTGCGGTGCAGAGGAATCTGGCAACACTGAAAACCGACGGAGTGACCATTCTGGATCCCACAGCAGGAGAAGTCATATGCGGAGATGTGGGTCAGGGAAAAATGGAAGAAATCCAGAAAATTGAAGCGAAACTCCTGGAGAAATATAACGAAGTAATCTCATGAACTTGAAGGATTTCAAGCTAATCGTAACGTCCGGACCCACCAGGGAGTGGCTGGATCCTGTGCGTTTCATTTCCAACCCATCCACGGGGCAAACCGGATGGGAATTGGCCAGACATGGAATCTCTCGTTTTAAAGAAGTGGTATACATTTGTGGCGCCGCTCATCGCGAATATTGTCAGGTTTCCGGAGCTCGCAATATATCCGTTATAACTACCGAAGAGCTGGCTCAGGCAGTGCAAACTGAAGTAGATTCCCGATGCCTGCTGATCATGGCGGCTGCGCCTGCGGATTTCACACCGGCCCATCCAGGATCCCAGAAGATTAAAAAATCCGGGTCAGAAGGAATGACCCTGGAATTAAAACCGACCACAGATGTCCTGATTAGCGTTTCCGATCTTGATTATCCGAATTTTTTTCGAGTAGGCTTTGCTGCAGAGACCACAGATGTCCGTGAGCACGCTCTGGAAAAAATGGAACGGAAAAAACTCCATTTTGTTTGTGCCAACCGGGTTTACCGGGAGGAAGTGGGATTTGGATCCCATGAGAATACTCTGTTTGTACTGGATCGGGAAGGAAGGGAAGAAACCGTGGGGCCCTGTTCCAAGGATCTATTGGCGCAAAACCTCCTGGATTATTTGATTCTTCGGATGCAGACTCTTTCCGATAGTACTGTTAGATAGCAGGAGGGAAAAGTGTCCCTGACGATTTTGCTTCTGACGGGCATCAAGGAAGAGCTACAGGGTCTTCTGGACCGCCATCCGTTTGAATTCGAAAAAGAACTTAGAATCTATCGCTCCAGAAAATACCGCGAATTCTACGCAAGAACCACCGGCCCGGGAGTTACCAAACGCAAAGAGATCCAGAAAGTCCTGGAAGACATTGCGCCAGATGTGGTAATCAGCGCCGGAATAGCGGGCATTCTGGACGAAAAAGATGAAATCGAATCCGGACAGGTTTTGAGATTGAGCGAAGTAATTCGCCACTCCAATCGAGTGAGTTATCCCGGAGGGCCGGGGCGAGATCGATTGATTACGGTAGATCGACCTGTGCATGATATCCTGGATAAGCTGGATCTGGCCAACGAATTCAAAGCCAGAGCCTGCGATATGGAATCGGCGATTCTCCTGGATATGGTGGGTGCCCTACCTGCTCTGGCCAAGAAAACCTATGTAGTTCTATTGAAAGTGGCTGGCGATCGACCGGAGGACTCATCGCTCTATGAGTATGAGCATCACACCTGGGGTTGGGATAAGAAATCACTCTGGCAGAAAGTACAAACTGCATTGAAGTTTCCTGCCGGTCCCGCAGCCTGCATCCGATTGATTCGGCATAAGCGTCAGGCACTGGCATCGCTGGTAAAGGAAATGGAATTACTGGCTTACAATTTAGCAAAGGAGCAGTCAATCCCACCCGGATTGAAGTCCGTCTTTATTCCACACCGTTAACATGATCTGGATAATCGTAATACTACTAGGTGGAGGGCTTGTTGGGGCGATCTACTATTTCCTGGTTTTTGATCGAAGTTCAGTATTCGATCGAGCACTGACCCTGGCCCGCGAGGGCGCATACACCGATGCCCGTGGACTGATTCGTTCGCGTATTGAAAGAGAACCGGACAATCCCCGAGGTCATTTTACTATGGCTCAAATCTACGCCATGGAAGGCGATGAACACAATGAATTGGAGCATCTTCAGGAACTTCGACGATTGAGCCGGCCTTTGCCGGAGTATCCCAAGCCCCGATTGCTCAATCGCATAGGAGAGATCTTTTACCGCCAGGAAGACTTCGAAGATGCCTATGATGTGTACGGTGAGTCTCTAGGTGCTGCACCCCGGAACGAAGAAGCTCTCGCGCATCTTGCATTCATGGCCATCGGTCAGAGTGAGTTTGAAATCGGAGAAAAGCATTTTAAGAAACTGGTAGAGCTGGCACCTCAGTCGGCAGAATACAGGATCGCCCGCGGAGTGGGACTTTCCATGCTCAAGAAGAAAGAAGCGCTAAAAGAGCTAGAAGAAGGTCTGGACCTGGATCGCTCCAATGATACAGCGCGATTCTTGCTTGCTATCGAAGCGTATCGACAGGGAGAGCATAAAAAAGTCCTGGAGCAACTGGAGAAGCTGCAAGATAGCATAGATGACAGCGCCATACGTTACTTGATTTTTAAAATGGCCGCGGCCTCTTACTACATGATAGGAAAGAATGATCAATCCCTGGAGGCAGCGGAAAGCTGCTTGCATCTTGCTCTGGAAGAAACCTGGGATCGCGAAGAATATGATGCGAGATTGGCCGTTGCCTATTTAAGCATGCTGATGGGCGATCTAGAAAAAGCGAATGAAAACCTTCTAGAACTTGAAATCAGAAATCCTACAGATCAAACCGTAATGCGGGTGTCGGACTTTCGCATGGACCTGGAAGAAGGAGTGGCCAATGTGCAGGAAACCAGCCCTAGAGGATTCGACTTTCAAAATCAGCTAAAAGAATGGGTTCGAAATCGAGTTCATCCTGAAATCATCTTTCGCGTTAGCGGCCTTCAGATGGACGAAGTGTTTAACATTGGCTCAGGTTCTGATGGGGCCAAACCTGCACGAAAATCCAGCGTGGCGGCCGGTCCGGCTTTTGACTCGGATGAGCTAATTGAAACCTTCAATGAACTGCCCTCGGCTCAATTTGAATCAGCCTGCAACAAGATAGTGGCCAGCATGGGCTTCAAAGTGGATCGAAACCTGCCGAATCGGGACCCGGACGGCCTGGATCTGGTGGCCGTGAATACCGAGGACAAAAAGGACAGGGCTCTATTTCAATTCAGAAAGTGGAGAAACCAGCCCATCTCCGATATCTTTCTGCGAAATATGCAGAATACTCTTAATGAACTGAAAGTGGCGCGCGGTTTTGTTATCGCCGGAGCAAGGTTAACCACCGGAGCGGAATCAGCCTTGCAGAATCTCAAAAAAATCCAGGTTATCAATGGGGACGATCTGGGAGCTGTGCTGGTAAATATTATCAAACCGGAATAGCGGGGAACCCTGGGTTCTGAGTAATCGTCCAATAAACGTGAGGTATTTCATTTTGAAGCGGTTTCAAAGCTCCTTTTTTCTGGTATTATTCATTCTGACTGGTGCCGGGGCATGCGAGGGAAAGTCAGAGAGAAATGCTCCGGATCCCGTGGTGGACCGTGGTGCCAAAGACAGTGCATTGATTCTGGAACGCAGGGCCGCATTCGATACATCACGTCAAAAGCTGGATATGGACTCCCTGCCTCAGCTCGATGCTGTGGACCAGAGACTGAAAACCTTGTTTCGCATGATCGACGACCGAGATCTGAACGGACTGGATAAAATGGTCTTTCCCGGAGAAGGGGTGCATATTGATCTAAAAGCCCATCGAACTGTATCAGAGCTTAAGGCAGAGCTGGCCGAACCGGAAGGGTATTTTCAGAAGTTTTATCTGGATTCAGAGCTACTGAGAAAGACTACGGGCGATCCGTCCCAGATGTCCCTGCATGAATTACTTAACAAGAATTCAAGGGTGTATGCAGAGTACTATCTGGAACCCGGGGCCACCCAGATTGAGGTGCGTTTCTTCCTGGGCAGCACTCCCGAAGAAAGTTTTCGAATCAATAATGCCGTTCTGATCCAAAGAGATGGCGAATGGTACTTTCTGCAACTGCTCTAGTCAGATTTAGAATGCAGAAGGTGATGGCAAATCTCCCGGTGTGATTAGTCCATCGTGTGCCAACCTGTACCTTCCGGATTTCGCTGACCTGGTGGATTGATCAGGAGTAGTCCGCCCAACTCAGCCAATTCAAGGAAGCCCACTGAGCCGGTGGATTTTACCTGACACTTGCAGCGCGTTGCAGCGCGCCAATCCATCAGCAAACACGGTGGAGCCGAACTGTAAAATATTCAGAATACCGAGCGGAAGACAAAAAGACTTTTCTGCATCGGGCACTGCCTCAACATGAATCAAATGGAAGGTTCCCGGAATCGGTATGTAGCCATTGCAGTTGCGGCTATTCTTCTGGGTATTCTCACATATCGGACTGCGCATTCCTTCTATGTGTGGGAGAGCCGCTACCAGACAGAATGCGTCAATAAAGACCTGCTGAACTGGGATGGAAATCTCCGATTCACTTCGGTTCTAGAATTCAACCGAGATTTTCGGGAAGGAAAACCCGGTGATCCATTACTGGAACTTCTGAAATCCCCGACCTGGCCGCCACTTCGGAAAGCAATATCACTGGGATTATCCTTCTTTAGTTCTGAACCGAATCCTGTTGTAGATACGCATATCAGCACAGCTTTCAGTCTCTTATTACTCCTGGCTCTGCCTTTCTGCGGCTGGGTGATCCTGCGAAAGGAAGAAGGACTCTGGGCGGGGGCAGTGGCCGGTCTAATCGTTCTGACCATGTCTGAATTTCCGATCTATAGTTTTGCGGCCATGCTGGAAACCCAAGGAATGCTTTTTTTTCTGATCGCCTGCACCGCGTACTACTTGAATCGCGATGCTGGATTTGCAAGCGGTCGAGGCCAAAAGCATGTCCGATGGATTCTGTTCATTGGATTCTTTGGCCTCTATATGACCAAATACCCATACGGAATACTTTTGATCCTCTCGGTCCTTCTTATTGAGAGTGTTTCCTACTCGCGCAGACTGGTGAACCTGGTAAAGGACAGCATCTGGCCCCATTACTGGTTTCGCTGGAGTTTAATATTTCCGGTACTTGTTGGAGCCGCGATCTTCGTTTTCTTATTTCGCACCCAGATCGGATTACCGGCGGAGGGAAAAGTCTACAAACAGGCCCTTTATGCTACACTCCTGCTAACCTTTCTGGATCTGAACGTGCACTGGTTTCGAACCAGGCTACAAGTTAGAAAAATACTCCTGGCTCATCAGCTGCGAATGTATGCCTGGGGCATTCTACCGGTAGCGATCTGGTTTCTCTCCAGTCCTGATAGATTCGGTGCTTTTCTTGGTGCGGGGCTGCATGTTCAGGAGCAGGGCAGAGTTTTTGCATGGAGTTTGCTGGTAGATACCCTGGAGCTTTCGGCATTGATGCCACTGGTCATCGCTTTGCTGGCTGCGGGTATGATGGTAATCTCCCGAGGGCAGCGAAACCTGAGAACATGGGTACGGGATCCCATGAATGCCGTAGTACTTGTAATTCTTGGAAATCTGCTTTTACTCGAAGTTTTGACGGCGAACAAGCAATTGAGGCATATCTATCACCTGGTGCCGGCCCTGGTTCTTTTCTCGTTCCTTGTTCTCTTTAAGCGATACAGACCAGGCCACTCCAGGCCGGGCATCATATCTGCCCGTGGAGCGGTGGGCGAAGCCGCTGGATTACTGGCCTGCGTTCTGATCGGTGGATTGTTTGTTTTCTTTCCCGGAAGTATGGGGGCCGCCCCTGAAGAAGACTACATTTGCTTTTCCGGAACTGACAGAGCTCCAGCGGAGCCTGCTAGGAGAGTGGCCTCTCAAGTTCCCGAGGATTCGAAAATCGTTGTCTGGAATCGCTTTCATGAGCTGGATTCCCCACCCCCTGGTCGGTCGCTTGCGTCGGAAATCGATCTTCTGATTCGATATAGAACTGGTGCCCGGGCAAGGAATGAGTCCGCCTACTCCTTGCAGAGCTGGCAGGGTTTCGATAGGTTTGCCTACATCTCTTACGATTGTAAGAGCGAAGTGCTAAAGAGCGTTCAGAATCATGTAGAGAAGAATCGAGGCGTTGAGCTGGCGGAAGGTAGCATTTACTTTGATCAGTCTGGCATCTGTATGCAGCTGTATCGCATAAAGAAGTAGTTAATTCTCGAAAAAGCGATGTTCTGCTCTTTTCTAGAGCATGGAATTCCTGGCAGAATGACGTTAGCTCGGTTACCTTTCGCGGTAAGAACCCGTGTTTCCTGGCTGAACTGATTGCATAATTCACATAATAAGATGATTCCGGAGTTGCACTTGCTGGTTCTATGGGCCAGATGGGCCTGAGAGATGCTTCGCAACACCCTGGCCATCCAGACTTTGATTTATCTCAGGCGGTGGTGCCCTTAGCCCGGTGCCAGATATCGCTTGAAAACCACCATATTCGTAGGTCCAATTTTTCTCTGAATTAGCTCTTTTAGAAGTTGATCTTTGTTTTCCTGAGCGCGGGCAGACTTTGGGGTTGAATCAAACTCTTTTTTGGCTTCCTGGGTTAGAGCGTCCATTCGTTGTCGCATCACCTTTACCATGGCTCGAAACAGTCCAGGATCCTCCCGATCATTCTCATCGCAAGCGGGCAATACCTGTTCCTTCCACCAATCCATGATCAGGGCTTTGAGAAACTCCAGTGGAACGAACCGCTCCACTACCTTACTCTGCCCTCCCTTAATGCGATGCATGCTACCTGTTTTTAATTCTTTGAGATACTTCTTGCTCAGCTGAAAAAAGGTCTGAGGCCCCAGGTGAAACAGGAAGGCGTTTCGGTACTCCTGCTTGATTCCCGCATTGAGAAGTGAGATATCAGCAGCGAGACTGAAGAAGACATTCAGGAAGGTTCGATAATCGCTCTCCACCTTTTCTATGGGCATGAATCGCTGCCTGCGAGAATACTGGAGAACGAAATCGGTACGAATCACATCCTGCAGGGCCCCGAGATGGGTATCTATATAGATCACCTCGGAAAACTTTTTCCTTTCTTCCTCCAGGAGCTGAGGATCAAAGACCAGGACATAATAAACCGTGCTGTTCCATTTCTGTTTTCCTGTCGCGCGCAGGACATTCGGTGCTTCCGGAGGCAGATCATTCAGACTTCGTTCTTTTTTAGTTCGAATACTGAGATCTTCCATGATTTCCAGAGCAGAATTGTCCTTCTCTGCGCTGCTGAGCCGGATATGGCTCTCCAGGTCCTCACGAAAAACCACGGAAAGCTGATAATTGATTCCAGGACTATAGACACCAATGCCCCCCAGGTTTCGGGTGGATAAGGGATCCTGCTTGAACTGTACCACCCGACCCATGCGATCTGCAAGGATCCTCATGGATTCGGTGTCGAATATGGCGGGATCAATGCGATACTTGATGGCCTGTTCCCTCAGCTGGGATGTCGGGGAGAGTCTGGCTTTTTCCAGAAACCCCCGGATTGTTTCCCAGAGAGCCGAAGCTTCCATGCAGAAGCGTTTCAAATGTACGGCGGTGAGAAGAAAGTTTACATAGGCGAGCTTATGCTCCGTCTGATCAGAGGAAAAAAAATTGTGAAAGTTCTTTCGAGCTTCCTGGTCCATGTTTCCGGGACCCAGATGTAGAGTTGCCTCCCGGATCAGGCCCTGCACCTCCGTTAAGGATCGATCGATATTCACCGATACATCCTGCAGTGCGAGGCGTTCTTCGGGGGTGATGATGGACGACGAGAGTACCTGGCGAAGGATTCTGATATGAGTGCTCTGCCTTTCCAGAACAGGTATGAGACCGCCCTTGAAATCGGAGATGCGCTCGAGCTCTGTGCCTGTAGTTTCCCCCATGTTCTTACGGTTTACTGGACGCTGTATTTTGCAAAAAAAAATCGGAAAACTGTTGTTTAGGACAGGGGTTTCTGCACTATTCTATACGGAGGGAATTCTTATGAGATTATCCATTACAAAAATCGCCCTGCCCATTCTACTCGGACTTCTGGTCGGGGTAGCCTGTAGCAAAGGTGAGGACAACGTTAAAGGTCAGGAGGAAGCGCGGCCAGTAGCTCGTATTACCTTCATGAGCGGCGATGTCCAGGTGAAAGTTGGTGAAACCACATCATCCGCAGAAAAAGGTCAAATCCTCAAGAGCGGATCTGAGATTACCACAGGACCCGGATCCAGCGCAGAACTATTCTTCAAAGATATGGGAATCGTTCGAGTTGGCGCCGATTCAAAGGTCAGTGTCGATTCTGTGGCCTCGAATGAGGTGAATCTGGGGCTGAAATCTGGAAATGCCGGCATGTTCCTGAAAAAGATTCGTGCTGACGATGAGTTCAGCGTGCATACACCAACCTCGGTTGCGGCCGTTCGTGGTACTGCTTTTCTCGTAACTGTAGACAGCGAAGATCAGTCACGGGTAGCTCTGTTTGATGGAGCTATTGAAGTGTCTGACCGAGACGGAAAGAGCATCGTGATGGATCAGAAAGGTGAAATCACAGTAAACCGGGACAAAGGAATCAAAGGTTCCGATGTCCAGCCCTTGAGCGACGATGCCCTGGCAAGAATGAAGGATATGGCTGTATTCGAAAAGAATCGAATTCTCGAATACAATAGTTTCCTGGAAGAACTGGAAGGTTCCGAATGGATGACCGAGCTTCAGGTGGAGGCATCCGTGGACGAAAGAATGGACAATCTGGACAACCAGGCAGATCGTCCGGCAGACCGAGTGGTCAAAGCCCAGCGGGCTGAAGAGAACGTCATTCGTCGAGATACGGAAGGTGATCCTCTGAAGATACCTGCCAAAAAGGACTTTAAATAGAGCTGAGATACCTACTGGTATGAAAAGCTTTATCGATGGATGGGCTGGCCTCTGGTCAGCCCTTTTCTTTTCCCTGATCGTTTATGGCTGTGGTTCCTCGCAGCAAGAACAGAATCTGGATCCTCTACCCGTGGCTCCATCCACCCTGGGGCTGGGAGAAAATGATATATCCATTGTATTTGCCGGAGATACGAACTTTATCTGGGGCGTGGAAGATCTGCAGAAAACCAGAGGTATGGTTTATCCTCTGGAAGAGGTTATGGAGATGCTGGATTCAGCGGACCTGACCTCCGTGAATGTAGAAACCGCCATAACCATGCGCGGAACTCCGATAAATGAGAAGAATTATATATTTAATTCCAATCCCCTTCTAGCCCAGGTGCTGGCCGATGTGGGTGTGGACATGATGATACTCGGTAATAATCATTCCATGGACATGGGTGATGAGGGTATCCTCGATACCCTGCAATTCGCAAGACGGAATGGAATGTTTGCTCCGGGAGCCGGAAAAAACATACAGGAGGCATCAGCCCCGGCCATTGTAGAAATCAAAGGATTGAAGATCGGTTTCTTTTCGGGAAATGAAGTTGGACCGGATTCGAATTTCGCAACGGGGCAGCGCTCTGGTACAGCTTCCATTTCAGTTCTGCAATCTTCGGTGCGGAGCTGGTGCGCCAGATTGGATATGTGCATCGTCAATGTACACTGGGGTATGGAATACTCGCCGTACCCCATGGCTTCGCAACGTTCTACGGCAGACGCTCTGATCAAAGCAGGAGCCGATGCAATTATTGGACATCATCCACACATTCCTCAAGGAGTGGAGATTATTCAAGGAAAGCCAGTCTTCTATTCTGTGGGAAACTTTCTTTTCGGAAGCGTTAACTTTAAGCAGAATCATAACCTGATCGTTCGCCTGGTGATTGACAAAGAGAAGAAGTTAGTGAAGCGTTCGGAAGTTTACGCTGTGCATGGAATCTACCGAGAGAATGGTCATAGAATTCGCCTGCTATCGGGAAAAGAGGCCCATGCTGTCTGGGAAGAAATCTTCGTTCAATCACGAGCGTTGGGTAGTCGATCCAATATTGCTTTTTCTCCGGATATGAAGAGTATGATTGTCTTTCCCCAGCCGGTGGAACGTAAACCCGCCCCTACCGATTCACAATAGAGCGCATCATCGATTTCATTCGCTTCTAGAAAGCATGCGAACCAGAGTCCCTGATGGGATTTGAACAGAAAATGAAGCGTCAGACCGGTAGGTTTCGCACTCTAGGTAGTAAGACAGTCCATTTGGAGGCCTGACTTTTCAGGGTGCTCTCAGCCTCAAGATAGTGAATCGCAAGCCTTCTTTGGGAGAACACTGACTGATTGATGGGATCTATTTAGGAGGGTTAACGATGGGATCCTTGATTTCTGGCCACTTCTTATTGGTGATTTCCAGGTTTTCCAGATAGCTCATCAAGTCCTCTTTTTCTTCTTCGTCAAGCTTCCATGCTTTGATGTATGGATCTGTGGGTTGGTCTTGAATCAGCAGGCATTTTCCGTAGGCCCGGTATGCTTCCAGGGTCATATCATCCTGGGGAATGATTCGCAGAAGTGGCACCGCTCGGTTGCATTCTCCGTACTCACTAAAAACTATAGCGCGCATTCGGTACAGGCGAAAGTCTCTCATTGGCTGAGTAGTCTCCATGAGCTCCAGAAGCTTCTCGGGCTTATCAGCCTTGCGCGCCATATCGATGAAGTTCATGAAAAAAGCGACATCGTTGCTTCCCGTTTTCTCAGCCAGGAGCATACTTTCAAAGGCAGCGATAAAATTTTTCTGCTCACGTAGAATAAGAGCTCTTAAATAATACGCATCGGAATAGTTGGGCCTGATGCGAATTGCTTGCTCAATTTGTTCCAGGGCTTCTTCTGGCTTGCTGATTCGGGAATAGGTATTTGCTGCGTTGAAACGATAGACCGAGTGATACGGGTTGGCCTGGATAGCTTTGAGAAAGGCTTCCAGAGCACGTTCATCGTTGCCGGCCTGAGAATGTAAGAATCCCAGAAAGTTCCAGGCGGGATCCAGCGCAGGGTTCTGGTCCACAGCTTTTCTGGCATGGACAATAGCCTTTGCGATCTGATCTCGATGATAGAAATCCATGCTCTTGAGATAATGTGTCTCCGGGGCATCCGGAGAAATGCGATTCATTTGATGGAGGAGCGGCCGAATCTGCCCGTACTGACTGGAATAGTTGAGCAGCACTGCATGGTTGTACAGAGATCTCATCTGAATTCTGAGCGAGGCTTTGTCCAATCCTTCGACATTGAATACTTCGTCCGGAAGCTTGAGCACTTCGATAGGATCCGTCGGTTCCGGGCTTGCCGGCAATTCTGCCTCGGCGAGCACAGGGCTGTGGCCAATCAAAAACAAGAAAAGAGTGCCTGAGAGAAACTTCAGGGTGAAGCTCGCGCGGTCTGGCTGTCCTTCATTTTGGGCGAAGCGAGCACGGTCTAACTGCCCTGGATTCTGGTTGTTTATTGGGTACCTGGACTGCCTTTCCATTGCAGCATAAAATCTTCGAGATCCCTGATGTACGTCAACGGAAACGCGTTTCGTTCTTTGTGGATTTCCAGATATTCCTTCTTCCGCCCCAGATCCAGGATTCGACCAGCATATGGTAAGCCGAGCAAGCCTCCAGCCTGGGCTCTTACTTTCCAGTCCTCTACAATGTTGTACTCCGAATCCATGGGGATGTCACGGAACTGACTGTCATGGAGTAGGGCCATGCCGGTATATAGATAATTTCCCTGGGAATCGAAATGCAGAGTATGCGGACGATCTGCGGCCTTCGGTACCTGATTTTTCGAAAAGCTGAAACCTGTCTCAAGACTGTCCGCCGTCCGGCTAGTCACAGTTAAGATCGGGGCGGGTCCGTCCAGTGGCTGTTCCGAGGTGTTCTGTACGCTTGAGGCTCTGGCAGAGGCGGATGCATCCGAGTAAGAATCCAGACTTTGATTCTCAGCTTCCTGGTTCGCAATGAGATGGGCTTCCTGCTGGGAATCGATTCGCTGCAGCGAAAATTCAGGAAGATAGATGCAGTCCGGATTCAGAACCCAGAAAAAACCTGAGAGGTCCGTTCTTTGCAGTGCATTTGAGATGCCACCGCCTGTTCCCAGAATTGCTTCTTCCCGCGTAAATTGGAGTGGAAAATACGGGAAATCAGAGAGATAGTCAAAGATCTGATCCGCGAGATAGTGAGTGTTAATGGCAGCAAACTGGCAACGCTGTCGATGTAGAAGAAACAATGTATGCGATATCAAAGGCACCCCCAGAACGGGTAACATAGGCTTGGGAGTGCTTATTGTAAGTTCTTCCATCCGGGTGCCCAGTCCGGCGGCCAGTATCATCGCTTTCATTTCAGAGCCGGTAGTAGCTTTTTTTTGCAGTCCAGTATAAAGAGAAATACACTGTCAGGAAAACGACCCAGGTGCAAGCATACCTCCAACTGATTAAGGGCTTTTTCTACACATTCCAGGTAAGAAGTCTTGTTCAACTCCAGACTAAGATAAAGGTAGCTACCCAGTGCTTTAAGAATACGCTGCAAGCCCTGTAGATAGAGAGTACCTCTTCCCTTTTCCAGTCCTGCCTTATCAAAGTAATGATCCACACATTTCTTGCGAAGGGCAGGTGTCAGGTTTACATATGGATCAAACAGCAGACTGGCCAGATCGTAATATCGATTTCCGAATCGGGCATCCTGGAAATCGATGATCGTCACGTTGCCGTTGTGTAGCATTACATTTCTACTATGAAAATCGCGGTGAACAAAGCACTGGTTATCGTAGGTCGAAAGGGCCTCGCACATTTCCAGAAGGAACATCTTGAGCTCAAACGATGGGACTACGTTAATGCCCCGACTCTCTTGGACTTTTTCCAGTCTTTCATACAGAAACTCCATTTCCCAGTGTAGTTTCTCTTTATCAAAACTCCGCGTGGAAACCGGGGGCTTAACGGGCAAAGATTGCATGAGCAGTATAGTATCTACCAGCTGCAGATAGTGACTCTCGATTGCTTCATCAGTGGCTGTGGAATCGGAATCCATCCAGGTTTGTAGATCCCGGCTTCCGCCATCACTTTGAAGCATTAGTCCGTGCTGTGCGTCCAGGGCCAGAATTTCCGGAACAGGAATGGATGCTTGGTTTAGTTGCTGCTGAATCGAGAGAAAATCATGATTCTCGGGAATGTACGGGTTCTCAATGCAAAGTACAGCGGAAGCGTTATTAGAAGTCTTATGGCAGCGAAAATACCTTCGATGGGATCCTTCCAGTCGCAGGGACTGAAGCTCCGGAGCAAATCCGTTGGCTTTCAAAAAGCCAACTACTGGCTCAGAGGAAGGATCAATCAAGGTCATGAATCATATTGCCCAGGCGTTCGATGCCTTTGCGGATATGCTCCTCGGAAAGGGCGTAAGAGATACGAATTCCCGTATCATCGCCGAAGGCAACCCCAGGAACCGCAGCCACTTCGTAGTGATCCAGCAAATGAGCGCAAAAGACTCGGGATGCAGATTCATCGTTCTTTTCTTTCATTATAGCCTGAAATTTCGGCTTCTTGTAAATCTCTGAAAGGTCAGGAAAAATGTAGAAAGCGCCGCCCGGAGCAAAAGCTCGGACTCCAGGAATACTGGAAAGCATGCGTGTTACCAGGTCCCGGCGTTCCTGGAAAGCCTTGCGCATCTCTCCTACGCATTCCTGGCTTTCCGAAAGAGCGGCCTGAGCTCCGGCCTGGGCAATGGAAGTTGCGCCGGATGTACTCTGTCCCTGAATGGTTTCCATGTTCTTGATGATGTACTGGGGGCCGGCTCCATAGCCAATTCGCCATCCTGTCATCGAATAGGCTTTACTCACTCCATTAACAATGAACCACTGATCCTTCAGCTCTGGCACCAGCATTGGAACGTTGAGGAATTTGCGGTCATCGAACAGAATGTGTTCGTAGATGTCATCGGTAACCAGGAGAATGTCAGAACGCTCTTTGAGAAGCTCCGCCAGTTGCTTTAGCTCCTCATCGGGATATACAGCACCGGTGGGATTGCTCGGAGAATTGATCAAAATCATGCGCGTCTTTGGAGTTAAAGCTGCGCGAATGTGCTCAATATCAGGAATGTAGCCCTGGTCGAATCCGGCGGAAACAATCACCGGTTTCGCCTGCGCAAGTCGTGCGATATCGGCATAAGATACCCAGTAGGGTGCAGGAATGATCACTTCGTCATCTGGATTCAAAGTGGCTTGAAATAGATTATAGAGAACTTGCTTTCCACCCACAGACACAATGATTTCACCGGGAGCGAACTCCAGGTTATTATCCCGCTGGAATTTCTGAATAATGGCTTTCTTTAACCCGGGGGTGCCACCTACAGGAGTGTACTTGGTCTGCCCAGCTTCGAGAGCTTTGACGGCCGCTTGCTTGATGTGGTCCGGGGTATCGAAATCGGGCTCTCCTGCGCCAAAGCCGATGACATCCTTTCCTTGCGCTCGAAGCTCTTTGGCCCGGGCTGTAATGGCCAGAGTGGGGGATGGTTCTACAGAATCCAGTCTGTGTGCGGAGAATTTCATATCGATTTCTCAATTGGTACGGGTGTCTGGCACTGCAAATAAAAAAGGATCGATTTAAAAAAATGTGTATTGGCTAACTGCGACGCGATCTCATGAAGGCTGGAGTTGCACAATGCAATCGCAGATTTACTATGGAAATAGCACTTTTCGAACCCGAGATTCCTCCGAACACTGGAAACATCATTCGACTTTCCGTTTGTACCGGGAGCACATTGCACATTGTGGGAAAGCCCTCCTTCTCGCTGGAGGATGCGATGTTGCGAAGAGCCGGTCTGGATTACTGGCAACTTTCGAGACTGACGACTCACAATTCTCTGGAAGCATTTCTGGCTTTTCTGCAGGAGCGGGACGGCCAGACCCGGGAGGAAGTGCGAAAGCGATTCGTTCTTACTACACGATTTGCAACGAACAGCTACGCCCAATTCGAGTATCAATCGGACCAGATACTGCTTTTTGGAAAAGAGACGTCGGGCCTGCCCGATTCAGTCCGAGAGATTTTTTCCGATCATCAGAACCAGTGGCTGAGAATTCCTGTGCACGGGGATTGCCGATCCTTGAACCTGGCCAACTCCGTGTCGGTGATTCTTTATGAAGCCTTAAGGCAGCAGGGATTTCCGGGTCTAAATCTGGCTCCACCGGCCGATACTTAAAGAGATGTCCTCTTTAGATACCAGAGCGATGGTGACTTCGCTTTCCAGATCAAAAAACCGGGGCTTGCTGCTCAGCAGCCGGTCTGTTTCCAGTAGCGGAATACCACAGCGTTCCAATCATCGAAGGAAGGCAAGGCTTCGTTCCTTGGAGCCACTGAAGCGAATTCTGACCCTCATCCTGATTCTGGGTTCTTTGGTATCTTCTTGCGTAACCGTAGATGAAGAAGGCAATCCTCTGGATGAGAGAAAGAAGAATGCCTACTGGAATTTGCAGAAATTACCCGAAGGTCCATTCTGGTCCGACAAGGAAAAGGACATTCCTTTTTTAGTGGTAGGGTTACCCTCGGAATTGCCTCAGCGGTTTGTGCTAGAAAAGGTACCCTCAGCGGAGGATCAGGGGCGCCTGGCCGCCGGAACCGCTTATGCTGCTGGATACCTTCTGATGTCCATGCGTGAGCGAGGCGCGGATGCGGATTACACATGCTCTCCCGAATTCATTTACAATAGCCTGAATGGCGGAAAGAATGTAGGTCTAGAAATTCTGGAAGTAATGGAGTTTCTCAAAGGCGTAGGATGTGCGGACCGGAGTCGATTCTCCATCAAAGATCCATTCATTCGACCCGACCAGGATGCGATCGCTGCCGCCCATGATCATCGAATTAAGGGCTTTGCGCGCGTAGACCTTTCCCGCCCCACACATATAATGGCGAATCTTCTGGAAGGCCGACCGGTGATAGTGACGTTACAGGTGAGCGAAAACTTCCTCTCCCTGGATGATATGGAATGGAAAAAGCCAGAAGGACTACCAGTGGGTCGACATACCGTAGCATTGATCGGTTTCGATAGATCGTCCGAAGTCTGGATCTTTCAGAATAGTGCGGGTGAGGACTGGGGACATAATGGGCGTTTCAGTCTCCATAGGCAATGGTTCAGTCGACTGGCCACTCAAGGCTACGTGGCATGGTAGACTTGACGTACGAAGTCCTGTAGCGACTCTGACGCACTCGAATACGGTTTATGTGACGGAGTACAAACTTAAGTCACCTAAATTCGGATTAGAAACGCTTTCGCATCGGACCGGATGCGAAGAATCAAAGGTCTGATTTCACAGACCGTATTCAGTTAAGGAAATTATTCGATTCGGGCAAAACTCGAATCCCTGTATACCCTTTTGGGTATGCGAAATGAAGCTGGGCTTTTGAGCGCAGCAAGACTCTACAAAGGCAGGTGGTGAACTTGATACTAGGAGTACCAAAAGAGATCATTGGAGGGGAGAAACGTGTAGGCATCGTTCCTGAAAGCCTTGCGAAACTTACCTCTCTTGGATTTGAAATTCGAGTAGAGAAGGATGCCGGAAGAGAAGCTGGCTTTCTTGATTTGGATTATGAGGCCCATGGAGCGAAGATCGTATCCGGAGCCCAGGAGTTATATTCGGCCGCTGATGTGATTGTTAAGGTGGAACGACCGGAACAACATCCGGAAGGCGGCAAACATGAGCTGGAGATGATGAAGAAGGGAGCCCTGCTCGTTTGCTTTATGGCCCCTCTAAATTATCCAGAGCTTTCGAAGAAGGCAGCCCAAACAGGTGTGGATGTTCTGTCAATGAACGATATACCAAGAATTACTCGCGCACAGAGAATGGATGCGTTGAGTTCTCAAACGAATCTTGCCGGTTATAAAGCGGTCCTAATGGGTGCCAATGCCCTGCGCAAGATTTTCCCTCTACTGATGACTGCAGCGGGGACCATTAGTCCGGCTCGAGTGGTAATCCTGGGAGCCGGGGTTGCGGGTTTGCAGGCCATTGCGACGGCACGTCGTCTGGGCGCTGTGGTAGAAGTGAGCGATGTTCGTCCTGCTGTGAAAGAGCAGGTTGAATCCCTTGCGGAAAGTACATCGAGCCTCCTCAGGATGAAACCCTGGAGGGCGAAGGCGGTTATGCCAAAGAAGCATCCGAGGAATATCTACAGAAGCAACAGGAGTTGCTGAAGAAACATATTTCTGAAGCGGACGTTGTCATTACCACAGCCCAGGTTCCTGGAAAGAAAGCGCCGGTATTGATCTCTGAAGAAACGGTAAAATCCATGAGGCCCGGATCGGTGATTGTGGATATGGCGGC
>PBEB01000069.1 GCA_002717505.1 Leptospiraceae bacterium
ACACCTGTTCCCATTCCGAACACAGAAGTTAAGCCCCTCATCGCCGATGGTACTGCAGGGTTCGCTCTGTGGGAGAGCAGGACGGTGCCACACAGCAATAATTCTATCCGAAAAGGAGCACTGAAAGGTGCTCCTTTTTTATGTACTGCTATTGTCGCAGTTTCTCAGGCTCTCCAGGCCCGTGTGCTCTCCTTGTTTTTGATCTCCGGCCAGTATCTGATAACCTGAGTCTGCTTTCCTGGTGCTAATTTCCTCTCCACCTTCGATTCGATTCCTCCATTTATTCGATTCGGTTATCCTTTTATGGGGATTGTCTCTGGCTATGTATGGGAAAACCGCCATTCTACGGTGGCCTGAGGAAGTGGCTGGTCCTCTGGGCAACAGGCGTTGGTCGTTTTCTAATACATCTGGCTATGGAAGGCGCCTGTGAAGGACAGGGCTTCAGGGCGGAAGGAAGCAATTCTTTCGAAAAGGGTTGCCCCTCAGAGCATAAGTGTCATGCATTTGCTGTGTTCTCTATTGTATCGCGCTTCCTTTTTTCTGTTCGGCCTCCGGGCAGCCAATCTCGGGCCGGGGAACAAGATGATATTGGGAAATCATCTAAGGGTATCTGGTGGAGAATTGAAGCCTGTTTCCTGAAAGATCGGCGTATTCTTTCATTCACTGTGCGGCAGAGACCGGGCCGTAACCGGCGGGGTGCTCTTCCTGCTCTACTCTCAGTTCTACTCTTTGCATTGGCTTTTTTGCATTCTATTACCTCGCTGGAAGCCGAAGAAGGCCCCAGACTCAGGGAAGTCCCGGAATATCTGGGTCGTGTAAACGATTATGCCAGCCGTTTGAGCCATGATGCTGAAATGATTTTAGAGCATATTTCCTTTCAGCATGAGAAGCAGCACGGCGATAGAATCATTCTGCTTACCATAGATTCCTTGAAAGGGAATGATGCTGAAGAGTTTGCCAGGCGCACATTGAAAACCTGGGAATTGGCGGGCAGTAGCGAAGAGCCCACGCGAGTGGTTCTGATTCTGCTGGCCGTGCAGGAAAAGAGAGTTCGTATCCATAGTTCGGAAGGCATTTCCGAAGATCTATCCGCAGAGAAAAGGGCTGAGATACTGGCACGAGCGATTTTGCCGGAATTAAAGAAGCAACATTACTCCATAGGTCTGTACCGTGGATTTACAGAGATCTGCCAGTACCTGGGCGAAAAGCATGAAAGAAGAAAAGCCCTGGAAAAGGAAGAGGCAAAGAACAAGGAAAAGAAGGAATCCGGAGAGTCTAAATCTGAAAAAGACACCGGCGAAAAGAAAAAATAAAACCTGGTTCCTGGTATGCAAATCGACGGTGACCCGCGTTGCCCACTATTCATTGCCACAGAATCTTCAAACCGGAAAGCCATCCCGCTCAAATTCTCCCATAAGGCAAGATTTCCTTCACTGAAAACCGGAGAACAGTCCATACCTGATTCACGAAAGAGCGTCATCCCTCCGACCTTGCGATTTCCGGCGGATCATAGTTTTGCGGCCTGGTCCATCAGGCCTTCCTGGGCAGGCCGATGTGTGCGAAATACCTTACTTTCGTAAGAAATAGGCTATGGGTTGGCCAAGCTTTACTTTGATGCCTTCATACATATGCTCGGCAAATTCCACAGTTTCCCTCTCGAATAGCAGGATCACAGTGGAGCCCATTTCGAACCTTCCGATTTCGGCTCCTTTGGCCATCTCCACCGGAGCATCGTACTTGATGTCCCGTTTTCGGCGAAAGAACTTGTTGGTGCGAATGGTATCGTAGGTGACTCGAATCTTGCCTACGTTTGTGGCGCCCACTTTGATCATCGCTATGCTTCCCCTGGGCGAAACAAGAAATGATGTCAGCCTTTCATTCTTGGGAAACAGACCATGAAGGCCCTCAACCGCAATATCGTTCACCGGAAAGAGCTTACCTGGAGCGTAATTAAAGCCTTGCACCTTGCATTCAATGGGGGTGTGCATGCGATGATAATCTTGAGGACTCAAATACAGCACCATGTACTTCCCATCAAGGTACGGTTCTGCTCGATCCGAATCTCCCAGAAGATCCTTAAGGGTGTACACAATTCCTTTGGTTTGAATCAACAATCCTTCCGTGATGTCCCCGAAGCGGGACGCTCGGGCATCCACCGGACTTACAATGCTTCTGGGATCTGCATCAACGGGTCTTACTCCTTCTTTTAGCCTCCGAATGAAAAACTCATTCAAAGATGGATACTCCTCCAGAGGTTTTTCCGCTTCATCAATGTTGATCTTGTAGGCGGCGGCGAAAGCTCGAATCAAAGGTCGGCGAATCGGCCCGGGAAACCGAATTAAACTGAACCAGCCAAATAGCTTGCTGATCAAGTTCTGCGGCAATACCGAAATCAGAATAAGAAAGAAATCGCCTGCGATAGCTGCTTTCGCTTCTCGCGATTTTAGAAAGTAGGCCAGTTCATTTCGACTGGAACGCATCAATAGAAGTGATGCGATGGTTCCGGAAAGCGAACCGATCATCAAGACAACAGCGGCCAGAAGGAGTAGAAAAGGAAAAACCTTACTTCCGAAAAACTGGAGAGACAATCCGGTTCCAATGATTACTGCAAAAAAGATCAAACTGAAAGCAACGGATAACCTTTTGCCACCCAGAGAATAGGCATTGTTATATAGGGAATACCACCATGCTGTCATGCCCGGAATGATCAGCACCACACAGGCCGCGAATAGAATCCAGCCTGAGACATTGCTGCCGGGAGAGCGAAAAAAGAAGGCTCGAAACAAATCGTAAAGCGAGGGATCGAAGATCTGAACCAGGGATTGGGCAGGGCCGCCGGATGTCAGATACCACTCATAGAGATGTCCAGCTCCGGATATACTTCCCAGAAGTAGCAAAACCAGAGCAGAGATGCCCGACTCCAGAAGCAATGTAAGCTGCATGGATAGTCCAGCTTTGGCTGGATAATCGGTGCGAATCGTGGCAGATATGGCGGCAGCTTTCCCTGAACCCACCTCTGTGAATGCGAAATACACAGTCATTGCCAGCAGCACAGAAGGAAGTCGCTCCAGAGAAACGGAGTCTTGAAAGGCTGCGGTCACATCATCAAGAATACCGGATACGTCTGGAATCGGACCAACCATCAGGGAAAGAAAGATGAGGATCAAACCGCCGTAGAATGCGAATTTGGAAAACAATCCGGTTCGCTTGATTCCGCCCGCCGAAAGCGCCACCAGCCCCAGGGCCAGAGCGATGGCAATGCCTGTAGGACCTGGCAGGAATTCGGTGGCCTTTCCTGTGAGATCAAAGGCGCCGGACAGGCTTCCTGATAAAAAAACTACAGGCAAAGCAGCACCGCCAATCAATGCTCCTGGAATGAAAAAACTGGCGGCGAGAATGGAGAGCCATCTGGACCGAGTAATCTGAGCGATTGCTTCAGAACTGGATCCGGCCACAGAGCCTGAGGAGGTCCGCTTTCGGCTGCGATGCGCCGCGGTAGAAAGCACGAAGTGGATAGGCGAAAGAAAGAATGAAACAATCCAGATCCAGAATATGATTCCAGGGCCTGCAATTAACACGGCCAGCAATGTGCCGAGGAAGGCGCCAGGCACCATGGCGCTCAGGGAGCTGGCAGCAAAGGAGCGACCCGGAGTAATCTTTCCCCTGGTGCCGGACCAATCCAGCGTTCCCAGGATTAACTTCAGGCTCAAAAATGGGTATCTTAGCTGCGGCAATTTAAGATATATGGTTAGCACAATGCCGGCCAGAGCCAACATGCCCGCCAGAATCAAAGATATATTACTTGCTAGAACGCTGAGAAAATCCATAAACATAATGCTTCCTGCCAGCACAGCGTTGCGTGGCTTTGCTGTCTATTTCCTTTGTTTTGCCGCCTGGCCTGGAGCGCTCTCTGCACAGAGCTTTGAGCTGGGACTTCAGTTCTCAGCGCATGAGCGCTTCGAGGATGCTTTCAGTCGAGGCATTCAGAAATTTCGCACCTCGATTTTTATTGAGCCCATCCGTTATAGCGAAGCGGAGCCAATGAATCGATTGTATCAGACGGAATTCTTCTTCCGCTTCAACGATTTCATCGGTCCGGAGCACTATACTGGAATAACTATCGGTTCCTATTCTATGCCATCCTTTTCTGTGCAGCACCTGGAAAGCTCCGGCCGGTTTCTGGTTTCCAGTATGGATTTTCGGCTAACGTATTTCCTGTTGGGTTATCATTACGTGCGGCCTATGAAAAGCTTTCTTCGCGGATGGCGATGGGAAGCAGGGGGCGGATTCGGTTTGATACCTACTGCCACATGGAGAATTCGCGGCGTGCAGCGAACGGGGTTCGAATTGCGAGATTATTCTGCCACCCATCGGGCCAGAAGTGGTACCATGGCCAGGCTGGAGGTTGCGCTGAGTCGACCCTATCAGTATTCTATTTTTCGCATGGGTCTGAGATGGGACTATGCATTGCTGGGCGATTTTCGAGGCGAGCTTCGAGATTCCGGAGCTGATTACTATACTCTGGGCGATGGAAGCATTGCATTACTTCCCGATGTTGCAGACCTGGCCACTATCAATCAAAGACTGGCCGAGGCCAGCACCAATGTGTTCACTAACTCGGCGATCAGGGAAAAGACAAGGGTAACGTTCGGAAGCATGGGTCTATTTGTTTCCTTCGGTTTTCGTTTTTGATCCTCTTTCCGTGCCGGGAGCAGTGCACAGTTTATGCGGTGCATTTTGTTGCGGACCATTAATTTTCGCTTGTAAACCACCTTCACCGTGTTAAGCACTTCCCAATGGAAAACGAAAAACTGATCTCCATGCCCATCAAAGACCTGGCCCAGCTAAAGATTGTGCTGGCCACCTGGTATTCCTTTTTAAAGGATCAGGCGGGCACACTTTCGAAAGAAGCATTTGCCAGTTCGCTTAAGACTCCGGTTTTGTATGACCTGGAAAAGGATCAGATAGAAGTACTTTTCACCGGTTCTCAGGAATTACTGAAGAAGTTTAGCGATTACGTTTTTCAAACCACGGACAACGATAAGAAATGAAGCCCATCCGAGGAGCGCTAACTTTTATCCTTGTGCTGAGTCTGAGCGCCGGATCAGTTCTGGCGCTTCCGCCCCTGGAGTCCCCGGTGGAGCGAGCCAGGAATAGCGATGTCGTTATTCATGCTGCAGTAACAGCTCAGCAACAGATCTCTCTAAATAGTGTTATCAGCGCAGTACAACTAAGTATCATGGTACGGCAGGTACTGAAATCTCCTTCGACATTCAAGGCCATGAAGCTGAAGTCCTTGAATTTCCTGGTTACCCCCAATTCCTTTGAATCTGGCTTACGGGAAGCCCCCGGGCCGGGCGAATGGCTGATCTTTCTTAGATTGACCGAACACACGGTAGGCAATAAAACCTACGTGATTCCCGTTCTTTATTCGCCGGAAGCCTTTGCTTTTCATCGGTACGACGAAAAGATAGCCACAGAAATACGCAAACTTCCATAAAACGGTTGCGCATTAGGAAACATCCGCTCCAGTACTATCGTCTTATACAGCAGTGCCCTGTCGGGAATGGAGTGGAACATGAACTGGAAAAAAACCCATTATTTGCAGACTACTGATTCGAGCGATCAGCGATCAATATTCATAAAACGACGTTGGTCCGTTGCAATAATTGCATCGATTTTGATCTTTGGTACCGGCTTACCCGCGGAAGGAGATTTCGATCCATCATCCGTTCGGCCCAAAGGCTGCGACGGCCAGAACATGGACTGCGGTTACAAGCCCTCATCGCCTGCGGCAATGCGAGCCATCGAGCTGGCACCCACCACGCAGGTTCGGCATCGCGGGCTGCCTTCCCGTGTGGATCTAAGTTCTCGCATGCCTCCGGTGGGAAATCAGGGTTCGCAGGGCAGTTGCGTGGCCTGGGCTGTAGCTTATGCAGCCAAAAGTTATCAAGAACGAATCGAACATAACTGGCAGTACGATTCTCCCATGAGTGGAGGATCCGGTCAGAGGGTTTTTTCTCCGGCATATGTATATAATCAAATCAATGGTGGGCGCGACGATGGCTCTGTAATCGACGATGCTATGCAGCTGGCTGTGCAGCAGGGCATCGCTCCCTGGTCCGCAATGCCCTATACACCCAACGACTTTCGCCGGCAGCCCAACTCCGGGGCACGTCAACAGGCGAGAAATTATAAAGCCCGCTCATTCAAGCGAATTCCCGGGCATAATCTGAATGCAGTGAAGGCGGAGCTGGCCAGTGGAAATCCCGTAGTCTTTGGCATCCCTGTGGACGATGCCTTCTATAGCCTTAGATCCGGTCAGGTTTATGACCGAAAAGGTGGTCAGAACTACGGCGGTCATGCCATGACACTGGTGGGCTACGATGACAGCAAGAGATCTCCCAACGGCGATGTAGGGGCTTTCAAGCTCATCAACTCCTGGGGCACCTCCTGGGGCGAACGAGGTTATGGTTGGATATCGTATTCCATGTGGAGGCAGTTGAATCCATACGTGCTGGTAATGTATGATATTCAAGAGTCCAATCCCAATCCATCGCCAGGCCCTACTCCCGGACCGGAGCAGTCTGAAAAGATCAGCCCTCCTTCCAATGTTACAGCCAGTCGAGGAACGTATAGCGATCGTGTGGAGATCAGTTGGTCCGGTGTCGATGGAGCCGTGGTCTATATAGTATTTCGAGCGGACCCCGGCGGAACTGGATTTGAGCAGATCGCGTACTCAGAAACGACAGTTCATTCCGATCGCACCGTCCAGGCAAATGTGGCATACAAGTACCTGGTGGTGGCAGTGGCCACCGAGGATAACTATTCCAATCCGCAGGACTCTGCTATTGTAGAGGGATATGCGCAGCAAGGAGGAGGTACCACGCCTCAACAGGTGAGCGGCGTTCGCGCCAGCCTGCGGGCAGTGGCAGGAGTATCGGTTGCGCTTAACTGGAATGCAGTTTCTGGAGCATCCAGCTATCAGATTGCACGATACAACCAGAGTTCGGATTCCTGGTCGGTAATTGGTACTTCTTCAAGACCAACCTACAATGATGGCAATCCAGGAAACAATACTGTCACTGCCTATGCAGTACGTGCTATCAACAGTAAAGGAGCCGGGGAATGGTCCGATCCGATCCAGGTGAATCTTCCCGGACGAACAACAAAACCTGAGAAACCCGCCTCTGTGGATGCTTCCAAGGGAATCCATAATGATCGTATTGAAGTGGAATGGCAGCGAGTTCCGGGCGCCACAGCCTACGGTATCTTTCGCTACGACTATGGCCGGCGGGTATGGGAAGGACCGCGCAAGGTAACAGGGAATAGCTTCACAGATCGAGATGGTAACGTAAAATCCGGCCGATGGTTTGCCTATGTAGTGGTGGCCGTGAACGATGCGGGCAGCAGTGCTTATAGCAGTCCAGCCCTGGGTCGTGCAAATCCCAATGCGACGCGTGCCGGACTGGTGCTTCCTCCGCCAAAAAATGTAAAATCTGAGATTAATGGCGAAAAGGTAAACATTCAATGGGATGCCGTGGAAGGAGCGGCTGAATACTATGTTTTCCGGGCCCAGACTCGCGGAAAAGGATTCCTGGATTCCATGGTATCCAGCTCGGACTATGAGTTCGTGGCTTCTGTGCCAGGGAATCAAGCAACCTATAGCGAAAAGATTCCCGGGGAAGCAGGTGACCTCTTCTTCTATGTTATTCGCACAAAAGCACAACTGGGCTCGGAATCCGATAATTCGAAGCCGGTTAGCGCCTATCGCAATCCAGAAACGGTGAAGAAAACCCATCGATTTATGCCTGGAACCGGTATGGATCGATTTGAAGGGAAATGGAAAGGGGAGTTCTTTGACGGAAAGATGCGAACCGTGGAGGCCACAATTCAGTCCAATCAAGATCGGTTTACAATTAGCCTGACTCTGGACGGCCGCAGAAGCAGTTACTCCGGAACCTATGCTGCAAAAAGTGATGTTCTGGAAGCCGGCAATCTACGAGTTTTGGCCGATGCTGAAGGAATACTGGTGCTGGAGAGCTCCACTATCCCCGAGCTTTCTGGACGGAGCATCGTAGTCGCGCGCACGGATTGATTTCTATGATGGTGAGGAAGAACAAAGGACATGCTGGCAGACCCATTGGAGCCCGGCATGTCCTGGCTGTGGCGCTGGTGCTGGGCTTTTTGCCCGCTGCCCTGGTTGATCTAACTGCAAAACCCTGTACAGACTGCGGATATCGGCAGGCTGGCTGGAAACAATTATCCGCCATTCCTGGGGCCGATCTGCCTGGTCAATTGCAGCCTGCACCGTTGCCATCCGAAATAGACCTTTCTCATCAAATGCCGCCGGTGGGCTTTCAAGGCGAGCAGGCCAGCTGTATATCCTGGGCTGCTGTCTATGCTGTAAAATCGTACTATGAAAATCTGCACCGAGGCTGGGGCTTCGACAGCCCCTTCAGTGGAGGGCCCGGGCATCATGTTTTTTCTCCTGCATACAGCCAGGCCATGATTGGAGCGGGAGACAAAGGAGCTACCTTTCCTGAAGCGCTGGATGTATTGCTCCGTAAAGGGGCGGTGCCCTGGAGCGAAATGCCCTATAAGCCGGGCGAAGCGGGTCCTGCGCCGGCTGCCAGGCTTCATCCTATTGCCAGCAAGTTTCGCATAGAAGGGTATCGTGTGTTGTCCAGCCACGCTCCGGAAGGTATTAAGAGACAGATCGCCGCCGGCCATCCAGTGATGGTAGGAATCCTGTTATACGAGAGTATGCTGGATCTGAAGTCCGGCGTTTTCGAAAAGCCGGATGGTCCATTCCTGGGAGGCCATTCAGTGGTTATCGTTGGTTATGATGATGACCGAGGTAGCCACGGCGCCTTCAAGGTAATGAATTCCTGGGGCAATCAATGGGGGGATGGCGGATACGGCTGGATATCCTATGAAGCGATGAGCCTGATTATTCGAACTGCCCTTATTATAGAAGACAGTGCTCCCGCTGATTCCGATGAGGTGCCGGAGAATCTGCCGGCCCCGGATCAAGTCCTTGCTTCCCGCGGAGAGTCTGCCCGGCATGTTGAGGTCTCCTGGAGTGCCGTGCCAACGGCTCTTGCTTACGAAATTCAGAGGGCGCCTCATGGGGAGAGCGCTCTGGACTTTCAAACCGTTGGATACTCTACCAGCACATTGTTTCGAGATACCACCGTTGAACCAGGCCGTCCCTATGCCTATCGAGTGCTCAGCCTGGATGAAAAGGGGCGTACTGCTCAAAAGGATGCCGTAGCTGTTCAGGGGTATGCGTCCCAGAATCCGGACCCTTCCTCCAGGGTGGAAATCCTGGGAGGCAAAGTTGTACAGAAGGGCACTCAGATCTATGCCCATCTTTCCTGGAAGTCCTCAGCCAATTCCTTTGAAATTCAGCGCTGGGATGATGCCACCGCTAGCTGGCAGGCCCTGGGGACCAGCCGGGCCCAGGAGTTTAAAGATTATCGCATTTCACCGGGAGCAAGATATACTTACCGGATTCGCAAGGTGGACACCAGCATTAAAGGGATGTGGAGCAGGCCTCTGATCCTTACGGCTGCGGATGACGATTTGCCTCCGGCCATGGTAACCGGAGTCCAGATCAGCCGCGGTAGTCTGCAGGGCAAAATCAAGCTGGAGTGGGATGCCTCCCCGGGCGTCAGTCAGTATCTGGTGTATCGTTACGATCCGGCCAAAAAGAAATGGGAAGGTCCCTTTCGGACCAGCGAAGCCAGCTTTCAGGATACGAACTCATTAAAACCGGGCCAGTGGTACGGGTATCGCATTGTGGCCATCAATCGCGCCGGCTCCGGACCTACCAGTCCATTAGTCTATGGACGTACATCCGCCACGCTAACAGCGGAGCGTTCCATCAAGCGGATGGAAGCACCTGACTTGATGGGGCTTCATACCACGGGGGAAGGGAGCGTGCGGCTCAAGTGGAAAGCTCAGAAAGATGCAGACAGCTATGATATAATGATGGCGCAGTTGCCCGGCAACGACTACGAAAAAGTAAAAAGCGTAAAAGCAGATGGGGCCCTGTTAAGCGAAAGGGTGGATCTTACCCGGCCGGGAGCTTACAGTATTCGCATAGTGGCACGATCTGGCCCCAGTGTATCTCCTGCATCTGAACCTCGTGTCGCCTACCTCAATCCTCAGGTAAAAAAGGAGCGATGGTTTGGACTGAATGAAGAAAGCCCCTGGCTTCAAAAGACCAGGTTTCGCGCCATGGAGTGGAAATCCGGTGAGGTAGTTCTTTATCAACTGGAGTTACGAAAGTCCGGCAAAGGAATCCAGGCCACTCTGAAAGGAAATGGTACCGCGGTGAACTTTTCATTGAATGGGCCGGGCGGAGCCTTGGTACAAAACGCCTCCGGAGTGGAATTCAGCCGTTCAACCGATGGGCGCTATATCCAGCTCAGGGAGCTAGAGCCTCGCATTTTTACCAATGGCAACCTTCTCTTTGTAGCTGAATAAATTCGCAGTGCCATTGGCTTCGCGCCACTGTCCATTCAAAGCGGTTCCTCTTTTCTGATTTCCCAGGTTCAGATTGCCTTTGGAATCCACGGTCTTCTTTCTGGTTACATTGCTTCCAGGGTTTAACCGGGACTTTGATTTCGCTACTCGACCAGGCCGTAGACATAGATTGCCTGGCATCCATGCTTCGCTTATTCCAATCTAAGGGCTACGAGCAGGAAACCACGGAATCAACATGCTTGTGCCCTGGTGATAGCGCTGAAAGTCCGGGTTATCCCCAAACTTCTTCTTGTACCTTTTTTCCAGTGGTGGAATTCCGCTGAAAAACAGAAGGATGCATGTAATAAATATCGGTCCAATTACTGTGACCCAGGCCCAGCCAGAGAGCAACGGGATTATGGCAATAAAGAGGGCCCACCAGAGCAGAATCTCCCCGAAGTAATTGGGATGTCTGGAATACTTCCATAGGCCGGATTGAATCCATCGGTTCTCGTTGGCTGGATCGTTCTTGAACGCGAATTTCTGTTGATCGGCCACGGATTCCCAGAGCAGGCCAAGGAGCCATAATCCTGTGCCCGCGGTGAATGCCAGCTCTGTAGGTAGCACAGGCTGACTCAGTGCATACGTTACAGGAAGCATTGTGGCCCAGACCGTGATGCCCTGAAAAATCCAAAATAGTAGAAAAGACAGGAAATTCTCCCGGATTCCATCGAACCTTTGATCTCTACCCATGCGAACGATTCGAACCAGTAGATAGCCACCCAGGCGAATGGACCAGAGAACTACCATTCCGGCCAGGAAGTAATGGCCGGGTCCCGCTTCGGAGTTCAAGAATACCAGACCCAGTGCCAGGATTAGAAATGTCAGGCTGTAGGTAAGATCGGTGACTTTGTCAGTCTTCAATGTTGCTGCGAAAATGAAGAAGATGGCCTGCAGCAGCATGGACACAAGAAAAGAAAGCAGCAGGTTATGGGGATCGAAATCTATTAGATGCATCTAGCTTAAGTTTGCACACTCATACACCAGCAGTCCATCAAAATCCCTGGACATCAGATTTTAAAATGTCAAAAGTTTCCAGGCTCCTGTCCAGCTTTTGCTATTTTCCGACATACAGATAAATCAGGGTGGAATTACCAATCCTGCCATTCCATGCTGGCTGAAGCCGAATCCTGAATTCGGAAAATCTTATACGGGTATAGAAATATGGATCGCTATTCTTTGGATCAATACTACTGCAGAATGAAATTCTGGAAGTTGTTCGGGAATGAAATTAAAATCTATGATGGGAATCGCCAGAACTTGCTTCTCTTTGTTAAGCAGAAGGCCTTCAAACTGAAAGAGGCTATCACAGTCTATGCTGATGAATCGAAGAATGAAGAGCTTCTGCGCATCAATGCACGGAGCGTCATCGACTTTGGGGCCTCCTACGATGTAGAGGATGCAAAAACAGGCCAGAGGTTGGGTACACTTCGCCGAAAGGGGCTGAAGTCCATCCTTCGGGACTCCTGGATCATTCTGGATGCCAGTGAAAATGAAATCGGTACCATCCAGGAAGATAGTATGGCGCTGGCCATGGTGCGCAGGCTGCTCTCCAACCTGGTGCCTCAGGCTTTTACTGTGACGGTGAATGGCCAGGAAGCCGCTCATTTCAAGCAGGCCTTCAATCCATTTGTTCCTCAAATCACCATCAACTTCATGGCAGGCAGCTCTCTGGACAAGAGGCTGGGCCTATCCGCCGCAGTCTTACTGCAGGTCATCGAAGGTCGGCAACAGTAACTCTTTAGATAAAAACACTCTGCACGGGTTGGAGCTCACTTCTGACCCGTATAGAGTCCCCGGGCCCTTTTTTACAAAATTGATTGACTGATTTGTCAATCAATGTGGATCTCTTGAGGATATGAACGGGGCCGTGGGTATTGTGGGTGGCGCCTCTCTGATTGAGGGGGCCAATATAGAACTCTCTGTAGAAGAAACTGTGTTTCTGACCGTGCGAAATGCTCTGGAGAGTAGCGGATTGAGCCGAGATCAGATCGATACGGTGGTTCAATGTGCGGATGACGTTTTGGACGGTATTTCTATCAATCATGTCTACCAGGTGGAGGCAGCGGGATCGTATCTTAAGGATGAGTCCAAAGTAGAACGCGACGGAGCCTGGGGGGCGATGTATGCGGTTGCGAAACTTCTTACCGGTAAGTTTCAGACTGCCATGGTGGTTGCTTACTCCAAGGCCAGTCAGGTGGGATACTCCGCTTTTTCGGGAATGATCGCTGACCCCTTCTTTCTGAGGCCCGTGGGTGCGGACGGAGACAGCATGGCCGGTTTGCAGGCTCAGTACTATATGCAAACAGGAGCCACAGAGAAGGATTTCGCTGCCGTAGCAGCGAAGAACCGACGTCAGGGCCTGAGCAATCCCAGAGCGATGGTAGGGGAAGGGATGGATGTTTCCGAAGACGATATCCTGAATTCGAACCCCGTGGCCGAGCCCATCCGAGAGTTAAGTACGGCGCATGCAGGAGATGGCTGTGTGGTGCTCATTCTGGCTACCAGGGATTATATTCAGAGTCACGGACTGCAGGCTTCATACATTCGCGGACTGGGCTTTGCCAGCGATGCATATTATCCAACGTTTCGTAAATTGAGCGAAATCGCTTCTGCACGGGTGGCCCTGGAAAAGGCCATAATCCATGCCGGAGTGCAGCCATCGGATGTGGATTTCGCAGAAGTTCAGGAGATCTATGCGCACCAGGAAATAATGCTCTATGAATCATTATCGCTCTGCGGAGATTCCAGAGGATGGGACTGGTCTCGTAAAAACCGTGAAAGTGATGCGATTTCTGTCAACCCTTCCGGAGGCACACTCTGTTCACACGTACCTTATGCCACAGGATTAATGCGAATATACGAAGCCCATTTACAGATCATGGAAGAGGCGGGTCCGGTTCAGCTGAAGAATGCCGACCTGGCCCTGGTTCATGCTCAGGCAGGTCTGGCAATGCAATCCAATATTGTCTACTTTCTGGAAGGAGACCGCTGAACAATGGGAAGGGGAACAATAGGGATTTCTACAAAATTCAGGGGCATCGCTGGAGCTTTCGCGGCAAAGGTTTGCTTAGGCACGGCAGAACTGGAGGAAATATGCAAAAGGTAGCCATTGCCGGTGTGGGGCAGACCAGAACCAAACTTAAGCGAAGGGATGTGAATTTTCCGGAGCTAATCGGCGAAGCGTGCGATCTGGCGCTGGAGGATGCCGGTCTATCGGAAGAAGACATCGATGGCACAGTGATGGGCAGCGGTCCAGAGTTCTTCGAAGGTGTGGGAGAGCCAGAACACTGGGCTGCGGACTACTCTCTGGGAATCCTGAATAGCCATTTTCGCATTCAAACGGGGGGTACTGTAGGGGCCTCCACGACCATTGCAGGCTACTATCTGGTGGCTTCCGGTCTATTCGATGCTGTGCTGGTGGTGTCCGGAGATAAGCTCAGCGAATCCTCCGTCCAACAGGGGTTATCCCTGGTGTATTCTCCTACAATGGGAAGGGACTTTGCCGGAGGAGCTCCTTCGGCAGTGGCGAACCAGACTCGCATTTACATGAGCCACTATCCGGCTGTAAGCGAAGACCATTTTGCGCGCATCGGCACTATGATGCGAAAGAACGCACTCAAGAATCCCAATGCCCAGCTGAAACTTCCCCAGATATCAGAAGATCTAATGAAGTCCATGAACTGGCTATCAACGCCATTACGATTGCTGGATGCCTGCCCCACTTCCGATGCAGCCTGCGCTATGGTCCTGGTAAGCGAACGTCTGGCGGAAAAAATGAATGTACCTCTCGCCTGGATTCAGGCGGCGGCCACTATATCGGACGGCGTGAATTATCCGGATCGGGACTGGGGCGATCCGGTAGCCCTTCGTGAAGCAGCTCAGCGGTGCTATCGCGCCGTAGGGATTACGGATCCCCTGGAGCAACTGGATGTGATGGAATTGTACGATGCCTTCTCCAGCCAGCACCTATTCTGGTACGATGCCCTGGGTTTGTGCGAACCGGGAGAATCTTATAAACTAATCGAAGATGGCACTACTGCGATGAACGGAAAGCTTCCCGTTAATCCATCCGGCGGGGTCTTATCCAATAATTCCATCGGCGCCAGCGCTATAATTCGTCAGGCAGAAGTGGCGCTGCAGGTCATGGGCCGAGCCGGGGACCGTCAGGTTCCTGGAGCCAGGATTGGGCTGGCCCAGGGATGGGGAGGGGCCATTCAATTTCATACCGTTATGATATTGAGTGCAGATAAAGAAATGGAGAATGCGAAATCGTGAAGTCTGAAAGGAGTAGTCTTATGCCCGGCGCGAGATTGGCATCGGACGCGAATCTAAATCTATTGAAAGAATGCGAAGGATTGTCCGACTGGACAGTGCAATTGTCTCAACGTTAGTGATCTGGTTCAGGAGCGAAAATGGAAGAGCAAAGCAACAATAAGAATCCAGAAGAGGATACTGCGGTTCCGAATTCAGATGCACCTGCCATGGTAATGGAGGGAAGCGTTCATCTGGACTACAACTGGAATCCCGGAACCATCATTGGATCCTTTTTGACGCATTTACGATCCGGTGAACTGAAAGCTGGCCAATGCACGAAAACGGGAAAAGCATTCTTGCCGGCTCAGTCCAGATCTCCTTTTAAGGGCCGATGCGAAACCCTTGTAAGTATTGAAAATTCTCCCAGACTCAAAGCAGGGACCATAGTCCACAGGGCTCCCTGGAATCTGCCGCAAGACTTACAACCGCCTTATATGCTGGCCAGCATTGCCTATCCCGGGGTGGAAACCGAGCTCATTCACCTGGTTGTTGGTTCGCTGGATACTTTGCGAAGCCTGGGTCCGGGTAGCTCGCTGAAAGCCGTGTTTGCGGACAGGAGAACAGGAAGCGTTCGAGATATTCTCTACTATGAAAAGGACTGAGGACCATATGCCCGAAGCGAATCTTAAATCGGATCTATTGGAGTTAATGGAAGGTCTGGAACGGTATTCTTCCCGGGTATTCCTGGCTGCTCCGACAGAAGATATTTCCTTTGCAGAGTTTCTCTCCCGTGTAAAGGAGCGAGGCAGTACTCTGGCAAGAGCCGGGATTCTTCCCCGGGATACAGTGGCGCTATATCATTCCGAGCCGGCTACTCTCCTGGTTGAATTCTTCGCTTTGCTTTCCCTCCGGGCTGTGCCGGTGCTTCTGAGTTCATTCTGGTCTCCTGCTCAGCTCATCCCCATGCTGCAGAAAGTGCATCCAGAATATATGAGCTACACCAGCAATCGGCAAAGCTCTCTGGAGCCCATATGGTCCAGCCTAAAGCTAAAGGGTCACTTTTCGGAGACTATGAAGCAGATCGCTGGAACAACCGGGTCCGTGGGAAAGGAACACAGCTCGGGCACCGTCCAGACGACGCAGCAGCAATTCCTGGAGCGTTTTGCGCTGATGGTATGCTTTTCCTCCGGTACCGAGCGAGAGCCCCATCCCGTATTTCTGGGCTCGGGTCTGTCCCAGCGTGCTGTGGCTGTGGCCAGAGCGATGGGTCTGAAACCCGAAGATCGCTTGAAAGTTGACCCAGATTTCGCATCCATCCTGAATCTAGTATCGGGAGCTCTTGCCTGCATGGTGTCCGGAAGTAGTGTGGATCTTACCGAGCCGGGAGCTCAGTCCACGGTCGCGCTGTTAAACCGGCCAGGGCTTCCTGAATCAATTCGAAGTCTGAAGGAGAAGGGAGCCCGGGTCTACTATTCCTATGGACTGGCGGAAGCCGGTGGTCCTGTGACTGTGGGCGAAAGCATGCCAGAGACATGGCATTGCGGAGGCGTTCTGGACGGCATAGAGATTCGATTCCGGACCCTGGAATCTGCGGAAGAAAGCAAATCCAGGGGTGGCTCCGCACTGAAAGAAGGGAGCGAATTCGGTGAAATTGAAGTTCGCTGGAAAGACGTTCAAATCTGGAGCGAGGGTAACCAGGAAGCTTCGCAGGGCGTCGGCGAAGGGGAAGCCAGCCGCTGGATCTCCAGTGGCGATCTGGGACAGCTAGATGGCCATAGTCTACTGTTCCGCGGCCGTTCTTCAGAACGTATAGTAAGAGGTGGGTATGAAGTGATGGCCCCGGATGTAGAGGAAGCTCTGAACGGGTATTCGGACATCGTCGAATCCGCTGTTGTTGGTATAAAGGACTCCAGGATGGGTCAGGAAATCATAGCCTTCATAGCTCAGAAGGAGGGTACTTCCGTAGACAACGCAGAAATCAAAACAAGGTTGCGAAACCAATTAGCGCCCCAGCAGATTCCAGCGAAGATCCTTTCTGTTGCTGAATTTCCGCGAAGCTCTTCAGGAGAGCTTCAGAAGCTTCGCATGGCAGAAGAGTATCTCCGGAATCAGAAACTACTGAATCGCATTCCTGGTTCGGTGGATATTGAGTATAACTGGGTTTACGGAAGAGCGCTTTCCAGATTTTACACTGGTCTCAAGGAAGAGGAAAAAATCTATGGTACTCGTTGCCCTGGTTGCCACAAAGTCCAGGTCCCGCCCAAGATTTATTGCGGAGTCTGCTTTCTGGAATGCTCGGAGTATATAGAAGTTCCTGGAGCAGGGGTTCTGGAAAGCTTCACCACAGTGCATCTTGAGTATCCCGGTCAGCCGCGAAAGCCTCCCTATACCTACGGCTATATCAAGTTGGACGGCGCTCATACCCATCTCTATCATCTAGTGGATGGACTGGATGTAAGCGAAATACATACAGGAATGCGCGTGGAAGCTGTGTGGAAACCCCGGGAACACAGAGCAGGTACTTTATATGACATCGAACACTTCCAGCCAGCAGGAGGACCGTAACGGTCCAGATACAGATTCACGACTGAACGGATGGCTGCGCTTTTCGCTTCTTGCAGCCAGCTCACTCACTGTGATGGCTGGCGCCACAATGTCTCCTTCGCTACCGGCGATGAAGAAGCACTTTCTTGATGTTCCAGATGTTGCATTCTGGGTTAAATTGCTACTCACTTTGCCCGCTTTGTTTATTGCTCTGTCCGCTCCTCTGGCCGGCTGGGTCGCAGATCGATTCGGACGTAAGCGATTGCTGGTTCTCTGCACGATTCTCTATGGCATTAGCGGTACGGCCGGCTTTTTTCTGGATTCCCTGGTTTCTATCCTGGTATCCCGGGCTGTGCTCGGTATCAGTGTAGCCGGAGTCATTACGTCTGCCACTGCCTTGATCTCCGATTATTTCCATGGTCCGGAGAGAGCCCGCTTTATGGGATACCAGGCAGCATTCATGGGGCTGGGTGGAGTTGTTTTCCTTCTGGCCGGCGGAGCGCTTTCTGAGTGGTCCTGGAGAGGCCCATTTCTGGTGTATTCCTTCGCTTTTTTTCTGGCTCCCATCGCCGCTCTGGCGGTCTTCGAACCGGAGCGTAAGCATGGCTACGAATCGGCTTTTCCTGGAGATCCGGAGGCCCTGCATTTACCGGTGATTGGATTTCTTCTCTTTTTTGCCTTTGGCGGCATGGTTGTGTTCTATCTGATCCCGGTACAGCTTCCGTTCTTTCTTGAACAGAATTTTCAGGCAAAAGGGTTCATTAGCGGAGCATCCATCGCACTGGCTACTCTGGTTTCCTCCATTTGTTCTTTGAATTTTGGTCACTTGCGAAAACGATTTTCGCATCTCATGATCTGTGTATTGATCTGCATTTTTATGGGCACAGGATATATCATCTTTGGTAGTGCTTCTTCGTTGATTCAGGTCTGGATTGGTCTGGCCATATGTGGCCTGGGCTTCGGTATGCTTATGCCCAACCTGAACCTCTGGGTAGTGGCGGTAACTCCAGAAGAGTTTCGCGGCCGGGTGGTGGGCGCTCTGGGTGCGGCCATATTCCTGGGACAATTCTTTTCGCCGGTAATTACCGAACCGTTGCGGGGCGGCACCGGACTGGATCGACTATACGAGGGAGCCGGGGCTGCGCTGCTCCTGGGTGCCATAGTGCTGGCCTTCTGGAATACAATGCGAAAGAGGCACAGACATGCCTGATGCATTTATGGCTTTCTGATCACAGCCAATTGATATAGAGTCTGTGCGTCTGGCAAAGCAGGTGTAATGGCCCGCTTTGCCATTCTTCGTATGCAATCCTCCCTGATCGGACCGGCTACTCTTTGCTTTGGTGCAACCCCGGGTCATTCACTATTCAATCAGATAGGTATAGCTGAACTTAACGTAGTGAACGAATCTGGGAATTTCCATTCTGGGGGTGTAGGTGTAGTTTGTATTTCCAGTCTGGTTTTGAATCTGTGTAGTTACCGTGTTGTTGATGTAATCATTTACGATGCCCTGGGTCCTGGACGGATCGCTGACGCGACCATCGAAGCCTGTGCTCCCGCCATCCACCCACATTGGCAGGTTGTTGTAAGCATCGGCATCATAGAGCCATTCATAGAGTTTGAGTTCCGGTCGATAACTCATGTTGTAAGAAACCGAAAACGTGCCCTGACCCATGCTCATAGAAGCGCCCAGGTTAGCAGATAAATCGTTCATACCATGGACCTGATTGTAGATCGAGTAGGCAGCGCTCAGGCCGTAATCGATAGAAAGAGAATCGTTGATTCCGTAAGAGTCTGCATAACCCAGCTGAATATACTGCCAGATGTTGGTTAATTCAGAATAATAACTGAACGTAAGCTCTCGCAGAATGGCAGGAGAGAAAGTGATATATGCTTCGTTTCCATAATACCCATTCAGGTTGCCATAATCGGATTTTACCAGAGGGCTGGAGTAGGCATAATGAATCAGTCCGAATCCAATCACTCCAATAGTTGAATCCATTTCATAACCAATGGTTACGTCCAGTTCATCCACTCGCCGGGTACCGTTGGTTTCTGGATACATCCCGGGCAGGCTGGTGTAAGCGGAAATAGGGGCTGTATTCGCGTTGGGGCCTGCATTGGCAATGGCGGTACTCAATGCAGGATCAAACCAGTTGGAGTTTCCCACGAATGCCTGGTCAGGTCCTGTTTGAATCCTTTGATCTGTATCTACATCTTCCCGGCCTTCCAGAGCGAAAGAGCCCCAGAGGTTTACAAAGAATCCTCCTGTGGGAGCGATCCAGGTCACGCTGGGCTGAAAAGTCCATGCTCCTGTATTCGCTCCGTATTGTTCTCCATTTTGACGGGCATACAGGGCCATTACATCCTGACCGCGCCAGATATAGTTGGATACCAGATCGGTCTGGACTTCCACAGCTCCGTATTCCATCTCTTCAGCCAGAATAGGTGCGGCCAATATCAACAGGGAGATGGCCGTAATAGCTTTCGCTTTTTTCTTCATCTTCACTCTCCGTTTTCCTCAACCCGGAGCATTTAAAATGCTATAAACAGGGCAGATTGATGTTTTTTTAGGCTTTCGGGCTTTTTCTGGCAAAACGCAAGCGTTTTTGGGTCTCTTCAATCCTTCTGCCTGCCCTCTGGAACGGACTGGAACGGACGCATCCCACCGCGCTGGTTCTGCAATGAGGGAGGCGCCATGAGGTCCCAAATTCTCCATGACAGACAGTGCGCCGGTGCCGGATTAAGATCATGAGTTCCCTCGTTCGGCTATTGCCGGGTTTTCCAACACTTACAGCCGAGGAGCTGCACCAGGATTCCATTCTTCGAGAATTGGAGCGGGATCTAATCCATGCCCGACAGCGTCTGGAGTCCGTAGAAACCCTGGCCGATGCGTCCTTGCGGGATAGCCGGCTGTTGGCCGAATACCTGCAGAAGGATCTGGAGCATCTGGGTCAGCGCCTGGATGAGCTGGAGACGACGGTTGATTCTGTGCCGAAAAAGACCGGGCTTCTGAGGACCTTTCTTGGAAGATTTAAGGCAGCGGATCCAGAGAATCTGCGGCAGCTACAGGAATTCAGCAAAGATAGTGAAGAGAATTCGCAGCACCTTACGTCGGGTTTACGGCAGGCATCCGCCAGACTGGATTCACTGGAGGATCGATGGAAGTCTATTCGGCCGGCATTTCTTACTTCACAAAACGTCTACTTGCGGAGGCTTCGCAGGATTCTCTGGATAACTATTTCCGTCATCCTTCTTGGCACATTTGCCAGCTACCGGGTTTACAGGGACCAGCCGCAGCAGAAATTTGAAAGAAAGCACTTGAAGCCCCTGAAGTCTGTGCTGGATCCCAAAACCTACGAGAAAATGGAAGGCCTGGCCCGGGCTTCACGAAGCGATTTCCTTCGAATAGAAGACCTGATCAAAATTCGGATTGGTCTGGAAACTTTCCAGCAATCCCAGGGGCGGTTTCCTGGCTCTCGAGGAGAGAGGTTCAGCTCTGGAGGAAAGTCTGGAACCGATTGGATTCCAGAAATCCGATCGGTGGTGCCGGCCACTCTTCCCGTAGATCGTCGGGGAGGCCAGGATCCGAAGAAGCAATACCTTTACATTACCAACGGGGCTGAATACAAGCTTCTGGCTCAGTCACCGGAAAATTGCACAGCCATCCAGCAGTGGATGCCGGAGCTGCTGGACCCTGTGCGCGGATGCCAGGGAGTGGGATTCTGGACTGAGGGTGCGCAGGATTTTTAGATCCAGTGCACTGCCATTTTCTGATGCCTTCTGGACTCTGCGGCCCCTATTTCGGCGGCCAAGTTCCGTGAACTGCCTTCTGCCAAACTCTTCTTGCCTCTCCGGAACCGGTAAAAAAACTGTTTCAGCGGCATGGCCGGTAGGCTCATTGCCTGGTTACCTGATAACCGGAGCTGTTGGTGACCCCGGGGGCGCCTCATTCCGGACACCTGGCTGGCCTTAACAGGCTCAAGCCAGGGACCAAACAAAGGAGAAGCATTTATGTCAGATCAAACCGTTATCCTGGGGGGAGCCCAGACGGATTTTGCCCGCAACTGGAGCAAGGAAGGAAAGACCTTCATGTCTATGATGCGTGAGGTTGTGGAAGATGGCCTTACTCAGGCAGGACTGGACTACGATGAGATCAAGAAGCTCAACCAGGAAAATCGCATCGCAGTATTCGTAGGTAATTTTGATGCAGAACAATATGCCAGCCAGGGGCACCTGGGAGCCTTCCTCACGGAAGTGCATCCTTCTTTCTACGGGGTTCCAGGAGCTCGGTATGAAGCGGCATGCGCCTCCGGGTCAGTAGCCCTGGATGCGGCCAATACAAAGCTCCGAGCCGGGGACTATGACGTTGCCGTAGTTCTGGGAATTGAAGTTATGAAGACCGTCAGTTCCTCTGTAGGCGGCGACTTCCTGGGCACGGCAGCCTACTATGAAAAAGAAGCCAAAGGTATTCCCTTTCCTTTCCCCAAGCTGTTTGGCCGTCTGGCTGACAATATCTTGAAGCGTTACGGTAAATCCGTAGGTGAGTCTCGCATTATGGATGATCTGGGCGAAATATCCCGAATCAACTATGCCAACGCGAAGCGCAATCCCAAGGCCCAGACCAGAAGCTGGTATATGAGCGGCGACCATGCCAAGACTCGGGGTGGAGATTTCAACGCTGAAGTGGGTGGAGTACTGGCCATCACCGATTGTTCTCAGGTAACCGATGGTGCTGCTCTGCTTGTAATCGCAAACCCCGGCTATGCCAAAGATTTTGCTTCCAGAAAAGGAAAGAAGATTTCTGATTACGCTGTCATCAAGGGATGGGGACATCGTGTGGCTCCTATCCTGTTCGACAAGAAGATGGAAGAATCTCAGGACGATCCTTATCTGCTGCCCTGGACTCGACGTGCAGTGAAAGAAGCCTATGATCGAGCAAAACTGGATGTTGATAAGATCGATGTAATCGAAACTCACGATTGCTTCACCTCCAGCGAATATGCAGCCATTTCTGCTTTTGGAATTAGTGGGCCGGGCGAAGAGTACCAGGCCATCGAAGATGGTAAGATCGATTTCAAAGGCGGCAAGCCCATCAATCCTTCTGGCGGGCTCATCGGTGCCGGTCATCCTGTTGGCGCTTCAGGAGTTCGTATGGCTCTGGACATCAACAAGCAGGTCACAGGAGAAGCGGGCCAATACCAGGTGGAAGGCGCGAAGAACGGTGTCATGCTGAACATTGGCGGAAGTGCTACTACAAATATGACCTTCGTTATCGGAAAACCAGATTGATCAGAAATTCAGGTTAATCCAGAAACCGACAATCGAGTAGCTAGATTCCCTGAATCAAGTCGATTCACGGAATCCACACGAAATGCCAGCCGCAGGGCTGGCATTTTTTATTTGGCAGATCCCGGGCTAGATTCCCAATGTGCCATGAAATCCTTCAGATCAGTAACTATCAGTATTTCCGCCGTTCTATTGCTTCTGGCATCTACGATGTGTACAACCGTGGATCGCGGATGGTCCAGAAATGGAATGTCCACTCCGGAGGGCCGGCCTTCCAGCTTTCAAGCCACCACTACTTTCGCCATCCATCTAGCTTGCGGATACATTCCGCTCTGGGGCGATGCATCTATGGAAGGGAGCCTGAAAGGCTTCACAGAGAAGGCAAGGGAAACCAGTGCGGCGAAATACGACATTACCAACGTAGAAGCGGAAAATTACTGTATGGGCATTCTAGGCCTGACAATTCTTCCCATTATCATCACGCCGATGAAAACTACTGTATATGGTCATACCTACGCCCGGTAGTTTCAGACGAATTTCCTGAGGGATAAACCAGAGATTTACCATCGTATGTTTCGAATGCCCGAAGGCAACGCCCCTCTTCCTGCCAGTCTGGAGAATTTTGCTCTCCGGCTATTTCGCGGAAGTGTTGCGGCAAGCTCCCTGGCAAAGCTTGCCAGGGGGACCTTTCTTGTCCTGGTTCTGACGGTATCGCTCTCAGGTTGTTACCAGGAAAGGCATCAAGTAGAAGCTGGTATTCGGGATTTCTCGCAGGAGTCCTTTGAGGAGCCATTACTACTGGATGGCTCCTGGGATTTTACCTGGACGGGAAATGGACAAGAAAGCCGGGTCATCGATGTTCCTGGCGCCTGGAATAACCAGGAGTGGAAGGGAAAGCATTATCCCTCCTATGGAAAGGGAATCTATTCCACGACATTGAAGCTTCCTCCCGAAGTGGGTCCGCTGGCTCTGTACAGCAGTCGTCAGGGTACGGCCTGGGAGGTTTTCGCAGACGGTGTATCTATTGGCGGCTCCGGAAAAGTAGGCAGAGACTCCCGGCACCATTCAGCGGCCTTTTTCATCCAGCCTCTGGATATTCCTCCGGGGCTGACGGAGGATGGAGAGATTACACTCCGCGTGGAGATTTCTAATTTCACGGACCGAAGCGGCGGTATGTGGAACCTCTTCTTCTTGGGCAAGAAGGAGGACATTCGCCGCCTCTGGCTGGGCCGACTGATTTTCGATGTGTTCACTATCTCTGCCATTGTGGCTATAGGTCTGTATCATTTTGCTCTATTCCTGAGTCGTAGAGAAGACCTTGCATCGCTGGCTTTTTCTGTCGTTTGTATGATCATCGCTATTCGGGTGGCTTCCACCGGCGAGCATTTGATGGAGTTTCTCTATCCTGGTGTTAGCTTCGAGCTCATGCGAAAGCTTGAGTTCCTTTCCTTTTACCTGGCCGTGCCTGCTTTTCTTACCTTTCTGCTTCTGGCATTAAACGATCCCTGGAAAAGCGTGGTCCCGGTGCTGGTCTGGGCTCCGGCCACCATTTTCAGTCTGGCTGTGGTATTCTTTCCCGTAGGCATCTACTCCCATACTCTGGTCTACTTTTTTGTTTTCTTTGCCGTTTGCCTGATGCTGGGCATTGCACTATGGTTCCGGGCAATCTGGCGGAAGGATCCCGGTGCTCTGGCTTCCTTCATTGGCGGTACGGTTTTCGCCCTCTCCGCCATTCATGACATGCTCTATGCCAGCGAAGTATATTTCACAACCATCGGAAATCTGGCTGGCTTTGGATTGATTGTATTCCTGCTAACCCAGTCCTATTTGTTGGCTCGCATCTTTTCCATGGCGTTTCGTCAGAGCAAAAACCTGAGCGATACACTTCTGGAGACCAACCAGGCATACGCTCGTTTTGTTCCCACCGATTTTCTCAACCATTTGAATCGCACAGACATTCGAGATGTTCGTCTTGGCGATCAGATCGAATCAGAGATGAGTATTCTGTTTACAGACATCCGAGCTTTCACAGATATCTCGGAGCGAATGAGTCCGCAGGAAAACTTTCGATTCCTGAACTCTTACTTAAAGCGAGTGGTTCCATGCATCACAGAAGAAGGCGGCTTTGTAGATAAATACATTGGCGATGCCATCATGGCGCTATTTTCGGGACCTCCGGAACATGCTTTGAAGGCTGCCATTCGCATTCAAGAGGAGGTACGTAATTATAACCAGCATCGCCAGAAGCAGGATTTTGATCCCATTAAGGTCGGCATCGGACTTCATTACGGGAAACTAATGCTGGGCACTATTGGTTCCGAAGATCGGATGGAATCCACGGTAATCTCCGATGCAGTGAATACGGCTTCTCGAATCGAACGGCTGACAAGAGATTTCGGAAGTCCGATTCTAATTAGCGAAGGGTTCTTTAATGCCCTGGAAAGACCGGAGGCCTACAATACCAGATTGCTGGATCGTATGCAGGTCAAGGGCAAGCAGGCCCCACTGAGAGTTTATGAGGTCCTGGACGGACAACCTCAATGGATTCTTGACCTGCATTTTCGCACCAGGGAAGCCTTCGAGCGTGGTGTTGAAGCAGCCTTGAACGGGCGAACCAGGGAATGCAAACGATTCATGCAGGATGTGCTGCGCGAAAATCCGGCTGATAGCGTGGCTGAAATGTATGTCCTGAGAATGAGCGAATCCTGATGTCTCCTTGAGAAAGAAAGGGCCCTTTCTCCGTAAAGCAGCATCGGCGCCTCTCCGAATACGTCGAATCCGTTCCCAAAGGGCATGCAAATTGCCGTGACTTCCTGGACAGATCACATGAAAGGGATTCTTGCTGGAAAGCTAATCCCAGCCTGAACTTAAGTAGCGGAATCCATACAGATGATGAATCCAATCACAGGATTCAAGAACAACAAAGGATTAGATCTCTAGAGAGCATTTACCAGGTCAGTCAACTCATCTGCGGTCTGCGAAAACTTAAAGAGATATCGGATAGTGGCATCTTCATCGATCAGAAACAGCACAGGGGAGTGCTGCATGAGTTCCGGGTTCGCCGGATCCTGATAAAAAGTAACACCGAAGCGCTTTGCGGCCAATCTGAGTTCTTCCTCCGATCCGGTGAGGGCGCGGGAAGGAAAGCTGAACTTGCCCAGGTATTCTTTCAATGCCGCAGGCGTATCTCGTTCGGGATCCACGGAAATAAACAATAGAGTGGGCCAATCGGACGATTCGCTGGCCTTATAAGCCTTCTCGATTTTATGCAAAGTCATGGGGCAGAAATCCGGGCAATAGGTGTAGCCAAAGAATACCAGCACCGGCTGACCCCGGAACGAAGACCAGTTTACGGTGTTACCGTCGGCATCCTGTAGCTTGAAGGATTCAATGGTACCCAGCTCCTTTAGAGGAGAAGGCTTGCATGCCGGTAGAACGGCAAGCAAGGAAAGAACCATCAAGAAGAGCGTTGCGGTCTTCGTACTCAGCATAGGTATTCGATTATCCTTCCGTGGTATCGGCGCCGGAAAGCCGTTTGCCCGCCTGAATTCTCTGCAAGAAACCCTGCACCTGGAGGCTGAACGCCTCACGGTTCGTGTCTATTGAGCGAGCATGCTTGGCGCCCCAGTCAGTAAAATAAATATCTTTATCTGAATCGGACAGTGCAGTTAAAGAGTCGAACACAGCCTGAGAATTGGAAGGATCTGTGTATGTGTCTTGTTTGGAGTGAATCAGAAAAACAGGCGTACGGATCGCCGGCCCCTTTAGCACAACCGACGTCTGTTCTGCATCAAAGTTGGCTCTCATTTCGGCGAATGTAAAAGCCAGAGGAACGAATATTCCTGCGGCCGGTCCATAATCCGAGCGGGCCCTTTGAGCCACAATCCCGGTAAGGCTTCGGTATGGAGACTCTGCGATAATAAATGCAAATTCGCGTCCCGAGAATCCAGCTGCCATCAGGGAAGTAGCGGCACCGAAGGATTCTCCCATGATTCCAATGTTCATATCCTGGAGGCCTCTGGTTTTCTCCAGCCAGTCTATGATGTTCAAAAGATCCTGCTTTTCATGAAAGCCAAAGGTTCCGTATTCCCCTCCGGATTCTCCGTGTCTTCGCGCATCAAAAAACAACTGGTCGCATCCATACTGTGCAAACAGTGGCGCGTATTTCATTGCGCCATATCTGGTTCCGGTGAATCCATGATGGTAAACAATAGCACATTTGCCGCTTTCCTTCGCAGGATAGAACCAGCCTTTGAGTTCGATTCCCTGAGACTCCAGGTTAAAGTCCTGGGCTCCTTTCAGTCCGAATTGCTCGGGACTCTCTATCTTCAGGTTCGTCCGGTCCTCTTCCAGAGTGCGCTGGCGAAAATCGATTAGAACGCTGGAAAAATACCAGCTTATTCCAGGATAAAGCACTGCCAGCACCGCGGCCGCAATCAATAGAATCTTCTTTTTATTTGTTTTCTTTTCCACGAATCTTCCCCTCTATTCCAGCGCATCCCCGGGCGAAACCACGGGAATTCGAATGATTCTATCTGGCTGATTCTTAAAAGTGATAGTCAATTCTATTTCCGTTCCGGCCTCGGGAATGCCAGTTAGATCCACAAGCATGAAATGCAATCCTCCTGGGCGAAATTCCAGTGATTCGCCGCTGGCCACCGGGATTTCAGGAAGACGTACCATTCGCACCAATCCATTCGAAATCTCGGTCCTGTGCATCTCTACTTTGCGGGCCACTTCAGTGTGTCCGCCTGTGAGTACGATGCTTTCCCCGGTGTCATTCTCTATACGGAAATATATGGCCGCCGAACGATCATTCAATGGCGCCGGCGAGTAGGCATCCTGCACCGAGAGGTTTCCTGGATGACAGAAAATGGAGAACTGACTGAGCAGAAGGAGCGGTAGCAAATAGTGCAAGCGGGACATTGGGCTGCAAAGTGACGAGGATAAGCCTCTTGACAAGCGGCTTTCGGAATGAAATTCTGTAATATGGAAGAATACCTGCAGCCTACCTACTATCTGGACTTCGATCATCCGGATGTGCAGGAGTTTGTGCAAAGTCATTTTGGCGGTTTGAATCCTACGGAAGCCGTTGTTCGCGCATATTATTTTGTCAGGGATGAGATCGGCTACAATCCCTATCGGGTGGGACTGAAGCGGGAACAGTACAAATCCAGCTACATTCTGGGTCGCAAGCAGAACTACTGCATTCCTAAAGCTGTACTGTTCGCATCCCTTGCTCGAGCGGTGGGAGTTCCCTCCAGGATCGGCCTGGCCGATGTAGTCAACCATCTATCCAGTCAGCGATTTATTGAAAAACTGGGCAGCAAGGTATTTGCCTTTCACGGATTTACCGAAGTCTATCTGGATAAGTGGATCAAGGCCACGCCCACGTTTGACAGCAAGCTCTGTGTCAAATACGGCGTTTCTCCTCTGGAATTCGATGGACAAAGCGACGCAATGTTTCAGAGCTTCGACGAAAATGGAAACCGGTTCATGGAATACGTCAAAGATCGTGGCACCCATGCGGATCTACCATTCGATACAATCATGCAGGGCTTTCGGGAGTTCTATCCCCATTTCTTAAAAGGTGGAATCCCGGAGGGAAACATGATTGATGAAGAGCCTGCTGCTACATAATCCCTGTCCGAGCTTACCGGCACCTCTGAGTTCCGGTAAGCCCATAAAAATACTCTTGCAAGACTCAAAGACTCCCATATAAAAAAGCCCGCTCCAGGTATTCCAGCGGCGCGGCCCAATTCGAACAAAGAGAGAGAATTGAGGCAGGAGTGTGAGTGCATGAAAATCAAAATGAAGATGATTCTCCTGATCTCAGGAGTTGTGGTCCTCAGCGTATTCCCTCTTTCCTTCATTGTCCTTCTGCGAAACCAGGAAGTTGTAACCGAAAAAACCTTCGAGGTTTGTCGAAACCTGTCTCATAACATTGCGTCTTCCGCCACCGAGGAGCTCCTTATCGATGTTACCTATGACGGCACACGGTCCGCCGTACAGGGATTGAACGATGCAGGAGTTAGCGGTCTTTTAAACGCTTACGTGCTGAACCTGGACGGAGAATACGTGGCGGACATGCATAAAGATCATATAGGTCAATCCGCAGATCCGGAAATCCTGGAGGAGTATCGTCGGGCAGAAAAGCTGGAAATGAAGAGCATCAGAGGCGACCCGGATTTGCTTCGCTTCGTTTATCCTATCTTCATTGAATACAAGGGCCAGAAGCTCCGCGTAGGAGAAGCTGTATTCGAATTTGATGAAGCGAAAGTATATCAGCCCATTGAACAAACCAGGCGTACAATATTCGTCGTGGCCGGAATAATCTTTGTCATCGCCATAATCATTGCCATAAGCACTGCCATCTTAATTACTCGCCCCATCCTCTCTCTAAGCGAAGGCGCTACAATCATTGGAGGCGGGAATCTCAGTCACAGGATTCCTGTTCAGAGCAAGGATGAAATAGGCCAGCTTGCAACTTCATTCAACAATATGACGGAAAGGATTCAGGATTTCACTCAGAACCTGGAGGAAAAGGTAGAGCAGAGAACCCAGGAGCTAAATGAAACGCTGGAGCAGGTTCGCGCTTTGAAAGTCCAGCAGGATGGCGACTATTTCCTGACATCGTTGCTGGCTCACCCTCTACAAACTAATAAGAATCGCAGTAACTTCATTTCCAGCGAATTTGTTATTGAACAGAAAAAGAAGTTTAGCTTTAGAAAGTGGGACTCTGAGATTGGCGGCGACTATTGCATTACAGATACTATTCGCCTGGACGGAAGAAACTATACTGTCTTTTTGAATGCGGATGCTATGGGGAAATCCATTCAAGGCGCAGGAGGGGCCCTGGTTCTGGGGGCAGCTTTTAACGCGACTTTGATTCAGGCCAAGCTGGGAAAATCTTCTATACAATATCCAGAAATATGGCTTCGAGATACCTATCGCGATCTCCAGAATATATTCGTATCTTTTGATGGAACAATGTATATGTCCATCGTTATGGGGCTGGTCGACGAAGAAACCGGCTTTATGTATTTCCTGAACTGCGAACATCCATTTACCGTTCTGTATCGCCAGGGACATGCATCCTTTCTGGAAGAGGAGCTGGAATTACGAAAACTCGGAGTCCCGGGAGAGGAAGAGAAGATCGCAATCAAGAGTTTTCAGCTTCAGCCCGGAGATGCCATTATTTGCGGTTCTGATGGTCGCGACGATTTGATTACTGTAAAATCGGACGGCAAGGAAAGCATCAACGAAGATGAATTTCTTTTTCTGCGGCATGTTGAGCTGTGCGATGGAGATATCCAGAAGATCCTGGAGTATTCGCGGACGAATTTTACATTGATGGACGATATCTCGCTTCTGCGAATTTCTTATAAAGAAAACCTGCCGAATGCAGTGGCCCCCACTGTGCCGGTGCCCGTGAGAGAAAGCATTGAAAAAACCCGAGAGTTGATAGCCCAGGGCCGGGAGGAAGAAGCTCTTCAAACAATTGAAAAGTTCATGAGCCACGGAAAGGATTTACCGGAGCTTCTGAAGACTGTGGGTCGACTCTATTTCAACAAAGAGGATTATCACCAGGCGGCCGAGTGTTTCAAGGAATATGTTAGTCTGGCCCCTGAAGACCAGGAATACCTCTATGCCGTTTCGAATAGCTGTAGGCTTGCCCTGAGATTCGAGGAAGCTGCAGATTTTGGCGAGCGACTCCTGCTCAGGGAGCCAGAAAATGTTCTGAACCTCTTAAATCTTTCTGATATTTATTACAATCTTGAACAGTCGAAGCGAGCCCTTCATCTTGTGGACAAAGCCCTGCAGCTGGAGCCTGAAAATGAACAGGCGGCTCATCTGCGAGATCGTATCGTTCAGAAGATGGCCAGTTCCAGCGAAACCCTGGAAATCATGGAGCTTCTGGAAAAGGGTAATCATCTCTATAAAAACAAGCAGTACGGCCGAGCGCTCAAGCAATACGAAAAGGTTCTGGATCTGGAACACAATAATCGAAATGCCCTGTATCGTGCGGCGAACTGTAATGCCTGCCTGCGAAACCAGGCCCAGGCAATGGAGTATTTTAATCGTCTCCTGGCTCTGGATCCGGATAACCATCATGCTCACAATAACCTGGCAGTGTTATACTTTGAACAGAAAGAGTACAATCGAGCATTACTCAGTCTGCAAAGAGCATTGAAAGTGGAGCCGGAATTTGCCCCTGCTGTGCGAAATATGGAACAGGTTCAGAAAGTCTTGAGCAATCGCGGAGAGGGTGCAAACGAAGCGTCCCGGGACTATGCTGACCGAAAGCCGGTGGGTAGCGGATCCACAGGAAGTGAAAACGATGCCTGAAATAAGAGTGAAATGGTTGGTACTGCTGTGGTTGGCTTTCGCATCGGCGCTGCGATCTGAACCTGTTCCTGTTATTGAAGTTCTGCTCTCTTCGGATTCTTCTATATACGAAGAAGGTCTGGCGGGCCTTCAATCGGTGGTACAGGGCCAGACCCGAGTTCGATATCTGGAAGTGTTGCAGGCAGAGCAGGCGGACCTGGGAGCTTACTTTAATGATATAGAGGCTTCGGGTTCTGTAGTCTATGTGGCTTTTGGCCGTGCGGCCGCTCAATTGGCTGCGGATAATCTGCGAAGCACAAACGTCGTTTTTTCCATGCTTAACTCCCCCAAGCAACTGAATTTGAAACAGGGAAATCTATGCGGGGTCAGTATGGACATCGGCCCGGAGCGGTTCTTCAAGACCCTCAAGGAAGTGGATCCGTCCGCAAGGTATGTCTACTCCTTTTACTCCACAGATCAGGGTAGAGAGGCTGCGAAGGCCGGTGAATTCCTCGATTTACAGCACGGACTACTCTTAGAAGCAATTTCTCTGGGCACTGCGGACTCTTTTCAAGATGCACTGGAACGCATAAAAGGGCGGGCCGATGCCTTCTATATGGTAGCCGATCCTCTCTATGACCGGGAGAATTTTCAGTTTCTCTCCGCTTTCGCAAAGGAAAACGGAATCACGTTAATGACCGGCTATCCGGCTCTTGTGAAGCTGGGAGCTACGTTCGGAATAAGTCCCGACTACACAAATTTAGGTATTGCAACAGGCGAAATGGTAAACCGCATCCTTCAAGGGAAAAGCGATTGTTCTCGCGAGCTTGTGGAAGTGCCTACTCAGACCACGTTCACATTGAACGAAGGGTATGCCAGAGATCAAGGCCTGGAAATCTCCACAGCGATTCAGGAAAGGGCGCGCCTGGCCGGATTGATGAAGTTAGGCGTGGATCTGTACAGCGAAGATAAACTGAACTCGGCGCGAAAGATTTTCGAAGCGATTCTAAAGAGGGACAAAGAAAACCGTGCTGCCAGGAGTTATCGCTCATTGATCATAGAGCGCCTCACCGGCGATCAGACGAAAAGATTCATGGCCCGGGCAGAAGAATTCATGAAGAATCGCAGGTATTTGCAGGCAAGAGCTGAATATGCCCGGGTTCTGCGACTGAATCCTGATTATGAGGCAGCCAGGAAGGGACTGGCAGAGGCCTCTCGCCTGCAGAGCGAGGTGGAAACGAATCAGGCCCGCGCGCTTACGAATGCAGGAAAACCGTTTGCGGCCATACGTTCTTACATTAGCGCCCTCAGAATCTGGCCGCAAAACGGTCGCGCCAGGGTGGAGCTTGCTGCTCTGAGAGGCCGCGAATCTGCCCGGATTCCCCGGTACATGCGTGACGGACTTGTGGAATACAACCGAAGAAATTACGACCTGGCCATCCAGCGTTTCCAGGATGTACTGCTGGTAAACCCGGCGCATAAGGAGGCTACAGAGTACCTTCGCCTTTCCCAGCAAAAGCAACAAGCCGTTCGGCGATTGCTGCAGAGAAAAAACGATTGAAAATCTATTTCGTTCGTTGTACCTGACTATACGATGATGCGCCGACGTCTTATTTGTTCTGGTGCTCTGTTTCTTCTTTGCCTTTTTACTTCCCTTTCCGCTGCTCCCCGAAATTCGGGAAATATTAGCATCAGCGACAAAGAGAACGCAGTAGAAGTTAACATAGTGCGTCAGAAAGAAGAAATTCCCGGAATTCAGGAATTTCGTATTGAGGTAAGTAATAACAAGCCTCAAGAAAGAACTTTGCACGGAAAAATTGTGATTCAGGACGGTAGTTCACAAAAAGAATGCACCATTTATTTACCGTTGCCGCCTTCCGCGAATGCCGTGGACACCATTCGATGTCAGGTCGCCGATTCGGCCGTGTACTGGCAGTTTGAAGTGATAAAGGTCTATGACTTCATACTGGAAAACTGAACTATGCGACGCATACTTTATTTTGTTACAATCCTCCTCTTTGTTTCGCCTCTGCTTGCTGAGGCGATCTACATGCGCAACGGGGATATCCTGGTGGGTACCATTACGCAGCAAACCGAGCAATCCGTCACTGCAATTATAGAAGGTCGAACCCGGGTTATTCCCAAGAGCCAGATCGCACGAATTACCTTTCAAACCGAAGAGGAGATTCGGGAGATTCGCCGGCAGCAGGCTCTGGAGCGGCAGCGCAGGCTGGCCGCAGAGAAGAGAAGGAAGGAAGAAGCAGAGCTGGAAAGGGTTCGCCAGAAATTTTTGGCCGAGCAGGCCATGGCTCGAGCGGAACGTGCTCAATACCTCCGTCAGCAGGTAGAGAAAGGTAATATCGAGAAGCCTGACGAACCCATCTCTTATTACGACTTTGCCTGGCGTTCTGCAGTCTTGCCTGGCTGGGGCCACGTGGAAATGGGACGACCGTATATCGGCTATACCTACATGGGCCTTACCGGACTGGCATTACTGAACGTGGCCCGCACCTGGGGGCCGGCCCATGCCGCTCAGGCAGAGAATAAAGCGCAGGTGGACACAAACCTGGCTCTGGCCATTATTCTGAGCACTCAGGGGAACGTTGATACCGGATTGCAGATTGCATATTACGCGGACTCGGCAAAACGCTTTTCGGATGAATATAACGAAAAGGTCAGCTCCTATAATTACGCTGTAGTGTCTCTAATGACCCTGTACGGTGTGCAGCTTGCCCACATCATCTTTAACGGATTTGCCTGGGAACAAGGTCTGGTAGTGGATAATAGCGAATCTCCGGGAGGCTTTCGGCTGGACATTGTTCACGGAGCCCATCCGGGCAAGCTCTCGACGGATACAGGTCTGGGGTTGACTCCCAGTGCATTCTCGCCCAGTCCCGGAGGTCGGGCCGACGCCGGACTGGCGGCTGCCAGGAAACCAGAAACGTCCCTGACTCTCGGATACGACTTTCGATTTTAAGCGGAGACGGTCTGAAAAGGGCCCAGGCAGAGGGATTTTTCTGCAAACGTTGGGTGTAAGGATTGTTGTTAGGTACATCATGAAGCGAATGGCTGCCCTATTATTCGTATGCTCAATGACTATTCCGGTCACGAATTGTCTGCTTCTCGAGCAGCCCTATTCGGACGGGGTGATTCTCCCTGCTTTGCTTTCCGGTGCATCCAATCCGGTGTATTTCTTCTTGAGCGACGAAAGCGGATCCACTCAGGCCCGATCTATTGTGAAAAGGGATATGTTCGGAGGTTTGCGACTACTTACCTGGAACGGCGGGCCGGGGAATATCTGGAAGGGCGCGGTGGTTAATGGGGTAATCTTTGCCCTGGAAAATAACAACCAGGATGACATCTGGATTTCTCGGGATGATGCTCAGACCTGGGAATTGGTGGATGCACCGGGTAGCAATGAATCGGAAAATATTTCCAATGTTCTGGGTTGTGGGAGTGCTGTTGTCATAACGCATCCCACAATCGCTTACAATGGATCTGGTACTCGACCGGGTTACATCAGCTATGACAGTGGTGTTACCTGGCAGGAGTTTCGCGTCGGGGCTTCCCCGGCAGCTACGGGAACCGGGGATTACGCCCTTTCTGCCATTGATTGCACAGCGGAAAAGGTCTTTGTGGCTTCCAGCGCTGTGGCCAATCGCTTTCAGTGGGCCTCCATATCCAATTTGAGTTCCTGGACCGTGGCCACGTCCCATCCGGCTTCGCAAAATGGTTATTCTTCTATTGCAACTTCCGGAACCAGTACAATCGGTCTGGCCTGTACCACGCCCGGCTACTGCCCCTATAATCCCGATGTGAACTATTCCCTGAATAATGCGGAGGGCATGGCTCTGTCCGGCACTATGCCGCATATGGGGCTGGATTTCACAGGTGTGGCGGAATACGGAGCGGGCGCTTTCTTTGTTTCGGAACTTGATCAAACCAACGATATTTGTCGGATCTATAATCTGGGGGATGGGTCCACAAGTCCGTCTAGCAGCTCCATCGTTGCTTCTCTTTCCTGTGGCGACATCACCAACCCTCAGCGAATGCCGGCCCTGCTGGTAACCGATGCAGGGATTTTTTCTTCGTATGCTTCCTTTTCAGGAACGGAAACAGATGTCGTATATTCCACGGACGGTCTTAGCAATCTGACCAGGCTCAACATTGGTAGTGTGTATTCCGGAGATGGCATCGTAACGAGCATCGACGACATGAGGTAATCCCAGGGGGGTTGGTGGCATGGAGCTTAGCAGTTAGCGATCCATTAAGTTCGATCGGGGTAGCAGTCTCGGAATTTCATCGTTCCAAACTGAAATGATGGCAGAGTCGAAATGAAAACGAAAGTAAACTACAGGATTTCCCTTCTTATCCCCCTGATTCTTACCGCTCTATTCCTGAATCGATGCCTGATCTTGGAGCAGCCTTATACCGATGGCCCCCTGAAGAACCTGACTCTATTCTTGCCATTGCTGCTGACAAACAGCACGTTTGCCTTTCTCAACGATTCGGCCGGCGACAATCAAGCGCGAACACTCTTCAAGATCTCTTCCGACGGCACACCACAGAGAGTTGACTGGTCCGGCGGTCCTGCTCAGATTCGCGATGCAGCCATCGTAAACGGAGTTATTTTTGCCGCCGACACCTCCAGTACAGACGATTTCTGGATTTCCCGGGACCAGGGGGCCAACTGGGAATCTGTAGATCTTCCCTCTGCCAATGAGTCCACAGCCATTTCCTACGTTGTGGGTTGCGGGACATCGGTTGTTGTAACCCAGGGAAGCATTGCCTACAACGGAAGTGGTAGCCAGCCCGGCTTTATAAGCAGAGACAGTGGCGCTTCCTGGCAGGAGGTAAGAGTAGGCATTGGACCATCATCAACGGGGACCGGAAACATTGTGATTCGAGGAATGGACTGCACAGATAGCAGGATTTACGTGGTTTCATCCCAGTCCTCCAATCGAGTTCAGTTTGCTTCGCTTGATAATCTCGGGGCATGGACCGGAGTTCCCAATACGGGAGTCAGCTACTTCGATTACACGGATTTAACGGCTACTGCTTCTGGATTTGCCGGTTTAGCTCAGGATGATTTTAACACCATTCAATGTGCTTTGAACTATTCGTCAGATGGCGGGGCATCGGTGGATGAATCGGGGATCATGCCCAATATGAATTTCGGATGTAACGGAGCGCTGCGCTCTCGATATTCTCTTCCAGATTCTGTGGTGGTAACCGAGCCGGACTCCACTACCGAAACCTGCCGGATCTATGTGATGTCAAATCTGGCAAACTCGCCGGCCAGTATTACTCCCTTTAGCCGGGACTGCAGCGATGTGGGAAACCTTGGAATCATGCCTGCGATCCTATACAGAAATTCTCAGATCCTTGTATCCTATGCGGCCGCTCCCGCAACGGCCACAGGCTTATTGATGTCCACAGACAATGGATCCAATTTCTCCAAGATCAACCTGAGTTCCATCTGGAGCGATAGCGGATATATTATTGACCTGGAATCGTATCCCTGATTCCAACTGCGTCTGGCCCTCGGCAACATGATGCGTGCCGGTAATATGGGCCAGGTCCAATAGGATTGATACTGCAAACCTGCATTCTTTCTCAAGGCTGTGACTTCATCCGTAGAGTCGGGTCAGCATCCCCGGTGGTCTTTCGCCGTGCCTGGATGCGCCGCTACCTGTAAGAAAAGAAGCTTCGTTCATCCGTAGAGTCGGCTGAGCTTTCGCGCTGCAAAATTATCTGTGGTCCCTGCCGGAGTTCTCCGCGCTAAACCGGTGCCACAGGCATAGCTCACGGGCATCAGACTAGCACAGAATAGGGCCTCTGTCAATAATGGAAAGGCTATGCAGAATTCGCAAACCAGCAAGGTTTAGAAAAGCAAGTCAGAAATGCGATGCGTCACTAATACTTCGTCCAGAGTGCGACGCGTCTCTATGGTTTTGTCAAGGGATAGCATTGCCGTCTCAGTGGTCGGTCTTAGCGGCAAAAAAACAATAAAAAAATCCTACAAAAGTTAGTGGGTCATTGTTAACTAAAATATATGCCAATAAAAAGATCCGTGAAGAGGCGTCTCAGTGGAATTCCTGTTGTTATTCTTTCAGCTTTCGTTTCGAGCAGCTGTCTTGAATTGGAGCCTCCGGTAACCTCGGATCTACCTGCTCTGATTGCACTAATGAACGGTCCGGAAAAATTTTTTTCTGTTTCCAGACGAATCCGATGCAGGTGGTGAATCCAACGGTATCATCGAGGCCAGACCGGCCGGTGCTTCTCTGGATCTTCGCTGGATTCCATTCACAGGTGGGCCAGAAAACATATGGAAGGCAGAAGTCATCGACGAAACCCTTTTTGTTCTTCAAGAAGATAGCGAAGACGAACTCTGGATCAGCCGAGACCTTGGGAGCTCCTGGGAAACCTACGAGGCTCCTGAGGACAACGAATCCGAGAACATTAGCCATATCCTGAGTTGCGGCGATGCGCTGGTCATGACCTACGATACAATTTCGCAGGACTCCGAAGGGGATCATCCCGCATACGTTAGCTATGATAATGGACGAAGCTTCCAGACCTGGAATGTTTCTGGAAGCGGAGAAATCTCGGTGGATGGAATTGACTGTAATTCCTCATACCTCTACATCGCTTTTGCAAATCAGACGCATATCCAGTGGGCCCCGGTTCAGGATCTGAATTCCTTTACCCTTGCATCATCGCACAGTGCAATCTACGATCAGTATGGCGGGATCATCGCCGGGACTTCCGGTGTCGTCGGAATGGCGGAACAAAATGGCGATTACTATTCTAACTATGCTACGGGTCTGCCACAGGATATGCAAACCGCCGGATCATACCCGGTGAGTTATACCTTCTATCCTCTGAGCGCGAGTCGGCACTCTGGGGCGGACTTCGTTTCTGGCTCCTATCATATTGGTATGGTAGATACGGGAAACGACACCTGCAGATTTTACTCTATGACCAGTTCAGACAGAAATCCATCCTCTGCGAGTTACGTGGAACCTGGCTGCAATCGGGTGAGCGAACTGGGTAATCTGCCGGCTCTGACCGGGACCGGCAGCGCTGTGCTCACCAGCTATCGAAACGAAGCAGGTACGGATGGCGCTGTGCTCTATTCCACGGATGGAGGTCAGTCTTACTCCCATCTAAATCTCAACGTCTGGAACGATGCCGGCTACATCGCAGACATAGAAGTAGACTAAGAACCGTCATGCCAGCTGTCCTGGTCTCAGAGAAAGTAGAGATCGCAACCGCAGGCCTGGAGCCCTGGTTGCATCCGCATCCCGGAGAAAATCGGTATCAGTGTCGTAGAAGTGCTGCGAAGCTGTGAGTCGAAAATCGGCCTGTGATGCCTTCCGGTCAGGCCAGGTCTTCCACTCGGTGTCTTAGATGCTGGGCCAGTATGTTATGCTCTTCCTTCGCATTGGTTAAATTCTCCAGCCAGGCAGCCGTGTTCGATAACCAATCCAGGTTGTCCAGATTCTCTTTGCGAATAAAGAGCCGTCGATGCTTCATCAAGGGTCGGATTTCATCGAATCGATCCTGCTGGTCATAATAGAGCAGGTCACCTGTATTGTTCATATCGAATTTAACCGAGTTTAATGCTTTTACAACTTCATCCAGCCAGATCAGCCCATGGTTGGCCCTTTCTACGTAGGCCGCTGCTTTCGAAACATTGGGCGGGACCAGGTGAGTTCGCGCTTTGGGGCCGGAGCGCTGGGTCTGCTTTTTCTTCTTCTTGTTTTCGCTTTCGGACTCCGCGCTCTCAGCTAGCTCTTCGATCGTTGGGCTGTGACCGTTATCCGGCTTCTTTTCTGGGCCTGCGTCCATCCCGAAGAGTGAAAGCAACCAGTCCAGAAATCGTGCTAGTAGACCACGACCCTTCCGTTCCCTTTTTTTGCGTTCCTTTTCTAGCTCATCTTCCCATTTCTTGATGGCTTCCGTAAGCTCTCGCTGCTCGCTCAAAACCTCTGTATCCAGGCCGGGCATGTTTATATCGATCAGCGTATCATAGATGCCACTTCCCATACCACCTTCTTTGGCCATCAAGTGCAGGAATGAGCGACGATCTTTGTTACGAATGAAAGCCCTGGCAAGGTTGGATCGAAAAATCAAGAATGCTCCGGGCGGATCAGATCTACGGTCCAGGCTTACCAGGACTTCCGGGTCCTTGCGAAAGCGCGCCATTACAGCATCGTAGATCTTTTTCTTATCAGAGAATTTCTGGGCTACCTTTTCGGGCGGCTGAAAGCTTTCCTGATCGAAATGTATGGGCTCGAACTTCATGTTCAGCATCTTAAGAGTCTGCTGATACACGAATCCCAGAAGCACTTCAGCACGAACGTTACGAAGCCCTTGAACCAGTTGTATCAAGCGTCCCAGGGATTCCAGAAATTCCAGTCCACCTGGCCAGGACTCCCCTGCTGTAAAGCTCGGATGTCTGGAAAGCTCGGTATGATAACCGGCTCCCATATCACCTTTTTCGACTTCAATATCCGGCATTAGAAAATGAATTATTCTTCCGGCCGTTTCTACAAAGATACGATGTATCCATTCTACTTCGGTAATACGCTCGCTGAAGGTATCCTCTTCGAAATCTACCATGGACATTCCTGGTGGATAAACCAGATGAAAGTCTCTTCGCAGTGAATACAAAACAGGGCGTTCCGGTCTTTGATCTAGAAGATCAAACGATTCCTGAAACTTTTCCTTTTCCAGTTCCAGTTCTACTCTCAATTCTTCCTGGGGTCTGGCCAGCTGGCGAACGATTTCGTCTACATAGGACCTGGGCGCATCGGTTTCGCTTTCCAGAAGTCCTTCAAAGGATACACTTTCCAGCCTTCCCAGTTGCTGCACGAAGGCTGTGCGATCCTGAAGTGATTCCGGATTTAAAAGTAGATGTTCCCGGAGCATGGGGCCCAGCTGGCCGGTTCTTTCCTGATCCAGAAGTCGAAAGTCCCGATGCCGAATATAGCGCATTACGCTACTCAGCCCGGTGCGAACGCAGGCTCTCAAGATCTTGTCTACTTGATCTCCCTTCAAAGAGGCGGGTCTGATGGCCACTTTCTGGAGAATCAGTTTTTGCTCTTCATCTGAGTATTCCAGGTAATGCCCAATGCGGAGTACTTCCCGGGCTTCCAGGTTTTTAAGGTCAGTCTCTGAAAGAACCTTCAGCTCCTGAATCTTCACTAGGGCTCGGGGGGACTGATGGAACATGAAGAAGTTTTGCACCCCTTTTTCAACCTGGGTGATTTCCCGTTCTGCTCCAGGGCTGAATGAGAGCAGAAGGCTTTTCAAATCGGTGCTGGAGATGAGATCCGGACTCTGGGAAGGACTATTTTCGCCTGCTGCGGGTTCCATTTATTACCAGTATATCTGTTCTACCTGTACATCGGTTCTGTCCAGTTCTATCCGAACATGGTGTCTTCGTTTTTCACCGTTTTCCCTGAATATACGTGGTACCCGGGCCGCATTCACATAATGGATGCCATTCCGATTCACATACCAGGTCCTTTCACCTCCGCCTTTCAGGGCATGATGCATATGCCCGGCCAGTACCACCTGGGGCGCCCAATCTGTATCCACAGCCTGCCCAAGGGCTGATTCAAGGTCTGGGTCGCCAAAGTCTCCCCGGTCCGGGTCAAAATCACAGCCCCATATATCCCGGGGAAATGAGCCCAGACCAGAGGGGCCATTGTGTGCCAATATCAGCCGCAGGGATGATTTGCTGTTTTGCAATAGCTCCAGAATGCGGCGGGCTGAATCTTCCTGGGTTTTTACATCGAACTGGCTTTCTATGTAAGGCGCAAATCCGATGTCCGGACCACCCATGCTATGAGGTCTTGCAGATATTATGTCCAGGTCCGCTGGCCCATCCACCCAGCCTTCCTGTTTGCTAAACCTGTGAATTGTGTAGCCTCCTAATTGGACGGAGCCCAGGGCATCTCGAAGTTCCTGTACCCGACCTGGCATTTTCGGATCCTCCCGTTTCAGTCGGTTGCTTCCCGTAATCTCGCCCAGTAATTGCCGCACCGTAGTAGAATCGTGATTACCGGGAATCATCAGTGCTGGCCTTTTCAATCGAGAAAGCATGCTTCCTATGCTCACGGTCTGTTTGTGAGACCGACCTGGTAGATCGCCACAGACCAGTATTAGATCGTAGTCGCTAGAGTTAAATAGACTCACATCCTCCTCGTCAAAAGCTGTGTGTATATCTCCGATTCCTGCGATTTTGATCATAGTATTAACTTTCAAGGACAGATTGTTGCCCTATTTCCCTTGACTCAAATTGAAAAACGACTATGCCAGGGGGAAAGAAAAAAAGGATCCCTGACATGCGAATCTCATTCAGTCTGAAGGTAGCAATTGCAATTGCCTTTGTTTCCCTGGCCGCCTCCACCTCTGCCATGGGTTATTACTACCTGCAATTAAAAGACAAAGTCTGGTCGGAAATGAGTCGGAGGCTTCGAGACATTGGAAAAACCGGGCAGGCTCTGTTCACCGAAGAGCAGCGCCAGGCCATGGTGGCCTTGAGTCGAGAAATGCAGGAAAGCCAGGAGGGAGTAACTGATGAATTCCTGGCAAGCATTCCAGAGGATGAGTTTCAGGAGGCCATCCCGCGCAAGAAGTCCCTGGAGATGGAACAAAGCCGGGAGTTCCAGATGCTGGCTCAATCACTGCGACTCATCAAAGCCGGGACTTTTTCCGATCCAGTGTATCCGGAAAAACTGGATCAGCAACTGAATCGTCCAGATCAATCCACAACTCTGAAATATACCTATCTTCTTGCGCCCATCGATGAAAGTCCTGATTTCGAAATCGTGCGCTTCCTCGGAGATGCGGACTACGAAGAAATTGATATGAACGGCAACGGCGAAATCGATGACGATGAAGTAGGCGTCCCCGCAGGTTTGCTATACAACATCTCAGAACAACCCAGGATGCGAGAAGCATTTCGTACGGGAAAAGTTACGAATACCGATGAGGCCTTTGCCGATGCATGGGGCGTCTGGTATAGCGCAATGGTACCGATTAAAGACAAAGATGGAAAGGTCATTGCTGTTCTGGGCCTGGACATGGACGTAGACTCAGATTTGAACCTCCTGGACTGGTTCTTCTGGGTTGCGGTTACCAGTCTGATCGTCATCTTTTTTGTTACCCTGGCTGCTGCTTATCTGATTGCCCGTTATCTGGCCACACCCATCGAAAAGCTGCGAAAGGCTGCAGAGCAAGTGCAGGACAGAGACTTCAATACTCGTGTTGAGGTCAATAGCGGGGATGAACTGGGTCTACTTGCGGATGCCTTTAATGACATGGTGCGCGAAATTCGCATCTATTCCGATCAGCTAGAAGATATGGTGGCGGATCGGACGGCTCGCCTGGAGGACACACTGAAACAGGTTCAGCAGTTAAAGAGGCAGCAGGATGGAGATTATTATCTTTCAACGCTGCTGACGAATCCTCTCTTTAAGAATCGAAACAATAGTGCAAGAATCAGTACCGAGTTTTTGCTCCGTCAAAAGAAGCAGTTTTCTTTTCGCCGCTGGAGAGCGGAGCTTGGGGGTGACCTCTGTATCAGTGGGAACGTTAAGTTTAACGGCAGTCGCTGGGTTATGTTTTTCAACGGAGATGCCATGGGTAAATCCATGCAGGGAGCCGGTGGTGCTCTGGTTATGGGCTCTCTGATCAATTCCATAATGGTGCGATCTTCGGCCAACGATCGGGACCTTCGGATTGCCCCGGAGCAGTGGATGCGCGAAACCCATGCTGAGATTCAGAGAATATTCGAAACCTTCGATGGAAGTATGTATGTGAGCGGAGCGCTGGGAATCATCGAGGAAGGTTCCGGTAGAATGTATTATCTAAATGCCGAACATCCGCATACGGTGCTTTATAGAAATTCCCACGCTGCTTTTCTGGAGGAGGAGATAAGTACTCGCAAATTCGGTATGCCAGATGTGGGAGATCCTCAGATCTTCGAATACCAGCTTGAGCCGGGAGATGTTCTTATCGTGGGCTCGGACGGTCGGGATGATCTGGAGATTTCCTCAAATACGGAGGGCCGGATCATCAATCAAAATGAAGAGCTTTTCCTGAATGTATGCGAAAGCACAGGTGGTAAGCTTCAGGGTATGGTGGAAAAACTTCAGGAAATTGGAGGAATCACCGATGACCTTTCACTAATACGCGTGGAATTCGCACCGGTGACTGCAGCTCTAGAGGAAGGGCCTGCCATCAAACAGCTGCTCCAGCGAAAGGAGTTTTCAAGAGCCCTGGAGGCACTGGAAGAGAAACCGGGGCCGGACTCAACCATTGATCTCTATCACAAAGGGCTCTGTTTGTGGAAACTGAATCGTAGCCAGGAGGCTCTGGATTATCTCTACGCTGCTGAAGATGAATTGGCAAATCATACAGCCATGCTTCGCTTACTTGCTCGAGTTTACCTGGATCTTGGTGACTCGGTGCAGGCTCGAATTCATGCGGAGAGAGCCCTGGATCTAGATCCTCAGGATGAGCGAGCTCAGCGAATTATTGCTCGCATTGATCAGCAGTTTCCTGTGTCCGGGTAGGGAGTGGCACTTTGCTGCCATTAGCTCATGAGGAAGGTGGTCTCGGCAACGGAGGCATTCCAGTTATTTGAGCTTATCCTTCTGCAATCCATCTGCCGAAAGCGGCGCAGATGAAACAGGATTGTACTATGGTACATTAAGTCCCTCCGTAGCCGAGCATTTGACTGCGGAATGGTAATTATTACTTGCCTCCGTTCCTTCACGGTTCTAGAAACCGGGTGCGATGGATGCATTCAATCAAAGTCAAGCATCCACGTTTCCTCCATCCGGGGCAGTAGCAACATCCAGGCATCTTCCACCCATCTATGCTGCACTTTCCGAAACTGCCCTTTGTACCGGAGTGCTCCGATTCATTACCCTTTTTTCCGAGATAGCAGCTGACGTTACTTTGTTTCGAGCCTTGAACAGCAGGCTGAGAAATGTCCTGGTTCTTACGGTCTTATCCCTGCAGTTCTTAGGGGCCAGCTCACTTTTTGCGGAAACCGTTATCATCGGGGGCTTTGAGGCAAGAAATCGAGCAGAGCCCGCGGTTGAGCAGGCCATTCGCAATCAAATGAAGGCTGAGATGGAGCGCTCTAATCTCCAGGTAAAAATGATTGGCGATATGAAACCGTCTACAGTGTCAGAAGAAACCCTGGCCGGTAGTCATCTTTTCGTTTCCGGCTACTATTCCCGGAGCCAAAACGGAGTGCTTAATGTTTATGTACAGATATATCATCCGTCTTCCGGCGAAGTGATTGATGCATTTAATCGAATGGATGTGGCCGAGAGAGTGAATGATTTTGCGGACATTGAGCTACCGGCGGAGGAGGTGCGAACTCCAGATTCGGAAGTCCTGGATATTGTAGCGCGAAGAGTGACCATTCAAGTTCGGGTCAATGCATCGCGCCGAGTGAAGAGGGAAAATCTGGACCGATATATTCGTACCACCGATCTCGAGAATTCTTATGCCCTTCCGCTGGCGGAACGAGATCCCGATGTTGCAACCCGCGAGGTTTTTCAGCTTCTGGAGGAGCAAGAGGTAATCACCGCTACTAGAACCAGAAGTACTTTGAGAGAAGCGCCGGCCGCGGTGTATGTGATTACGGAGCAACAGATTCGTGAACGAGGTTACAGAACTCTGGTTGAGGCGCTTCAAGATCTTCCAGGATTTGATATAATTCATACATATGGTATCTTCCCGGAGCTCATCCATCAGCGTGGGCTTGTTGGCAATAATCAGAAGACACTCCTCTATGTCGATGGAGTGCTGGACAACAACCTGACAGAAGCGGCCATACTGGCCGGCAGCATTCGCTTCCCGCTACATAATGTGAAGCGAATCGAAGTGATTGCAGGCCCCGCTTCGGCTCTGTACGGGGCGAACGCATTCAATGGGGTGATCAATATTATCACTCAGGATTACGATGGAAATCCTACCAACGAAGCGGAGGTTACAGCGGGTGGATATAACAACCTGCAAAGACCAGGTTATGGAGCAAACGTTACTCTACGAGGGTCCACACCGGGTACCGAGAAACCATTTTCCTATTCTGTCAGTGGATACATGCATCGCACCGTTGGTCCCGATTTCAGTCACGTTGGCCGGTTGGATCGCACTGACATGGGAAAGAATGACCCTGCGTACGCAGTGGAATCGGAAATCTGTGGTGGACAATGTAATCCGGATGGCAGCTCGCTGGGGTATTGGTGGTCGCCCTATTTCAATGTGGCAAACTTGGACACATACAATATTACTGGTAAATTCCAGATGGGAAACTTTCGCTTTCAGACTGTAAACTGGCAGTACTTACAAGGCGACGGAACCTTTGCCAACGGCACTCAGCAAATCGATACTGACAAACTGGGCTATCGAGGGTCAGCATGGAATTTTGAGAATCATAGCTTCACTTTTGGCTATCTGCACGAATTCAGCCCTTTTCTTTCTCTGGATACTGAGGCCGGAATTCGTCATACAGAAATACTTTCGAGCTCCGGAGAGCAATATCCCAACACAGCTGGCGTTCAGCCGTATTTCATCGCGGATCCTGCGAATACCAGTACGATCTATACCTATTCCAGGCCGGACCGAGCCTACGATTTTAAGCAACGCATCACATATAATCCCGGGGCGAAAGCAACCAGCGTCATCGGCTGGGAAGGAAATCATACCGTGGTGCCAGAGGCCTACGGTTCGGAAAAAAGGATTCGTACTTCGAACTATGCGATATACGGTCAGCAAATGTACCGGCCGGTCTCCAGTTTGCAGATTACCGGAGGCTACAGATATGATAATAGCACAGATTATGGACAATCCCATACGCCCAGGCTGGGCGCCGTGTATCAGGCAACGTCCGATCTTACGATAAAGCTTCTGCTGGGCACCGGATTTCGCGCACCAACAGCGTGGGAACTTTACAATGAAACGGCCCAGAGGTTAAGAAATGAAAACCTGGAGCCTGAGCGAATGCGATCGGTGGAAGTAGGGATTGGTTACCGATTTAAAGAACGGTACTATTTTTCAGTGCAGGCCTATCAGAATGAAATCGAAAATCTGATTCTGGAAGTCCAGACTTCTCAGAACAACCCATCCGGTGGAAACTGGAATCAAAACCAGAATGTGGGGGATGCGCGAATTGTTGGCGTGGAGTCCAGAACCGACTTTTTGATCCTGGATAATCTTTCCCTGAATTTTAATCATACATTTTCGGAAGGATATTATCTCAACCTCCCCTATACGCTGGCTGTCTCTCCCACCACAAGGGGCCGGGCTGGAGCCGACCCCTTGCAGGATGCTGCAGCATCGGTGATCGCCAGTGTTCGCACACAGGAAGCTGCGGTCCTGGCTCAGCTTGAACAATCGGTGCTGGATGCGGTGGCGGCGGTAAATCCGGAACTCCTGAACAATGCTCAATTCTTACGTGAGATTCGAAGTGCTCTACCATCGCAGCTATTGGAGCTGGACGGAGTGCCATCCAGGGGGCCTGTGCCCAACATTGCCAGGCATAAACTAAATCTCGGTATTACCTATTACCCTATCAAGACCCTCTCTCTGAACTTACGGATGAACTATGTATCTGAGCGAAGGACAATCTCAACAAATCCCGAGTCTACGATTCCGGCCTATTACTTCTGGGTGGGCAATATTCGATGGGAACAGCCCTTTGGTGTGGAAAGCATGTACATGCAGCTTATGGTGCGCAATCTTACAAATGAGCAATTCTGGGATCCCGGAATTCGAACAGCCACCGGCGGATATTACCCAACCAGGCATCCTTTAGAGAACCGGAACATATGGCTAACTGTAGGATATCGATTCTAGGGCGTCACAGCACATCTATGCAAGTGTAAGCCCGGCCAGGGTCCTATTGTAACTCATGTTCGATAGGCAGTTTTATTACGCGAATTGCTTGATTTTTTGTATCAGGGCTGGTCCGCTTCGAAGCCCCATTTTAGACCTGCCATCCGCGGAGAGGTAAAATGTGGTTCTGGAACTATGAAACCGGAATACCTACAGGTAACGTTTCTTGCCCTGCTTTTATTACCCGGGTTGCAGGCAGAGCAACCAGGGAGTGGCACGATTCTTATTGGCCCTTTTCAACCCTATGAATCAGACATCGACTTGCAGCTTCAGACCGACATTCGATCGGCCATCAAGCAGAAACTGAATGAGCATGGCTACAATGTAATTTTCGCGCGCACTCGCACCAGGGAGTCCGCAATGAAGGAAGCGGCGGCAAGCAATGCTGATTTTCTGGTCTCCGGATACTATCGAAACGGAGCGATTAACCTGGAGTTATTTGGCCAAATCTATGACCCAGAGACCGGCTACGTGGTGGATGCAATTAACGTTTCGGACAACCTGGAAAGGCTTGGCGACTTGCAGGGAATTGAAAATTTACAACTGGATCGAGATGAGCTAAAAGAGTCAAATCCAGACCGGATCGATGAATTCTCAAGAAAGATCTCAATACGAATTCGCTCAAATCCTGATAAGCAAGAACGTCGCTTTAATATAGATGAAAACATTTTAAGTCATCCCATTGGCGAAGATAAAAACTTTCCCATTCGAGAGAGTTCCGGGTCCGGGAGTGAAGATGTATTTCAAGTCCTGACGGAGCAGGAAGTGACCGTTGCTTCAAACGTGGTCCGAGCACTGGAAAAGCAGCCGGTATCGGTTTCGATTATTGATCGGCAGAGGATTCAATTGAGCGGGGCCAGAACCATAAATGAAGTGCTCATGATCTATGTTCCTGGATTCTTTCTGGTGGAGGATCAGGACGATGTCATTGCAGCGTTTAGAGGGCTCGCCCCGGATAACAATGCGAAGGTTCTGATGCTTCTGAATGGTCAGAACATCAACACCGAATGGTTCTGGGGTCCCCCGGATGCCTTGCTTCAAGGGATGGATCTGCAATACATTGAACGGATTGAGGTTATTCGAGGTCCGGGATCAGTGACGCTCGGGCAGGGAGCCCTTCTGGGGGTGATCAACATAGTTACACGAAATGGTGCCACGCATCGGAACTCAGTAATTACAGCCTCCACCGGAAAGGATGGCTACGGTCACCTTTCCTTTCAGTCCGGAATCAGAGGGCAAGAGGTTCCGGACTTTCATGCGTATGCTTATATGGGGCGTAGTTACTATCCGGGGCAGACCATGCGAAATGACGCTTATGCCAGGGATAAGGGATATGAGGGTGTAGATGACCTGCGATTGCAGAATGCATACGACTTTCAGATCAGGCCCACGGGGAACATAAACACTTCCTTTGAAGAAGTGGTTACCAATGGAGCGGGCCCAATTTTTCAGCAAGACGGATTTTCTCTCGTTCAGAGAAGAACCGTATTCACTTCAGGAAACCGACTGAAGCGCGGCGAAAACACTACGGCGATGACGACTCTTGCCTACAATGATTTGGAGCTAGATCTTTTTTATACGGATCAGCAACGCGATATCTACAATTTTTACAGGGATCGGAACGAAGTACAGAATATCATACGCCATGCGAACGGTCATTATTCCTTTGGCCTTGGATCCGAGGCCACCCTGCGCCTGGGGACATTCTTTACCCAGGATGATGTTATCTTGCATTCCCATAGTGGCTTCATAATGGGAGGAACCAGGGAGGAGCGTTACGGAGGCTCTATGCTGCTGAACTGGAAGACTTCGCGTAACAATCAGCTTGCCGTGGGAGTGGAGTATCGCAAATACGATATGGGCCTGCCAGATAAGAATGGCAATAATTTCATTGTAAACCAGGCAAATTCCACGCTACTGGGAAATGTAAATCAAACACATCAGTATGTATATACCAATACGATAGACGTAGCCTCATTCTTCGTAGAGGACTTCTATAGTCTGAGCAATTCCCTGGATCTGTTTGCAGCCTTTCGTTATGACAAACAACGATACTGGGGGGCCAACATTTCCCCTCGCCTGGGAATGCTGTATCGATGGGATCGGGACCTTCGCTTTAGAGTCTCCTTTCAGGAAGGATTCCGCGGCTCTCCTGGAGTGGCCTATTCTGGCGGATTCCAGAAAGATGGTCACCTCAGAACAGACAACTTTGACGATATTGAAGCGGCCGGCATTCCGAATCCTGATGGAAGCGGAATCTATCGAAATATCCCCAGAACCAAGCCCGAAAAGATGAAGAGTTTTGAACTGGCCGCAAACTACCAGTTCAGCGAAGGCTGGGAGCTGGAGTTCATTACATTCTACAATCGGCTGAAAAACATAATCGATGTGGGTGTCTTATTTCAGGATCCGGCTACTTTTCTTATGCCTCAAGTGGGAAACGATGAACCCGGTGACTGGAACGGATTCTGGTTTTACAAGAACAACATAGGTGAGCTCAGGCAGGTGGGTGCAGAATTTGGTCTTCGATACAGATCTCGGACTCTGGACATTGGCCTGAATCACTCCGTGGTACGAGTTGTATCTGCTTCCAGTCAAAACATTGGTGGGATGTATCTGACCACAGATTCGGAGAACAAACATCACAGGGCTTATCCGGAAAACGTGTTTCGCGCAAATTTTATATATTCGCCCGTTCAGAGTTGGACCCTGTCTATGAATTATCTATATTTTCCGAACTGGTACAGTCCCAACGGCAATCGTGTGGAAGGTAGTCAGCTTCTCAATGCAGGTGTTGCCTACGATATCAATGAACACATGGAAATAAGCCTGGTGGGCAAAAATCTTCTAAACTACACAAATCCCTTTCCCATGAATGCAAATGCTGGCGGGCGGGATCTGTCCGATGGGGCGGCTTCCCTCGAGGAAACCACCTACTGGCTTACCTTTCGCTTCACTTTTTAGATATTCCGGTGTTGGCCTGTAGCTTATTTTAGGATCTGTCTCAATTATTCTCGATTAAATGCAGTCTGCCACTAGAAGCCGCCCTGAAACAGAGAGCCATCAAAGAACTCGGCAGGCGAAAGTCCGCAAGGCTGGGCCGCCGCATCGCATGTGCCCCATAGAATCATATTTGTACAGGCATCCACATCTTTACTTGAATAATAGGCCCCATCCAGTATCTTTCTGGGGTTTTCGGTAAACTGAAGGTACAGATAAGCGCCACCGGTTTCGGTGATGCCGCATTGTGCAATCTTCACCAATCGGGCATCGTTAATGCGATTCAGCGCCTCCTTTCTGGTGATTACGTCCGGTCCGTCTACTCCATAGTAGGAGCCGGAACAGCAAACCAGGACCAGAGCTATTGCCAGGGCGGCCCTTTTCTGAATTCGCAAGAGGGCAGGTGGGATGCCCTCCTGGGGACTTGTGGGTCCCGATGCTCCGGGGGACCGGGAATTAGCTGTCAGATTCGCGCTGAGTCTCAGAGTGTTCTCCTCAAAAGAAATCCATCTGAGTGTGAGCCACATAGCTCTTCCATTCAATCTTTTTTCAAACGCTGCGAATCTGTAAGTAACGTTGGTTATCTTCCCTGGCAATATTCTCTCTGGATGGAAGTCTTCCTGGTCATGAGCTATGTTCGTTGTATCTGAATTGAAAGCGGTACAGGGAAAGGGAGGAAAGCACTACGCTTACACTGCTCAGAGCCATGGCTGCACCGGCGATCATCGGGCTCAGAAAGCCAAAGGCGGCAAGTGGGATTCCAGTAATATTATATATGAAAGCGAAGAACAGATTCTGGTGAATCTTTCGAATCGTAGCGCGAGACAGCCGAATAGCATTGACCAGTTCCATGGGGTTATTCCCCGTGAGCGTAACATCGGCAGCTTCGGAAGCAACGTCGGTACCTGAACCCATGGCAAATCCGGCATCGGCTCTGCGAAGAGCGGGGGCATCATTGATTCCATCGCCAACCATTCCCGATGTAGTATCGCATGCATCGATAGCTGCCAGTTTTTGTTCTGGTTTGAGTCCGGCCTGAAAGTCAATACCCAGCATCTCTGCCACTGGTGCCGCAGCTCCGTCTCGGTCCCCGGTGAGCATGGTTGGGCGAATCCCCATTGTCTTCAGTTCGTTCATGGACTCAATGACTCCTGCACGAACGGTATCTTTCAGGATAATTCTACCAAGGTATTTACTATTGCGCGCGACATGTACCACGGAACCCTCTGCATTGTCGTTCGCGGCCTCGATGCCAAGTTCCTGCAAGAATTCCCTGGTTCCTGCTACCAGTTCGCTGCCATCTGCTCCAGTGGCCTGGATTCCCGCGCCGGGAACCGTGCGGTAATGAAACCCACTGGAATCTACCTGAATGTTCTCCTTTGCGCAGTAATCCTGGATCGCCCGGGATAGGGGATGCTCGGAGCCCAGTTCCGCAGCACAGGCCGTTTCCAGTAATTCTCGGATCGATCCAGTGGGATGAATTTCGGAGACTTCCGGACGTCCCAGAGTAAGCGTACCGGTCTTATCGAAGAATAATGTGCGAATTTTGCCGGATATCTCCAGGGCCATGGCATTGCGAAACAGGATTCCATTTTTTGCGCTCAATCCTGTGGCAATGACTACCGCGATAGGACTGGCCAGGCCCAGGGCGCATGGGCATGCGATGACAAGCACCGCCACACCTCGAATGATGGATTCGGAAATTCCCATGCCCAGGGCATAGCTAATGCTCCCTGCTAGCAGGGAGATGATTACAACAGCAGGAACGAAGATCTCAGAAACGCGATCCACAAGGCTCTGAACCGGGGCCCGGGAATTCTGTGCCTCCTCTACAAGCTTCATGATTCGGGCAACGCTGGATTGATTCACAGCTCTGGATACAGACACTATAAGTCTGCCGTTCAGATTCAGGCTTCCTGCATATACTGTATCGCCGGCTGCCTTTACTACCGGTACCGACTCTCCCGTGATCAGCGAATCATCGGTTTCGCTACGACCCGAGTCTATAGTTCCATCAAGAGGGATTCGTTCCCCCGGTAGAACCACAATACGATCGCCTGCATCCAACAAGCGAACATCGATCAATTCCCAGCTGGACCCATCATCCTCGCTTTGAAAGACCCGCGCTTCTTCAGGTTGTAGACTGAGTAGCTCTTCCATCGCTCGCGTCGCTCGGGACCTGGCTCCTCGCTCCATAATTTTGCCCAGTAGAACCAGAGTTAGAATCACGGCAGAAGATTCGAAATACACATGGCCCGGGTCCGGAAGGAAAAACTGTGCGACGCTGAAGCCATAGACCACGGTAGTACCCAGGGCCACCAGAACATCCATATTGCCCGCACCACTTTTCAGCGAATGGTAGGCGCCTTTGTAAAATCGGAAGCCTGCGAAAAACTGCACAGGAGTAGCCAGGATCCATTGCCATAGCGGGGGAAGCATCCATGATTCGAAGAGCATGGGAAGTACAAGAGGCAGGGTTAGTATTGCGCTAAAGCTGAAGATTATTCGATCCCGCAGACTTGCGGCACGTTCTCTTTTAAGGTTTTCCTTCTTTCTTTCCAGCAGTTCGTTTACGGCAGGTCGAATCGAATAGCCCATTTTCTGGACTTTTTCTGCCAGTGTTGCTTCATCGATTTGCTCGGGATCCCAGGTAATTCCCGCCGTCTCAGTTGCAAAATTGACTCGAGCCGATTGTACGCCCTGGGTTCGGGACAGGACTTTTTGAATACGACTGGCGCAGGCCGTGCAGGTCATCCCATCCACGGAGAATCCCTGCTTTTTTGAATCTTCGCGAGTCGCCGTACTCATATGCTCAGTAAAGCGAATGAATCGGGCATCAGCAATTCGATTATATCCATACCCCGGTACCCTTTCGGACGGATTGCAGATGCATCAGGAATAGGTCTTGAATACTTCCAGCAGTTCCTGGATAGTCTTTTCTCCGTTGTTGGATTCGAAGGCTTCCCTTACACATTGATTTGTATGGCTTTCCAGAAGTTCAATGGAAAGGGATTTTAATGCAGACCTTGCAGCTCGCACCTGCATGAGAATATCTACGCAATAGCGTTCTTCTTCTATCATTCGCGAAATAGCCTGCACCTGACCCTCAATTCGCCGGGCCCGGCGCACATAGGCTTCTTTCTCCGGGGGACTGTTTTCGCTTCCCGAATTCTTGCGTTGTGTGGACTTCCTGGTGGAGGTTTTGGACTTCATGTTGTCTCCTTTTGGCCGAATCCTGTCTCAGGTGCAGACTTGAAAATGGCTTTAATTCAGGAAACACAAAGTTTCCCCTGTTGTCCATGCAGGTTATTTCCAGCGCACCCGGTCGCATCTGTCTATTTGGAGAACACCAGGACTATCTGGGACTGCCGGTGATTGCGATGGCTGTGGATCTACGGTTTTATATCGAATATGAGCCCGCATCCGGAAGTAACTACCGGATTCTTACCCCTGATCTGGACCAGAAAGAGCGCCAGGTAGACATTCAAGCCCCTCGGCCTGCAACTTCAGATGACTTTTGCTGGGGCATTGCTCAGGTTCTAAAGGAGGAGGGGTTTCAGCTCCCTCCGGGCGGCATCTTCAAATTTCATTCTCGCATACCTGTACGGGCAGGATGTTCCAGTTCTTCTGCTATGTCTGCGGCCTGGCTCCGGCTACTGATTGAGATAGGGGACCATCCGGACAAAGAGCGATATTTGAATGATCCGGTGCTCTGTGCACAGCTGGTATATCGCGGCGAAAAGGAGAAGTTTAACGGAGCGGGTGGAATGATGGATCAATATACATGCTACATCGGAGGCTTGTTGCATGTATTTCCTGACTCCTCGGGATCCAATCCTTATGGCGTAGAAAAGCTGTCGCATGAACCTCAGGAAATCCTGCTGGTAGATTCCGGGGATCCCAAAGACACGCAAGGTGTTCTATCCAGCGCCAGTGGCACAGCCCAGCATTTTATGAGAGAGGCCGTTGAGAGTATACCCGAGTTCTCGCTTTCGCATAGTTCGCTGACTTACTTCGATCTGTTTGGAGGCCGCCTGCGAGATGACCGGGCCCGAATGCATGTACGCAATCAGATGAGAAACAGGGATATATGTCAGGACGCTTTGCGATTGTTGCGTAACGGAACAATGCAATCAGAAATACTGGGAACTCTGTTTCGCGAAGAGCATGAAATCCTGGCCGGCACTGTCGGAATCTCGACGCTCAAGATCGATGCTCATCTGGGAGCGTTGCGGGCCGCAGGTTCTCCGGGGGGAAAGATCAATGGTTCCGGCGGAGGAGGCACATTCTTTTGTGTTCAGGGCAAAGAGCCGGACAAACTAAAGGAATACCTGGATAAGAGAGAATTGCGATACTATCCAGTGCATAGCGAGCCCGGAGCGCGCATAGAGCGATGAATTTGCAGTTGCCGGGGTAGGGCCCAAAAATACTTTGCCGGGCCATGAGTTACACTATCTGGAGAGTGAGTCCCGACGGAGAGAGTTTTCAACTCACCAACATGGGAAGCACCGCCAACAAAGAGAGGGCCCTGGAGAAGGTCCGTAGTCTGAATGAAAGACTTCGTCAATCGGAGCCCCAGGGAAGCGATCGCTTTGTGGCTCGTGATCAAAATGGCAAGGAACTCAAGTCTCCGGCCTAGAGCCCGGGGCAATTTCCTGCAGCAGATTTTACGATTCCTCTAAAGGAAAAAATGAATCCTCCGATGTTCTCCTCAGAGGGGCACCGTGGGACAATTGGAAGATTTCAAGCCATTTCGCGCAGATATAGAATGCAGTCAGTGTCATTATCAAATGGCCATCATGCTTCAGCCAGTGCACATGGAGATTCCCATCCAGTGTCCCTCCTGCGGTCATAACCTGACCTTTATCATTCGTAAATCCATACGTCAACATCTGAAAGAAGCACTGGCTGTTTTCGGTTAAAGACCGTTAGCAGTCAGGGCAATTTTCCTTTTTCTCTTCGATTTGAATCGTTGGATGCGAAATACCAAACTCACTTTCCATATCTGATTTGATGCTTCCAAGCAAGGCCGGACTTCGCTCCAATGAGTCAACGACGAGATGTGCGCTCAAGGCTGACTTACGCGTACTCATAGCCCATATATGAAGATCATGAACGTCCGTCACGCCTGGCAGCTCATGTAGATATTCACGGACTCTCGATGTGTCGATGTCCTCCGGAACAGCATCCAGGGATAATCTCAATGCATTCCAGAGAAGCTGTACAGTGCTCCAGACAATGACAGCAGCGACGATCATCGAAAGCGCCGGATCAATCCAGTAGGCTCCGGTCCATTGCATGGCAAGGCCTCCTACAACAACGGAAAGACTAACTAAAGCATCCGCAGCCATATGGAGAAAGGCGCCTCGCATGTTCAGGTCTTCCTTCCTGTCCTGCCAGTACAGCGCGGTGGATATGCCATTGATCAATACTCCAATGGCGGCAATAATCACGATGATCATACCCGGGACTTGAGCCGGCTCCCGAAGTCGGTCAATGGCTTCCATGGCAATGGCGCCTGCGGCCCCCAGCAGTATTACTGAATTGAGAAGAGAGATCTGTATGGAGGCCCGCCCCTTTCCATAAGTGTAGCGATCCGTGGCTGCCTGGCGTCCCAGGTGCACGGCGATGAGAGCCAACACCAAACCCATGACATCGCTGAAATTATGACCTGCATCGGCCAGCAAGGCCAGAGAGTCGGTCCAGAACCCGGCAACTGCCTCTGCTCCGGCAAAGATTACGTTCAGTATGATTCCCAGCCAGAGTCGGAAGGATGTAGTATCCTTGATTTCATGACTATGGCTATGACCATGCGAAGAGTGGTCATCATGCGAATGTCTGTGGGAACCGTTAGGCTTTTTTTCGTTTACCGGTTCAGTTTTGTGCGAATGGCCGTCCATAATTCACAGAAACGCAAGGAAGTATGGAAATCGTCAAGCAATGGCGAAAGAAAAAAGGCAAGATCGGAAAACCGGCAACTAATAGTATTACTGATTGCGAATTGGACTAATTTCTTTTATACTTATTGACAGGTTGAACGTCTGGTCCCTTCGCCGATATGCCCGGGATGTCGCGGTAAGGTCATGAATGATACCATAGTATGTGGAGAAAATTCAAGGCCTGGAAATATCTTCAGCTAAACCGGAGACCCAATTCTCTAGCCTCGATTGTGCATCATACGTTGAACGTATTTTCCCAGTATGTCAAATTCAAGATTGATTCGATCTCGGACCTTACGCGATCTAAGATTCGTGTGCTCTATGGTATGAGGAATGATGGCAACTTTAAACCGGTCATCGTCCAGCTCTGCCACTGTGAGGCTAATTCCATCCATAGCAATACTGCCCTGAGGAACTAGAAGTTCTCTGTCTTTTTCCGGATACAGAATCCAGAATTCATGACTGCCACCCAGGTCTTTAATCTCTGCGATTTCGCCCATGGTATCCACGTGACCTTGAACAAAGTGACCGTCTATCCTGCCATCGCCCCGAAGGGAACGCTCCAGGTTTACTGTATGGCCTTCCTTGAGGTCCCCCAGGTTGGTTTTTGCCAGAGTCTCCTGGATTGCGCTGACAGTGTACTGACGCTGCGAAGGTATTGTCTCTGCAGTAAGGCACACTCCGTTATGCGAGATACTATCTCCTTCCTTTAGCTCCGATGCAAAATCGCTTTCGATGAGAAAGGTTAGATTACCCTTGCCAGGAATAATCTTTAGCACCTTTCCCTGGGACTCAATAATTCCAGTGAACATGAGAGCTATTCTGGAAGCTCCAGGTTCTGTGGCAACTTATCTACCGGTCCATTTTGTTCCCAGTAATCCGTATAAGTGATATTGCTTAGTTCCAGTGTTCCTCCATCATTTCGTTCCCAGCGTAGTAGCGGGCGAATACTGGACTTCAAATCCACATAGAAGACATCGGTCTTTTCGGGCACTGTTCCCGACTCGGTTGAAAAGGCCGGTTGTGTAACGGTAACGATTCTTACGCTACGAGGATTGCCCTGCCATTGAATTTCATCGGTTGTTACATCCAGGCGAGCCTTTCGGAAATCCGGATTACGGGACGGCATACCAATGTCCCAGTCCGGCCTCCGAATTTGCGAACTCATGAGCATGGGATACAGGGCCACCGATTGCGAAGACTTCAAACTGTCCATGCGAACGAACAGAGGTAGCTCATCGTAGAGAAGGGTGTAATCTGCAGATGGATAGTCCCGGGTTTCGTAACCTCGGGACTCATCTTCCCAGTAGGAGCTGTAGAAGAGTTGCAAGGTGTTTCCCATCTTTCTAAGCTCTCGGTAAGTCTGGCCACACCATTCCTGGGTTGTCATAAATGCTTTCAATAAAGTCCCGGAATCCAGAGACCAGAAAACAGAATTCATCTGCCTGTAAGGGTAAACTCCAGTCTGATAACTCATTACCTGATTCTGTTTGATGGCGTAGAAATCGGTGTCTGATTCGGACTTTACCAGCTGATCCCGCAAAAAAGGCTCCAGAACCGTAATGAGCACCAGTACTGCCTCACGGGGTTTTCCGTACCGAATAATGGTGCCCTCGTATGTGGCCACCTCCGCCTTTCCACGGAACTGACTTTGTTCCATGAAGTCCCATTTAGCCCGTTGCGAATATTGCTGTTCCGGGGGCTGGCAACCCGGGAACATGGAGAGGATTGGCAATATTGAAATACAGACGCCGACCTGGATACGTTTCATAGCAGAAGGGAAACATGCAGGGCTCGAAAGGCAAATACTGTTTGAAAAATAGATGGGGGGGAGGCAGACTCCGTATTGAACCATGAATCGCAACTCGGATGAAATTGAGGCCATTGAGCACGAACTGGAGATAATGACCACTCCGGCTCAGGTATTCCGGGTGCTTACATCGCAAACCGAGCTTCGCAAATGGTGGGCCCCTCGAGTCATTATGTCCAGGAACCTTGTCACCCAGCTGGACGGAAAAGATATGGAAATGAAGGCGGTGACCAAAGAAAAGAATCATCTGGTCCGCTACTCCTGGAGAGGGAAGGACTGGCCTGACGATAAACCTTCCACTGTTATCACTTTTGAAATCGAAGATCAAGGCGTCAGTCGAGGGCGTACCGGCGAAGGCATTTTGCTCACAATCTCTCACGATGGCTGGTCCGATGCAGAGGAACGCAATCATCAGGCTGAAATCTGGAAGGATGCTGTGGCCGGACTGGAATGTGTACTCTCTGGAAAGGATTTCCGACCCTGGTGGCAGGATGACCGCCGGGTAGGCGATTTTCTCACCGTTCAGTTGAATGAGCTCAAGGACTTCATTGGTCGAATCGAAGAAGAAAGCCGAGCGAAGAAAGAAAAGAAGCAGGCTGCAAAAAATCTCTGGAAGATCTTTCAGGAGCTGGATGGTCAGGGGGATTGGCTTTGTAAAGAAAACGGCACCGAAATGGAGCTAAGATACAGAGGAATTCGCATTTTTGGCGCCCTGAAGAACGGTCAACTTGTGATGGCATGGCGAGACCTGGACCCACTGCTCGGCCGAGAGCTACAGGATTTTGCGGACAGATTTACGGTGGAACAGGATATGGACATACATGTGGGCAGAAACTACGATCGACTGCCCGGAGCGGAAATCAATCCGGACCTGTTCAGTCGATGGTGCAAAGATGTGATGGCCCATAAAGCAGAGCCGTGATTAACTTCTCCTGGACACCGGTAGGACCGGAACAAACCCTTTTAGAAATTCGAACGCCTATGGTACGAGTCGGTACTCTGTACCGACTGGCAGCTGCTATCTATTGCCTGGATCTGGATATCTATTCAGGCGACGTGGATACGATTACAGAAGATGGGGAAACCTATTCCCAGGATCGCTTCTTTCTGCGACCCGTAGAAGGCAAGGAGCGAGACAGCACAGAAATCTACCATAGTCTGGGTGTTTTGATGGAGACTTTGATGTCCGATCGCATTGACCCGGAGAAATTGCTGCAACAACACAATCGCTCCATTCCGGATCCATCGTATTTTATGGATGAAGCACCGGACCTGGTCTTTGATACGGACTCGGATAGAAATGAAACCAGGTTCTACATTGAAACCAGCGGACGCACCGGGCTTTTAATTCATCTGAGCCGGCTCTTTTATTTGAGCGATATAAACATCGTAACGGCTACCATCCGAACAAACAATGCCGGTCGGGCCCAGGATCAATTCCATCTGCAATACAGAGGAAAGCCTCTAGATGAGGATCTGTGTCGTAAGATCGAAAATCGAATCCTGGGGCGCTAGGTTCACATCTTTCAGGCAGGTAAAATGCAGTGACAATGCGAAGTTCGCAATCCTATGTAGTTCTTGTTTGTTCCTGCCATTCGTCCAGGGATGCCATCTTGGCCAGGCAATTCTCCTGAATAATCTCCAGGCTGGGCAGGGCATCTCGAACGGCCATGGTCTGACTGGCATTCAGCTTGGATTGCATATCCTCGGGCATTTCTTCCAGCATCCCCTTTAGGTCCGTGGTCACTGAGTAGATTGATTGGAAGGCCTTATGAAATGCATTGTACATCTCCAGCTTCTTGATCACTTCCAGTCGAGATTGCTCATCTCCCAGGGATTCCACCCATTGACGGTCTTCAGGCTCCAGTCGATTCAAGTAGTGGGTGACTGGACGGGGGTAAGAGTATAACTCTTTGTAGTAGTTGGTGGCCTGTTCGCCAATCTGCCAGGAGTCGGTATCAATCTTTCGAGTAATTTCGGAGAATCCATCGTATTGATCCCGGTCAAATATCTGCTGCTTTCGCAGAGTATTCAGTACTGCTTGCTGGCGCTCACGTATCTTGTTCACTTCCTGGACGCAATCATCCAGCAGATCTCTGTCTACGATTCCATGCCCACCCACATCGTCCGGTGTATGGTAATAATCCGCGGATTCAGTCTCGGAAGAGCTAGAATTGACCGGGGCGGAGCGGGTTTCGGGTTGCGGAGTTTCCACGCCTGACTTTTGATTCCGAATCTTAATTTGAAGCCTTCGCGCTTCTTCGATTGTTCGCGCCAGTCGAACGACTTCCACTTCCCGGGTCTTTATATTAAAACGGGTAGCATATCGATTTCCCTCTCGATCGATGTACTTTTTATTCAGATCGCGAATGGAAATCTTCCTGGGGTCGATTTCATCTATTGAATTGATCGGTATATATTCCAGAACAGGCCTCCATCCAATGCATGGAAAACAGGGGCATTTTCGTACTCTATACCTAATTCAGAGCAATTCTATGGGATTGGCAACCAAATAAAGCCTGCTTTACTTAATCGTGACAGCGGGAGCCGAATTAAATTCTTCAGTCTTCTGCATTGAAGAGGTTGTAGATTTCTGAAGGCTGGAACTCGTATCGCCTCCGACAGAACTCGCAGAAAACTTCTACATGGCCCTTTTCTGCCACCAGATCCTCTATAGACTGCCGCCCCATTGCAAGAAGCACCTTTTCGATCTTTTCTTTGCTACAATCACATCTGTATTCGAATGTGCCGGTCTTGAGGATCTTAACACTGGAAAGAGAAGAGCTGAAGACCCGCCTTTCTCCGTCGCCATCCGAAAGCAGTCCATGAACCATATCGGAAGGCCGAGTGTTTCGAATCATCTCCAACACCCTTTCCGAATCCTCCACAGACGCTCCGGGCAGGGCCTCAAAGCTAAAACCGGAAACATCCAGCAATATATCGCGGTCTATGGTGGTTTCCATGCGAATGAATCCAAGCTTCTGATCTGAGCGGCCCAGGTATTCTTCCACATTCTTTTCTAGAGGAAGATCATGCATTTCTACGCTGGATGAATAGACTTTGCGGCTGTCTTCCACGAAACGATTCACGGTAAACAGGCCATCCTTCTTACCTGCGTATATATTTCCCTCCCATGAAACATCGGGACTGGAGCAGAAGGAGCGAACGATTCCGTCAGACGAAGAGAAGGCCAGGATCTTTCGGGCCGGTCCATTACATTGCATATCTATGCCAACGACGGTTCTACGAGCTTTTTCATTGTGGCCGGCCAGGAAAAAGGCCGCCAGCATGGATTCGCCCAGAAGGGCGGTGATGGGAACCGAGGCATTCAGGACATGTCCCACTTCCAGGGCCACATCCGTAAGACTGCCAAGAATAAATCGGTAATTCTGATCCGGGAGGATGCCTGTGATATAGCGATTGTAGGCCATATCCCTGCATTCCATAACCCAGGATTATCTCAATTGGTTTCTTTCAGGGCCTGGAAAAAAACTCGATAGTCATTTTTCGGATTCCAGACAATAAATCCGGCTCCTCCGGAATCCTCTGCCGCTTCGATCTGCTTTTTGATGTAGTTTTTATAGCTCAGACCACTTTTTCCCACCAGCATGGTAAATCCCTGAATATAGGCAATGACCCTTGTTGTGCCTGCTCTCTTAATGGCCCTGGTTTTTCCATCGTAGATGGTTCGGTACGGATTTTTCTGATAGAATGGATCACCGTAGAAATGCGAAGGATAGAGCATTGGATAGAGTGTATCCATATACCGCGAGAAGACCTCCATTTTCTGACCGATGATGTCGTTGTTATTGAAGGGGATTCGCCCGAAGATGTCGGCTCCGATTCGCACACCATAGGGTCTTAATTTGACTTCGAAGGATTTTAAGATCGCTGCAATGGTTCGATATCTCTGATTCAGAGTCAGACCCTTTATATGCAGATTGTCCGCGAATCGAATATAATCCAGCTGAATTTCCATAAAGCCCTGTCTTGCGGACTCTTCGGCCTGCTTTCGCACTCGATCCAGATGAGCCTCTGGAGCAGGAAATGTTTTTAATCCGCCTTCAAACACCACAACGCGGCTTACCAGATAGAAGCCCTGGGCCTTCGCTTCCTGAATGAATTTCTCCGGTGGTACTCTGGGTTGAACATCCACCACAAGTGTGTTGATGCCGGTGGCTTTGGCCTTTTTCATCAGGGGTAGATAGCGACCTGGAGTTCTTGCAGTATAATTACTGAGGTAAATCCCTTTGTAATACACAGGAGCGGTGTATTTGTAGTTTCGGGGCATTACCGGATCGATGCCACGAAGCAGGCGATCCACACTCTTCTGCTCCTTGTTTTCCCGGCTTTTCTGGACCGGGTCCTCATTTTCTTTTCCCTTTAATGGTCCGGTGGCCTCATCCAGCAGGTCTTTTGCAATAATGTTTGCGATCTTCTCTTTGTCTGTGTCGAAGGCTTTCTGCTCCTTTTCCCGGCTAAGAAAGCTGGGCTTTGGGCTGTCTTTCTTGTCTGTTCTCCTGTCTTCCTTTGCTTTCGCAGGCTTTTTCGGCCCTTTCTTCTGTTCAGATGGCTTCTGGCTGATTACTTCTTTAACAGGCTCTGGCTGTGATCTGGTGGTAGAGTCTGTAGCCGTCTGCATATCATTGGATACGGGCCTGTCCGCGTTTCGCGTCTGCCTGGCTTCGGGGGAGCTGTCCTGGAAAGCGCGGATCTCCTCATTATTATTCTGCTCAGTCTGTGTGGCTGTGTTGGATTGCTCGGGATATTTCTCTTTGTTCTGCATCATGTTGCGATACAGAGAGTCCTGGTCCTGGGATCTGGGGGGCGGTATTTCCGGCAGTGCAGGAACGAAGGGATCCTCCGCAGGAATTGAATACACCAGCACAGTAGAAAAAGCTGTGGCTGTAAGGAAAAATATGAGGCTGGAAGGCAGCCATTTGCGTGGACCGGACATCTCTGGAATTATCGGGACAGTAAATTAAAGCCTGCAGTGAATTCCCTGGCATCTTCCAATATCCATATTCATTTAAGCTGCGCCGCAGATCTCGGGACTTTGTCCGCGGAGTTTATGAACAGAGAAGAGATGTACAGAGTAAATAGGGAGCCGGAGCTATAGCCTTAACCAGGAGTGAAAAAAACTCGGTGCAGGGAAGGGTTCGGTGTGTACCGGCCGGGCTTTTGGAGGCCACCGCTGGAGGATGGTCGATAGAGCAAGTAGCTCAATTTGTCGGGGAATGAGCTTTACAAATCCAGAGAAAAAAGCCTTCTGATGCCATGAAGGCAATGGCAAAAGGAAGACGGACATTCTGGATCATATTCCTGTTGATCATCCTTCTGCCGATGCTTCTGGACTGTCGCGGCCGAAGATACCGTGGCACAGAAAACACCCGGGAATTTGAATTTGTATTCGAAGGGCTGGAGCGTAGTTACGAACTTTACGTGCCAGAGCGTCTCAACCCCAATCCAGATGTAATCTTTGCTCTCCATGGAGGGGGCGGAGATCCCGGGAAAATGATGGGACTGACCTACGGAGCGTTTGACCGATTGGCTGATAAGCATGGCTTTCTGGTAGTCTATCCGGCCGGGGTGGATAACCAATGGAACGATGGTCGTGAGGTACCGGATTCTCGAGCTCATTCAGAAAAGCTCAATGATACTGGTTTTCTATTGGCTATCCAGGATCGGCTGAAGCAGGATTACGGAATTCGTCGCACCTTTTTTACAGGCATATCCAACGGGGGCTTCATGTCCTTTCGCATGGGTTGCGAGTATCCGGAACGTGTGGACGGAATTGCGCCCGTTACTGCAAATCTATCGGTTTACCTTTATGATCGGTGCAAAGCAACAGGAGTTCCGCTGCTGGTTATTAATGGCACCGAGGATCCGCTGGTTCCCTATGACGGAGGCTTCGTGGAAGTTCTGGGAAAGAAACGGGGCGCCATCCGATCCACCGATGACAGTATTCGATTCTGGCTTAAAGCAAACGGCTGCGCAGTGCCATCGGATCTAAATGAGGCATTAAGCGAGACCATCGACGAAAAGGACGATGATACGGTGGCGAAGATTCTGAACTTTCGCTGCCGGATACCGATTGAACTGATTCGGATCGAAGGCGGCGGTCATACCTGGCCATCTGGGCTGCCGTATCTCTTTGAGTTTATTGTGGGTCGCGTTTCTCAGGAGATTGATGCATCGTTTCGAATCGTTCAGTTCTTTGAAATGGATCGGTAGTTCTGAATTTCCAGCAGAAAGTCCCGATTCCCATTCATCTGAAAACATAGCTGGAGTATCGGCAGGCGCCTTGACTTTTTCGCCTCAGTCGGCGGGTCCATTCCTGTAATCTGCTGCTTGAGCCGCGAAGCAAAGTCCGGATTACGAATTCGGACAGGGCGCGTATTATAATCTGACCCCGGGAAACATGGGAATCGCGAAAAATAGATGGGAATTCAAGTTGACCGTTATCGATTGCTAGTCCTTTTCTGCTGCATTCCAATCGAGGAGATACTGCAATGAAATTGGCAGGATTTTCGGGACCAGCACTGGCAGCCTTGTTCGCTCTGATAGCAAGCTGTTCCTACCATTCCATGGGACGGGTTCCTTATGTTGAGATGGGCCCCACCCCGGTTGAAAGCAAAGCATCGGAAAGAATTGAAATTCGATGCGATAGTCTGCTGGATCCCGATGGAATGTACTCCGAAGTCAGCGAGTATATGCTGGAGTCGGGAATTGTGGCCTTGAGGGACTTCAAAGTGAAGCTTGTACCCGACGCAGAGAAAGGCGCCCTGGTCAGCTGCATCGTCCTGGAGGGAGTGCGACAATGAGAATCGTAAGAAACGTAATCCTTCTTCTCCTTCCCGTTCTTCTAGCCTGCTGTACAATTACATTCGATGCGCATGGGCCTTTTCTCGGTTCCGGCAATTACAATAAGGTAGAGGTGCTTTCTGAGGAAAGCATAGAAGCAGAAGCTTGCGTGAATACATATCTGTTCTTTGTTCCACTCGGCGAAGCCACTCCGAATGCTGCTTTCCAGAAGGTAATGTTGATCGCTCCCGCTGGTACTACGGGTCTCAGTAATGCGGAGATTGAACTCATCGAGCGATGGTTCCTGGTCCTGCATCAGAAATGCATATCTATATCCGGAAAGCCATCCAGGCGAACCGCTGAATAGGATGGGACGGTAGGTCTACACTGGATGCCAGCCAGGTCCGAGCTGGTTGACTCGGGCCTTTTGCCGCCCATTCCATCACTCCTCGTAGGCGCGATCTAGAAAGCTGTTTTGCTCCGGACGAAGCATGGAGCCATGGAGTAGCACTCGCGGCCTTTCCGCTCGTTTCAGCATGGCGGTGGTACCTACTGGAAAACCCAGGAATGGTATCACACCAGGTTTTCGCAGGCTCAATTCATAGAGTGAAGATTTTTGCAAGTTTTCGCTTGAATCGTGGTCGTGATTCTGATCGGAGCAGGCCACGAACCAGCCAGAGTCAGTATCAGACAGCGGCTTGACTCGATCCATGAATATTCCATCGGCGGAATCTATGGAACTGCAGACAAACGCTGTATGAGTGATGGCCGGAAAGCTCAAATCATCTTCCAGGTTGCAGGACTCCGCAGCCGCTCTTTGCAGACTTAGATGGCGAGCCGTGGCATCCACCGAATCCACCCATTGCATTGGGTCTGATTGAAATGAAGGTTCTTCCAATCCCAGGTAGTCTCCCCGATCAATTACACGGCAAAGAGAGCAACCGATTTGAATGGAATCCCCCGGTGTGAGCGGGCCGGATGTGGATACCCTGGTGCGAAGAATATTTACAATGATTTCAACATCGATGGTCAGGGCGCTTTCGTAATGGAGTGAGAACTCTCGATTCCCGTAGGAAGAGAGATCCCGGGTAATAAAATTGGACATGATTCTGTGGTACCGGAAGACCTATTTATGCGACCTTTAATTCTGGTTTTGAAGCTGTCAACGCAATGCGATAGGATTTTCGGTTCTGGTTTTCGACCGGGAGCGGGTCATGGATTGGTCCGGCGAAGGGCTCGGATGGAATGCGCCGGAAAAAGTGGACTGCTCCAGAAACGTGCTTTGCCCATGTCAGATCCGGTTCTTGCCGGAGAAGCTCGAATGCTTGTCGCGGGCCGTGCCGTCGGCAAGAATTTCAAAGCTCTCCTTGTCGGCGTCCTTCAGGACAAAACTCATAAAGTAGATCTTGTCGCCGCTTGTCGAATAAGGTGATTTGAGAAACTTCCAATCATCCGGCCTGGCGCCGGCCAGTTTCTTTGCGTTGTAGAACACATTGTGCGCATCGCGCGAAAAGCCTTTCGCGTCCATCTTCCAGGTCGTCACATCAGCGCCCTTGATGAGCGCACCTTCGTAAAAGCACTGCGTGTCCGTCGTGGCGGCAGGAATAGGATGCTCCCCGGTCTGTTTGACCAGCTTCAGGGTCATTGGCAAGCTACAGCTCTTGATCGGCCGGCCGCAATAATAGGCGAAGGCGGCATCCCGCGCATATCCAGAACCGATGACCTTGAGCCCCCGGGCAGAGCCGCTTTTTAAAGGCTTAATGCTGGTTTCGAATTCGCAATACCCGCAATCCTTGTCGCGAAAATACCCATCTCCAAGTGGGGTGAAACTATGGCGATCGATGATCTTCATCGTCGTCCAGGCATGGTACACAAAGACTTTGTCACGGGCGATGAAGTCAGAGCCTTCCAGGACTTCAAAGCTTTCAACGTCCGCTATGCGGTTTACCCGCGTCTGATGCACAATCTTTCCATCCCTGATTTCCCAGAATGACTTTGTCTTGTCGATGTGCATGGGCAGCCGTTGTTCCGGCAGATCGGTCAGTTTGATCCATGTCATTTTAAGTCCTCCATCCATTCGATATGAGCGATCGCAGCGCTACGCGGCTTTCCGGACAGGCTCTCATAGGTGTCCAGGAGCGAATCGAGTTTCTTGCGATTGCAAGACGGGCAGAAAGCTCGCTGTCTTGAACCGATGGGTTTTATCAGACCCATCGCGCCGCACCTGGTGCACTGATCCTCGGCATAATTGGCCAGAAGATGCTGCACCGCTTTTTCGCAGTCGTCCGGTAGATACCGTTCGAGCTCCGCATAGAACTCAAAGGGATGATGGAACGGACTAATGTGGATATAGCGAAGCCTGCTGAAAGCCCGAAAATCCGCCGCGTTAAAAACTGTCTTTTTGCTGAAGAACTTCAGGTGTTCGAGCTTTGTCAGGGTGAACAGTGCAGCGGTGTCCGGCAGAACGCTGCCACGTCCATGCAGGTCGCCTTCAATCGCGAACTCGCGGAGATTGGGCAGCGTGGCGAGGGCGCTGATATCATTCAACTTCAGCAGCTCTGACAGGAAGAGGCTCTCAAGCTGGGTCATACCGCTCAGGAATGACAGGTCGGCCTGTTTCTTCACATCGTACAGGATGAGGTATTTCAACGCCGAAAGCGGTGCAAGCGACGGCCACGTCTCCTGGCTGTCATGGCTGATCTGCATCACCTCCAGCTCTGGCAGTCGGGACAGGTATTCGAGCAGCTCAGCCGAAAACGTGTTCCTGCCCAGACCCACATAACGGACCGATTTGAAGTCAGGCAGAAGTTGCAAATTCCTTGTCTTCGCGCCGAAACTGATCAGCTCCGCCTGCGGGTCCAGATCTGCGAAATCGCTGACTGATACCTCACCCTCATAGACGCCAAGATAGGGCATTTCATAGCCGCCATTTATGGTAGTGGTGAAAGTCTTGTGCGTCATGGTGGCCTGTCCCCCCAGTATCATTCGTTCGAAACGGATTTCATTGTTTTTAGTAGTCGCTAACAACTCAATAATCTAATGGGCGAAGTCCGGGAATATCGTTGACGCGACGTCGTAATCCACTCCCATACTACCCCGCCATCCCGCTAACGGGTGAACGATGTCTGACCTTGCGGGTTGGTTTCCACTGTCCAGATCGCCTGGCATGACACCAGTTACGGCCAGCGTCTGAAGGATGCCGTAGCGCTTATACTTGTCGGTCTTGGGCAGCAATTTGAGGGACGCGATCCGCTTTTCCAGCTGACCAGGTGTTTCGTCCTGGCTCGCATCGCTGATTGCCTGAAGCAGGGAGGACAATTTCTCAACCTGCTCCCTCGTGACCTCCGGCGCCTCAAATGTCGATGCCTCCTCCAACTCGGCCAGGAAGTGTGCCGGTGTCTCATTCCAGCTATGGCCGAGATAATAGGTGTAGAGCGCATGGGTTCTGTCGAAGACGCTCTTTAGCGGCAGGCTGCAGATATCGCAATTCGCATGGCGTTTTGACGGCATGAATGCGTGGTTTTCAAGCCCCGACATGAAGTGAAAGCTCATCAGCGTCTGCCGGTAGCGCGGAAGTTCGCCGGACAGACCCTTGATGAAAAAGCGCGAACAGGACATCCAGGTTAGACTGGTGGTATCTCTGAGTTTGAGAAATGCGCTCACCAGATCACCGTGGGAATATGTCTGGAAATTGTTCGGCTGGAGATTGTGCTGTCGAAGCAGCTCGGCTTCATCTGGGCTCAAGCCGTCGGTCTTATATCCGATTTCACCAGAATATTTCTTGCTATAGTCGGTATTGTCATTACTGTATACAGTCTTGAGAGACTGGAGAATTTTCGACAGATTCTTGTAAGGCATAATCTTCTACTTCTCGGGCAATGCCACAGTATTCAGCCAAGTCCTGGTGGACAATCAGAAGACTAAAAGTGAACGTACTATGACGACATTCCAGTTTCAGCCGCAATGGAAGGAAGAACTCGTCGTCACTGCATCGGATGGCAGTTTTACTCTCGACCTTACCATGGGGATTCTGCGCGCTTACCTGCCCACCGAGGCGAACTGGCCGAAAATCGCTCCTTCGTGGGCGAAAGACCTCTATCCTGTCCTCAAGGAAGAGCTAGAAGCCTGGTGCAAGGCGAACAACGCAGGTTTCGTGATCGACGAGGCAGCTGGCGTCTATTGACGTATCGCAACGGCTTCCGTGCCGCCTGTTCGAACGCCTGTGTCCCTATTCAAAGAGAGGAAATCATGGCAATTTCGGAACAGCATCTGACCACCGTCAGAAATGATTTCTCCGAGGAAGACACTCCCGGGGTCATCGCAGAACTGGAACGGATCACCGTAGCGGAGACCATGGACTCGGAATACAACCTGCAGAACACCATCGGCGCTATTTTGAGTTTGAGCAAGGGCGACATGGAAGAACTGAAAAATCTCGTCACGGCCGCGAAGAGGGATTTCCCGGATGTGATTTACTGGTGGTATCTGGAAAACAATAAGGCCAGGCATCCTGAATGAACAAGCTGGAAGAGTGAGGAAAGCAAATGGCCGAAAACGTACAGACCGTCCATGAGGGCTTTCATTCTTCGCCTTCTCGAGAAATGAAGGAGCATTTGTAAAGCGCGAAACGCTCGCTCGTGTCCCAGATCATTTCGGTGGCATCGCGCCTTGCCAGGATCGCATGGGCTTCCCCAGCGCCCACTTGCTTCAGACGCAGTTCGGAGTTCAGCCAGCTTTGCGGACGAAACCGGGTATACCCCTTCGAGACGCCTTCGACATGCACGCAGCCCTTTCGTGGTGGATCGCTCTGGGCCTGGGCTTCCATTCCGGTGAGACCTTCAATGCCATCCGCTGAAACGATGAAACTGATCATCACATCCTTTGTATCGCAGCTCTTGAACCAGGTGCCGTGAATCC
>PBEB01000070.1 GCA_002717505.1 Leptospiraceae bacterium
ATGGCTTCGGCCATTCGCACCATGTTGTCCCGGGATGAATAGCCTGTCGAATGTCAAAGATCTACGAAAAATATAAAGACGAAGACGAACAATCCCTGTGGCAGCGATATCGCAAAGAAGGGCTGCCAGAGCTGCGGGATTTCTTTGCCGAAAAGTACGCTCCGCTGGTGAAATACGTAGCCGGCAAGGTAGCTATTGGCATGCCTCAGAACGTAGAGTTCGATGATCTGGTAAGCTATGGTTCTTTTGGTCTATTGGATGCCATCGAAAAGTTCGATCCCAATCGTGACATTAAATTCAAAACATATGCGATGACTCGTATTCGCGGAGCTATCTTTGATGAGCTTCGCAGTATTGACTGGATTCCGCGTAGTATTCGTCAGAAAGCTCGCCAGGTTGAGGAAATCATATCTCAACTGGAAAACAAACTGGGTCATACCGTAGAGGATGAAGACATTGCCAAGGAGATGGGGATCTCCGTGGATGAGCTTCAAAGCCTGCTCACAAAGATTTCCGGTACTTCCATCATCTCTCTGAACGATATCTGGTATATGGGCGACGATAACGATGAAGTTTCCTTTATGGAAACCCTGGAAAGTCCTCAGAATCTAAATCCAGATTCGCTCATTGAAAAAGAAGAGATCAAGAGTGTAATCGTTGAAGCCATTAAAACTCTTCCTGATAAAGAGAAAAAAGTCATCGTTCTTTATTACTACGAAGATCTTACTCTGAAAGAGATCGGCGAAGTTCTGGAAGTAACCGAATCTCGAATATCCCAGCTCCATACCAAAGCCATCATGCGTCTTCGAGGCAAGCTCGTTCGCATGAAGAATGCTCTAAAAAAATAATCCTCCTCTCAGGCGCATTCAACCTCTCGAGTCTCATAGCCACTCGCTTTCATATCCTGATTTCCTGCTCTAGAAAAAACATACCATAAAATGGATGGACCCGATTCGCGGTCGCCATAAATGAACCATGCAGTTGGTCGGGCATTTCGATTGATTTCGCTTAGAATATAATAAAGGAAAGGTTACCGAGCCGACGCCTGATTGGCTGCTACCAGGTCACAGGGTGGGGCGGGCTCCTGCCCTTCGCTGGAATGAAGTAAATGTAAGATTTCGGGAACCGACTTCTGATCGCTAGAGTCAGGGGCACATCAACTTAATTCCTGGATGGCACAAAGTGACCACAGGACTGCGAACCAGGTAAATGGAAATCAGTCCAGGGCCTCCTTCTTCCGAGCAAGCGCCATGATACAATGCATATAGCATTACACATGCAGACTGGCTACTGCGGCAAGCGTAGTGCGAACGTTGACCACGGGAGGAATCCTCTTTTATTTCCCCTGAGCTGCGAGGGTATCAGAGATTCGCTCTCGTAAATCTTTGCGCGTAAAGGGCTTTCGCAGGTAAGAATCAAACACACCTTGCTCCATCCAGCCCTTTAAATGATCATGATCATGAGCTGTCACTGCTATAACCGGAGGGAGGACATCCAGAATTCTCTCTCGCCAGCCTGCAATCAACGAGGCACCATTCTTCCCTTCCAGTTCTATGTCAGCCAGGATGATATCGTAAGTATTCTTTGAAATTTTTTGCTGGGCCTCTTCAGCATTGGCTGCCCGGTCCAATCGATATCCTTTTCCATCCAGAAAACGGTGCACCAGATTTGCCAGTAGATCCGAGTCTTCGATATGTAGCACTCGAAGCTGATCTCGCGATTCGATGTTGTCCTTGCTGATCTCTTCTGAGTCGATACTCGCTTCGGCTGCATCTTTGCTGGAACCGGAATTCCTGATCGAAGTAACAGGCAAATGTACCTCAAACCTTGTACCCACGGGACGCTCTGTGTCCACGGCTATGAAACCTCCAGTGCCAGTTAATAGAAGCTGCGAAAGATACATTCCCAGCCCGGCGCCTTTTTCTCCTTCTGTTCCAACCCGTGGCTGCAGTCTTCTTTCCGGATCTAGAAGCTGCCTGGCACGATCGGCGCTCATTCCAACGCCAGTATCATCGATGCGAATGAGCAGAGTTTTGCCCTGGATGAGCGTATGGATTCTAACTTCTCCGCCCTGGTCAGTGTATTTGATGGCATTCATGGCAATGTTGCGTATCACTACTTCCAGAGAATGAGGATCCACGGCTACCAGGCAGTCCTCGTAGGGAAGCTCCATGGTCAGGTCCACTCCCTTCTGTTCACTGCGAAATTGAATATCTTTTGCAACTCGCAGAAGGCTGGTTCGGACATCGGTTTCAAGACTCTCGGTTCGCTCCGAGGCCGATGCTCTTGCCCACTCCAGGAGCCTTTGCAGAAGATCCATAGCATCCTGCAGCCCTCCCCGCAGTAAATTAAGCTCATGGCCCTGGAGAGTTTCATCGTTTCTGTACAGATGATCCAGGAGCGTATAGCTAGTGGCCAGAGGGCCTCTCAAATCATGACTGAGAACCGAAAGCACAATCCTTTGAAATTCCTGATGACGAAAGGACCTTTGATTCGCATCCACAAGATCGCCCACCATGTTCGCATTTCGCAGAGCAAGAAGAATATAGGGCGGAATGCTCCTGAGGATTTCTCCTGTGTTTTCGGAAAAAGGTCGGGTTGCCTCTCTCTGAAGAAAAACCAAGGCTCTCAAAGTATCTCCTTCGCGCACCGGAATACAGATTGATGAAGGCAGGTCGTAGGGGTGCGGCCAGGAACCTAGCACCGGATCGTCATCGTCGGGACTACAGGGAAATTGAAGGTTGAGGAGTTCTTCCGGTCCAGGCTCGAATGGTATTGAGCCTGTTTCCGAATAGGGCGCAGAATAGAGGGTCTGATTATCCGGGATGTAGATGGAGAGTCTCTCCAGATGGAAGGCCTCTCGCATGGATTGAAAAAGATTGAGCGATATTGTTGCCGGGGAATCGCATCCGATCAGGGACCGGGCCACATTACTTAGAATCTCCGCTGCCCTGAGCGACGCTGTGACCCGGGCCTGTTCCTGCCTGGCTCGGGAAGCCCCGTAGGCCAGAGCTGACACATGGCCCATCAGAAAAAACAGCAGCCCTAGAGAAACAAGGTAAGGGCTTTGAATCGCATTCAATTCAACAAGAATGTCATGAAGCACAAAAACGGTGAGGGCCAGGAATCCAATACCTATGAGTGCTGCTGTGGTTCCATTTTCTCTTCGTCCCAGGTAAATGGCTCGGCCTGCCACGAGCAGCGTTGCGAGCAGGAAAAGATGATTTGTAGGATTGATCTGCGAAAATAGCGCCGGTGGTAGAACCAGAACCGCTGTTGCGAACAGTAAGAACACCGAAGTGATCACCCGCAGTGCAATGCGATGAATGCGGCCCGGAAAAAGATGATTGAGCGAGTGTAAGAATGCAGCCGGAGAGAGCAGGATCCCCAGGTATTCGAACCGGTAGTACACACCAAAGGGTAAGTCCGGAAGAATTAGCAGGATCGGATGCGAATTTGTGGATATTTGCCGCAGCAGTGCAAACAGAGCAAAGAATCCGAAGTAAAGAGACGCTCTGTCTTCGCGGTTCAAACCAAATAGCAAAAAGGAGAAGCTGGTAGCCAGAAGAAGCATCCCGGCCATGAGACTGTCCACTAAGAGAGCTCGATGAAGGTAATCTTCTGCTTCCTCAAGAGTTCCAATCCTGGGAGCGTTCCACATTCCTCCGGATTTATCGTGCCCGTTGGATATCTGGATTAGAATGTGAAGCTGCGAAGTTTCCGGCAACGAAACCACCAGGGGCCGCATCTCCGCTTCTTGCTTCTCTGGATCCAGGCTGACGGTACCATTGGAGCCAAGTTTCTCTCCGTTGACCCAGAGTGAGAAAGCGGTTCCTTGATAGGGCATAAAGAGACCGAGATCCAGAGCAACTTCGGGGAGATTGATGGAAAGCCTGTAGGTTCCTGCGCCTGTGCCTGGTAGCGGTCCATTCTTTCCTTTATATGAAGTCCAGGGCCCCGGAACTGTCTGAAGTGAACAGTCTGGAGGAATGCCGTGGGAAAAATCTGATTCTAGTAGCAGTCGATCCGGGCAAAAGATCCAATTGCCGGACAGGGCCATGGTTCCGGTGGACTCAATGGACCCAATATCCCGCTGGGCTCCATCATTGCTGGACGGGAGTGCTTCAATGGCACCTGTGCAGGAAAACATCAGCGCCGCAATAATGATGGCAAATCTGTGCATAATGTGGCAGGCAGTATTTCGCCGGAGATTTTTCAAAAGTCAATGGAAAGGCGGCCATCCGGAGCAATAAATCACAAATGGTTCGGAGGCCCGATGTCCTGGGTGGAATGGGACTTGTAGTGGGGATTCCGGCCAAACTAAAGCCAGATCCTCCACTTTTCCCGGGAATATTTGTATCTGAAATATTTGCTCGGGCATTAAGTAGGTGTATCCAATTGCCGAATGCTATTAATGAGGTATAGCCTATGGACACCATGCAGGTAAATGGCATTCACAACAACGGCAACGGCGCCCGTCAGCAGGCTTTCCAGATTTCTAGAACGGAACTGGCAAGAAAACTGCAGACCGGTGAGCATCAGGATGTAGCCGATACTCCAGAGAATCGGCAAAACGTACAAAAAGCGATTGATGCCCTGGATATGTTTTCCAGTGACAAGAATACAAACACTCGCTTTCAATACGCAGTTCATGATGAAACCGGAACAATTCAGGTAAAGTTGTATAACTATCTGACCGGAGAAGTTGTTCAAGAGATTCCTTCTTCCAAGTTATTGGAATTTGCATCTCATATGCAGGAAATCTCAGGATTGTTACTAAACGAGCAAGCCTGATCCCTCTCCCTGCCCGGGAGGGGGCCAGGATTTTTGTTTGCCAGGTTCTGATGCATTTATCAGAATCCCTGGATGCGCATAAGTGTAATTATCCCTACCTTGAATGAACAGGAGGACCTGCCCGTTCTCCTGGATTCTCTTTCCAAACAGACTTTGCAGGACTTTGAAGTCATCGTGGCCGATGCCGGATCCACCGATGACACAGTTAAACTTGCGAAAAAGCATAAAGCCAGAGTTGTGCCTGGAGGTATGCCCGGTGTAGGTCGGAATCGTGGAGCAGAAGTCGCGAAGGGAGACTTTCTTTTTTTCTTCGATGCTGATGTTTCGCTGCCTCCGGATTTCCTGGAAAAGGCAGATAAAGAAATGCAGGACCGCTTTCTTGATCTCGCTACCTGCGAATTTCATCCAGATTCGCAGTTGAAGCTAGACGAAATCATGTTTCGCTTCGCCAACCTTTCTGTAAAATTGAATCAGGACATGAATCCGCGAGCTGCAGGATTTTGTATTTTCATCGCTCGTAGGCTTTTTGAGCGAGTGGGAGGATTCGATGAGACTCTCAAACTGGCAGAAGACCACGATCTTGTTCAGCGCGCTTCTAAATATCGGCCACTGCGAGTACTGGAAAGCACACATTTGAATGTCAGCGTTCGAAGACTTGAGAAGGAAGGTCGCTTTTCTCTCATACAGAAATACTTCAAAGTGGAAATGCATCTGCTGTTCAAGGGAAACGTCAAAGAAGACATAGTAGATTATGAGTTTGGTAACTTTGCCAAAAAATCTGAGAACACAAAGTGGTTGGATGACCTGGAAAAGAAAATCATACAGATGGAAAAGGCCTATGGCAAACTTGCTGGACCCAGGGATAAGCCGGAAGGCGATGGAAACAAACCCAGCAAAGAAAAGAATGATCTCTTTGAAAAAATGAAGGCCGGCCTGGATACACTCATTGATGCGTTCACGAATTCACCGGAAGATAGCGTGGCTTCCGATAAGAAAGGTAAGACAGATACAGGAAAATCAGGGAAGGCGAAAAAGTAGCCCCCAAGAAATTCCTGGAAGAGTAGAGAACTTCAATAGAGCTCGGTTGCCCGAAGCGCTCAGTGGTGGGCCGATCGCTTTGAGGCGTTCCACCGTTCAGAGGAAAAACCAGTCGGAGTCATGGTCGATAGATTCTGGCTCGAGGCATAACCTTTCGTCGGCTGAAACTGCAGCCCAGAAGGCTTAACAGGGAATAATTCCGGCGCCAAACCGTGACCAGCGCAGGTTGACCTGGCGCTGATCCGTCGCTGATCCGTCGCTGATCCGTCGCTGATCCGTCGCTGCGGCTAACTCTTTCCTAAGTACTCAAGAAATCCTGATACCACAATCCGCTGTCTTTGATGGTTCGCTTCTGAGTTTCAAAATCTACATGAACGATTCCAAAGGTTTTATCGTACCCTTCTTTCCATTCCAGATTGTCCAGCAGGCTCCACACGAAGTAACCCTTTAAGTTGATTCCCTCCTGCACGGCTTTCAGGCACTGGCTCAGATATTCGTTGATGTATTTTCTTCGACGCTCATCATGAACCTGTCCATCTTGCAGCTTATCATGGTACGCGGCGCCGTTTTCCGTGATAAACAGGGCTGGTATTTCCGGATAGTCGCCGAACTTCTTTAGTATCTGATAAATCCCGGCTGGATGTACTTCCCAGCCCATGCTTGTGATTTCAACATCCTTCAGGGGCTTATGCTCCCAGAATTTGAGATAGGGCATCCACCAGGCTGATCGAACTGTCTTGCGGGAATAATGGTTAATGCCCAGAAAATCAAATGGATACTGGACCATGTCCATATCATCTGGATGCATGATTGACTCCATTTTTCGCAGGAAGGGTAATTCTTCGGTGGGGTAGCCGCGACCTACAATGGGATCTACGTACAATCGATTGAAAAAGGCATCGTGACGTTTAAGTGCGGCTAGATGTCGCGGCGCATTGGATGCTGCTTCGCCGGCCAATGTCGATACCGTGGTGCCAATCTGAATATCCGAGCGAACGGCTGCCATAGCTCGTGCAGCTTTTCCCTGGGCTACCATGGCAAGGTGGGAAGCCCGGGCGAATTTGCCGGCCCCCCGTTTCTGAGGAGGAAAGTAGCCAATTCCATAACCCAGAAGCAGAAAAACGAACGGCTCATTCAATATGATCCAATGCTTGACGCGGTCCCCCAATTGCTCCACCATCAGTCGAGCATATCCTGCGAAATGGTCGGCGATTTCTCGATTCAGCCATCCGCCCTGCCTTTCCAGGGCCAGCGGCAAGTCCCAGTGAAACAGAGTGAGATAGGGTTGAATACCATTGGCCAGTAGCTCATCCACCAGGCGATGGTAGAAGTCCAGTCCGGGCCCGTTGATGCCGCCGGCCAGCGTGCCATCCGGCAAAACCCGGGGCCAGCTCACGGAAAACCGGTAGGCTTGAAGACCCATAGTTTTCATAAGAGCTACGTCCTCTTTCATTCGATGGTAATGATCGCAGGCCACATTGCCAGTCTGCTTCTTTCGAATCTTGCCCCTGGCTGCGAAATCATCCCAGATGGAAGGCCCTTTTCCATCGGCATCATGGGCCCCTTCAATCTGATAGGCAGCTGTGGCGGCACCCCAGACAAAGTCTCCAAAATCAGATGCTCTTAAGTTCTCGGCGCTGGATTGGCTCATAGGGACATTACAGTGTATTCCACGTGGTTGGCAATCGGTTCGACACTGGATTCGGGCGCGGTGCGAAGGAACGCCGCCAGTGGGAGCTTCGGAATTTGCGTTGCCTGTAATGCTGGAGTCATGCAGTACTGGTCCATGAGTAAGGGCAAAGCGGGATGGAAGCGATGGACGGTGCGAATTCTCCTGGCGCTCATCGTTTTGATTCTTCCTCCGATCCTCATCAGCGCCACACTGGTGACTCTCGTCGTGATTCAGGACTACAACGGTATCTGTCCCGGGATTATGGATATCCCTGACTACGAATGCACGATCTGGGAATTTGCCGCTCGAAATAGCACCAGCCCCTTCGCGCTTCCCGTCCATATGCTCATTTTCTTGGCCTACTTTGCCATCGCATTTCCCGGTATTACAGCGGTTCTCATCTGGAAATGGTTCAATGAGAAAGAACGGGTCCAGGGGTGAAAGTCTCTGCCCGGACATAAAAAAAGGCGACCCGAGGGCCGCCCTTTCCAGCAAAGCTGAATGAAAACTCCTTACTTGGAGTAAAACTCGATGATTTTCTGAATATTGATCCTGGTCACAGGCACATCATCGGGAGCATTGATGCCCATATACTTTCCAGACACCCCATCGTCCTGGAGTTCCAGATAAGGGGTAGGGTTGTTGCCAGCAGGTCGTGCTTCTAGCGCGAACTTAACTCGGTCCAACTCTTTGGAAGCTGGATGAACTCCAATAACCTGTCCCACTTTTACCTGGTAACTGGGAATATCGACGCTCTGTCCATCCACGGTAACGTGACCATGGTTGATAAGCTGTCGAGCATCGAAGATACTTCGAGCCAGACCCAGACGATAAACCAGAGTCATCAGACGGGATTCCAGCATGAATAGAAAGTTATCCGCTTTGTTTCCCTGAAGTTTAGAAGATCTCTCAAACGTCTTAAAGAATTGCTTTTCCATCATCCCGTAGGTGAGACGGAGTTTTTGCTTTTCCAGTAGCTGTTCCCCATAAGGCGATCGCTTGCGTCGACGGGAACCAGGACGGTGCCCAGGTGCGTAAGGTCGCTTGATGGACGGACATTTTGGATGATTGTAAAGGCAATAACCTACCGTACGGCAGATCTTATGCTTGGGTTTTCGAATTGTAGCCATTTTCCTCAAAATCCCGTGGCATCCCTTTGCATGTTGTGGTCAGGATAGCACATCGGGGGCAGCCGCTAATTTTGTCCTGGGGACGCGGTGTTTCAGCTCAGTCTAGACTAAGCCTGCCAGTCGTCAGAGCGCCAGAGAAGGCCTGTGTGTAAACTGAAAAAGCTGGATGTTATTCTATCGGGACTTCCAGGGAGGACAGGTTCCTGAATTCATGGCCAGATTCGCGGATGCTGAGGTTGCGGACTGGCATGGGGACATGAGTCCGGGACTCAGGGACGGATAATCCGGCGCGCTGTCCCAGAGGGAATGTGACATAATCCGGGGCAATGCCCCAGACGGAATGTGACATAACCCGGTGCGCTGTGCTCCTGTGCCTGGAGCAGATATTGCGGCGAGTCCTTGCCCGGACAGACTGCAGTATAATCCGGCGCGTTGTCCCAGATGGAATGTGACATAATCCGGCCCAATGTCCCAGACGGAAAGCGACATAATCCAGCCCAATGTCCCAGACGGAAAGCGACATAACCCGGCTCGTTGCCAGTTCGCGAGAACATTACCAGAATTGAAAAAATGGATACAATGTACCGCGCTGCTGCCTATTCAGGGCATAACACCATCTGTTCACAGCCAGTATGGACCGCCAACTGGATCGGTAGAATTGTGCATGCATCGTTCATCCCTCTGTCCAAAACAATCTGCTTGCCCCTGCTGGCCTCCTTGCGGACCTGTTCGGGATGTCCGATACCCCATCTAGAAACTCCGCATCCGATATTGAGTCCGTTCAGCCACGACTACAGGAGGCCGCCCGGTCCGGTTTGCTTTTAATCAACATTTCCGGAGTGGACCGTCCGGGAATTACCCGGGCCATCACCGAAGTCCTGTCCCATTACAGCGTTCAGATTCTGGATATGGGACAATCCGTAATCCATGAAACCCTATCGCTGGGGATTTTGATTCGAATTCCTCCCGAGCAGCAAGGGGCCCCGGTGTTAAAGGACCTTTTGTTTCGCGCGCATGATTTCGGTATACCCATCAATTTTACACCTGTAGATCAAGAATCCTACGATCGCTGGGTGGGCCATGGCGGATTGCCGAGATACATCGTTACTTTGCTTGGAAGGGATCTTAGAGCTGCTCATGTGCACCAGGTCACGCGGATTATTGCCGAGCAGGGACTGAACATCAATTCAATTCGCAGGCTTTCGCGCAGAATTCCTGGTTATGAGCTGGCGGATCTGGACCAATCGCTGGAACCCGAAAAGCCTGTGGAGGGATCAAGACGTCGGCCTCCTGTTTGCCTGGAGTTTCAGGTCAGTGGCGCCGATGTAGATTTTGCTCGATTGAAGGAGACTTTACTCTCTGCAACCTCGGAGCTGGGAGTGGACATAGCCTTCCAGAAGGATGATCTTTATCGGAGGAATCGCAGGTTAATCGCTTTCGACATGGATTCTACATTGATCCAGGCGGAGGTCATCGATGAGCTGGCAAGGGAAGCTGGCGTAGGCGAAGAGGTTTCCCGGATTACTGAAAGTGCCATGCGAGGGGAAATTGACTTTAACGAAAGCTTTAAGCGAAGAGTAGGGCTCTTGAAGGGAATGTCTACAAAGTTTCTTCAGGGAATCTACGATCGTTTGCCGGTTACCGAAGGGGCCCCTCATTTGATCAAAGTCTTGAAGTCCATGGGCTATAAAACGGTGATCCTATCTGGCGGATTTACATTTTTTGGCGAGCGCTTGCGGCAGCACCTGGGCATGGACTATATCTTTGCCAATGAATTAGTTATTCAAGACGGTCAAGTTACCGGCGAGGTTCAGGAACCGATTGTAAATGGGCAGCGAAAAGCTCAACTTCTGGGTGAGATCGCAGAGAAGGAAGGTGTGCGCAAGGAACAGGTGATCGCAGTTGGAGACGGAGCAAACGATCTACCGATGCTCGGAATGGCGGGTCTTGGTATTGCCTTTCGAGCGAAGCCTGTAGTGAGAAAGGAAGCGGATCAGTCAATCAGCAACCTGGGGCTGGATGCGATTCTGTATCTGTTAGGCTACAGACACGAGGATTTTCCAGCGGAGCTTTAGAATCCCCTGGGCCTCCGCTTGCAAAGCCGGATTGATGGCCGAGAACTGCATAAAAGTAGCAGAATCCGGAATCATGCCGTTGGGTCCTGATTTCGCAACTACTCCCGGGCTTCGATAAGCATTCGGAATGGCAGCAAAGTCAGGGGTTCATGGATAACAATTCCAGAGTCATCAATCGAATTTTTTCCAGGCGAACCTGGCCTTGCAACGTATCATAGAAGTCCGTGGAGGCGGTCGCCAGTGCGCTGAGTAAAGGCTTAATCTGAAGTTCATCGTCTCCAGCCCAGCGATTGCGGATCAGTAGCCCTGCAAAGTCTCCTTCCACGGTCAAAATATGATCATTCATCTGCTCCGGGGAATCAGTGAAGCTGCCTGGCTCCGCTGAGTAACAGGTGGCGAGAAATTCCGCTACGTGCTGCATTGGAATGCGATTGATTAAATCCTGTACCATAGTCTGTGTATTCAGCCGGACGACTCCCAGAGAAACAGCAGTGTCCTCAGGACAAGTTTTCAGCTCATAAACTTCTTTTTTCATCCTCTCATCATAGTTGCAGCCTGTGACAGTTTATTTCGCCACAAGCTTTCCCGCCCTCTCGGCTTCCAGAATTCGACAATAAAATGACCGATTTCCAGGCCGCTCTTTGTTTTAATGGAATAGTGACGGTTAACGATTCCCATCCCGAAGAAGAAGAAAGAAAATCCGGGGATCCCCCCACTCAGGAAAACCAGCAGGATGCCCAATCCGGGCCCCGGTCGGGCATGGCTCGCAGTCGTTCCCTGGGTAGCCTTGTAGGGGGACTGGGAGCATCCCTTCTGGGCGCAATGGTGCGAAAGCCATTTCAAAGTGATGAAAAGAGAGCCGGCTTTCTGGAAGCGATGTGGCTGAAAGAAGCGCAAAGGTTGGCAGGAAAGCTGGGAGAATTGAAGGGAGCGGCCATGAAGCTGGGACAGATGCTCAGTCTCCATGAACACATCCTTCCGCCGGAAGCTGCGAAAATCCTGAGCCAGTTGCAAAAAGCGGCCCCACCCATTCCGTTTAAGACAATCCGAGAAGTAATGGAAGCAGAACTGGGCGATGGGATGGAACTAATCGATGGAATAGAATCGGAGCCTTTCGCATCGGCCAGCATTGGTCAGGTCCACAAAGGTCGATTGAAGGATGGCACTGAAGTAGTCTTCAAGGTTCAGTACCCGGGTGTGGATCGCGCGGTTCGACAGGACATCAAACAGCTGCGATGGATGGCCGGTCCGATGGTGAACTTCATGACAGGAGGATCTGCCGGCCCTATCTTCGATGAGCTAGAAGAAGTTATGCTTCAGGAGCTGGATTATCGCCAGGAGCTGCAGAACCTGCAAGACATGCAGGAACTACTCAATGACGATCCGGGTCGCGTGGTGCCCCGGGGCTTTTCGGAGTTGAGTACAACCAGAGTTCTGACCATGGAATTGGCTCATGGGCTTTCCTTTGATGAAGCGCTTGCACCGGATATCGACCAGACATTGCGAGATCGCTGGGCTCAAGCGTTTGCCCGCACATTCGCTCAGGGAGTCTTTGCTCATCGTTTCTTACATGCCGATCCCAATGCTGGTAACTTTGCCTTCCGAGAGGATGGAAGCCTGGTGCTCTATGACTTTGGATGCATGAAGAAGGTTCCCTTTAACATTTCCAGAGGTTACGGTAATTTGCTTCGCGCCATCTTCTCCGGCCAGGATGAAATCATTCCGGAGATTCTGAAAGAAGTGGGAATTCACAGAGCTGATGGTCGACCGATTGAGGTTTCACTTCTAAAGCCCCATGCAGATATTGTTCGTCAGGTATTTGGCGAGGATGGTTTTGTGTTTGGCGAAGATAAGGAACTATACGACCGCATCTTCGAGCTGAGTCGGCAACAGTGGTTTGATTCTCTGGGGATTCGCTTTCCTCGAGAAATCCTGTTTATTCATCGAACCCTTGCGGGATACTTTGGCAACTTCAGCCGACTAAAAGCTCGGGGGCCCTGGAGAACGATTCTGTTGGAGGCTCTTGCAGAGGCAGATCGAGATGATGGGATTCAGAGAGAAACAGTGAGCGGGCTTCAGAGTTCGGCGCAATAAAGACAGGCTATGTGTGTATCGTCTCTTGAAAACCTGAGGGCTGAATGGAATTTGCTATTGTGATTTCAGCCAGCTTTTTTGACCTCCTGTAATGGCCTTCGCCCGGGCAGACTGAAAAAAAGAAAAAGGGGCCTTTCGGCCCCAGCACCCTTTCAGATCTCTCGCCCTTTTTCTTTTTCAGGTTCTTTCTATATCTTTCCTGTGTTTCAGGCCAGTAGGCTTCGAAGCATCCAGGCCGTCTTTTCATGCACATGCAATCTTTGCGTCAATAAATCTACAGTGGCCTCGTCGTTGCCATTCTCAGCTGCAGGAAACGTATCGCGCAACGTGCGAATGGTGCTTTCCTGGGCTTCTACTAGATTGGCCAGCATCTCCTTGGCCGCAGGTACATCCGCATCTTCCTTTATGCTGGTAAGTGCAGCAAAGTCCTTGTAGCTACCGGGAGCATAATGACCCAGAGCTCGAATCCGCTCTGCGATCTCATCTACGGCAGTCCAGAGCTCATTGTACTGATCCATAAACATTCTGTGGAGCGTATCGAACATAGGTCCGGTTACATTCCAATGATAATTATGAGTTTTTAAATAGAGTGTATAGGTGTCGGCCAGGACTTTCTTCAGGCCCTCGACGATTTGAGCTCTATCGGATTCCGGAATACCAGTGTTCATAGCAGTAACGTTCATCATTTTCCTCCTTGTAGAATTGCTGGCCGTTCTGGCTACACTAATTCTAGATTTAGAATAATTCTAATCTGTGTCAGGGCAACCACTTTTTGTCCAGGGGTATGGAAATGGGACGAATAAAACGGATGCTTTCCGGAATTGCGGTCCGTTTTTGAAAAAAGTATCTGGAAATGGGGCACCCGGGTGCTGGCCTGTGTCTATGCTTGCCTATGGAGAAAAGGAGGGGTTACCCGAAGAAATTGAAAGAGATGAAACCACAGGGTTCCCTCTCATCTCACAGGCAGACGGAATTCTAGAACTCATTCTGGCCTATTTGGAGCTACCTTACTCGGTAACGGAACATGGCTGTGGAAAGAAGGCCAGTCTGATCATCGATTATCTGCTGAAGCTGGGAATTCCCGCGTACGGTCTGGCCCGAGGCATGGCCATGGAGCCGGATATGTCCCCCCGGGCCATGGTGGAGACGGATTATAGAAAGCGACCCAGTGCTCTGGTGGCCTCCAATCCTCTGCACTCTCTATGCGATTTGAACGATGAGCGACTTCGCTCCATGCTACTGGAAACCTGCAGTGAAGTAGATGCTCAGGAAGGAATGATCCAGACCGGGCCGTACATTCTGCGGCACGATTCAAAGGTCCAATTCGTTCAGGCCAGGAGTCATATCTATCCCATTCTCTGGCTCTGGGATCCGGAGGAGCAGAAGGCACACAGACTTGTCATTGATCCTAGTCTTGATCGCAGTCGACTCTTTCCCCTGGCCGATGTTCGTCAGGTGCTCCATTGCCCTGAGGCTCTGTTGTTTCAAGCTCCTTTACTCGGTTACTTTCGCCTGGATGTTTTCTCTCTCACCGAACGACAATCCAAGCAATTGGATTCTCTGTTCGCATCCGGTGAATTCCACTCCAGCCTTGAGGAGCTCAACGATGCGGTGGAGGATCTGGATCAGGAGGAGCATGCCAGGCTCATACGTTCCATTAATGGGGCTCAGGAAGGATCCCTGGGAGATCCGGCTACCTGGACCTATGCGAATAACCTGATGGGATGGGAACGAGCGAAAGACGAAGAGCAGCACGTCAATACAGGCCGAGGAGAGGCGCTACGATTTCAGAGAAGAGCACTGATTCGAGCTCGTGAAGGTAGGGAAGCAGATGCTCCTGCGCGCCGAGCGGAACTGAGAGAGACAGTGGATCATGCAGAGATTCTACGCATCTGTTCAGAAGACGCCGCCTGGTCTGCAAGGGCGCTTGCACCTCTTGCAGATGTTACAATGACAGCGGTATATTTTAACTCTCTTCTGGCCTTAAACCACGCCCTGGAAAACGGGACCGATCTTCAGCGCTTCATTACAGATCCGGATCAATTGCATGAGATGCGAGGCCTGGGCGTTCGGCTGCGAAGAAGGGTGGATTGGCTGGCCGAGGCATCCATGAATCAGGAAGGAGAAATTGATGCTCGGGCACTTTCTGCGCCCTATTTCGAAGCAGCCCTGGAAACCATCAGACAGATGAATGCAGGCGGCCTGCATGTATGCATTGATTTGGCCGGGAATCTCCACGGGCTTCTAATTAAGGATGAAGAAGCTTATGAAATTCGCAGTCAGGGAATGAATGCAAAATATCTGACTCAGTCCATTCATCATATTTCGCATATCGACTCCGTGAAGAATGCAGGGCGGTTTGATGGAAGACTGGGCGTTACCGGGGGAATCGAAACAGCCCATATATTCTCCGATTTATACAAATACTTCCAGCGTACCACGCTAGGTGCAGATTGCGCGATACGAACTCATGTCAGCGCATTTCTGGGCGAAGAAATGACGTTCACCGGTGAAGGGGTTTCTATGCCCGGTAGTGCGGCTGTAGCTGGAAACGCAAAGCCAGAAGCAATCCACTCGATGAAAAACCACGAGGGGGAAGTCTTCCTGGATCGATTCCTGATCTTCCTTCGCTGGATCGCGCAAAAGCAAACAGATGGCCAGGTGGTCCTTTTGAATCAGTTCTCCGGAAAGGCCGGCGATCAGGATTTGCTCAACGCCTGCTTTCGTCCTGAACATTTCTACTCAAGGCATACCTTTGAGCGTCATATTGAGCAGGGACCGGTGCTGGATCGTCTAAAGGTGCCCATGGCTCTGGTTTCACGCATAATGGGTATTCATCAGGAAGACTTCTTTTTTATCGGAGAGCAGGCTGAAGCGGCGGCACTGGACTTCAATCGGCGGCTCCGGGATATGACTCTGACAGAGCAATTCGAGAACGTGCGCGTCACCGTGGGCATTACCCGTGGCGAATCCGATTTTGTCTGTCATGAAGATGGAAAAGCAATGCGATGGACTCTGGATGGCGAGCTGAATCATGCGGGGGCCACAGCAGTAAAAGATCGAAAGGATCCCGGTGTGGCGGCGGCCAGGTTGGCTCTGGAATTCTATAGATTACTTGCTGAAAGAGAAGAGCGTTATCCTGGAATCAAGGGATTTAGCGGTAATGTCCGATTCTATCCCGGAATGAATCGAAACGTTATACCGGGCTCTGTAAGCCTCACTCTGGCTGTACAGGGCGAATTGCCAGACGATGAATACGATAGCCTGGCCCAGGAACTACAGGGATTCGCCGTGGGAACACTGGCCAAGAAGGTTGCTTCCGGAGGGGAAGGTGTGAGGCTATCTCGGATGGAGCGTATGAGCTTTGTGAATGTTTACGGCCGGGCTGTGGCATCCATCGATCTTCGTGCTACAGAGAAGGAGCAATCGCAAGAGTTTCGTAAAGAAATGGATATCATGCTCGGTGATGTAGAAAAACAGTTTTCGGTTCGCGTGGAGTCATCCCTTCAGCAGCAGGTGGACCCCTATAGTCTGGCTGAGTCAGGGCAGGTTCTGCTAATGGAACGTAGCTACGGAGGAAGTCATAATCCCAATGAAGCAGAACTTCAGACCGATCTGACGCGGGCAACGGTGCTGCAATTCCAGACCGTGAACGATTTGTTCGCTGCGAAAACTTTGCCTGCGGATTTCAACCTTTATCGCTTCACCGAAGTAAGGATTCCAGAGTCGTATCGCAGCAAACTGTCGCATTTTATCTCCGGTGCCCTCCATGATACCTGTAATATTGCGGCGGCGGCAAACAGGGGCTCATAGCGAGCCTGCAACAGGGCAGGCACCGAGTATCAGTCCGGGCTGCTTGTAGTTAGAAGGTATTCCATGATATCCAGTAGGTGCAGAGAGCCGACCAGCGTCCCTTGCTGATCCAGAACGGGAAGGATCTTTATGATATTCCCGTCCAGCATTTGATGGATTGCATGGGAAAGAGGATCCGCTGGAGAACAATGACGAATCGGGTATTTCATTATCTCTCCAGCCGTTTCGGCGGTAACATGATGGAGTATCTCTCTGCCGGAATACCTGGTAAAATTTCCACGATAGGGTGCTTTGCTTGGAGGAGGCTGACTGTGCAGATGAAAATCAGATCTGCGAGTATGCTTCAGATGACGAGCCAGATCCCCCAGGCTGATTAACCCCTGGATTCTGTGCTGTCCGTCTTCCACCAGAATGATGCGGTCCTCCGCCAGGCTGGTCATTTGATCCACCAGGGCGGGTAGCGGCAGAGATTCGGAGACGACCAGGAGAGGTTCCTGCTCGCGCCCGGGCCCCTCAAGGAAGTCCCGGACCGTTGGCATGGCATCATCTTTCATGATCTACCGGCTCCCGTGCTGAAATTGGACTGCTTCGCATGGAATGAGACTCCCCGGCAAGAATCAGGGCTTTCCTGGTAAAGAACGGTCCTAGCAGCTCACTAACCGTTGTGGTGGCTATTACTACACTCAAGAGAATTTCCGCAACGTTTCCCGGAAAGTTCAGGCCGGTACGCGCCTGCAATGCCAGTCCCAGAGCAACCCCCGCTTGCGGCATCAGGGACAATCCAGTGTATTTTCGAATGACCGGATCGGCATGACTATATCGTGCCGCAAGATACGCACCGGAAGCTTTACCCATCATACGCGCCACAAAGTATCCAGTGGCCAGAAGCCAAACTCCTCCCAGAATTTCCCATTGAATGTGCATCCCGGAAAGAATGAAAAATAGAGTAAAGATGATGCTTTCGAAGGAGTCAGAAATCACCGAGTAGAGGGAATCGAAGTGTCTGTAAGTGTTTACCAGGGCCATTCCCAGAACCATGCAGGCCAGGAGGCCCCCGGCTTCCAGGTATGCCGCCAGCCCAGAGCAAAGGAGAATTACGGTAAACGTTGGCAGGAGCATGGTCTCTCTCTGCTGAATTCTTCGCAGCACCAATCGAAGCACCAGCGCTCCCAACAGGCCCAGCAAAACAGAAAGGCCGACTTCCCTGAGTGCCTCTAAAATAGAGGTGAAAAGTGTGCCTTCGTAGCCCAGAAGCATTCCGGCTCCGGCCGTAGCGATGGAAAATGTGATCAAAGCCAATCCGTCGTCTGCAGCTACAATGGACAGAACGATGGTGGTCAAGGGTCCCCTTGCTCTCTGCTCATGGACTACTGCCAGAGTGGCTGCCGGTGCCGTTGCAGCGGCAATACTGCCCAGAACCAGGGCCAGCGCAAGGGCTACGTTCCATGGAAGAGCAGAAACCTGCCATGCGATAAGAAACGTGCTGATAGCCACCATGATGGTAGCGGCATAGAACTCAGAAAAGAGAACTCGAAAAACCAGATTACCCAGTTTTCGCAGTCGACTCCATTCCAGGCTTCCGCCGATTAGAAAACCTATTATGGCCAGGGCCAGTTCAACGATGATCTCCGTTTGCTCTAAGAATCCGTCTGGCAGGAAATCCAGAGTTCCAAGAATGGCTCCGGTGAGAATGAAGAGACTGACGCCAGGAAGTCCCAGTCGTTCAGCCAAAAATTCGCTTCCAAACCCGGCCAGAAGGAGTATGCCTATCCAGAGTAATGGAGTTTCCATTGGATTCGTTCTTTCCAGCTAGTATCGTATTCGAACAAATAAAAAGGAGTCCGTTTAGATGTCCGATCTGAAGCTTACACGCATCATTGCAACCCTGGGGCCTGCCAGTCAAGAAGAGGAGCAGATCCGCTCCTTGATTCGAGCCGGTGCAGACTGTTTCAGGCTCAACTTTTCGCACAGTGACGGGCCAGGCATGGAACCGTACATCCGCCGTGTACGCAAGGCAAGCGAAGCAGAAGGGAAATACATTCCCATCCTTGCAGATATTCAAGGACCCAAGCTTAGAATAGGAAAACTTCCAGAAGATGGAGTGGAATTGCTGGACGACTCGCATTTTCTGATTACACATCGCAAAGTTGACGGAAACTTCGATCAAGTGCATTCCCCATACGAAAGACTGTCCGCCGATTTGAAAACCGGGCATCGAGTGCTTCTGGCGGATGGAAGCATCGAACTTACAGTGGAATCTATTGATGGAGAGGATGTGCACTGCCGCGTGATTCACGGGGGTATGCTAACCTCCAACAAGGGCATGAACCTTCCCGATACAGATGTCAGTGCAGGTACGCTTACTGAAAAGGACCGTCAGGATCTGGACTTCATTGGAAAATCCGACATTGATCTTGTAGCCGTTTCCTTTGTGAGGCGTGCGGAGGACATTAAGGATGCCCGCAGGTATCTTGGCGATGCTCGAATTCCTGTTCTTGCGAAGCTGGAAAGGCCGGAAGCCCTGAACCAGTTAAACGAAATCCTGGAAGAAGCGGATGGTGTGATGGTGGCCCGAGGCGATCTGGGAGTGGAAATCGAGTTTGAGCGGGTTCCTTTCGTGCAAAAGCAGATTCTCCAGAGGGCATCGGTGCGCGGAAAATGGGCCATTGTGGCTACAGAGATGCTTCGAAGTATGGTAGATCATAGTCGGCCAACAAGAGCTGAAGTGACCGATGTGGCGAATGCGGTTCTGGATGGCGCAGATTGTGTAATGTTATCCGAAGAAACGGCTATGGGAAAGCATCCTGCTGTGGCAGTGCAAGCGATGATTCGAATTCTCAAGGCAGCGGATGCGGCTGATGTGAATCATAGAGAGCGATTCGAAGCAGATATCATTAGCTTTGCTGCTGGTGCCGCCGGGGCAGCGGTAAGCGCCGCCGAGAGATTGGGGGCAAAAGCCATTGTGGTTCTGGCCGGATCCAATGTGACAGCTTTGCTCCTGTCCAAGTGGAGGTCAAGAGTTCCGATTCTGGCCCTCTCTGGCGGGCAAAGTACACTTCGGAGGCTCAATGTCTTGCGGGGAGTTATACCGGTTCAAATTCAGTCGCAGGCCGGGATGGAAGAGCAGATTCGCCTGGCCGATCAACGGCTTATCCATGAAGGCTGGGCGAACCCCGGCGACACGGTAGTGGTGGCCGGGGCTATTCCACTGGGTGAAGGGAAAGAAACGAACTCCATTCGATTTCACCGAGTTCGATCAAAAATTGAAAATACCGATTAGTTGTTAGAAGCTCGACCCAGCACCATTCCGATGGCGCCGAAAATCAAACCACCTACAAGGATCAGAGCCGCAATCCAGGGACTGTCTGTCAGATCCATGTTGCGATATTGCAGATGCAGATCCCAGATGGAGTTAACCATGCTGGCTCCGCCGAGAAAAATTCCCACGCCGCCCAGGCCGCGAAAGATTGATGAAATGATATTCATGCGAAATCTCCTTAAAAATAATAGAGGATCAGAGATTGATCGCATTAAACCTTCAGGAAAGCCTTTTTTCTAACCTTGCAGCAAAAAAAGGCCCGCCAGGAAAGAGCAATCAAGCGAGGCTACGGTCTGGCGCAGAGCTTTAGAGACATTAATTGATGCAGGGAATCCTGTAGGCCATGGTCTGGTTCAGCGCCTGGGTGGTGGTATAGGAAGTGGCGAAGATTATTAAATCTCCATTGGGAAGTTCCACCATGGTTTGAGGTTGATTGGTAGTGTTATCTGTCAAGTGTGTGGGAACATTTAGTCTTCTCACAGCACCATTTCTCAGTACGTGGATTCGAAGCTGCAAATCGGAAGTGGCCGATCCTGCTCCCAGTGCCCAGACCACTGGACCCGTTCTTGTCGCCTGGACTCCGGCACCTAACTTACTGGGTTCTACGACCGTGTCTGCCGGGGACCACGCGCCTAATGAATACTTCATCAAAGAGACCGATGAAGGGCCGTAGGCGGGGACAAAGAAATCGTTTCCTGTGACTGCGAAATCCACAGGTGCATTCTTCTGCGGATTGGAAAAGGGGGTAAAACTGTATGTATTTCCCTCCAGGGAAAAGTCCTCATCTATCTGGCTTACCTGGATTGTAGCCGGCGTTGAGCCATCCACGGATTCGTATTCCACTGTGAAATCCGCCAGGCCGTTACTCCTGATGGGAGAAAAATACGGACCACCAGGAGAGGAGCCGGAGTTATCCAAAAATACATTGCTGCCGGTGCTTGTGAAGATTCGCAGAAACGTTAGCAGCCTGGAATTGGTTCCATCCGTTATGTTACCAGTAATGAAGAGTGATTCTCCCTGGCTAGCTACTCCACTGTAGAGCGTAGTTTCGCCGCTATACTGAAATTGATCCAGAGTACTCCAGCTATTCAAATCCTCTGAGAATCTTAAGAAACCAGTGGTATCTGAACCTGGATCCCCGGAACCCACCACCGCCAGGCCACCATTGTGGAATTCCATTTCCACGGCGGCAGCACCAGACCCAGGATTGAACATATCCAGTACTGAAATGGAGTTCACATCGAAGTCAGTTTCTGCCACGACCCAGCTCCTGGCTGGACCAGAATCTTGATACCCCGCGAGAATAATGGAATCATCGTATTGGGAGACTCGGGCGTCGAATACGACTGTAGGTCCAATGCCCGATTGAAACTCTACAGCGCCCAGTGCTTCAATAGAGCCTTCATAGCTGCACTGCAAAGCAAGCTGCCCGAAGACTAATTGAGGAATTGGATTACAGCTCGGATCCCCGGGAATGCACTGTTCCTGGTGGCAGCTTAACGGAAGCAGTAGAAGGGAAAGAGGAAGGAAAATCAGAGAGCGGCAGAGCACGCAAATAATGAATGTATTCAAAAGTCTACTGTCAAATATCTTATATAGGTAGAGTAAGGAATGTAATGCAGATCTGGCCGATTTTTACACTGTTTCCGAAAAAATACAGAGGTGGCAGGACTCAAGATTTTGCTTGTTGAAGGGCCGGCGGCTGTCCCTGAAAATCCCCGATCGCATATTGTTTAAATTCTCGCAGAAAGGATGACCATTCCCACACTTCTTCTGGCAGATTCGGAACCATCTGGATGTCCTGAAGGGCGCGCATGGCCAGAGCTCGGGCCCCGTTGATATTCTCTCGTTTTACATGTTCCAGGGATGCAGCTATCTGGATAAGGGATTGCAGAATGGAAGGTCTGGGGCGATTATTCAGAATCCATATTTCTTCCATTACTTCATGCGCTTCGTAGTATTCGGCGCTGTTGATCAAATCCGCAAAGCGGTTCATCTGGTCCTCTGGTAGGTTGTAGGTGTACAAAATGCATCAAAGAATCATCTTGTGAAAAGATGATTCTTTGTTCAGGTCTCCGGCAGAGTGTTTAGAGGGGTTGCGGACGTTCTTACGATCTTATTGCAATCCACCTGGTCATTTTAAGCAGAAAATCAAAACCAGCTACTCTTTCTTCGGCGGCTTTTCTTGATTCCTATGGCACCCATAAGGCCACGGGTTATTTCCCTGGCCACAGTTCGTCCCACATCGCGAACAATCTTGCTGTCGAAGACCTTTTCCATAATAGACTCATCTTCTTTCGATTTTTTGCGAGACTTGCTGGACTTCCCTTTTTCAGGGGCATCGTCCTCGGAATCTGCCAGTCGTTTCTCTGCTTTCTCAGTGAGCATTTCGTAGGCGCTTTTTCGGTCCACGGATTCGTTATACTTTTTCGCCAGTTTTGAGTTAGAAACAATTTCATTTACTTCGCTGGCTGAAAGGACATCCATTCGCGAGCAAGGAGCGCACATCAGGCTATGAGCCAGCGGAGTCGGCTTCCCTTTTTCAGTAAGGCCTGTGATCAGCGCTTCGCCAATGCCCAGTTCAGTGAGCAATCGATCTGTTTTATAGTCATCGCTGAGAGGAAAGTTTTCCGCAGCGGTCTTGATTGCTTTTCGATCTTTTGCAGTAACAGCGCGCAAGGCATGCTGCACTCGAGTACCCAGCTGAGAAAGCACATCAGCCGGTACATCCTGGGGATTCTGGGTCACGAAGAATAGCCCCACTCCTTTGGAGCGAATGAGTTTGGTCATGGTCTCGATTTGCTCCAGCAATGTCTTACTGGCGCGATCGAAGATCAAATGCGCTTCATCCAGAAATATTACCAGCTCAGGCTTATCCGGATCCCCCAGTTCTGGCATCTCCTGGTAGATTTCTGCCAGAAGCTGAAGCATAAAGGTAGAAAAGAGAGCCGGTTTGCTTTGCATGTCCATCAGGCGAACGATGGAAATTACGCCCTTACCATCTCGCTTTTGCAGCAAATCCTGCACTTCGAAGGAACGTTCCCCAAAGAACTCATCAGCTCCCTGCTGTTCCAGAGCTACAACCTTGCGAAGGATGGTGCCGGTAGAAGCTCCAGACACTTTACCGTATTTCTCTTCGAACGCTTCTTTTCCATCTTCCATCACGAAAGACATGGCCTTCTTTAGATCTTTCAGGTCCAGTAACAGCAGGCCCTCATCATCGCAGAACTGCATGATCACTGTGAGAACAGAGGCCTGGGTTTCGTTCAGGTCCAGAATGCGAGAGAGTAGGATTGGTCCGAATTCGCTTACTGTGGCGCGTAATGTACCGCCTTTTCCCTTTTTTGTTAATGAATACAGTTCGCAGGGAAGGGACTGGGGCTCGTACTTCTCGCCGATGGTTTCCATTCGCTTGAGAATACCATCGCTCTTTTCGCCGGACGCTGCAAGACCAGACAGGTCCCCTTTGATATCCATCACCAGGCTGGGGACGCCCTTCAGCGAAAGTTCGCCGGCCATGTGTTGCAATGATTTCGTTTTACCGGTACCTGTGGCCCCGGCAATCAATCCATGGCGGTTCAGAGTTTTCAGGGGTATCTTGAGCTGGCAGCCCTTCTCTGGTTTGCCATCTTTCATGGCAAGTCCCAGAAGAATGCTACTCTTTTCGTCCAGATCGTATGCAGCGTTTATGCGAGAGGCGAAGTCTTTGGCCATGGGCCAAAATGGGGCTCAGGATCAACGCGGTCAATCCAAACGCCGGAAGAGCTGAGATCTTTACTCAAGTTACCCGAAGGTGGTTTCTATGGCAAAGATTTCGCATCCGCGGTTCAATGCGAGGAGTCCCAGTGCTCCTTAATAAATGCATCTCGGCCGGAGCCAACTCTGTATCTGTTGTAATGTACCGGGTTCTTTTTGTAGTAATCCTGGTGGTATTCTTCCGCAATCCAGAATTCTCCCGAGAAGGGAAGAATCCGTGTTACGATGGGCCTGTCAAAGGGGCCAGATTCGCTCAGTTCTGCTTTGCTTGCTTCCGCGGCTTTCTTCTCTTCTTCGTTTCGATAAAAGATCACCGTGCGATACTGTTCACCGATGTCATAGAACTGTCCATTGTCCTGGGTGGGATCGATATTCATCCAGAAAATCTTTAGTAACTTCTCGTAGCTGATCTTCTTCGCATCATACAGAACTATAACGGATTCAATATGTTTTGTAGAGCCAGAGGCTACTTCCTTGTAAGCGGGCCCTTTTCGCTCTCCACCCGTGTAGCCGGAAATCACTTCTTTGACTCCATCTATCTTTTCGAAAGGTCCTTCCATGCACCAGAAGCAACCGCCGGCGAAGATAGCCACCGAGTACTCTGCGTTTTCAAAATCGAATGCCTTTGTGGGCCCGGGCTCTGCATTTGCCTGGGAACCTCCGCAGGAGATCAGTAACATGGTGGTAAGAATTGAGGAGCCAGCTATCCTGAAGACGGAATTCCGTCGATTACCAGTCCCATGCGACGTTGTAGCGATGTTTCTAATTCGGCCTGGCGGTGATTTCAATACTAACATTTTTCTGTACCCCTGGACGTAGATTCGATGAGTCCGAAGTCTGGTTACCATTTCTGGAGACACTGGATTCTCTGTCCTTTTCCGCCAGTCCCTGGAGCCGGAGAGGCCCCGCGCTACCATGGTCGGTGGAAATCATAATCCTCGGGGAAGATCTAAAATCATTGACCAAATGGCGGAAAGCTCAGCATAGATGCTTATGGAAATCGTTTTCACTTCGGATGCGCTGATTGCACTTCTTACTCTGACAATCCTGGAAATTGTCCTCGGCATAGATAACATCATTTTTATTTCAATTCTTGCAGGAAAGCTTCCTGAGGAACAACAGGCAAAGGCCAGGCAGATTGGTCTGGGCCTTGCTATGCTTATGCGAATTCTGCTTCTCCTTTCGCTAAGCTGGATTATGGGTCTTACAAAACCATTGTTCGTAGTTACCGATTATCTTACATTTCTAAATTCTTCCGACTGGGCCGCGATCTCGGGAAGGGATTTGATTTTGCTTTTTGGAGGTCTCTTTCTCCTGGGTAAAGCAACGGTAGAAATCCACGGCAAACTGGAAGGCGAAGAAGGTCATGGCGGAGCCAAAGCGAAAGGCAAGCTCATGGCTACTCTTGTCCAGATCATGCTTTTGGACCTGGTATTCTCTCTGGATTCCGTGATTACGGCCGTAGGAATGGCGGACCAGCTATGGGTTATGATCACAGCAGTTGTAATAGCCGTAGGAGTGATGATGATCTCGGCCAGCGCCATTAGCGATTTCGTAAACAAGCATCCAACAGTGAAGATACTTGCTTTGAGCTTTCTGCTATTGATTGGCTTCTCGCTGGTTATCGAAAGTATGGAGTATCATGTGCCCAAAGGCTATATATACTTCGCCATGGGCTTCTCCGTATTTGTTGAGGTTCTTAACATGAAATTTCGTAGCAACCGCGGCAAGCCAGTACATCTGCATAGCGCGTACACAGAGGAAGACGGGGCAAAGTAGTTTTCCTCTACCGTACATTGTTGCGGACTATTGAAAAGGCGCCCCGGGGCGCCTTTTTTGCTTCTTGTCGTTACGTTCTTCGTAGCTGACTGGGTTACACTGTACGCACGGGTATGGGGCCGCTTCGCAGCCAGTGTACCGGCGGCACCATCGGGGTGGCCGGCGGCAATTCTGTTCCCGGGCTGACCTGATCTGAGAATAGCTAAAGAATGAGAGGAGCCATATTCTGCTTTTGCCTTCCTGTTCCACCCGGAGGTTGGAGTTGTCGAAGCGAAAAGGTCTCCATTAGGGTCACCAACAGCCTGAAATCCGCCTATCTTTTTGACTTTCCCCTGTGTGCGGTGCAAAAAATGTGGCCGAAACCAGATGCAAACCACATTTAAATCCCTGGGTGTTGCGGACGAAATCCTCAACGCTCTGGAAGCGAAAGGCTACACAAGCCCCACTCCTATTCAAGCTGCAGTTATTCCTCAACTTTTAAAACCGGGTTCTGACGTAATGGGTCAGGCACGAACCGGCACAGGTAAAACCGCTGCTTTCGGAATTCCTCTATTGCAGCGATGTGATCCATCCATTAAATCCGTTCAGGCTCTGGTGCTGGCACCGACCCGAGAGCTGGCCATGCAGGTCTGCACGGAAATGCAGTCCATGCAGGGTAAGAAGAAACTCAAGCTAGCCCTTCTCTATGGAGGAGCGGGCATGTCTTCGCAGATTCAGGCATTGAAAGGAGGGGCCCATATAGCTGTGGGAACTCCTGGTCGTGTTCTGGACCACATTCGTTCCGGACGATTGAGCCTGGATGATTTACAGTTTCTGGTCCTGGATGAAGCGGACCGAATGCTGGATATGGGCTTTCAGGAAGAGCTGGAAGCGATTGTAGAAAGTGCCGGGCCCGATCGCCAGACTCTGATGTTTTCGGCAACCTTCACGCCGGACATCCGCAAAGCGGCTTCTTCCTACATGAAGGATTACCAGATGGTCAAGGTTGAGGATACAGGAGTATCCAATTCCAATACTCGAATGGTAGCGTACGAAGTGTATGGCCGCGACAAAAGGGAAGCCTTGCGAAGAATCCTGCATACTTCCGAAGATTTCTATGGATTGATATTTTGTGCCCGAAAGTCCGATGTCGATGACCTGGCTCAGTTCCTTGCGAAAAAGGGTTTCAGCGCCGAGGGACTGCATGGCGATATGTCGCAACCAGCGCGAGAAAAGGTGCTGGGCCGACTGAAGAAGCGAAAGCTGCACATTCTGGTGGCTACCGATGTTGCGGCTCGAGGCATCGACATTAACGATCTTGGCTATGTTATCAACTATGATATGCCCGATAGCGCCGATGCTTTAACACATCGGACCGGACGGACGGCCCGAGCAGGAAGAACCGGAACATCCATCTGTTTGATTACTCCGTCCGAGGCTTCCAGGTTCCGAGCTCTGGAAAAACGTACCGGCCTGATGCATGAAAGATTACCTCTGCCGGATCGCGAAACAGTGAGTAAAGCTCGTCTGGAAACGGCTCGTTCTGCCGTGGAAAGAGGCGTGGGAAATCATCCTACAGCAGAGTATGAAGAGTTTGCCCGAGAACTTCTACAGAATCACGATGCGCAGGATTTAGTATCCAGTCTACTTCGAGACCGATTCCGGGATATGCTTCTGGAAAGCTCCATTCCAGATATCTCCACTCCGGCACCCACTACCGATCGACCCAAGAAAGGGAAAAACCGGGGCGAAGGAAAAAGCAGCAAGAAGTCTGGATCTAGAGATGGATTTAAGGCCTCCCGTAAATCGGCCAATCGCAAGCGCAAGTATTCTGGATCTGGATCCGGCGGCGAAAAGGGCGATGGCTCATCTGGCCGCAGAGGAAAGCTCAAGAAGTCTGGTGCAGGCCGTCGCTGATTTCCGTCTGCCCTCGCTTAAATCTGGCGGGGGCCATACCAAAGATTCGCTTGAAGCTTCTGGAAAAGGAATAGGGCGAATCGTATCCTACGGTTCTGGCCACATGCTCAATGGTTCCATCTCCCTTGCGAATTAGCCTTGCCGCTTTCTGCATTCGAATCTGGTTCAAGTATTCCATGGGGCCAATGCCAGTTACATCTTTGAATCGTCTGGCCAGAGTGGCCCTTGAAAGTCCCTGCGCTCTTGCCAGAGATTCCACAGTCCATCCGCGGTCCAGGGCATCCTCCATGGCCTCAATGGCTCTCAACACCGCTTCATCCGAATAGAGGGCACTCCAATGGCTTTCGGATTCATTTTCCAGGATCCAGTGGCGCAGAATATAATGAAAAAGCGTATCGGTCAGTCGGCCAAGAATGATGCGCGATGCATCCCTGCGAAGAAACTCGGCTGAGATCAGTTCCACCAGATGCTTGATAGGGTCATGAGGCGCCAGACTGGATCCGCGAATATGAAAGTATTCCGGCAATGCACGAAATAGAGGATGCATGGGCCCCGCAGGAAATAGGTACCGACCGCTGATGAATCGAGTTTCTGCCTGTTCTGATGGATCTGCGGTCTGCCTTGAAATTGCCAGTCTGGTCTCCGCTGCTCCACTGGATCTCTGTTTCATTTCGCGTCCGAATTTTGACGCTTCAGGTGTTTCGGATTCGGTGCGGGAACGATAGTCCTCCACATCGATGCTCTGAGCTCCTGCATCGGATTTCAGCTCATGGTGATAACCTCTGGCAAAGAATACCAAGTCTCCGGTGCTGAGATCCAGAACTTGACCCGTGGTATTGCAAAGAACATTACATCGGCCTCCTAGAATGACATGAAACCCGGCGGTGTAGTCACAGGCGAAGCGCAGTCCCCATCGTCCCTGCATCCTGGCCTGGGCAGCCACGGATCCCTGGATGGACTCGGAAACTCGGCTCAATAGATCCATGGAATTAATCTACCAGGCCAGTCCATAAGGGCCAGAGGTTTTGAGGAAAAAAGAGCAAATCGTCCGATACTTTGAGACGAAGTGTTGGGTAGAATCGATTCCAGGGTATTTGCATCTCTCCATGGATTATTTTACTGATGGATACGGTGCCGGTGTGGAATCCTCGAAAACGCAGCAAATGCGCCGGGAATTCGGCAATGCAGGCACCAAAAAATTAAAGCCAATCAGTTTGAGAGCAATCAGGAGAATAGGATGAAAGCATATGTATTTGGAGCCACTGGCACTGTTGGGCAACCGCTGCTGCAGGAATTAACGGATGCAGGTCACCAGGTTCTGGCCGTTAGTCGCACAGGTGGAGAGAAGAAGGATGGAGTAGAGTATGTTGGAACGGAGCCATCCAACATGCAGGGAGCCGATGCGGTCTTTCTGCTCAGTCCCGGAGGCCTGGCCGATCAGTATTCGGTGCTGAAACCATATCTGGACCAGGCCAGGAAGCAAAAGCCGGGCCGGGTGGTTCTTATGACCGCCTTCGGTGTGGATTATGCTCCCGCTGAAGTACCTCTGCGTAAGCTAGAGCTGGAGCTTCTGGATAGTGGACTTAATGCCACGATTCTGCGGCCGAACTGGTTTATGCAAAATTTCAACAGTTACTGGATCCAGGGCATTCTGGCAGACCAAAAGATCTATTTTCCGGGAGGCGATGCGAAGGCTGCATTCATTGATGTGCGAGACATTGGTGCCTGTGCTGCCAGGGTCCTGGCCGGAAGCGAATTCAATGGCGAAGGCCTGGCGTTGACCGGGCCGGAATCGCTGGATCACAACGAAGTAGCCACGAAGCTTTCTGCGGCCACAGGAAAAGAGATTCAATATGTAGATGTTGATCCGGAGGATTTTAAGACTTCTCTGAAGCAGGCCGGTCTTCCCGAGGACTACATAGAGGTTCTTTCCGGGATCGCTGCTGGTCTGAAAGCAGGTCAGGCAGCTCCAGTAACAGATACCGTACAAAAGGTTCTGGGTCGGGCACCGATCTCTTTCGATAAATACGCCCGGGATTACGCAGCCGCGTATCAGCAGTAAGCGCGTGCCGGAAAGGGAGCCCAAATCCGGGTTCCTTTCCGGAAAAAATGCTCTGCCTGTTGTCACCGGGGGCTGACCCGGGTGGCCCAGGGCAAGTTTTTTTCTGGTGAGCCTAGTCCTTTGGAAATAATCTGAAAGAAATAGGGGCCGGTATTGTTGGTAAAACTGTATGCGCATCACTTCTGTAAGCGAAGCTATTATTCTTGTATTCTCTATAATGATTTTCAGCTCCATTTTGGGCTGCAGTACCGGCGAAAGAGGGCGGATGCAGGAGAATGCTGAGCCTATCACCCACTCCTGTCAGTCTCGGTGCCTGTCCGGAAACTGCCAGAACGGCACCGGTGAGTACGAATTTGCCGATTGCAGTACATACATAGGCGAATTCGAAGACGGTCTCAGAAATGGCACGGGGGAGTATCGATTCTCTTCAGGTACCATTCTGAAAGGCTTCTTTGAAGATGGTCGCCCGGCTGGTGCCTTCGAATACAGGTTTCCCGAGGGAGCCATCTTTAAGGGGCGAATTCGGGATCTTAGTCAGGATCAGCAGTCAGGGCTGAGCATCAATGGTGCCGATGGATTCCTGGAAATTAACGGTGAGCGGCGACCCTGCAAGATACGGGACTTTCGATTGCTTTGCGAAGCGGCTGGAACCGATGGAATTCAGCGCAAGAAAAACAATCGTCCAGAAGCTCCAGAGGATTTGGAGGCAGATGAGATAAAATTCCTATTACTTTATGCTCCAGGCAGCGCGAGATTGCTTCGCAATGATCGGAATTCGAAGTTAGCAGCGGTTATCCCCTGGCCCCCGGGGATACCATCATCACTCGTGAGCATGCGGCGGACATTCAGGGCGAAGGGGGCTTCGCAATTAGACTCAAGCCATTCAGCGAACTGTACATCCCACCGGATGCACGGAAGCATCGAATACTGCAGCTTAATCGAGGTTCGATTATAGTTGATTACGATGGCGAAGGACCCTTGCCGTTTCGTGTGCGTTCCGGCGGAATCAATGTTGATGTGAAAGGAACCACGTTCGTGGTGGAAGCGGGGGATGAAAAAGACCGCATCAAAGTTCGTGTTCTGGAAGGTGAAGTACAGCTCAGTCGCGACAAGGCCGTTCTGGATCGTGTTCGGAAAGGAGATCTTGAGAAGTATCCAAACCTTTCCGATGCAATGGATCAAATGGATATCTCTGTTTCGCTCACTGCCGGGGATGAAGCTACAGCCACTGCCATGGATGCTACAGAAGATCCTGATATACTGGCCAAAAAGGCTGCGAAAGACCCAGGGGCTACGGTATCCGCAGCCAGCGAAGAGGACCTGGAACGCGATGCACAGGAAGCTGCATTGATGCCCGTCCTGCCAAACGATGACTTTGATGACGCACGAGAAGCTGGTCTCAGCGAAGATGAACAGGACAGGGAGGAAGCTGCCCGTACCATTGAAAAGAGCTACAGAAAGGAAGTGGAATCCAGAGGCGATGATCTGGAAAAGCAGCTCAAACTTACCAATGAAATCGACACTCCAGAAGAATTCAAGAAAGCGTACCCTGTGCTGGAGGTAGTTCACCTGAACAAAGGCACTCGACATGCAGGATCCATTATTGCCCAGGCCGGGGGATTACTCTTCTTGTTCGCGCCGGATGGACTCTATAGATTGCCCATAGAAGACGTGGACTATGTGGATTACTACAATCGCGATGAAATGGATCTGGATATTCTGTCCAATCCTCCAACAGAAAAATCGAAACAATAGCCTTCCCTCTCCTTGAATCCTGGATGCTCTAAGGATGGCTTCAGTGGCATCCACCGGGTTTGAAGCGCTTCAGTGAATCCAGGTCAACCATGGTTTCTGGCTGCCTTGTTGCTCCTGGATGGACGCGGTTACAAATCAGCAGTAAACCAGGGTTGCTTACACATCATTTACTTGACCTGGTAGCGGTAAAGGTTTGCCATAGGAAGTGCAGAGCTATTTTGCTGCAGGGAGAATCTATGAGCGAAAAACCATTTCTGACCGATGTTAAGACCCTCCGCGAACGAGCGCGAAAGGAGATCGAAAAGGGAGCTGTTACCGCCGGGTACCAGGCCGACGTGGAGCAAGTGGTGGAACTTCTCAATACAGCTCTCGCTACAGAGCTTGTTTGTGTGCTCCGGTATAAAAGACATTTCTACATGGCCGATGGTCTGAATGCAGAGGCAGCGGCTCAGGAATTCCTGCAGCATGCGAATGAAGAGCAACAGCATGCAGATCAATTGGCCCAGAGAATTGTACAGCTGGGTGGTGAGCCTAATTTCAGTCCGGAAGGCCTGGCTACACGAAGCCACGCAGAATATGTAGAAGGGAATAATCTAATTGAAATGATCAAGGAAGACCTGGTCGCTGAGAGAATCGCTATTGACAGTTACCGCGAAATGATCGATTACATTGGCCCCAGGGATTCTACCACTCGACGAATGCTGGAAGACATACTGGCAATGGAAGAAGAACATGCCGATGATCTGGTGGGCATGCTGGAGAAGATGTAGAATTCCCAGTCCTCATGGCGCGCCCGAAAACGGGCGTCGCTTCAAATGGAATCCATACCATTCGACGCGATACAATCGGCGGCATGGTTCCAAACGTCACCTCTAATGGAAAGATCTCTGATTCGGCAGCCGACGATTCCAGGGCGGCGTTGCGAAGTCCAACTTTCAATCCATGAAGCCTTTTTTGTAAGTCGACGACGTTAGCTGCTCATTAATACGTACTGGAGACCGTCGCTTTCAGCGCTGCCGCCTCTTCGAATACATCGGCATGACATATAACGGATGCCTGAATAGGATCGGCATATCCTCCGCCCATGAAAACGACCAGTGGGCAGTTCCAGTAGGATACATGTTGAAATACAAGCTGGTTTCGCTTATCCAATCCCTGACGGCTTAATGCCAGTTTTCCCAGGGTATCCTCTTTGAGCGGATCACAACCTGCCTGGTAGAAAATGAGTTCTGGCTGAAAGGAATACAGAGCTTGCGGCAAAGTCTTTTTTAGAGCAGCGAAGTATGTATCATCGTCCGTATCATTCGGGAGCTCTATGTCGAAGTCGCTTTTCTCCTTTCGAAATGGATAATTCTTTTCGCCGTGTATGGAAAATGTCAGGATATCCCGATCGTCTGCGAAAATGGACGCTGTGCCATTGCCCTGATGAACATCGCAGTCGATTATGGCGATTTTCTTTATGCCGTAATCTCTCTGTGCAATTCGTGCACAAATAGCCAGGTCATTGAAAACACAAAAGCCTTCGCCGTGGTCTGCGAACGCATGATGCGTTCCGCCGGCCAGATTTCCGGCAACCATTGATCCTTCCAGGGCAGTTCGCATGGCCTGAATGCTACCACCGGTAATAGTGAGGGTTCTTTCCACAAACTCGGGCGTCCAGGGGCGAAATCCTATTCGGCGGATTTCCTGATCGGTCAGTTTTCCATCTAGAAAAGCGTCCGTATAGCCCTCTGAATGTACCAGCAAAATGTCCGAGCGATGGGCTTCGAATGATTCCCTGAGTTCTATGTGTAAATCCGGATTCTCTATGGTTCGGCTTTGAATCTCTTCATAAACCAGGCGGTAGCGATCTCGGGGAAACCGAGCATGGGGCGAAATGGCCGAGGTATAGATTTCATGATAGAATAGGGGAAGCATGGATCAGGCGGTGCAGGGATAAAAAGCGCTTCCTGGTGTGTGGAACAAGTACAATCACGGGTCCCTTTAGGCCGCTCAAACTCTATATGGCACCCCGGATGGATTGGCAAATTCAGGCTTCCTGGCCGTTCCCATCCCTCCTCCGGAAAAAAACAGTAGACAAACCGACGTCGGTCGGTAATTTTATTCTCATGACCCGAGAGCGCATGGACCCTCAGGAAAGACGAGGGCAGATCTTGAACACAGCCCGGCGATTGATGATGGAATCGGGGTCTGAAGGCGTGCGCGTGGAGGACATATTGGCTGAGCTGTCCCTTTCGAAAGGGGGGTTCTATCACCATTTCAAGTCTATGAATGATGTGCTGGGGGCCCTGGTTGCGCAAGATTTGGCTGCCCTGCTAGATGCGATGGAGCGGAGATCTGGTGAATCTCAAAGCGCAACAAAGGCATTACTTGCATTGTTCGAATATGGATCGGACGACAGGCAAGGCAGTTCAGGGATTCTTGAATCCCTGAACTCGCGCAATCATAGATTGGCCTACCTTGAGATTCTGGAAGAACAGCTGTATAAGCCGTTCAGAGAGGTGCTTGGAGCTGTGGTGCGCCGCGGCATGGATAGTGGAGAATTTACTTCTCGGCCTCTGGCCGGTATAGTCTTAATCTTCGAAGCAATAAACCGCCAGCTCAACCGACAGGCGATTCTGCAAGAGGATGTGTCCGAGATTGCGGAAACCCGGCAGATAGCCCTGCAAATGCTGTTTCGTGAGCTCGAGATTTTGGAAAGAAGCGAGGTTCAGAGATTTATGGCCTCGTGGACGCGAAAGAGGAAAAAGAAATGAGAGAAATGGAAATGAAACGTCATGAATTGTACTCCTGGAGCGCTAAGGACATTGTCGCCTTTCTACTCTGTACGGTCGTGATTGCGGGGATCTCTTTTTCGATGATGCTTATGCATCCCACCTTGCAGTCGCCGGAGGGATTCCCTGGACTCCTGGTCTGGCTCCTTGCCGTCTGGAGTCCCAGTATCGCGGCCGGATTAGTGGCGACAAGAAGAGGAAAACTGACATTCCTCTTAAGAAAAAGCCTGAGTAGCCCATTGAACGTTCCGGCGCTGATTCTTGGAATCATGCCGTTGATCGGCTTGGTCGCAATGCTACCCATTAAGGAAGCGAGCTGGCCTGAATTTCTGGGTATTGGGCAACTGGCGCTCTTGTTTTTCATTCATCTTATCATGGGACCGCTGGGAGAAGAGCTCGGCTGGCGGGGTTTTCTCTATCCCGCCTTAAGGTCTCGAATCGGCTGGATGGGGGCAGCGCTGGGTGTGGGCGCGATATGGGCACTCTGGCACGGCCCGCTCTGGTTGATCGATTCTCCGCAGTCGGAAATCCCCTTCCCTCTATTTCTGGGGAATGTGGTGATTTTTAGCGTTCTGATGGCGATCCTGGTGGAAAGGACGGGGCCGTCTTTATTGGGCCCGGTCCTCTTGCATCTCTCCATAAACGTTTCAGGGGCGTTATATTCCCTGCTGGGAATGGGGACGCCCCAGACCTATTGGACCTATTCATTGATGTTTCTCGGTGCTCTTGCCCTATTTGGAGCCGCAGTCCAAAATTCAGGAACGGGTGTAGGATGTGTGCCCCCGGGATCTGCAGAACAGGCACCGGGAGAGTATTGACCGGCAAGAAAGGAGTCTTCTTTGATTCAAAGTGGTCCAGGTTACAAAAGGTCTAGCGACTCTTGAGGAACTCCTGTAGCTCCACACTGAAGTGTTCATTGTCCACTCGATACCCCATGGCCTCCACTTCATCTCCATCGGTGGCATCCGCAAAGGGATACAGCCACCAGGCACTCAGTGTGGCAATATCGGATTTAATTTCCGTTTCATGGATCTTGTTCAGGTTCGCATCAAAGATCATGTACTTGCTCTCTACTCGAGGGCCACCGTAGTGAGGAATGGTCATGAGGGTGAACATACTGGCGAAAGCATTGAGAATGTGCCCATTTTCGCTGGTAGCGCCCCAGGGTGGTCCGTGTATTCCCATCACATAGTAGTCAGTATCGTTCTGTCGGAGATACAGATCCTCACCTTTTTCTATAATCAATGGTGCGATCTCTTCGATTCCTGATTTTCGAACTTCTTCGAGGTAAGCCTCCAGGAAGGCTTTAACCTTTGCAGGTGGGATATTGCGGTTGGCGCCTCCATACGGAATGTCAAATACGCTTCGGCCGTAGCCCAGATCTTTGCGAAAGCAATTGTCCCGATTGAGTCGTGCGTAGCGATAGTTTCCTTCTTTTGACTCTTCGAAGGGGCAAAACCCAATGAGAGTGATCTTCCTGGAAGTCTGAATATTCGGGGCTGGAGAAGGCGCCTCCCGGGTCCAGACCAGGCAACTCGCGAACGGAATTAGCAAAATGATAGCGATGAGCCTGTTAAACGGATGGAAGTACTTTGTGCTGTGCATTGGACATCTCCGGGATCAGAAATATGCCCTGGATGAAGATCTCACGCTGAATCTCTGTCAATTAGTTAAACTCGAAAAAATATAATGTTAAGGAATTTAAGTCCGGGTTCCTTGCTTCGAACCGACCTGGAAAAGGCATGTATCTTTTTGCATTCCGGCCATCCGTGGAGAGTCAGGAGTTTTCTATCCTCCCTGATTTTTTTTCTAAAGCAATCCCTGTGATCTCCGATGAGTTTTCTGTGAGGCATTAAAGCCAGAAGCCCTCTAGAGTCCGGATAGGCCCCTGCAGGCGGTTTTCGGGCAAAAAAAGAAGCGCAAATTTTTTGCAGCCTGAGTCGTTTTTTTTACGGTTCGGGCTAAAGCTCGTTCCTTCCTCCATCGAAAGTAGATACAGATAAAGATAGAACTCCGCATACAGACAAAGGGCGCATGGATGGCCCAAAAAAGCGGAGTGTACATGAATGCCGGGTGACGCCGGCGCGTTTCAAGGAGGAAACGAATGATAATCAACCATAACCTTTCAGCGATCAATTCCCATCGCACGCTGAAATTCCAGCACTGGGATGTTGATAAGAACATGGAAAAATTGTCCTCCGGGATGCGAATCAATCGCGCCGGAGACGATGCATCTGGTCTGGCCGTATCCGAAAAGATGCGAGCTCAGATCAGTGGACTGAGACAGGCAGAAAGAAATGCCGAAGACGGGATGAGCATGATTCAGACCGCCGAGGGATATCTGGCCGAAGTGGCCGATGTACTTCAGCGAATCCGGGTACTTGCCATTCAGTCGTCCAACGGTATCTACACAGCCCAGGATCGACAGATGATCCAGGTTGAAGTTTCTGCTCTCGTGGATGAAGTGGATCGTATAGCTTCACAGGCGCAGTTCAATACAATGAATCTGTTCCTGGGAGAGTTTGCGCGAAACTCCCGACAGTCTTCCATGTGGTTTCACATCGGACCCAATCAGCACCACAGAGAAAGAGTGTATATTCAGACAATGACTGCCAATGCACTCAATCTCAAGCAGCTGGACGGAAATATCATGACGATTTCTACAGCAGAATTCGCCAATGAGGCAATAGGAACCCTTGACGCAGCGCTTGATCGAATTAACAAGCAACGCGCCGATATGGGAGCCTATTACAACCGTCTGGAGCATGCAGCCAAGGGACTGATGGTAGCCTACGAAAACACCCAGGCATCGGAAAGCCGTATTCGCGACGTGGATATGGCCGAAGAGGCAACCGCTTTTACCAAGAATCAGATTCTGGTTCAAACAGGAACGGCAATGCTGTCGCAGGCGAATATTCGTCCGCAATCGGTATTGCAACTACTGAGGTAAGCGTTTTCAGCGCGAGGAGGAATAGTTAAACAAGCATTCGTGTTTCTCCAATAGGTGACTGCTGTCGGCCTGCGATTAATTGAATTCTATCGAATTCGAAGTCCAGGACCGGCACAGCCGCCGTAAGGAGAGAATTGATAAGTACCTGATCCTGTGTACACTGCAGCCGGCCGGTTTGCCGGTGCCATTCGGACGGAGTGTGCATATGCATTCTCCCACCTGCTTCCTCAGAAATAGGTGAAAAGAGGCAAAGGAGTGCAGGATGATTATCAATCACAACACGAGTGCTATCAACGCTCACAAGGCGTTGAAGTTTAACGTTTGGGAAACAGATAAGTCAATGGAGAAGTTAAGCTCCGGCATGCGTATAAACAATGCCGGGGATGACCCATCCGGACTTGCTGTTTCTGAAAAGATGCGGACACAGATCCAGGGCCTTCGCCAGGCGGAACGTAATACCGAAGACGGTATGAGTTTCATTCAGACCACGGAGGGGTATCTGGCTCAGACCTCGGATATTATCCAGCGGATTCGCGTTCTTGCTGTTCAATCAGCGAACGGGATCTATTCGGCTCAAGATAGAGAGCTGATTCAGGTGGAAATATCCCAGCTAGTCGACGAGGTGGATCGAATCGCATCTCAGGCCGAGTTTAACAGGTTCGACCTGCTTCTGGGGCGTTTTGCGCCAGGTTCCGTTCGGGGATCCATGTGGTTCCAGATGGGGCCAAACCAGGGACAGAGAGAACAGGCTTTCATCAGAACGATGACGGCGCAAGCTCTTGGACTGAGAGAAGCGGACAACCAGATCGTCACGGTATCGACGCCGGGAGGCGCCAACGATGCTATAGGTCGGGCAGATGCTGCGCTTGAGGTGCTGATGAAACAAAGAGCCGATCTCGGTGCTTATTACAACCGACTGGAGCACACGGCCAAGGGGCTGATGAACGCATACGAGAATGTGCAGGCATCAGAAAGCCGTATTCGCGACGTGGATATGGCGGAGGAAATGGTTCAACTGACTACCAATCAGATATTGACCCAGTCCTCGATTGCGATGCTTTCGCATGCTGGTGTTAGACCAGAAGGGATCTTGAATTTGCTGCGTTAGACGTAGTTGAATGAAGTCCCGTCTCCGAGCTTCGGGTGAAGATTTCGGAGCCAGAAGCGTCCGGAGAATTCCGGGGTTTCACAGATTGCGTCAAAGGAGCAATTCCACCGGCGCATACACAAACTCAAATGTTCCCATCGGCCCGGGCATTGCCCGGGTCTTTTTTTCGCCGATGGAATTGCTCTCTACTTAATCGGTGAAAAAGCCGGTTTACGTTAATGAAAAGGAGCAATCTCCGAATAAATTCTAGATTGGAGGCTTACCCTTCTGGAGCAGGCTCTCTTTCAAAGCCATTCCTTTGCAATCCAGGTCTTCAGGGCAAACATCCCGGGTAGCAGCAAAATGTAGGACATGGGAGTGATTACCAGGATCATGAAGTTTTTACTCATGATCGAGTCCGGGTTGGCCTGGCCTTTTTTGATGGCAGAAATAAATCCAATTTTTTGCCAGGTAGACATCCCAAGAGCAACACCTAAATATAGCAAAGTATCCCATCGTCCGGCGGGCTGCTCATCCCAGCTGGCCATCAGGAATCCTCCGGCAGAGCCCAGAAACAGGCCCACGAATACCAGAACAGCGACAATGCCAAGATCCTTCCAGGCAGAGTTACCGCTTATACCTGTGCCAAACAGAAAATACAAAGCGAATCCGATCATCAGGCTGCCGGTCTCTACCATCGCCTCATCCAGGAAAAAGGCCCAGAGGGATCCATCGCTCACTCCCTGCTTGAGGATCAAAACAGCAATGCGCACCACAGGGACCATCATCAACACCCAGTTTCTTTCGAATCCGGAAAGCACCAGAGGAACGTAGATGTAGACATTCATCGTAGCCAGAAGCCATCCACCGAAAATGATCCAGGAGACGTACTCCGAATCCAGTTCCATTGCAGCCCAGGCTCCCAGAAAGGGTAAAAGGGCAACATAGATAGCTTCAGTCCATTGAACGGCGCGAGTCACGCTCCCGGGATAACCTGCACTATCAGTTCACGGCAATCGAAAAA
>PBEB01000071.1 GCA_002717505.1 Leptospiraceae bacterium
CTGGTTATCATCTCAGGAAAACAAAAATTAACGGGGTTTTTCAGGACAGTCAGTTATGGAAATTTCCAGAAGAGAAAGCGGCGACATAGTCATTCTGGATGTAAACGGGGAGATCGATCTCTACAATGCACCAGAGATTAAAGAGCTGATCAATAAGCTCATTGAAGAGAAAAAGTATAATGTTGTAATCAATTTGGATCGCGTATCCTACATTGACTCGTCCGGTATTGGAGCTCTGATCTCCAGTCTATCCAACCTGAAGAAATATCAGGGTGGACTGAAGATCACGAATGTATCCGGGTCAGTAAGAAAGGTATTTGAGCTAACCAAGCTAACATCTTTCTTTGAAATCTATGATTCCGAGGCGGATGCACTGGCTGCATTCAAGTCTTGATATCCCGTTCGGGAAGATGGATCCCGTGAAGTAGAGATGGCCGGCTCCCCGAAAGTCGGCCATTTTATTTAATGAGGATCCTGCAACTATCTGGAGGAACAAATGGGAAATATAGCAAGTTTTCTGAAGCCCGCAATTGTGGGCGCACTGGCGTTGTTCGTAATGCAATGCGCCAGCACAGCTCCTGTTAAGGAACTGAGCGATGCTCGTCAGGAGATCGGTCTGGCGGAGCAAGAAGAGGCAGAAAAACATGCATCCGATGAGTTTGATGCGGCTGTTACCAGCCTGAAAGAAGCTCACGATCAACTGGCGGCTGGCGAGAACGATGCCGCAAAAGCTACGGCTCTGGCTGCGGATGCCACTGCCACCAAAGCTCGCCTCGATTCCGTAGGTCCTTATACAGCGGACATGGAAAAGAAAGCCGAGGAGCTGATTGCCAGCGCCGATGAGGCTTATGCCGAAAAATTGGCCACCGATGATTTCGAATCTGCCAGGCTATTGAAAGACAAAGGCGATGATGAGCATGCTAAAGCCAAAGATGCGAAAAGCAGCGCTGCCGATCAGGGTGATGCTGTAACAGCGGTTGAGTCAGGAAACATCCTGGATCAATATCGCGTTGCTTATCAGAACTATCAGCAGTCGCAGGATGCAGCTGCGAAGGCAAGAGCAACCGCTCTGGCTCAGAAGGATCAACTGCTTTCCAGTCTCTCTGGTGCAGAGTCCATCCTGGAAAAAGCTCGCTCTTACGAAGCAGAAAAGACTGCTCCTGAAGAATACGCAGCGGCTCAAGATGAGATTCAAAATGCTCGTGATCTGATCAACGATGATATGCTGAAAGATGGAGCAATGTCCATCGAGAAGTCGGAAGAACTGGCTCGTGCTGCTCTGGAAGCCGCTCTGCCAGCCTATGCGAAGAAGCTGAAGGCCGAAGCTGATCTGGCTGTAGGCAGTGCAGACAAGCAATTTGCTGGATTCAAGCGCCGCGGAAGTCAGGCAGAAGTTCAGAGTGTGGCTGAGTTCCTGCGAGCTGCCAAAGAAGCTCTTACAGAAGCTGGTACTAACCTGAACGATGAGAACTATGAAGAGTCCATCGCCGAGTCCAAAGAAGCTCTGCGTCTGGCTCAAGTAGTTGCTGAAAAGACAGGCACAGCCATCGCTGAAAGAAATACTGAAGCCACTTCTGAAGGCTGGAAGAAGTACACCGTTAAGAAGCGTCGACCAGCAGATACTCTCTGTAGAATCTCCGGACTTCGTGAAAACTATGGAAATCCTTTTCTCTGGAAAAGAATCTATGACGCCAACAAGGATAAGATCAAGAATCCAAACCTGATCTATCCTGGACAGGTATTCGACATTCCTCCTAAAACAGGTCCCATAACCAAACCTGAAAAGGAAGAAGTTGAAGATATGGATTCTTCAGATTCCGACGACATGGATCGAGAGAACGTAGAATAAGGAATGATTCCGTCCCTTCGGACCCCGCAGATCTCAGGATCTGTAGCCGGCCATGCCGGAACACTGAAAGCCCTCCCTGCGGAGGGCTTTTTTGTTTTTGAACGCTTCTCTCTATTTTCTCGTCGAATCACGGAGCCAGAATGCCGAAGGCAGCTTCTATTCAGGGCTATGGCGCCTGTTCAGGCCCCATAGAGCTCTGCTGATGGCATTTGAAATGGGCTCCTCTGGCCGGGTAGCGCTGGATCGGAGGCTCATTGGTCCGGAGGCCTACGGAGGTTCCATTAGAATCCATGTTTCCCAGTATTTACACATTTCCGCTGCCAGCGGCACTGCCGGGCATCTGATATTCCATGTTTCCCTGGATTTACATCATTGTGCTGCCTGCAGTGCAGCCGGGCACCTGATACTCCATGTTTTCCAGGATATACATAGTTGCTCTCCCTGTTCTTTGCCTGTCCTGCCTATCCTTCAAGGTGGATACCGAATACCGCGAGCTTCCAGATGTACTCATAAAAACTCATGAAACGAAGGAATTCTGGCTGAATCGATTCCAGACTGAGACGTATCTCGGTCCAGGTGAGACGATAACGGTAACCATAGAGTCCCAGAGTGTACATCGCCTGATTCGGTATGAAACATTTCTACAGGAAGGTGAGGCGATTCGGAGTGTAAAGCGAATCGAAGGCGGCGGCTATAAAGCCAGGGAACATGTATTCTTTGATTGGTCAAATTCCCAGGACGTGGATGGAGTTGGGCAATACGCCACAATCAACCTGCTTATGGCCCTGCCTACTGCAGGCCTGTCTCTCGTTGTAATGACCCTGGATCTGGCCAGCCTTCCCGTTCGCACTCTTGATTACAGTTATAGCAGGACGCGATCCTATCCACTGTGGCAGAGATTTCAGGTAGAGGATCGATTCGTCGATGGAGTTCTGGAATGTCCGGCTTTTGATATCGAGATCGAAAATGGTCGCGGGACGATTACCCAGGCCATGCTGGTGGGTTCAGAGTGGCACTCTTTTCAGGAATGTGAGCTTCAGGGACAGGGCTATGTATTCTTTTTAGATCTTTCACAGGTTAAAGAGCCAGACGGAACGAACCCGGAATGGCTGATGAGCATAGCTGCAAATCGACAGAAAGAGAGCCGCGAAGAGTTAAAGTCCACTCTGCTGAATGGACTGGAGCTTCTGAATGACCGAAATCACTTCGGACCGCACAGGCATTCTCTGATGCGCTATTGTGCCATGCTGAGTTCCTCCATCAATTTTCTGAATTCATCGAAGAAGGATTTTAAGCAACCACTGAATGAATTGTGCGCAGAGGAATCCAGGGGACCACGGCATGAAGGCGAATTGAAGCGACCGGTACTGGAAATGCTTCAAATCCTGGGTGAAGCAAAATAATACTATGAGATTCTGTGCAATGCATCCCTGGAGTCCGGCAAGGGTCTTTATCCGCAACGGATGGCTTGCCGTTCTTCTCTTCGCGGTGGCTGGCTGTTTTGGTCCGCCGGAAAGGGAACTGTACGAAGGCGATTTTCCCTGGCTGTACATTGGCGTATCCTGCGAAGAGCGGAGCTATTACTCAGGAATTCCGATCTGTCCGCACGGAGAACCAGATAACATTGTTTACAGTGGCTGGATTTTACATGGCGGCGAAAACACGGACGGGCAGTGTGGAAACCTGGACCGTCAACCTTATGGTGCCGTTCTTGCGCTGGATGTATTTCTCAACCCTGGCCTGATCCATTCGTCCTATTACGATGCGGCAGAATGCGTTTTACAGCATACTAAAAGCAAGATCATTCATTGCGAAGAGGATTGGGGAAAGTGCGCCTGTCTGTATTCATTTGAATTTCAAAGTCGCGCCGCGATGAAAATCGTTATTCCTGACTGTATGCTGAATCATCCGCCTACGAATCATTAGCAAGGTCAAGATCTTCGGTGCCTGTGGTCTCCTCCTTTCGAGTGGATATTCCTGCTACCATAGCCCCTTACGTTGGGAGATAACACTCCAACCAGACGTACTCGCATTTATGCAGAGATCTGTATGGCAAACACCGTGCATTGCTTTCGGTAGCAGTGCAGAACGGTCTTAACTGCGGAAGCAAGATTCGATCCCTGAGACGGCCAGTTGCACCCTAGGATCAGCAGGAGAATTTTGGTTCGCAAACACAAAAAACTGGCTTCATAGGTCCCTCTGGGTACCTAGCTTCTGGGAGGACACCATATGGGCTAGACTTCCAGCTTAATGCGGACCCAGCAGGCTCTGGGTTGGCCTTGGATTGCGGCCCGTAATGTGCGTCGGTATCATACTCACCCTTCGTCTCAGTGGCGGCATAGATCGGCGGATCCGCTTCCTGGGATTCTTCGTCGTTTAATTAGGGTTCTTGCATAGTATGAGGACCGCCGATTCTACATTATCCCGGTATAGAGTCCCCAAAAATCGATTGGTTGACCGGGTAGGGGTGTTAAAAAATGTAAAAAAAAGCTTGCGATTCTTCCGAATAGAGGGACATAACAAGCGAGTCAGAATGGGGGGTAGGTTATGGAGATAATTGGATCAGCTTTGCTCGGTGCATTATTTGGTTTTTTACTCTCTACTGGAATTGTCACTAGTCGAGTAGCAAAAAAGGAAGTCGAGAAATCCAGCGAAGAAGCCAAAAGAGAGCAGACGCGAGTGCTATATGAAAACAGGCAACTCCTCAATCACGCAATCCGAGAGCACCGAGCCTCCGAAAAGAAAGCTGTGGCAAGGGGTTAAGGCTACCTTTGCCAAAGCAAAGACTTTCGTCAACAACAACGGGCTGATAAGTAGCTTTCTAGCAACGGCCTTATGGGCCTTCATTACCCTTTTTTTTGGGGCTTTTGGAACGGTCTTCGAAGAGACGGTTCGGGAAAGTTATGAGTGGCAATTTGGGTTAATCGTCTGTGCTTTTGCGTCCTTCATAGTCATTGTAATTAGCGTTTACTATATCTTGGCCGCAATGGACAGGAAGTCCATACGCTTAGATTTAGGAGCGGCCCTGCGCCGACTTGAAAGCCATAATGAACTCGGCTTAGTGTCCATCTGGGGAAACGAATCCGCCGAGCATATTGATCAAAACTATCAGGAAATGCGGGAGATAATTGAGACGGTGGCTGACCGAAAGCTTGACCTTCTTTTTACAACCGGCTACGAAGCGATGAGCATGGACGCGGAACATGAAACGGTTCCTTTCAAAAACCTTTTTTCGGAAAGGAATGACGGAAATCCTAGAAAGGCGGTACTACATGACCTTGTTCAGGGCCTCCGCGGGCCAGTTCGGGTCTTGTTGCTAAATCCCTTATCTAAGACTGCCCAGGACCGGGGAAGAGAAGTCATAACCGATGGTCCGATGTATCAGCAACTTATTTATCGTACTGTCGCCTTCTTAGAATTGGCGAAAAGCAAGAATAGAAGCCTCTATCTTGAGTTTGGCTTTTACAGCCAGAAACCTGTGTGGAATGTCGTAAAGAACGATACGGTCACGTTCGTCCAGCCGGTCTCACCGCAGAGAACTGCTAGGCTGAATACTTGGCTCTGTTTCGCAAATAATAATTTTGGCATTACGGAAGGCTTCAACACTCTTTTTGAAAAAAAATGGGAAGAGAGAACGTTAGAGAAGCTCGATTCGCCTGAATTTCGCGAAAACGTGGATAGGATAAAGAGCGAAATTGAAGCGAAGATGAAGTAATTGGTTCATTCTGGCCGTGGGCTCTTCAACCCATCATAACCCATATCTCTCAAGGGTATATCATATGCCCAATTCTAAATCCTAGCCTCCCGCGGCTCTCTATCTCTGGCTTTCATGGTTGTTATTCGGAGTTTCCCATGGTCTGGATATCTCTACGCCGGGATTTCTCGGATCGAGGGACATCCAGTATTAGGGATTCCGGACGATCCGTGCGGCGATAGGGGAATACGTTAGGCCGCTGAGAGTGCAAGGCGGTATCATCCAGTCGCAAGAGAAGGCCAGTCGGTGCCAATGGTTACGAGGCCCGAATGATCTTAGTCTCTTTGTCATATGTATGATTGATGCCTAAAAATCCTAGGTGTCATTTGATACTCTGAGGTCCTGATGAACTCCTAGGGTAACCAGCGAGAGTCCAGATGACTTCGTATTGGACTCTATTCCAGACAAAGGCTTACAACCATGGCAGTGGAAATTTGTGCGCAGTCTTGTAGCAATATCAGAGGAGCATGATTCCATCGGGCGTAACGGGCGTTAGTCCTGCAAAAATCCTCTTGAAAGACCGGCGGTGGGTCTGATTTTTTCGTGAGTACGAGACCCGTTTTTTTCAACCCGATTCGGTTCCATTTGTCCTATCACAGACTGGAGAATTCTCATGAAGAAAGCATTCATTGAACTACTAAATCGAACAGAATTTCCTCTGCCTTATCGCATCGAATTCCATGACGGCGAGATCTACGAGCATAATAGTTCCGGCATGCTGGATGGTCCAACAGCATTCTGGCGGAATCGGAAGTTTCGCGGGCCGGCATTTGTAATGCGATTCAAGGTTCCAGGTGCACTGGAAGATGTTCTGCGCCGAGGAAGCATGGGATTCGGGGAATCCTATATGGACGGGGATATCGACATTGAAGGAGATTTACAGGAGCTTCAGCATCTCAGTGTTTATCTGGGAGTAGGGGGGCTGCATCCCAGTCCAGTGGAAGTAATAAAATTCTTTTTCCGTCTCATTCAAACTCATCCTACGCGCAAGAGAGCGCGAAGGAACATTTCGCACCATTATGATCTGGGCAATGATTTCTACTCTCTGTGGCTCGACGAAAGGATGCAGTACACCTGTGCCTACTTTGAACATCCCTCCAATACCCTGGAAAAAGCTCAAAAGCAGAAGCTGGATCTGGTCTGTAGAAAGCTACGATTGCAGCCGGGAGAGACGATCGTGGAGGCCGGTTGTGGCTGGGGAGGCCTGGGTCTGCATATGGCGCGAAACTACGGCGCACGAGTTCGGTCATTTAACATTTCTCAGGAACAGGTAGAATACGCCCGGGCCCAGGCTAAAAAGGAAGGAATTCCCCATAGTCAACTGGAGTACGTATTGGAGGATTATCGCGCCATAGGCGATGAACAAAGGAAATACGACAAATTTGTATCCATCGGAATGCTGGAGCATGTTGGATTGAAAAACTATCGTAAGTTCTATGATATGATCTACAATGCACTGCCTGAAAGGGGGATGGCTCTGGTTCATAGCATTGGTCGAGTCTGGAGCCAGAAGACGGACCCCTGGCTGGAGAAGTATATCTTTCCGGGAGGTCGAATTCCCTCGCATGCAGAGATGTTTGCGCCCATTGAAGAGAAAGGTCGACCCTTCTTCGTGGCCGATATGGAAAACCTGAGATATCACTATGCCCTGACGCTGGACCATTGGTCCAGACGCTTTGAAAAGAATTTAGATTGGATTCGAAGTCAATATGGCGAACCCTTTGTGCGAATGTTTCGTATGTATTTAAGAGGATCCGCCGCGGCCTTTCGGTATGGAGGAATTACCCTGGTTCAGTTGCTTTTGCATAAAGGTTATATAAACGATGCTCCGCTGACGAGACACCATTTCCTGGGTCTGGAATCTCCCTGGTCCGGAGATACTCTTCCTGCAGGATTACATGCCAGTCGAAACGGAAAGAACGGCAAACGTAGCAATAGCGCTGCACGAAAACCGAAAACTACCAGGACTTCGGATAGCAACGGAAAGCCAGCCGTGAGCAAAAAGCGAGCCCGGGCTGGCACAGGAAAAAGGAGTTAATGATGGTTGAGACGGACGTTCTGATTGTTGGAGGAGGTCCTGGTGGATCCAGCTGTGCCCATGAACTGCGCAAGCATGGTCTGGATGCCATTATCCTGGACAAAGAGCCATTTCCCCGTACGAAGCTATGTGCCGGATGGATCACTCCGGGTGTGCTGGAAAGCCTGAAGATTCAAGCGGATGAGTATCCGCGGGGAATCGTTACCTTTGATGAAATCCATGCAGAGTACTTCGCGCTCAGGAAAAAGCGCCCACTGACCTGGAAAACGACGCAATACTCCATTCGCAGATATGAATTCGACCACTGGTTGCTGGAACGATCCGGCGCCGAGTTTATAGTGCATCCCGTGAAACAAATTCGCAAAGAAGGAAACAACTACATTGTGGATGATCAGTACCGTGCCAGGTCTCTTGTAGGCGCAGGCGGTACCCATTGTCCTGTCTTCAGACAATTGTTTGCGGATCTGAACCCCAGAAGTCCTGCCTACCAGGTAGGTGCCCTTGAGCAGGAGTTTGCCTATGACTGGCAGGATGAGCGCTGTGTTCTCTGGTTTGGCGAACACGGACTTCCCGGTTATTCCTGGTATGTTCCCAAGGCAGGAGGTTACATCAACGTAGGCATTGGTGGATTCTCCGAGCATATGAAGAACTCTAGAATTACATTGCGACAGCACTGGGATTTGCTCACCAGAAAGATGCAGGATCAGGGTCTTGTAAAGGATCATGACTGGAAGCCCAAAGGGCATACCTATTTTGTCCGGCAACGCGCCAAAGTCACTAAACAGGAGAATGCGTACATTGTGGGGGATTCTGCGGGATTGGCCACCTGCGATCTGGCCGAAGGAATTGGACCTGCCATCGAAAGCGGCATCCGTACAGCTCGAGCCATTGCCAACGACGGCGTTGTGGACTTAAGTGATATCGGGCGATATTCAGCGCTGGGGGCAGGTTGGAAGGCCAGCTTCTTTGGCTCTATTCTGGATCGAAAGGGTACATTCTTTCGCGACCGGGTGTATGCGAAGGACTTTCGCAAAAAGGAAGAAAGGTACCTGGCAGAATCCGGGGCGACCAGCGATTGAATCCTGCTGCATCTGTTGTCCTGAGAATACGAATCTGACCAGTCTACCGAGACATCTAGCTTTTCCCCGTTCGTGACACTCCATGCGCTCTAACTGCGCTAGAATGATCAATTTGCGGATCTGGTTACGCGCCAGGTAAGGAACCTGAATGGACGGGCGGAGCTCATTTAAGCTCTTCCAGCATTTCGGGAATATCCGCCGGAGGTTCTGGCTCTGCTTGTGGAATCTGATTGCAGAGTACATCCCTTAGATCTGAGTCCACTGCACCTTTTAAGTCTGCCAGCGCTCTATCGTAGTCCACGGATGTTGCGGAAACACCCCAGGATGGATCAGAAGGTGTAAAGATAAAGTTGAATGGTATCATGGACCAGCCCATGTACTCTACTCGATAGTAGACATAGTCTTTTTCAGAAATGAGCCTGTCTCGATGCCATACCGAGATGCGCATTTGCTCTTCAATTTCTGTATAGCCCGGATATACCAGCAGGGTCAGGCAACTGAGCATGATGGCTACCTGTGATCCATTGGATTCGAATTTGTCTTCCTGTGGATCAATAAGCCGCAGTGTGATTCGCACAGTTGTATCTGCATTTCCACTGTATTTCAGATTTGGATGATTCTTGATTTGTGAGCGAAACACATCCGCTACTTTATCTTTAACCTTCCTCTCAATTGGTGAATTATCCACCATTCTTCTGTGCATGATTTTGAATGCTTCTGATTCGAGCATTTCCACTTCGACTCTGGCAGGAACCGGGTCGCTACTCTGGCATGAAAGATTCACTCTGTTATAGGGACCGGGCACCACATGAACCGCTATGCATGCAACGGATGCCAGGCTGCAGACAATGAAACCACCTATCAGAACGTAATGCGCAGCTCTCTGCAAGAATAACGACATTATAGAAAGCTTATTAGTTATTTCATTCTGTCAAGTGCAACGCATAACAGAGAGTAGAAAAAGCATTGCTCCCATTGAAGAATCCAGCAGGATTATCTATTATGCGCTGCAAGCGGTCAGTCATTCTAAAAAAGGTATCTGAGTGGAATCAATGGCTTGCATCCATTGGACCGTTGCTATTGTTCCTGATTATCTACTGCATGATGCCAATCCATACACTGAGAGCAGAAGAGAAGGCAGCGCCCAGAGCACAGAATCCAGAAGAAAATCCAGAGGAGCCCTCAGAACAACCGAATCAGACAAAGACAGATGACTCCGAACTTGAGAAAGCCAGGAAACGAGCCCTTGCTACTCTAGACCGATTCTGGCAGGCCTTTGAGAATCCGGGGGAAGGCGAAGAGTCTTTTATGATAAAAGTTCGAATCCAGGATGCCAATGCAACGGAATACTTCTGGTGTGGCCGAATCAAGCGAAGCGAAACAGGGATAAAGTGTACTGTGGCCAATGAGCCCAGAGAAGTGCAGTCAGTGGCCTTCGGTGAAATCATTGCCGTCGACCAGGATCAGATCGTAGACTGGATGTACAGGAAGAATGGCTTCATTCATGGAAACTATTCTATGCGAGTGCTTATTGAAAGGATGCCGGCAGAGAAGGCAGAGTTCTATCGCTCGATGCTGGCACCAGAAACAGAATAATCTGCTCCTGATTCACCGAATGCCATAGAGAATCTCTCAGTTCTCTGGCATTGCCAAAGCTTCGAAATCGAAATGGGGAGACCGGAGGGAAGCTCATCGCTCCCGGAACAATCATTGCTATGGGTTGGGCGAATCCTGTTTCCTCTGGCCCGCTTTATCTATGGCCTGCTTAAAAGTTGTTCTGTTCAAAGGTTCAGTACTCCGCCGGAGCAATCTACTCCGCCAACATAGGGCGGACGAAAACAGGTTTTAAACCAGGGATTGGCTTTTGCCATTTCATTCAAGAATTCTACGCTGTGTAGTTTCGCATATTCGGCAGCCAACCTGTGATAGGTGATTCCAGGACTTCCAGGTACTACAGTGATTCCGCGAAACTGCCTTTCACTGTCCTTATTCATACATCCATGAGTCGCTCCATGAATTCGAAGCCCCCAGTCTTCTACCGGAAACAGGTAGCAATCCAGCTGTAAAGAAGGAGGGCTTACGTACTCCGGATACAGTCCGGTCTGAAGATTGGCCGGAGGAGGCAACCAGCTAAAAGCCTCTATTGGGGCCAGAAGCATGGAAAAACCGGCATTCTCCACCCAGTTGGAATGAGCATAGAAATCCTGGATTAAATGAAGGGCCATGCCCATATTGCGAAGGCTGGATGTAAGCTCCACCGCATGCACTGCCTGGAAACGTAGCTCATCCAGGCGATATGAACAATCCGCCAATCTGTCATTGTCACAGTGCAGAGTGAAATCCTTCGCATAGCCGCCCGAGTCACTGATAACAGAGAATTGACGGATCATATCTCCGCAGAGCGGACTGATGGCGATGTCTCGATCCGCTGCAAAATCCTTCAGGGCCTGTCTGGTAATGGAAAAGTGTGTTTCTGGACCTGCGCCTGCGAAAGCGTCAAGACTGGGCCGGGGTTGCCAGAGAAACACTAGAAGTAGCACCAGGGCCAGGTAGCTATAGATTCTATGAGTTTTTAGCATGCTTACCGGTTCCCCTCCTGTACTGCTTCGCATCATAGCCTGTGGCGGCTACAACAATAACTGGCAGACTGGACTGCAATGAAACAGGTCAAGTTGATCGGATGGCCGGGAAGGAGCGCATTTTCATGAATCCAATGCAGGGCAACATTCTTTAGCCAGAGAATCCTATGGAGTTGCCGGATCTTGTCAAATATTGGGAAGCGCCGACGATCTGTGTTCGGCGAATGGCTCGAGATATGTGTAGGATAGGATTGCAACGGATGCAACGACCACTGCAGAGCTGCAATGGCCGCGAGGTCAGTATCGCAGCCCGAGCTCGCTCAAATGCGAGGCTCGTTGGGCCGAGCCTCGTTCTGACTCCTATAACATGGGCCAGATTACCTGAAAGAAAGTAACCAGAATCACGTTCGCCAGAATGGAAAACAGAATTGCGAGTAATATCGATTTTCCTGTAGAAGGGTTTCCGACCATAGCTCCCAGCGCTCCGGCCAGGCCTGAGATGATTCCGAAGGCGCCGCCCACCAGAGCCGATTCCGAAAAATTAGAAAAGAATCCCGTGGCTAGAGTGAATCCCAGAATTCCCAGTACCACAAATACAATGGCTACAATCTTTGGTCCTTTCTCCATATTAATCCCCCTGTTTCTTTCGGACAATTCTAACAGAGGAAGGTGGTTAGCCCAGAAGAAAAGTTACCAGCAAACTCTTGATGATTACCAGAAGGCCAAAGATCGCTTCAAGGGCGGCTCCGATTTGCACCGGGCGAACAAGAGTGGCAAATCCAACCACCATAACATGGGCTGCTAGAATAGACATTGCCAGGCCAGCCAGAAGAGTGGCTGTTAAATAAGCGGGGTGTTCCATGCCGTATAGCACGAAGAATATGAATGGCAGCAGGCCACAAAATGTCATGAAGGCGCCCTGGGCAACCCAGGCCATGATTACAATCCGGGCTTCCTTTTCGTCAGGGTTTCCCAGCATGGAAACGGCACCGCCAACGATTAGCTGATGAAAGAGTCCCCAGCAGGCCAGAAGGATTCCTGTGCCAATAACTATGTAGTTCAGAATTGCCAGCATTCTCTTCTCTGCATCTACCGGAAGTGATCCAGCAGGGGTTCACAGTCACTCTGCGCGGTGAACCAATAACTCAGCAACTTCAAAATTCAGGATTCAGGTCTGCTGGCAATCAATTAAAGGAAATCTGTACCCCTAATTGGGGCGATTGCCATTGCTGTACTGGATTAGTTGATCCACCGCCTCAAAAATCTCTCGGTAGCGATCGATTTCATCCTCCGGGGCCGTATAATAGATGGCATGGATCCTGCGATCCCGGAATCGGAGCTTTCCAATCTTGATATAGCGAGTGGTTCCCTCCAGGTAGCTACCCTCAAAAGTGAAGGATCTAGATTCCTGATCTTTATTACGATCCACATACTTCCAGCCAGGATAGTTCAAGCGCATGGCATCGTACCATCCACTGGCATAAAGATCCCTGGATCTCTGGTCTCGAGGCTCTGTATCCAGTCCTCGATACTCCAGGAGCCCCAGAGGAAGAGAATCCTCCCGGTAAACAGCTACGAATTGAAAATAGCGGTCGCGGCTCAGGCTGACATCCCAGTCTCCCGGGATGCGAAATACAATGCCATAATCAGTGAGTGCAACAGAGCGCAAGCCATCGCCGTAGCTGAATAGCGAACCGGTGCGACAGTGATTCGCAGCGCCCAGAAACAGGAATGCTACGATCAATGTCAGGATGTGCCGGTTAACCCTGTGCAACCTCAGTTCTCCATCCTGGTTAATACATCGTATCCATCATCTGTCACCAGAATTGTGTGCTCAAACTGCGCAGAAAGACGACCATCTGATGTTGTCACAGTCCAACCATCTTCTTTACTGAAGTCGACTTTCCATGTGCCTTGATTGACCATAGGTTCCACAGTGAAGGTCATCCCGGGCTGCATCCGTTGCCTTACCTGATTCTGTCGATAATGAGGTACTGGAGGATCTTCGTGGAAGTTTCTTCCAATCCCATGACCGGTAAGGTCACGAACGATGCCGTATCCTCTTGGACTGAGGAACTTATCGATAGCTTCACCAATGTCACTTATGCGGTTGTCTGGCTTGACTGTGCGAATACCCACCCACATCGCTTCTTCCGTATCTTCGATGAGAGTACGGGCTTCCTGGCTTACCTCGCCAACGGTGAACATCCGGGATGTGTCCCCATGGAAATCATGGTAGATGACAGTGACATCAATGTTCATTATGTCGCCATCTTTGAGAACATCCTGCGCGCTGGGGATCCCATGACAGACAACGTTGTTGATGGATGTGCAGATGCTCTTAGGAAAGCCTTTGTAGTTTAGCGGAGCGCTGATAGCGCCGTGCTTCCTGGTATAGTTTTCGGCGAAGTCATTCAGCTCCAGTGTAGAGACCCCTGCCTTGACGCGCAGTCCGGTCTCATGAAGTACCTCGGCCGCCAGCCGACCGGCATCGCGCATCTTTTGAATCTCTTTGCTGTTTTTAATATGAATCATGCTTTGCTACTGGAAAAATTCGGACTCTCCCTGGAAAAAAAAGATATACAGCGTGAGCCAGCTACGCTTTTTATTTAACACGAAGTCCGGGAAGCCTTCAAGTTGCATTTTTCATCCCGGCACCACACGTCTCGCATATTTTCATTCAGCGGGATATTTTTCGGGAATGAACGACCTTTCACATAGCGAAATAGCTCAGAGCGAATCTCCGGATGCTGGAGATCCTTTATCGGCGTGCCTTCGCCGCACACTTCCCAACAAAAACAAACAATCTCAACTGTCTTCTGGGCGCGTCCAGGAGAGTAAACATTTCTCGGTTCGGTTATCCGGCCAGGAGGTTCTGTAATACCAGCCCATGGGCAACACTACCCTTGACTTTCTAATCATTCTGATTCTTATCTTGATTAACGGCTTCTTTGCCGCTGCAGAGATTGCGCTGATTTCCATCCGTAAAGGAAGGATCAAAGCTCTGATCGAGGAAGGCAACGCAAGAGCAAAGATCATTTCTCGTCTTCAGGGCGATCCAGACCGGCTGTTTGCAACGGTTCAGGTCGGAGTCACTTTAGTCGGCGCAATCGTCGGTGTTTTCGGTGGTTCCAGTTTCAAAGAAAAGCTGGAGCCCTTGATCAGTCAGATTCCTTACCCTCTGATTCAGAACTTCTCCGAGCAAATCTCATTTGTAATTGTAGTATTCTTTATTACATATCTCAGTCTGGTGATCGGCGAACTTGTGCCCAAGTCGCTGGCACTGAATTATTCTGAACGAGTGGCCATGGTAGTGGCCTATCCGCTGCAAGTCTTCAATCGCATGGTGTACTGGTTCACCCGATTTTTGACCTTTTCCAGTAACCTGCTATTACGGCCCTTCAAAGATCGCACCAGCTTCAGTGAGACCAGACTTCTGGCAGAGGAAATCAAGCATCTGCTGGAGGAAGGGGTTCGGCATGGAACCATTGCCCATTCCGAACATGAAATTATAGAAAATGTCCTGGAGATTAACGATACAGCTGCCCGCGAAGTCATGGTTCCCCGGGTAGATATCAAAGCGATCAGCGTTGATGCGGCGGAAGATGAAGTCCGAAAAGCGGTGGATTCCCTTTACAGCCGTTTGCCAGTCTTTGGCGAAGGCCTGGACAATATCATCGGAATTTTGCATATGAAAGATCTTATGCGATGTCTGGCCCGGCAGGAAGCCTACCAGCTCTCGCGCCTTGCTCGCCCCGCCTATTTCGTTCCGGAAAGCATGAAGATAGGGAAGATCCTTCAGGAAATGCAGAAACGAAAAACCCACATGGCCATAGTCGTGGATGAGTACGGTGGTACGGCCGGATTGCTCACCATGGAGGATATCCTGGAAGAAATTGTGGGGGAAATTCAGGATGTGACAGAAATCCCGGATGAAGACGAATTCATGCCTCTGCCAGATGGAAGCTATCTTGTGAGCGGCTCCTGCGGAATCTCCGATTTCAACGAATTCATGCAGGAAGGCCTGCCAGAAGCGGATTCCTATACAAGCGTGGCCGGTTTCGTGATTGAACAGATTGGCCGATTTCCCGAAGTCGGGGAAAAAATCGTTTCCGGGAATCTTTCCTTTGAGCTGGTTAAAAGAGTCCGCCAGAAGATGGTGCAATTTCGGGTAAGGCGCCTGGAACCGGTTCCGGAGGAATAGGGGAAGCCCGACGCTGGTTCTCAAACCGGTGAATGGGCTCTCTCACTATTGTCTCAAGCATTCTGTCACCGTTTTTTCTTGTCCCCAACCTGCCTCGTCTAATTCTGGTCGGTAACTCTCAACGAAGGTGTGATCCATGTCTGAACCTCAAATCTCCGTTGGCCTGACTGAAGACCAGGCCATGCTACGCGACCTGGTGCGCGATGTTGTTAAAAATGAAGTAGTTCCCGTTCGAATGGAACTGGATGAGAAGAATGAGTACCCGCATAAGGTACTGGAAAAATTCAAGGAAGCTGGTCTGTTCCAGGCCATGTACGAAGAAGATTACGGCGGAATGGGAATGGGAATGATGGGAAACATCATTCTGGCCGAAGAAATTGCCCGCGGCTGTCTGGGCGTCGGCACGGCCTTCCTGGCTACCAAACTGGGTTCTCTCCCCATTGAAGTAGGCGCTACTCCCGAACAAAAGACCAAGTATCTTACCAAGCTGGCTGCTGGCGAAATGATTGCTGCCTTTGGTCTTACCGAGCCGGGCGCTGGTTCTGATGTTCCCGCACTGAGCACTACTGCCGTTAAAAAAGGCGATAAGTACATTCTGAACGGAACCAAGCAATGGATTTCCGGAGCTGGTCAGGCAGATGTTTATACTGTATTCGCCCTCACCGATAAGAACCGCGGCCCTCGTGGAATCAGCTGCTTTATTGTAGAAAAGGACACTCCGGGCTTCTCTTTCGGAAAGAAAGAGGACAAGCTGGGGATTCGATGTTCTGAAACACGCCAGCTGATCTTCGAAGACTGCGAAGTTCCTGCTGAGAACATTGTTGGCGGACGCGAAAACAATGGCTTCCTGCACGCTCTGAAAACACTGAACCTTTCTCGACCGGCTGTAGCAGCCAGTGCTGTAGGATGTGCTCAGGGCGCTTACGAAGCAGCTATTCAGTATGCTCGAGAAAGAGAGCAGTTCGGCGTTAAAATTGCAACTTTCCAGGCAATTCAGCATATGCTGGCTGATATGGCGATGGCTATCGAAGCGTCTCGTCTGCTAACCTATAAATCTGCTCAACTGGCAGAAATCGGTCATAAGGATACAGCGAAGTTCTCTGCCATGGCAAAATGTTTTGCTGCAGACACTGCAATGAAAGTAGCAACCGATGGAGTTCAGATTCACGGTGGTTACGGGTACGTAAAAGAGTATCCGGCTGAGAAATTTTTTCGCGATGCGAAAATTCTGCAGATCTATGAAGGCACCAGTCAGATTCAGAAGAATGAAATCGCGGCTGGCCTGGTTAAAGAGGCTGCGTCCAGAAGATAATATTAGAACTGGCTGTAGCCAGTTTGCTATAAAGGAAAGCCCGCATAAGCGGGCTTTTTTTTGTCTTTCAGAAGCGCCGGACGTTTTATTGCAAAAGCTGTGGAATTGATTTCTGCATAAAATGGGCCCCACAGGGCTTCGCTCATCTTTTCCGAAGTCCGGCTTCGCATCCTCTTTTTATTCGCAGGCCAAATTTCATTCGCTGTCGATTTGCCCAATTCTTCAAATAGGGAGGATACCTGAACAGCGATGGAAGATAGACCAGGTTCTCAGCTCCTGAGCTGCTACTGCCGCCAGGCATAGGTTGGCATGAGTTGGAAGATAGGATTTGCTCCTTATTTCTGAAGACGCTGCTTCCACCAGTCTTCCGTTGGCATGCGATCAAATACCATTCGGCCTTTTTCTTTGCCTACCGGATAATCGAACTCCAGATGAAAGGCCCATAGGGCCAGTCTGTAGTCTGGTAGGCCCTGGTTGGCGTATCGCGCTTCACCGCAGAGCGGAAGGCCCCGTCGGTTGAGCTGGTAGCGAATCTGATGAAATCGCCCGGTGATTAAATCGATTTCCAGCACGGTGTGATCGGCAGGACTGAGATCGTTTCGAATGGCATACCGCAGTCTGGCCAGCTTCGCTCCTGTTTCCCCTTCGTTGCAGTGCACGGCCATTCGTCTGGATTCATCCTTGCGATAGATGTCTTTAAGCTCCCCCTGGTCGGATCCTAGCTGATGCAAAGTGTGTTCTGGAGAAAAAGGCACCATGGCCAGGTACCTTTTGATTACCCTGGATTCTCGGATTTCTTCAGACAGTCTGGCTGCAGCTTTGGAAGTGAGTGCAAAGACCATCAATCCTCCGGTAGAGCGATCCAGTCGATGCAGGAGTCCCATGTAAACATTACCGGGCTTGTTTCGACTGGTCTTGATGTAATCTTTTAGATAGGACAGTAGATCTCCGCTTCCCGATGCATCCTCCTGACTCAGCAGGCCCGGAGGTTTTACCACCACAAGGATGTGATTGTCCTCATAGATGATTTCCGGTATATCTCTCTTGAAATCTGAATTCATTCCAATGCCTGTGGCCGCTGGCTCCGATCTTCACAGGCGAAACCGAACCGAGAAGCGCCGGGAAGCTGAGATTTCCGGCCACTGCCATTGCCGGATGCTGCTTTTTACCTGGTCATCCAGAACTGCGAATCCTGAACTCTGGTCTATTCTGAGTTCTGTTAGTCTGCCCTTCTCCAATCGCACGAATGCAATCACTGTTCCCTGAATTTCCTGGCTCACAGCCAGGGCCGGGTAGGGAATGGATTGTTTTAAGTTTCCAATGCTTTGCGAAAACAGGGCTTCTGCATTATGGGACCCATCCGATTCTTTTGATCCCGGCCCCGCGTTCTCTTCGGAAAGATTTTCCGAGGTATTTCCAGTGCTTTCTTCGGAGCTTATGGAAAATCCAGACATGGTTTGTACGAGATTGGTATCCGAGTTGTCCCGATCGAATGTTAAGAATAGACTCAGCAGCAATATCGAGTGTGCTACGAAGCTGAGTCCCAGGTAGAACCAGTAGCTGTCCTGAATTTTTTGCACTTTGACTCTTCCGGAAATCTTGCAAAGATGAACTCACTCACCATGGAGGATGGCTATTGGCTTCGAGGCCAACTATCCTTTAACTCCACCGATTGTGTGGAGCGATGGGAATCCTGAAAGGCTTATTCCAGATAGAATGTATAGCCCATTCGTGCGAATCGATTATGCCCCCGAATTAAGTTCGCGGATTGAAACGCCCCGATGGAACGAGTGAGCACCATCACAGCAGCCACCTGACCGCCATTCTTTGAGATATCAAACGGCTCCTGAAACCAGTTTCGTCCTGCGGCCCAGATCAAGAACGAATCCACCAGAAAGTACATGATGGTGCGATAGTAGGTTTGCCCGGTGGTTAAGCGAGGGGAATCCCAGGAGGTGTACATTACACCGGCCCAGGGCGCCAGGAAGTTCAGTCCCTGGGCATATAGATGGGATTTCTCATACAGAGTGATGGGTTCCGGCAAATATTCCTGTCTGGGAACTTCAATGAATCCCTTGAGCTCTAGAATTCGAGTAATGCTCTTTACATCCCCGGAATCTCCTTCCAATCGGATGATTGTATTCTTGTTATTCAGTGAGACCGTGCCGGTATAGATACTGTAGTTATAGGGAGAAAAGAAATCCGATGACCAGGCTTTGCTGAAACCCAGGGTCTCCTCTTCTTCCGAGTAACCATCTTTCTGGAATTCATCCAGAATGCCCGGCAGTTTCGACTCCGCCACCTGCAGCTCCAGAGGCGTTTGATAGACCCCGAAGGTATCGGCTGCCAGCCCGGATGTGCTCAGAGCGCAAATTAAAGCGATGGTCAGTATTTTTCCAGCCAGTGTGGCCGGCTGCATTCCCAGGAATTTATCCGTGGTTTTGAGATACATAAGTTCCGCCAATCAGTACAGCATTGTAAACGGCATGGCTGATCATGGCCGCCGTCACATTCCATTGAATAAATATCAATCCAAATGCCAGTGAAGGAATCAGGAGAACAGGAGCAATGAAATAATCATGAGAAAAGAGGAAGCAGACAGTGGCAAAAGCCAGGGGGATCATTTTTGCAGCCTGCCTGGAGTGCCCGTGCTCCACCATGCTACCCATAAGATACCCCTGAATCATAAATCGATAATACAGCTCTTCCACAATGGGGGTCCAGATCATGATAGCCAGGAGTCCGCCCACAGGAGGTAGGGCGGATTCCGATGCAGGAGACCAGAACAATGCAATGAGCAGAACCAGAAATCCGGCTAGCAGACCCACCAGAAAGCCCCACAGTAGGGCTCGGGGCTCGGGGCGAAAGCTTCTGGAAAATGGCCGGGAATCGGAAAGCAGGATCCTGTATATAGGAATGATCAGAAGTAATAACAGACTGCCGGTGGCCGGACCTGCCAGGTATTCCGGGATTTTGGCTGCGAGAAAGGAATTAACCTCCCCGAATAGAAGCCGATAGAGTAGATGTACCGCGCCGGCCATCAAAAAGGCCATCCATGGCGATGGATACTCCCTGGACGATGAAGAATACTGCGGCATTTGTCTTTTTGTTGGTGGCCCTTTCCCTGTCCACCGTTGATGGGCGGAAGCAGGAGTCCGGCGCATGGATCCCATCCCTGGAGAATTCGGCGCCGGAGCTTCAAGTCCTACGCGATCAGATTCGCACAAATCTACGCTCATCCTACCGGGAACAGCGCCTGGCTCTGCCACTGAGGATCTATCTTTACCGGTTAAAAGAGAATGAGAATTTTTTTACTGTAGTGACTCGCACGGGACAGGATCCTGATACCATCGCTTCATTGAACGGTCTGGCCAACCCGGCCTCCGTGGGACCCGGGGATGTTCTTTTGATTCCCAATGCTCGAGGAGTATTTCGCAGGAATCGTTCTCTGGAAGAGGTTGCAGCGCTGAAAGAGAATTTACAGAAGCGACCGGCCAGCAGTGCAAATACAGATCAATTGCTGGAAGGATTTCGTTTTTATCCCGGCCGAAGGTTTGAACCCGAAGAACGATTCTACTTTCGCGGGCAGGGATTCGCCCATCCGTTGCCGGGAGCTGTACTTTCCAGTGGCTATGGTAATCGAAGGGATCCCATCAACAATCGAAAATCCTTTCATGGCGGAATCGATCTGGCTGCGAAAGTTGGCACTCCAGTGCTGGCCTCGGCTCCGGGAAAAGTAATCCATGCCGGTCCGGCCGGAGGTTACGGCAACCTGATTATCCTGGAGCATCGTTACGAATATACTACCTATTACGGGCATCTTTCAAAGATTCATGTAAAGAAAGGGGACTCTGTAAATCAGGGTCAGAAAATTGGAGAGGTGGGCAAAACCGGTCGAGTAACCGGTCCGCATCTACACTTCGAGATCCGTAAAGATGGCAAACATACTTCGCCATCGAAATTCTTTCATCCCTAGACCCCGACTCTGGTTGCAGTCTACAGATTGTTCAAGACTTCAGCGGCGCGCTCCACATCCTCAACGGTATTATAAATATGCGGAGCAATGCGACAGTACCCCCCGCGATGAGTTACAATAATGCCATTCTGTTTCAGATGCGCACAGAGCTTTTCCGGTTCGCTATAGATTAGAGAAAGAATGCCGCTCCTGTTCTTATTCTCAAAGCGTACCGGCTGAATGGATGGGTTGCTCAGCTTCTGGAGAAATGCATCCTGAAGTTTCCAGTTATGATCCCTTACCTTCTCTATGCCGTTGGAGAGATGTACATCTCTTATACATTTTTCCAGAGCTATTGCCAGAGATACAGGTACCGTAGAATATTCGAATCTCCGGCCATCTTCATAGGGCTGCCAGCTATGGTTCAGATAATCCTGGCCTTGCTTCATCAAATCAGCTCCGGCCATGGTCTGATGAATCTTTTTGCGAAATTGCGGCGACGTATAGAGAAGACCGGTGCCCACAGGTCCCATCATCCACTTCCATCCAGAGGCGGCAATCGCAGAGACATTCCATTTCTCCGGATACAATGGCAGACAACCCATGCTCTGGGCTCCATCGATTACCAGATCAATGCCTCGATCTGCACAGAGTTCACCCAGCTCCTGCACGTCGCATGCGAAACCGCTGGTAAACTGTACATGGCTGAGTCCAATCATTCGTGTGCGATCTGTAATCAGCGCTTCTATGTCTTCCAGGACGAAGCCTCCTGGCATTCCATCCCTCTGACCTTCATGCATCTTTCGATCCGGGATAAGCTTCAGAACAACTCCACGGTTCTTCTGGAGAACGTAGGGATAGTGGTTGGAAGGATACTCATGGACATAGCTAATGATTTCGTCACCGGGCTCAAAAGGATAGCCACCGGCGATGGTAGAAAGACCTTCTGCGGTGTTTTTCATGAAAGACATATTCTCTGAACTGGTTTGGAGCAATTCGGCGGCTGCTTCTCGCAAGCTGCCTGGAACAGATCCAAAGTCTGCAAAGGCCATCTGTCCTTTTTCTGCTCGTGCCTGCTCAAAGGCGGAACCGGCTTCCCAACCAGGGGCATACATAGGAGCAATACCGGAATTGTTTAAATAGGTCCAGTTTTTGCGGATGGGAAATTGTTCAGAGGAGTGCATGAGTCAATTCTACTGTCCTTTCCACAGTAGAAAGAACAATCGGGACTGCGGTGCATAGTTTCCATGGCCGCCTGAGTAAGACACATCGCCTTGCATTGTTGGATGCGAGGCTAATCAGACAGCGGAAAGGTCAATGCGCGAAAGAATTCATTCAAATTCCGAATAAAGCTCCGTTCCCATGAGAATTTCCGGAAGAAGCGGCGTGAAACTCGAATATCTCACCAATCAATCTGCTGGTCCTGGTGGGCCCCTGGTTCCGGCCGGGAAGGGAAGCCAGTCTTAGAGATGGGCCAAAAAACCGGAAAATAGATAGAAAATCATAATCCCCGGGGATTACTGAGACGTTTAGCCTGGTCAAAAATGATTGCCAGACCCGACAGATCCACGGACAGTGCCTGCAATTCCGTCCGATGACGGGTTTCTGGCATCGGGATACAGATCGAGCGTTCCATCGCCGATCATAGAGGAATAAATCGGCCACGGAATTCGGCTCCGGCCCGGTGTACTGTAGTAGACGAAGGTTCAGGCTCGGTCGTTAGAGTTTTTTGGCGGAAAAGGGAATAAAGTAATCATAATATTTTGGGAAATTCAATGAAGAAAGCACTGATTTCAATCGTTGCAGCACTGTTGCTGAGCACATCGCTCTGGGCCGGTCAACCGGAAGAGGGAGATGGGATCGGACTGGAGACTGTAACTATCGATAACAAAGTCATTCAAGTCTACAATGGTGTGATTGGACGCTGGGAAGAAACCGCCGGTCAATCGTTGCACGCTCTGGCCCATCGATTTGGCACCACCGTTCAAGAGATCTACAAAGTGAATCGCAACGATGTTGGCGGCGAATACGTATTTGTTCCTATGAGCAAAGAGTTTTACGCTGAACTGATTCGCAGAGGCTATGGTCGTCGAATCCTTCAGGTGGATTCCAGAAAACTAATCTGGCCTGTAGAAACGCCTAACCGATCGTCCGGCTTTGGAAATCGTTTTGGCGGTCATCACAATGGCCTGGATTTCGCCTGTCCTTCCAAGACTATCGTAGTAGCAGCCATGGAAGGAACTGTGATTCGCTCCCAATGGATGGGTGGCTTCGGAAATGCAGTAGTGATTCGCCACAAAGATGGAACGGAAACCACCTACGCTCATAATACTAAAGTCCTGGTTCGCATTGGCGACGATGTACAGCGCGGTCAGGTAATCGCACTTTCTGGAAACACCGGTCGATCTACCGGACCTCACGTGCATCTGGAAGTAAGATACGAAAACGTTCCTCTGGATCCAGAGGACTTCTTGCAATACGGTCTGGCCCGGCCAGAAACCGTTGTACGTGAAAGACTGGAAGATCAGCCTTCTGAAGCTTCTGCTCTGAATCTGCAAGACCAATGACAGCAACCGGTGCCGACCAATGGACACCGGAAAATCGGAAACGGATGGAAAGCCTGCTTGAGGGACCTCCCGGGCAGGCCGTTTTCGACTTCGACAATACTCTAATTCACGGCGACCTGGGCGAAGCCTGCATGTACTACATTGCCTTTCAGGGGTTGGTCCGGGCTGATCTGGATGAGTTCTGGAATGAAATTGCGCATCCATCCCTGTCCAACAAGACCCTGGATAGAATTCGAGCATCCTGGGACCGCAACCAGGCCTTTGAAGATTTGCAGGCTCATCTGGAATGGGTGGATGAACTCCTGGGGCTCTACGAAACCCTGGTTCAGACTGCCGGTCTGGAACAAGCTTATCGCTGGACCAGAAGCCTGTTTGGAAACCAACCAGAGAAAGAACTGAGAAGCATTGCTACCTATGTTTTTCAGGACGAGTCCCGAATGCCGGTAGATTTTGAGGAACTGCCATCCGGACGAAAGATTCCTCGAGGCATTCGAATCATTCCAGAGATTTTCCAGCTAATCCAGTCCATGCTACAGTCTGGCTGGACTGTTCGGATCATAACCGCCTCACCGGAGCCCACGATCCAGTCGGTAATTCAGCACTGGAACCTGGAAGAGGCAGCCGTTCGAGGAATGAGGCTGAAGCGAAAAGATGATATGCTTCTGCCCTATATTGAGGAGCCCATGACTTTTGGGCCGGGCAAAGTCCAGGCCATACGAGAACTGGATGATCGGGCCATTGATTTCGCCGCTGGCGACTCCTTTACAGACCTGGATATGCTTCGGGCCGCAGGTATGGCCTTGCTGGTGGATCGAGGAAAGGAAGATCTGCGAGGTTTGGCGGAGCAGGAAGGATTTTTGATTCAATCCTTTGAAGTAGCGGATCCTGAAGGAAACAAGGACTATCGTCCAGTGGGGCATTGAATCTGCTCGTTGCGTTCATCGAACGGTAAATATGCCTCTGTTGCCTATTGCTCTGGAGATACCCCGGGATCTTTCGTTACCAGATGCATAGATCAGCTTCAAGAAAGCGCCATACGACCTCCATTTACTGAGCGAGTCGAAGATTCCGTTAATTAGAATGCATAAGATTACACTGACCATTGCAGGCATGCCTGTGGGGCATCCCGGAGAAATTGCCGTTGCGACCGTGGAGCTGGCCGATCACTGCCATTTTATTCTCTGCGAAAGCAAACGGGGGGCCCAGACCCATTTCAAGCGAGCCGGGCTGGAGATTCCGGATGAACGGTTTGTGGTCTTCGACAAGAAGACTCGAACCGAGCAGTATGATTCCTTTCTGGAAGAACTTATTGATCTCAGTCTGAAGCATCCGGTGCAGCTGCTTCTGGTTTCGGATGCTGGAATGCCCATGATAGAAGATCCAGGCAGAAACTGGGTTGAGCTCGGGGAAAGGAATGGGTTTCAGATTCAGCTCATCGGAGGTCCTACAGCCATTACCTCTGCCATTGCTCGTGCGGGATTGAACGGTCCATTCACATTCGCTGGATTTCCGCCCCGAGAGAAAAAAGCCCGCTCATCCTTCTTTTCTGGCTCGGGCTCTAGCAAGCATACCTTTGGTTTCTATGAGGCTCCACACCGAGTTCCGGACATCCCTGCAGAGCTGAGCTCCAGTCTTTCCGGAAATCCCAATGTGTTCATTGCCCTGAATCTGGGCCAGAGCGATGAACAGATTTTCCGAATGAAAGCCCGGGAATTAAAGAGTCTTCGATTACCCAAAAAGCCCGCAGTGTTTCTGGTCTATCATTAGTCATTCGATCATTCCTGGCAGATGTGGGCCCTGGTTCCGCTATTCTTCCGGGCCGGGCTGGCCAGGAGGCATAAAAACCGCTGGATTACAGAAGCCGGCCGGCTTACCTTGTAGGGATGATCCCCGAACGGTCCCTGCGAATGACCGAGCTTCCAGATGATCTAAGTCTGCGTCCCGAAAGCCTGGAGCAATTCATCGGTCAGGCGGTGCTCAAAGAACGTTTGCGGGTTTCCGTAGATGCGGCCCTGCATCGCGGCGAGGTCCTGGATCATGTACTGTTTTCCGGTCCCCCTGGTCTGGGAAAGACAACACTGGCTGCCATCATCGCTCGTGAGATGGGTAGTAATCTTCATTCCACCAGCGCTCCTGCCATCACGAAACCCGGGGATCTGGCTCGCATGCTCACTCTTCTGGAAAAAGGCGATGTGCTATTCATAGATGAAATTCACAGGCTGAACCGTCAATGCGAAGAGATACTTTATCCGGCCATGGAAGATGGAGTCATCGACCTGGTGCTGGGAGAAGGAGTGGCTGCAAGAAGTGTCAAGATCCATCTCAAGCCATTTACCCTGGTGGGCGCCACCACGCGGTCGGGAATGCTTTCTGCGCCATTGAAGAATCGATTTGGACTGGATTTGAAACTGGATTTTTACGATACCGAAGATCTTTCCATGATATTAAAGCGTACGTCCCAGGTTCTGGCATTGAAACTGGAAGATGATGCTACCCTGGAAATCGCCCACCGAGCCCGGATGACGCCACGAGAAGCGAATCGACTGTTGCGTAGAATTCGTGACTATGCTACAGTGGAGCAGGTGGATGTCATTGGATCGGACTTTGTGCAGGATTGTCTGGAGCGAATGGGCATCGACACAAAAGGATTGAATGAACTGGACCGAAAGGTACTGCGTCTGATGATTGAAAGGTATGGCGGAGGACCTGTTGGCCTGAAGACTCTGGCCGCCCTGGTGGATGAAGAGGACCGAACGCTGGAAGAAGACCATGAGCCTTTTATGCTGCGGCTTGGATTGATCGAAAAGAGCCCTCAGGGTCGCAGAGTTACCCGAGCCGCCTACGATCACTTTGGTATTCAATACTCTTCCTCAGACTTATTCTCCTGATTCAATATTCCCCGCTTTTTCTTAAAATGCAATCCTACGCAGAAAATAATTCAACGGCCCCTTCTTCCGGGACATTTGTGCATCGTTGGCTGGCCGCTTTCGAAAGCATATCCACCGGCCGATGGGAGGATCGAATTCTTCTGGCAGGGGCCTGCGTATTTTTCCTCTTCGCTTCCACCGTTTCCTTTTTGATCACCAACGAAAGGGACTCTGGCATCACACAATGGATCAACGAAGTTCTGGGGCGGGACCAGCCCATGCTGAGTATGGTTTATCCTGTGCTGCTAGAGCAGGACTATGCGGCCCCGGTAACTAGACCAGAGACGGCAGCCATGTCCGATGTAAATGCCGGGGGGTCAGGTGGTCTAACGGAGCGATACGGTTTTCATACCCTTTCTCAGGACGATGTTCTCCAGGTTTCTTACGGTAGCTCCCAGACTGGAGCTCCATCTACCCCCGGTGGTGGGAGTCCAGGGGGCGGACAAAACTCTCCGGCCGATGCTCAATTCCAGGGCTATGAGAGCGGTGATGGACCAGGAGCTTCCCCGGAGCAAAGGCCGCGTCAGAATCAGGCTGAGAATGGAAATGAAGGTCCAGGAAATCGCCAGGCCGCCACAGCCACAAGCCAGCAGGGACAATCGGATCGGGCCACAGAATCCCTGCCCATGCGAATTCCGGCCAACTACAGATTTCAGAATGATTTTGCCATGAGGTACGATCAATCCCCCAGTCTTTCCATTCCGCGAAGAGAGCTGGAAGGGTATCGTTACTTTCGCGATCTACTCCGTCAGGTTCGCAGCAATTTTGCCCCTCCGGGGTTGAATATAGCCTATCGGGATTCTGCGGGCACGGTGATTTCGCAGCCTATAAAGCCTCAAGTAGTGAGGGTTCTATTTCTGATCGATGAAGAAGGTACCGTTCGAGATACCAGAGTGGTTTCCAGTATGGGACAGCAACCAGTGGATCAGGCCTGTGTGCGCTCCCTGGAAGGTCATAACTTTGGCAAACCACCGCCCGAAATCTTTAAGCATGGTAATATCTTCGGGATCAGTTTTATTTTTCCCGCAGTCATGAACCGTTAGAATGTATCCTTTTGCAGCGATGCTTCGCCATAGGTGTCCTCCGGTTCCCGTTTTTCGATGATTCTAATTGGATGTGTTCATTGGACGTAGCTCCGATTAGTGAATGTCCCGTGATGCTCCTGGCGCCTGGCAGCGATGCTGAGAATCCAATTCTGGAGCCAATGGGTCCGCGCTGTTCTGCGAACCCTTACCGTTGAGGCGCGAGCAGATCGGCGATAGATTGTTTCTTTCTCTGGCTGGACCCGGAGTGCTGTCGGGGCATTCAAGGCTGATTGTTCAGAGCCGGGGTACGTTTCTGCTGCTGGCCTCGCTTCAAGCTCAAAACGGCCGTTAACCGGTGGCACTACAATTTCCGGTTACTGGTTACTGTTCAGCTGGCTTTTCATCCGGCTTCTTATCTGGATCAATGCCCATCTTCTCTTCTTTGATCCGCTGCTCTCTTTCCTTTCGTTTCTGCTCCAGGTTTTCGTACTTGAACATCAGTCTTTCCCATTCTTCCAGACCAAGATCTTCCTTGGTAATTCCGAATTCTTTCATGATCAATTCCCGTTGATCATAGATCTTCAAGTTTGGATCGTTGGCGCACACCCCATCGGTAGGAGCTTCGATTCGCTCGCCATCTTCTTCCACCGGAGCCAGGGCCATTCCGTTGCAGTCCGCGCCTGCGATTCCATCCGGTCGATCACGATCAAATCGGGGAGCATCTCTGCGGGCTCGCCTGTAATATGAAGTCATGATCCGACCGACGGTGGGGGCAGCCAGAGAGCCACCGGCCCATCGACCACCCATGGAAAATTTGCCCTGATCATAGCCGAACCATATTGCCTGGGCGAAATCCGGATTAAAACCCACAAGCCAGGCATCGGACCATTGCTGAGTGGTTCCCGTTTTTGCTGCAAAATCTCCCTGGAATAGGCCGCCATCGTGCTGATAGCTTCGCAGTCCAGCCTGAGCTGTTCCTGCATTGGCTACTTCTTCCATCATATCGCGCATGATGTAGGCCAGAGCCGGCTCAATAACTTGAATCTGACCGGTCTGAGTCTTGATGGCGATGATCTTACGAATGGCCGCTTCTTTATTATATAGTACATTTCCATCGGAGTCGGTTACATAGCGAATGGCAAAAGGAATCACATCCTTTCCTTTGTTTCCGATGATGGCCAGCGCCATGGCCATTTCCATCGGAGTCACTTCGCTGGCACCCAGTGCCATGGCTGGATCGGGATTGAATCTTGCTCGGTCTTTAATCTTCATCAAGCGAGCAGACAGATCGATGACAGGCTCAGCTCCTACGCGAAAGAAGGTCTGAACCGCGCAAGTATTCAGGGAAAGTGCAAGAGCGGTTTTGGAAGGAACCACTCCACTGAACCCTTCCGAATAGTTGCTGGGATCCCAGACACGTCCGGTTTTTGAGATCAATGCGAAAGGCAAATCATTCAGGCCGGTACTTGTATTGATCGCTCTTTGTTCGATGCCTGCTCCATAAACAAAGATCTTGAAGGAGCTACCCGGCTGGCGTTTGGCCAGAATGGACCGATTAAACTGGTTTCTGGGGGAAAAGTCAGCACCGCCAATCATTGCTGTAATGTAACCCGTGGAAGGATGGATGCTGATATAGGCCGCCTGAACCTGAGTATTGGTACGGTAGTTAACGCTCTGTGCTCTAAATTCCTCTACAGCAACCGTGGGATTCCAGTTAGGGGTTACATAGCCAAGAAGTTGTAGCGCGTCCAGGTCGGAGCTATCTTCCAGACCTTTGCGAAACAGGCTACGCGGATCTTTGGCCGTATATCCGTAAACATCCTGGCGAAGAATTGGGCTGCCAACGTTTACTCGCTTCAGAGACTTCTGGATTTCCTCCTCGGCCACTTCCTGTTGAATCAAGTCCAGAGTGGTGTAAACTCGAAGGCCTTCGCCATAGAGCTTCTCTTCTCCTATGGATGGATTGGCTTCCAGGATCTGGCGCACATGTTCAGTAAAGTAAGGAGCTTTATATAGCTTCTGTCCCCAGGTAGTCTGTCCTGGATATTCAACCACGACCTGGACCCAGTATTCGCGCCAGAAATTCTTGTGAATACGTTCAATATCCTCTTCTGGAATAATTCCGTCATTTGCCATAAGGTTCAGAATAACCTTGTGCTGCTCCATGGCTTTTCGCGGATTACGAAAAGGAGAATAGTCTACGGGAGCCTTGGGCATTCTTGCCAGAACAGCTCCCTGAGGTAGAGTCAGGTCTGGAACTTTTTCTTTAAAAAAGATCTGGCTTGCGCAGGCCAGACCCTGACAACCGTGGCCCAGATAGATAATGTTAAAATAGACTTCCAGGATTTCTTCTTTGCTCAGTTCCTCTTCCAGCTGAAGAGCCAGCACGGTTTCGCGAATCTTCTGATTGAACGTTCGGTTTCGACTACCTTCGGCATCCAGAATCAATTGCTTGGCCAGCTGTTGCGTTAACGTGGAACCACCCTGAACTACACGGCCGGCCAGCAGGTTTTTGATCGCAGCCCGGAAAATGCCTGGAATATCGATGCCGAAGTGATTGAAGAAGTTATCATCCTCCGTGCTCAAAAAGGCATGCACAACGTGAGGAGGAATTGTATGAAAAGGTATGAGTTCCTGGCGCTGTCGATAGAGTTCGGCAAATACTCGACCATCTCGGTCATAGAGACGGGTAGGGGGCGTGGGCTCATAGCCTACCAGAAACTTCAGTTGTTTCTGGCTATGTACTTCAGAGATCAAATAACCTATGAGCAGACCGCTAAAAATCGTACCCAGCGTCAGCATAATCGGTGCGCCTATCCGGGCTACCTTGAGACTGATCTCCTGAAATCTCTCCCATCTGTTCATGAATAGCTCCAGCGGACTGACCGCTTTGTTTTGCAATGAGGACGTGGATATTCGCCCGCAGGTCTGGCCAGAATCCAGAGTCCCCAGAAGGTGCAAAGGACAAATTATAGAAGGAATTGGGCTCGATCTCCGCTGGAATGCTCCGTTCTTACTTTCCATCTGGAAGACGCAGAACTGTCCTGACCCCTCAGAACCCCATTCTTGCCGGTAAAAATCCGCCAGACATAGCCCAGCTGCCGGACCGCCGGTTTTTCCGTTCTGAACAACTGGAGAAAAAGGCGGGCTCTCTTATCTGGCCTGCGCCCATGGGTGGCCCCGCCATCTTCACCGGGAGTGATGAGCTCCTGTCAGATCCAACAACTGAAGCTCCTGTCAGATCCAACAATTGAAGCTCCTGTCAGTGCTCACAATTAAAAGAATTCAGAAAGGAATTGTTCATAGTCCGGGCTGCTGGCCACGGCATACGGATGCAGATTCATTTCCCGGGCGGTTTCACAGGTTGTGCGTCCCAGACAGAGAAGCCGAATGCCATTGGGATCATCCAGAATGCCTGAATCTTTCAGATTTTGCAAACAGAGCGGACTGCCCGCCAGGATGTAGCAGGACTGATCTCCACTCTTGATTTCATTTACCAGGTCTTTGCTTAAAGGAACCGTTTCGCTTTTGTAGACCGGCAGCTCTCGTATGGCTCCGGGGCCCGTACGAAGAGCGTCCATCAATTCCTTTCTTCCATTCGCAGATACAAGGAAAAGAAAGGCGGTATCCTGGTTATTCAGGGATTGCAGTTCCAATTCCAGGCCTGCAGAAGTTCCATCCTCGCTCATCAAAATGTCCTCGCCGCGATCCAGAGCTTGAATTGCTCTCGCTGTCGATTCGCCGGTGGTGGCCCATCGCACATCTCGATGATGTTCCGTAATGCCAAGCTCTTCTTTTAGACGCTGGCCATCGCCAAATCTCTCCTTTAAGATATCTACCGAGGAGCTACTGAATACGCAGAGGATTACTCGTTGCATTCCTGCCAGAGTGTTTCTAAGCTCCTGAAGCTGCGACTCGCTCCAATCTTCAGGAATGATACGGATCGCTGGAACGGTTCGAATGGATTCAATATCTGGGAGAATCTCTGGTAATCTATCCTCCAGGCTTTGCATTCGATCCTCTTTGCCGAATATGTAGATGGTGGGAGGCTGCAATAACTCTTCCAGAACTCGCCCGGCCAATCGGTCCGGATCGGTATCCTCTCTATAGGCATAATGGGATCGACTTCGGCGATTACCTTCGAACTCTTCGCCCAGGTAAACATGTACTCCGAAGTCCTTGCCGCCTGCTACCCTGTGAGCGAAAACTCCCAGAGGCAGATTGCATCCCCCTTCCAGTCCTGCCAGAACAGATCGTTCAATTCCAGAAACCAGTGTGATTTCTGGATCGTTGAGTCGGGCAAGAATAGCCTGGACATTGGAATCATTATCTCTGCACTGCAATGCAAGGGTGCCCTGGGCCGGTGCAGGAACCATATGCTCCGGCCTAAGTGCTTCAAGTACCAGCTCCTCTTTTTCCAGGATAGGTAATATGCTATCTTCAATTAGTTCCCCTGTGGCCTGCAATCGTTGCAGGCCCGCACCGGAAAGCAGAATGGAGTGGATGGTCTCAGCCCCCTGGCTGGTAACCATCTTTCGGATTCTGGTAGGGACATTTCCGCGAATATCGCATGTCTTTAGATGCGATGCTCTGTAGTTGAGCTGAGAAACCCTTCGCAGGGAGGAAGTTGCCACAAATCCATCTTCGCCAATCCACGGAAAGGAATCCTTAACCTGATGCTTCTTTAAAAATACCATAGTATCCAGGGGAGCAATCCTTTCTGGAAGAGCGGCAATCAGGAGGCCATCGGCGCCCGACGTTGGTAAGTCTTTATAGGAATGAACGGCTATATCTGCCTCGTTTGCCAGGAGCGCTTCTTCGATTTCTTTGGTAAAAAAGCCCTTTGCCTCATCCGAGGAAAGGTGGAGAGGGGCCTGGATCTGGTCGCCCCGGGTTTTTATGATTTTGAGTTCAGATTCTACTCCAGCTTTCGTCTGCAACATGGTTTGCACGGCCTTTGCCTGGGCAAGAGCCAGATGCGAACCCCTGGTGGCAATTCGGATCACCGGGTATAGCCGCCACCAACGGCCTCATCGGCAGGGGCATGCTCTGAATCTTTAAAGTAGCTTTTGAGAATCTGCTCAACTCCGCTTCTATGAATGCGATTCATTTCTCGATGAGATCGAATGGCCCAGTCATACAAAATACGCCGATCTCGTGCAGTAAGATGTGACAATCGTCCCTGCAACAGACCTTCCAGTCTTTCCTGAGCCTCTTTCCGAATATCCTTTTGCAGTTCTTTGAGGATGGGACCGGAAAGAGAATGAATGAGTTCAGACTCCAGACGAAACAGGGACTCTTCTACTGCACTTTCGGCGCGGGAGGCTGCTTCTTCTCTCTGTTTTCTGTTTGTTTCCAGACGTTGACGAATTCGGTCCAGGCTAATCAGTTCTACACCATCCATCTCAGCGACCGATGGGTCCACATCTTCAGGAAGTGCCAGGTCCACTAGAACCAGTTTGGCATCTCGATCCATTCGCGCGATCAATTCCCGGTCAAAAATAGGGGATTCGCTGGATGTCGCGCTAACGATGGCCCTGAGTTTGCCAGCAGCACCGGGGTTGATTAAAAACTCTTCTAGAGATAACGACTTTGCGCCTACACCGGAGGCCAGCTCCTGGACCTTTTCCACAGTGCGATTGATCCAGATAAGATTACGACCTCCCCATTTGGAAAGATACTCTGCTGTATGCCGGCTCATAGGTCCTGAGCCTACGATGGCAATGCCGGCATCCGAACTGTCCAGGCCACCCAGAGAATCTTCAAGAAACCTTACGGCCAGCGAGGATACGGACAGCGGAAGATTTGCTGGAATGTAGCTGCGAATGTAACGCGAGTGGCGAAAGACTCCCTGAAGTACTGTGCGAAGGCGATAATCCAGATGACCGCCGCGAATGGCAGCTGCTTTGGCTTCTTTCATTTGATGGCGAATATCGGTTTCGCCCAGAACCATGGATTCCAGCCCCGCGGACAATCGCAGCAGATGTTTGGCCACAGGTCGTCCGGTTTTGAATTCCGGGGCCGGTCCTTGAACCGGAGGAAGGCTATCTACCAGTGTCTGATAGAAGGCTGCATGGTCGGACGGGTTTTCAATGGAATAAATGATTTCAACTCGATTGCAGGTAGATAGCAGAAGGAAGCCGGAGATGTCGAAGCCAGATTGCTGAACCCGGGTTTCCAGATGCTCCAGAGTCAGTCCCTTCCAGGAAAGCAGGTGGCTTAGATCTTCGCCTTGATCATGGCTTAGTATTATGGCACCGAGGTGTCTCATATTCGAATTCGTCCCTTTTAGAACTGTCCATCTGTCTGGACAGAAGCTTCCGAGTTTAGTCTAGCATGCTCCCAATCCAAGTTGTCAGAGAATTGTCAGAGGTACTCCCAAACAGAATTAAATGAGATTCAGTCTCATTGTCTTTCCCTTTCCAGGCTTTCTCTGGCCGTCTCCTATTTCCCTTGCTCCTCAATCCGGCATTGTCACCCTGGCAGATATTTCCGGGTGGAAAGGGGTGCAAATCCTCTGCTGACGCGCAACTGTAATTGGGGTTTCCCATGAGCCAGATCTTCCCCGCCGTCAGGACCGCGCGTTTCGGTCCGGCAGTGATAATGGGGCCTTCGGAATAAAAAGGAGCTCCATTTGCTATTCTTCAATATATTCCGGCTCAGATGGTTCCAGAACCATGCTTTTCCAGCATACCCCCTTCGTAAGTTTAAATTCCGAAGTCCCTGGAGATCTGCGCTTGCTGCTGCCTTGCAGGGATCCTTCTATCCCTTACTCCTGACAACCATCCTGTTCCTGGCTTCATTTTCATCTCGTCCTGCTTCAGCTGAGGAGCTAGAAATCGACGGGAACTCAGAAGATTCCTCGGAAGTAGAATCCGAGGAAATTGAGGTTCGGGCTCCCAGGCGCTCTATGGAAAAGGACGATGTTGAAGGTGGAACCTCTGAGAAGATCCAGCTGAACAATCTGGAGAATAGAAATCGGCCGTTGACCGAGATTCTGGAAAAAGAGGCTTCTATTCGAGTGCAGCGATATGGAGGGGCCGGGGCCTACAGTACTCTTTCTATTCGCGGATCCAATGCAAATCAGGTGAATGTTTACATCAATGGAATTCCATTGAACAATGCAGTTACCGGCGAAATCAACCTGGCCGATCTGGATACTTCGTCTATGCAATCCATGGATATTCATCGCGGGACGGCCACCATGCTCTCGAATCCAACCATTGGAGGAGCTGTGAATTTCAGAACTTCGGATCGAAGCTGTGTGGATCGATTGTATATGCGAGGCGGCTCTTATAGAACATTTGGCGCCGGATTTTTCTTTTCGCACAGCGGCAACTTTGATTCAGGTAGCTATTGCGACGTCAAAAAGCAAAATAGCGATGACCTGGCCCGGAGTAGACCCGAGGATAATCCAGCTGACAAAGATCAAGTCCAGAGTGCTGATTATCCTGGCGATTCGGGGCAGCAACCATCAGCGAAGCGCCCCTTTTTGATTAAGCCTTCTTCTTTCCTCAGGCCTGGAGATTACTGGTATTCTATTGGAGGCGGCGGCGAAACCTCAGACCAGAATTTTATCTTTCGCAATGAGAATGGAACTCCTGTAATCAACCGATTCGATGATTTCGATGATCGTCGAAAGAATGCGCAGTACAGAAAGGCATCTCTAACTGCAACAGCAGGTCTCTTTGCTCTGGGAACAAGATGGGACCTACTGAACGATTTCTTCTACCGGGAACATGGCATTCCCGGGCCCGGCAGTAACCAGACTGAAAAAACAAAGCGAAAGCATCTGCGAAATACCACTGGGATAACCACAGATACAAAATCTGCCGGATGGGATCGGCTTCGCTTCAAGTCCAGACTTTACTATACAGAAGTTAGAAATCATTTCTTTGACCCGCGACAGGAATTTAGCTTTCAATTCCCGGGAAGCAAGAGCAGGCTTCAGCAGGTAGGGCTCCATCTAATGCCCGAGTTGCATGTTCCGGAGTTTTCTCAAACATTTAAGTTTCTATTTGGAAATCAAAGGGAGATCTATCATGAAGATGAAAGAAATGCTCTGGACAAGCGGGTGGATCGAGTGCCTACAAAATTCCGCAATCAATCCAGCATTCATCTAGTGGATGAGATTTCTTTATTCAACAGTGCTCTCCAGATTCATCCCTTCCTTCGTTATGAAAGATACGTAGATCGCTTCAATGAACCAGCCACCGTGCAGGATCCTTTAAAAGAGAATGAGGTAGTGCGAGAATTTCTGGATCCAGGAATTCGAATCAAAGGTCTTGCCTATGAAAGCGATGCTTTCCAACTGTTTCTTCGCGCCGCAGCCTATCGGTCGCGCAGAGTACCTCTATTTATAGAATTGTTTGGTCAGTCCGGAAGTATTGTTTCCAATGCGGACCTTAAGGCGGAAGATGCCGAAACGTTCGAAGGAGGGGCCGATATCCATTATAACGGACCTGTGAACATCAAGCTCTCTTCTACTGTTTTTCAGCGAAACATTCGGGATATGATCCTTTTCATTCCCAATTCCAGGTTCACTTTGCGAGCCGAGAATGTGGATGCTGCCAGTATACAGGGAATCGAGAACGGAGCAGACGTGGAATGGAACTGGTTGAATCTATTTCTTCGGTACACCTACCAGGAAGCGATCAATGAAGGAGAAATAAGTTTTGCCAGGGGGAAGTATTTGCCATTGCGTCCGTTGCACGATTTCACCGGAGGTTTCAGTATTACGTACTCTATCTTTCGCACTGGTCTGGAATCGAACTACACAGGAGCCGTGTTTCAGGATCGATCTAACGATTTCTTTTTCTATCAAGAACCCCGGTGGTTGCACAACTTCTTTCTCGAATGTCGTCTGCTGGAAAATCCAGACCATGCACTGGACTTTCGTCTGGATGTGAGCAATGTGCTAAATGACCGCAGCGAGGATTTAATCGGGTATCCTATTCCTGGAAGGAGCGTATATGCAAGTCTTCAGTACAGTTTCTAATACAGATAAACGAAAGAAAGAGGCAGGTGCAGCCAATTCGATTCCTCAACCACCCAGAGGTCTACTATTGCCTCTGGCCGTCCTGAGCCGTGGTTTCAGACAGGTCGCGAATTCCGTAAATCTAAGTGAATCGATGAGGTACTTCCAGGGATTGTTGAAGTGTAGCCGGCTGGTTCGCACGAGCGGCCGGGCAATACGATCTTCCTTGATTCTCTGTTTGGTCTTCCTGCTGGGCGCCTGTCAGGATATTGAACGTCCGGACCTGGCCTCTTTGATCTTCAGTTCTGTGTCGGGCGGAGATAAAATAGGAATCATCTCTTCCGACCTATCCAGTACCGGTCGTTTCTCTGTCATGAGTCTGGACGGATTTCAGACGGATTTTCATGTGAATGTTCATAGCGATGCACTTGCGCGCAATTACCGGGATCGAGTCTATGTTATTAACCGTCTGGGCCGGGACAATGTGCAGGTGCTCAATCCACTGGCCGGTTACTTTACGGAGGCTGAAGTTAGCCTGGGTTCGGGAACAAATCCGCATGACATTGCTTTTAGCAATAGCAGGGCTTTTGTTACTCGCTACGAACGCACCGATGTGGCCGTTCTGACCGATACATTGATTCCAGTAGCCACCGTGGATCTGGCTTCGCTGGCAGAGCCAACCTCGGCAGGGGGCAGTCCGGATGGATTGCCAGAAGCTTCTTCAGTCTACGCCTATCAGGGACGAATTTACGTCACCGTTCAGCGCCTGGATAGAAACCATCCGGTGCTTACTTATGCTCCTACCGATGTCTCCTATCTGGTAGAGATCGATGCGGGCAGCCTCGCTGTTACCGGTGTATTCGCATTCCAGTCCACGAACCCATTTGGCAAACTGAAGCTTGTAAATTTTCAGGGTGTGGATCATCTGGTGATATCTACCCCGGCCCGGCTTGGATTTAACTTCGCTATCGATGGTGGAGTGGAGGCGTTTAACCTCCAGACGCGACAGTTTAGGAGCGGCTTTTTATATGCCGAAGCGACGGCCGGAGGAGATATCCTGGATGTTGTGATCAAGAATGACACTACAGGCTATGCCGTAGTGGAGTACGCTGATTTCAGTATCTCTCTACAGCGATTCAATCCACTCACTGGTGCCTTCATCAGCCAGCTAGCATACTATCCGGCCAGCTTTGGCTTTTTCTCCGGTCTGGAGCTCAGTCCTGATGGAAGACTCTATGCCGGAGATGTGGGCCTGACAACGCCGGGAATTCGAATCTACGATACTACGGCCGGAGATGTTCAGATCGGAACGGTTCCCATCCTGGGTGGACTGCGGCCCATCGACCTGGTTTACATAGAGCCCCTTTAGGTTTCCGATATTGCTGCGCCCGAGGACGTCCAGGGGAACTGTACCCCTGTTCGGTACCTGAATGGGGCCCTAGAAAAAGGGCCGGATGAGTATTGCCCGGACTATTTCTGTGAGGTAAAGCCATGGAAATGGCGGAAAACGAGATCCAGAAGGGATGCTGGAAGCCGGGATCGGGGGCAGTCCGGTAGATTCATGCCTCCCTCCGCATAAGTTAAGAAACCTAACACGTCGTCAGGAAAGGATCTGGACAGAGTTGCCTATCGTTATGTAGCTGGTAGCTGATGCTCGGAGTTGGTCAGCTCTGAACTCCGCGTATCTGGCATCGGATAGCAAAATGGCAAAAAAGAAATCTTACAATCGTTCTATTCAGATCGTGAACCGAATTCGAATTACCATGGCCTTCGTTTACGTTGGCATGGTAAGTCTACTGGCTCCCACATTTACCAGTAAGATGCTGGCAGTGCAATCGGTAGCTATCGGTGTGTACATCATTACAGCTGTTCTATTCTGGGTCCTTTTCGCTCGGGGAAAGCTCTCTATCGAAGGAGCCCGGAGATTTGTCGTTCTGGACACTCTCATGATGTTTGGATCCTTCCTGGGTGATGTCTTGATGGATCCCATCGCTGCCGCACTAATTCTCCGTTCCGCTGTGGCCATGGGACTCTTCATTGTTCCCATTACTTACAGTTCCTTATTGAACTCCAAAAAGATCACTCTGATTGTAACCCTGCTGGCATCCACTCTCTATGGGAGCCTAATCTATTTTGCACAGTTTTCTGGTCTGGAAGTTAAGGTCATTGATGAGCCCGGGTCTACGGAGATTCAAATTGTAAACCATGCCATGCAGGCAGTGGTAATTCTGGCCATCGGAATCATCTCCTATCTTGTGATGGGCGTTATGGAAGAGTTACTCAATCGCATTAGTGTTACGATGAAGGATATTCGAGAATCCAACCGAAGCAAAGAAAGCAATCGTAAGCAAATCGCAAATAGCACAGAAGGCCTGCAGTACACGCTGATGGAATTCAGCAGCTATCTGGATGAAAGCGCCACCATGATGCAGGATCAGTCCAGCGCTGTGGAACAAATCAGCGCAGTTACAGAAGAGTTATCTGCCAGCGCCGGCAGGACTTTGAAATCGGCTGTGGAGCAGGAGAAAAATATCAATCGCCTGAACGAAGAAAGCGAAAAGCTGAAAGCCATGATTTCCGAGATTCTCAACTCCAGCGCTGAACTGGAGAGGCTGAGCTCAGAGATAAGAAATTTGAGCTGGGAAGTCACTGCATCGGTGAGTCGAAACAGCGAAGTCTTCCAGGGAATTCAAGAATCGTTTCAAAAATTGGCCGAGTTCAATAGTGTCATCGTAGAAATCTCGGATAAGACAAACCTGCTTTCATTGAATGCAGCTATCGAAGCGGCCCGGGCCGGCGAACACGGTCGTGGATTTGCCGTTGTGGCAACGGAAGTCAGCAAACTTGCAGAATTCAGCGCAGAGAACGCAAAAAACATCCAGAACATCCTGGAGACCAGCCGCGAAGTTATCGATGAAGGTCGCCAGTCATCGGCGAATGCAGACGAACAGGCAAGGAATCAAGACCAGAGATTGAACTCAATTGCCGAAAAGATTCAATTCCTGGATGGGCAATACAAACAGCAGGAGAGAATGAATCAGCATTTTTTGAAGGACCTGGGAAAGCTAAAGGATCTGGCTACAGAGATTGCCAATTCAGCCAGGGAGCAAAGCTCAGCTCATGAAGAGGTAATCGGCAACCTTTCTGGACTTGAAAAGAATTCCATGGAGATGACTTCCCGGGGACAGAGTATGTCCGAGCAGCTCCAGGAGATTGAACGTCATATTCAGAAACTACGAAAACTCAGTCAGGACGAAGTCTAGAAAGTCTGATTCGCTGAGATCTCTGCATGTAGTCTCTTTCGTAAAGAATTCCCGACGGTAGAATTCACCGCTTTTTCGCAAAGTCTGAAGCGCCTGGTCGCTAATTCAAGTCACTATCTCTGATGCGAAACCGGGCGGAGATTCAGTCCACATAGATTGAGGCAAGTAAGCACTCTGCTTGGCGACAGGAGCCACAGGATATAGGCTATAAGCGCTGAATTAGAATTTATTCAAGGGACGGGCGATAAGACTCTAGATGTAGTCATCCTTTTCTTTTTTGATGATAATACGACCTTCTTCATCCATTCGTCTGGCCACGGTGAGGATGTAGGTCCGTGCTTCATTGATCTCTCTCACAGAAACAGGGCCTCGATTGTCAATTTCATCCATCACATCGGCGGCTCGGTTCTGCGAAAGTGCATTGAAAAAGTGTCTTCGCATCTCATCGCCTGCTCCTCGCAGGGCTGAAGCAAGCATCAAATCATCGTCAATGCGCGAAAGCATCAATCTCATCTCTTTCGGATGCAGGTTCAGAAGCTCTTCAAACGTGTACAGTCGTTCGCGGACATTCTGCATGAGTTCTGGGTCTTTATCGTGCAGATCGGTAAGCAGGTTTTCCTCCAGGCCGCGATCCATGTGATTCAGTATTCCTGCCAGAGTTTCTGCTCCACCGGTTACAGCGTAGAACTCTTCTTTTCGCTTTTCAAATTTCTCCCTTAGTACCTTTCCGACTCGTGTAATCGCATCCGGATGGATCCTGGTAGTTTGAGCAATTCGAAGTGCAACGTCCAGGCGAAAGTCCTCTTCCAGGTTCTTAAATACACTGGCAGCGACCTGCGGTTTGATTTGACTCAAAGTAACGGCAGCTATCTGCGGATGCTCCTGCTGCAGAACGCTGGCTAGCAAAGGGGCTTCGATTTGTTCCAGGAATTCGAAATCCTTTCTTGCATCCCTTTCTTCCAATCTTTCCAGAAACTCACGTGCTCTGTCTTCGCCCAGACTACGATGCAATATTTCTTTCAGGCTCTCCTTTCCTGACAGGGTCTGCTCCGAGTCCAGTTCCTGATGAAAGCTTTCCAGGATATGTCTGCGCTCCTCCGAGGTCAGTGCCGGTATGCGCGTAATTTCCAGGGCGATGCGCTGCACCTCGTCTTCGGACAATTCTCGCAGGACATCCGCCGCCTGATCGGGTCCCAGAGCCAGAATCAATCGTGCTGCTTTGCGGATGCCCGCTTCTCTGGACTGGGGAGCTGGCGTGGGTTCCGGGGAAGGCTGTCTTTTTCGGGCCGCACTGCCATCATCGGCTCCGACCGTGAAATCAATGGAAGAGCCGGTGGCCGGTTTCTTTTTGGAGGACCGCTTGCGATGCATTTCGGGGATCCCGCCGGAGCCACTACTGGAAAAGAAGTTCACAGAAGCATCTATGTGACATAATCTGGAAAATTCAATCGATTTTTAAGGTAAGACTTGCTCTCCAGCCATGCACCGAGCGGTTTTACACTTTGGACCCCTGTCCGAGAAACGGAAAAGTTTAATCGGATTGAAGCCGGGCAGGAACACAGATTCAATGGATTCGGAAGATAGAACTGCAGAACCGAGCACGGCACAGGATGCCCGGGAAGAGGCGGAGCAACGCCTATCCGGACTGCTGGCCAGGGCCCAAACCGGAGATGGAAATGCATATCGCCAGTTTCTGGAAGGGGTATTGCCGGTAGTTCGTCGGTTTCTGAACAATAAAATTCGCGATCCGGATTGGGCCGAGGATATAGCTCAGGAAGTCCTGGTTTCCATTCATAGGGCAAGGGCCAGCTATGATCCCCAGCGTCCGGTATTTCCCTGGATCCATGCCATTTCCCATAGAAGATTTGTGGATCATATGCGCAAATGGTCTCGAGTATCAGAAAAGGAAGTTCAGGGTGAAACTCTCCTGGAACTTCAAGCGAAAGAAGAGAAGGAGCACCCATTTCTGGTGCAGGAAGTGCTGGAAAAGGCCATCGAAAAGCTTCCGCCCAGACAGAAACGAGCCGTGCGTCTGCTGAAGTACGATGGTCTTTCTGTGCGGGAGGCAGCGGCCATAATGGAAATGACAGAAACGGCTGTCAAAGTTACCGCTCATCGCGCGTACAAAGCTTTGAGGAAGATTCTGGAACAGCAAGAAGACTATGAAAACACCTGATCTCATAGATACACTGTCTTCCGACTGCAATCCTGTGAACCCGGTGCGGATCACGGGTAAGCAGTTCTTTTTTGCATTGCTGCTGAGTTTGCTATGGATGCTCCTGGGAGTGGGAGTCCTGGCGCTGATTTCTCCGGCTCTGAGAGAATCTCTATTCCAGGTCAGTGGATTGTTCGCCCTGCTGGAATGGAGTTTGTTCCTATTTCTTGGGCTCTGGGCTTTCTTTCTGGCCAGAGGTTCCATCTTTCCGGGAGCGGATCGACCATGGCTGCGCTGGGTTCTTTTCGGACTGATCGTAGTGGCCATCGCCTCCCTATCTACGGTTTCTTATCTGCAATGGTCTCATGGGGTCCGGGATCCACATGCGGCGGCCGCCGGTTGCTCGGGGCTAATGGTGGTCTTTGCTCTGGCTCCTGCTGTTCTGCTGTTCAGATTCCTTCGAAAGAGCGTGTGTCTTTCATTTAAATATAGTCTATCTGTGTCTTTTCTGGCGGTGGCTTTTCTGGCCGGATCCGGAGTGGCCTTTGTCTGTCCCGATGATCATGCCAGCCACGTGCTGATCAGCCATTTGCTTCCTGTGGCTGTAGGACTGATTCTGGCTGTAATCGTGGGCGGCATCCTGGATCGAAGAAATCGCAGCGAGTTCGAGCGTTATTTCGACCAGGTCACAGACTCCAGTCGAAGCACTTGACTTATTAGAAAAAATGGTATAAAAAGACTGAGCCCGGGCCTTCCAGCGGAATGATACTATGTTTCAAGCATTGCTAGATTCTACAGATGAAATGTTAGCTCAACTGGAGGATCTTATCCAGTCCATGGATGAGCCTTCCTATCGAAAGGGTTTAACCATCCTCAATGGTGCTTCCATCGGGGAGCATATTCGTCACAGCCTGGAATTCTTTCTCGCCTATCTTGGTGCTGCCAATCAAGGAACGTTGTGTTATGATCGTAGAGAAAGGGATCCGCGAATCCAGTCAGATCCAGGTTTTGCTCTGGATACGGTGGCTCAGATTCGCGCCGGACTGAAGGAAATTGATCCTGATAGAGCCGGCGAACAGATCAACCTGGATGTAGACTGGCTGGAAGGAGACGGACTTCCGTCTACTCTTGGCCGGGAATTGCACTATGTTCAGGATCATCTACTCCATCATAGCGCCTTGATTAAGACAGGCCTACTACATGGTCTGGAAAATCCCGCTCCGCAGCAAATTCGTGGTATGGAAAAGTTTGGCGTGGCGCCTTCCACCCTGGCGTATCAGTCCGGCCTGAGGCACTGATGCTGGAGTATATTTCGGACCTGGTCATAGCCCAGGCCCAGAATCCCTGGCTTCAGGCAATACTACTTGGACTGGCAACCTTCATTGCAGAAGATCCGGCCATTTTGCTGGCTTCCAGTTTGTCAGCAGCGGAGCTGGTCTCCACTGCTCATGCTTTCGTAGGAATTCTCATCGGCATCGCTGTGGGCGATTTGCTGTTGTATCTTCTGGGAAGAGGAGGATACAAGCTTCTACCAGAGAAAGTTAAGCAAAACCCTCATCTGGAAAAAATGCAGGGATTCGTTCAAAGATACGGGCTTTTCGCTGTTTTGCTCAGCCGCTTTGTTCCCGGAATGCGATTGCCAGTGTTCGCTGCTGCAGGACTGGCCCGAATGGACGGAAGAGTATTCGGACTGGCGGTCTTGATTGCCAGCGCCGGTTGGACCAGTCTGATATTCTTTCTTTCCCTGGGGCCTTTGCGCTATTTTATGGATCGGATGGATTCCACCTGGGGCATTGTACTGGTCGTTGTTGTAGTGATCGCTCTGATCATACTTCATCGATTCATTAGCAGAAAGGTTCGCAATGCCGTAGAGCGGAGTCAGGCTCCAGGCTCGAAAGTGCGAACCCTGGCCTGCGGTCCGGTGGAAGCCAGCCGGCTCAACGGTCTTCCTTCCCATTCATTCTTCGAATTCTGGCATCCGGGTTTCTTTTACATTCCTATAATCTTTCACTTTGCCTATTTATCCGCTCGGTACCGGTCCATTGGATTGCCTGTACTGGCCAACCCGGCCATTCGAATGGGTGGATTGATTGGAGAGTCCAAACAAGAGATCTATGATTCGGCAGGGCCCCTTGCACGCCGCCATATTCTGAAATCCTTTTCCTTTTCGCTTCGTAGAACTCGTTCGCAGCATTTTCTGCTGAGTAGCGGCGGACATGTGAGAGAAGTGGGTCTCCATACTCTAGCCAGGGCCTGTCTGGATTTGCTCCGGCGAAATGGCATGAGTATTCCGGTAGTCTGTAAGCCCGACCTGGGTCAGAGAGGGGATGGGGTATTCTTCTTCGCAGATGAACGGCAAATGGAAGCAAGGCTACAATCGATAGCAAATGCTCTTAAACCCGGGGCGGAAGTGCGCTATGTGCTTCAAAGGATCTCGGACTATGAATGCGAAGCAGGAGTCTTCTATGTAAGACATCCGGATGGCTCGGCAAGAGTTACGTCTATTACACTGAAAGCGTTTCCGGTGCTGAAGGGGGATGGTATTCATAATCTGGAGCAGCTCATAGATTCTGTGCCAGTGCTTTCCAGCCGAAAGGGAGTCTATTCTCGCCGTCTGGATATCAGTTCCGTTCCCGACAGAAACGAATATGTTTATCTGGTAAAATCTGGAAACCACAAGCAAGGTTGTATCTTCCTGGATGGCACCAGTATGCGAACCAGAGCACTGGAGCAGTCAGTGGATCGAATTTGCAGAGATCTGCCGGATTTCTACTTTGGCCGGCTGGACATTCGCTTTCCCGATACAGAGCATTTTCGCAATGGAACTGAACTGCAGGTGGTGGAGATCAACGGTGCTGGCGCAGAAGCAACACATATCTGGGATCCGCGAGCCGGGTTGATGGACTCCTACCGAGCTTTGTTCTATCACTGGAATCTGGTTTTTGCGCTGGGTAATAGCAACCGAAAATCCGGACTAAAGCCTCCTGCCGGATGGCGATTACTGCAGGAGCTTCGCTCCTATCTTCGCCTGGCTCGAGATTATGGAGTGTCCGACTGAAATGAGCAGGCATCTGTTGCTTTTTGATCTGATGGATACTGTACTGGTGGATCCGTTTTTTCCCGCCATCCGGAGCTTCCTGGACGAGGACGGAATCCGTGAATGGGCTTCCCTTCGCAGACCGGGGATATTTGAAGCATTTGAAAAAGGCGAGATCAGCGAAAGGGAGTATTTACGGAAGTTTTATGGAGATGAGCCCTTGCCTGACCATATGCCTCCGGTGGCTCGTCTCAAAAAGCGAATGTTTGGACAGGTAGATTTCAGACCAGGCATGGATGAATTGCTACAGGAGTTTAGCCACCGGGACGATCTGATTCTGGGTATCGCATCGAACTATTCCGCCTGGTATCATGATGTGTTAGGGAAACGTCCGGAGCTCAATCGCTGGTTTGACTATTTTTTCTTTTCCTGCGAAATGGGGGTGCGCAAGCCCGATGCTCGTTACTTTGAGATTATTGAGGAATCTCTGGCAACAAGGACATTCCAGCCTGAAAATGTATGGTTCTTTGATGATCGTCCTGCCAATCTAAAGCCTGCCAGGCAAAAAGGTTGGCAGGCCCATCTCATCGGTATTCGCAGTTCGGATCCAGCAGATGCGCCATCCATCAAAGATGAAGTATTGCAACCACTGAGGCGTGCAGGTCTCATCTAACTATTGAATGCGGTTTCCATTCGGGGTTCGCGAGAAAGCGAGAAAGCGAGAAAGCGAGAAAGCGAGAAAGCGAGAATTAGAACCCCGGGAAATCGGAGATGCAGCGTACGCGATGCAGCCCCGTCTTATCCTGCGCCTGCGCGCTTCCATCCGTGAGGTTCAGGGTCCAGCCAGAGAAGGAATTTCCAGAAACTCCCTGGGAGGACCAGTACTGACTTTCCGGGGTATCGGGAAAAATATCTAGCCGGATGGTAGGATGTCCGGATCCAGGAGGACAGGCATCCGGGCCGGTGTATGCGGGATTCGATGAGCAATAACGGATATCTCTTAATTGCTGCAGTGTAGGCAATCTCCAGGTAGTGATATCCTGAAAACTTGCCACATTCAGATCTTCGCAGGCCTGCCATGCGGAGCTGGTGGCACCGGAAGTCCATGAACCGGAATCCACCAGGTTCCCCGAGCTACTGCCTCCGTTACAATCGTTGGTACTTGCATCGCAGAATTGAAAGCTGCTGGCTGTTCCTGTGCAGCTCTGGGTTCCTTCATCAAAGGTTTGTCCTGCCGAACAGGCAGAATACGCAAGGATCTGGCTACCATCGTCGTAAAGCACCAATCCGGTGCCTGTGGAGTAGGGATTGCCGGTAGTAAACGTTATGGTCGTATATGTTGAGACTTCGCTACCGTCTTTTACCAGTACATTCAGATAGTACTGCTGATTGGGTTCCAGCTGAGTCATGGTATAACTTCCGGAATAGGAAAACCATTGCGAATCGGCCTGAGAGGAGGATTGCACGGACTCCGGGTCATCCATGGGGCCGGAACTATCGACATAGACTCTGTATTCATGAATGCCGCTCTGTCCTCCGCTGGCCGGCTCCCACTGAAGTATAAGAGGCCCATTCAAATTGCTGGATTGAATACTACCATCGTCTCCGGCTACAAGAGGACCCGGAGGGGGGGGAGCAGTGAGCTGCAAATAACCCAGGGCCATCATCATTTCTCCTTCCGAGTCGGAATCTCCGCCGCTCATTCCTGCGAACAAACAGTTCACCGAAGGAAGCAGGAGCAGTAGTATGAAAAGACGAGCCTTCATAGTTGCTAACGCACAATCAGTACCATCTCCACTCTACGATCTGATTCGGACTGCTCGCTGGTAGACAATTCGGAGCCTGCTGCGGCCACCCGCAGATTGGCCCGGGGAACACCCATGGAAACCAGGGAATCTCTAACGGATTCAGCCCTCTGGAGGGACAGGGATCGGTTCAGTCCTTCGCGTCCGGCCTGGTCGGTTTGGCCCAGAAGCAGGAATACAAAGTCTGGATTTCGCTTCCAGAGCTCCGCCACCTTACGTATTTTTCGAATCTCGGCCTCAGGTACCGAAAAGGAGTTCAATTCAAAGTACACCGAATATTCTGCCAGGGTTTTTCTCTGAGTACCGTAAAGGACGGGAAGCTCGGTATGTTCGCATTTTTCCAGTACATGGGTTTGCGAAGAAAAGCCCATAATTCCCAGGGGTATGAGCAGGAGTACATCCCATGTGCGAAGCACAGTCCGGTAGCGGTACCGGCCGCCGGCCTCTAAAGATTCCTGTACGCTTTTCCAATCTGAAATAGGCAAAACATAGGGCCAGTAGTACACTCGATGCTCCAGCACTTCCACACATTCATCTGTGTCTCGAGCGATGAGTACAGGAACCTCTTCTCGACCGGACATCTGGAAGATGCGCACGGCGAATGGATCTTCAATTTGGGCAGTGCAGCTTGAGATAGAAAGCAAACCTGGTGCGGCAAGGATTAAACTCAGGTGAACCAGCTTTCGATAAATGGTTCTTCCGATTGTAGATTGAATCCAATGGATCATCGTTTTGAAGATTCCCGTTTCTGTGGTTTCCCTGTTCATACTCTCTTCTGTTTTTCCCACACTTTGTCTCCGTAATCTCTAGATTCCTTTGCTTCAGAAATGAATTACAATTCCAATCCCGAAATGATTAACCACACCGCCGTATTCATAGAACGGATTTTCCGGCGTTGGATTATACTTCAATTGCATCCTTTGTTTCAACTTCTGGCTTTGAATGGAAACATCGATTCCTATGGGAAACTTCAGATCCCCTCCGGAGGGCCAGATCATATAGGTTGCCCCGGCAGAGTAGATTTGGCGATCGCTTCCCATCCAGTTGCTTGTTCCCGGTTGATCGGGAACTGGAGTGGGTGCTCGTCGGTAACCCATACGAGCCTGAAACCATTCCGTTACTTCAAATTCCAGGGAGGCCCCTACAGATGTTGTATCGGAAAGAAAGATTTGCTCCGAGTAAGTGCGCTTGGCTCGAGAGGTCTGAAATCCGCTCCATAACTCTCTTCGCACATCCACGCAAAACAGGAAGGTTTCAAAAAGCCTGTAACCGGCTCCATAGCTGATGGTCCTGGGCTGATAGTGATCCAGCACCGCCAGGTCCAGGTCCAATTCCAGACCCAGCAGTAAGGTTCTGGCCCTGGCATTTACCGGATCCAGTTCCACGCTGAGTTCCCTGCGATAGAACACTCCAACATAGAAATTTTCATAAACACCAATCAGTCCGTATTGTGCATTGGTAGCCGGTTCTACATCAACAATGATTTGCTGATCCGGAGTAACTGTATTTGGAGAGATTTCCACATCTTTCATGAGGATGGCTCCCTGGCCTCTTGCCAGTGCGGTAAATCCTACTCCTGCATAGATATGTTCCTTCCAGACTTCGGCTCCAAGCGCAGCAGCAATGTAGGGCCGCGTAAGACTTTTACCATGTTGCAGGAAGCGATGCACCGTAGGGTTTACATCGTTTATTGACAGAAGCTTGCCGTTTCCTGGAAGGTTCGCATACAATCCGAATGCCACTTTTCTGTCTACATCATAGATCTGATCCAGGCGAAGGGAAAGTCCCAGTCCTGCATAGGAGTCGTTTACATTGGTAGTGTCCTCATCGCTGAACAGCAAATCCGGAGAATAAGGCGTGTAATTCAGGGAATGGGAGGATCCGGTGTAATAGATCTGCAGTTCATGGAATTCAGCATTCTTCTGTTCTTTTAGATACTCACCACGGGATGGCATGGCCAGACCTGCAGGATTGTAATAAGTAGCAGAAACATCGTTAATGACAGCGGTAACAGCTCCGGCTCGCCCCGTGGTATATGGAGTGGCCCCGTACACATCCGGGTAGCTATTCCCATGAAGCGAGGAGGTCGGCAGTGCCGAAGCGAATACGGTGAGCAGAATCAGGCATAGAACGAGTCTACCGGAAGGGCGATTGAACTGCGATGAAGCTTTCGCGTCCGATGCAGGTGCCAGCGAATGCCGATCCCCGTGGCAAAGCGATAAATTAAAGGCAGGCCCGGGCCTGGAATATGGATTCTCTGATTTCATTTAGTGCTCAGTATGCTGTTTAGCCATTCGTAGGGAGTTCGACTGTCCTGACCTTTGCTCTGATGATCCTCGAACCAGTAACTTCCCGGGCCTGGAACTCTGTGTCCCTGCCGGCGAACCTTCCAGAGGTAATCCAGAAGCTTTCCTGCGGCGAAGATCAATGAATGCTTTCCATGGGATTTATCCTGAACCATTCCTGAAGATAAGAACCGCTCCAGGTCCAGATAAATGTCCCTGGACGTGAAACCGTTTCGCATATCCGAGTCCAGATACTTGAAGAATCCGCCTTCAATGGAGAGCCCGGCCATGGCACCGGCCAGATCATAAAAATCGTCGCTGGTTTCATGCAGGAGTTCCGGTAATTGGACCTGAAAGAACTCGGGAATCTCGGCGGCCGGCATACTGGCATCGCTAATGGCAGACACAAATACGGTGAAGAGTGCCGTTGTCTCGGAATCCGTAGGAGGTTCCTGGCCCAGCATATCAATCATGCGCTGAAGCCCCGGTGCCATGGAACGAGGGCTACCGGCAGCCAGCCATTCGCCTCCCAGTTCCGTTACGGTCCTGACATTTACCCAATCGCTATGAGTGGCATCGGTATTTAAAAGCGCTGCGTATGGTCCAATGAAGTTCGCAAAGTCCCGGATTTCGTAGGAGATGTCCAGCTGAGTGGCAGAGGGGTTGTTCGAGTCCAGGTTTTCCTGGGCCAGCAATGACTCTAAAGCATCAAAGAATTGATTTCGTTCCGTAAGATGCGATGAGCTGCCCAGGCCTCTTAAGAATTCCCCGGTGGTTTCTATTAGATTGCCAGAAGCCAGCAAAGAGACCGGTCCATCTTTGTATCTGCGATCGCTTTCTATAGCCACGGATAGCAGACTCCTGTAATTTGAGTCCGGGCTGTAATCGGTGGCTGTAAGGGATGGACTCCTGATATTGAAGGCCGGGCCAGAACCCTCCAGACGGTATTGAATCAGTCCAGACAGGCCGGACTCGGGATCGGTGCCGCGATAGATATAAGGTCTGGCCAGCACATCCGCCGCATCTCGAAGAAGTCCATAGGCCCCGTGTGTGGTACTCGAATCTGTTTTCTCATCCAGTGTTCGCACCAGGGCCGTTACGAAGGGAAGCATTGCATTTCGCTGTTCCCATTGAGCGTCTACTTCATCCGGCTCTACAACTCCAGTAACAAGAAAACCCAGACGCTCCAGAACGGCCGCATTGGCCGACAGTGCTGCGGGAATGGCGCCATGGAATTGCGAAGGCGGCACCGGGTACAACACTGTGTTGTACAGGATTTGATATAGTGTGGCATCCGCATATCCGAACGTATCTTCACCAGTAAGTCCGTAACCGTAGGCTCCCACAAAGATGGCATGATCTCCTGGCTCTTCGGACATCTGCAGCGTCAGAGTCATATTGGTGTTATTGCGGATATTCGTGGTCTGGAAGTCTGGCTGAAGTCGAGTGCCTGCGATGGACCAGCGACCATTGTCCTGGGAATAGCAGTAGTTATCCGCAATGTTGCAATAGGGTCGGGCCGAAACCAGTCCCATTAGACCGTTAGCCACTACGGTTACAAAAGCTGCATGCTGAATTCCGCTGGCTCCCAGCTTGGCATGCAGGGGGATGACAATGACAAAACGCTTCTTATATAGAAGCCATTGAAAGTTCTTGTAAAGGGCCTCTATATCGCTGTCCACAGCCCTTTCGCTCAGAGCAACGGTGCTTTCCGAGATCTGAAACGCTGTACCATTACCTGCCGGATCCTCGTAGCCCGAAGGAGCAATAAAGTGATCGGTGTAGGTGCCTCCACCGTGATATTGCCTTACGCGTACGCGAAATTCATCTGTTTGCCATGCAGGAACATAGGTGAGGTCTGTACCGCCTGACGTGCGGTAAACAGTTCCATCCATGGTAAGAATGTCCCCGGAACCATTCACTCGATTCTGATTAAAATAGGGAGCCTGCCCCTGATAGATTGTTCGCACAATCCAGTTCATCATATAGGGAACAGTACGATGATAGACTGTGTATCCGGTCTCGGCTAGAGAATTCGCCGAACCTCTGGATTCTCCCTGTAGCAAAGCCAGAGCCGGAGAATTGATGCCAAAACTCATCACCGAACCGTTACGATAAACGTGCCCGCTGGATTGACTGTCCTGAAGAAATCCTGAGAGCGAAAGCACCGGATCCCCTTTAATGAGCGATCGAAGCGAAAATAGAATGTCTCCGACAGTTAAAACTCCATCGGTCTCTGCCGTTATGGTAGCAGGACTGGATGGATTCGCATCCCAGCGATATCCGAAATGGCTGCCCAGAGAAAGCAGGAATAGCAACGACTCAAGGGCGGAGATCTCAGTACTATGAACACTGTTTAATCGATCCGCCCCGTAGGCATCCATATCGATCATCTGGCTCAAAGACTGGTCTGCCCCTTCATGCATCCCTTCCGGCAGAGTAAAAAGATTCTCAGACAGAGTCTCAACTAAGGGCCGAGTACCGGTATGCGAACCGTTGGCGACCAGAAACGGGCGAATAGCAAAATACAGATCCACAAATTGCGAAGGCAGATCTGATGGAAATTCGGAATCCTGGTAAGCGGTGTCTGCATCATAGACGGAGCCACCCGGATAAAAATAGGTATTGATTCTTTGTAGAAAAAATACCATGGAAATACGCGCCGATGTATTGCCGTCGAACCCTCCGGATGCGCGAAAGGTCTGGCCCAATTCTGCCAGAACATGAAATAATCCTGGTCCCTCTGTATCTGTTAAAGAGAGAGCCGATTTGAAGAGTTCTTCACTGGCTGTTCTTGCGCTGGCATTGGTCTCTAGAAGTTTGATCAGGAAGGCCTGGATTTCGCTTACGTCTGTGGCTATGGAAGGCTGCGCCAGAAAGTCGGCGGTGCGGTTGGTAAGATCTCGCACATCGTCCCGGTTGGACTGGTCAAATGTATCCTGGAATCCGGCTCTTTGAAATGGCATTCCTTCGTGTAGAAATGGCTGCGAAGATCCGCGCAGGCGATCAACGTAACCCATGGCTGTATCGAAGGAAGCAGAATCGGTTCTTGCGCGCCCCATCAAAGTGGCAGCATTGGCCAGGATGTCCTGAATGGATGGGTTAAGATCCAGTAAAACTTCGGATGCCAATCGTAAAAATCCCTCCCCGGCCTCGGGGTTGTGATTCATGCTCAGAAACATGGTCTCATTGAAGAGAGGAGGCTCAAGGCTGGATACACTGGACTTCAGCGCCGGATAATCGTTCAGCAGATTAAAGAACTGATATCGATCATTGGACAACTGGGCAAACAGATGCTCATAATCGTCCTCCGCCGCATTGCAGCCTCCCAGAAAAAGGGAGAGCGCAAGTAATATGTTTCCGGTTCGATTCAATGCATTCCCTCTTAGTTACAGCCAATCAATGCTTCGAGTACGTTTGGATCTGAGAAACCGGGCGCATAAAGGCCCATAGGAGTGCGAAGCCGAAGCAAGATCATAGGAGTGGCGGTGTCGTTTACCGGAAGGCTATCTACCTGAATTCGGTCTGAGCTAAGGTTTAAGCCACAATTGGAGCCACCACTGGTGAAAGTGGAGAGCTCTGCTGTGGCCGGCAGAGGCACTTCTTTGAAGACGTTGTTCAGGAGTGGAATGATCAAGGATCGCACCAGGGGCAGGGCCACCTGTCGCACATGGTCCGGGCTCAATCCCATTGGGTTCTGAGCGCTACTATCCATAACCTGGATCGTGTAGAAAAGCTCCTCTGTGCTCAGATCGACATTCAAGGCCTGCAGGTTGTTCATGGAGGGGTTCGCCGTGGGATTACTGAAATCCACCAGATCCACCGTTCCATTTACCGTGGCATGGGCCATGATTGTGGCCATCAGATACTCGGATCCAGTTCCGGGATTGCCCAGAATCTGAATTTCGAGATCCGAAATCTGTAGCTGCAGCTCTCTTGTATTGGATGCCGTGAATGTAGGCAAAATACGAATGTACGGAGTCTGCCGGGGCCGCAGTCGCAACGCCACCGGATCATCATCATTGATAGTCACTGGAGAACCACCATTCAGACGAACCAGGTTATCTCTACCTGGAGCAAGCACGTTCAAGATCGTGCCGGCTCTCAACAGGCTGGATGTAAGCGTCAGAGAAGGAATGTCTCCGGCATAGTTGTTTACCTGATTGATAAAGGCCTCATTGAGAGTAAGATTTAATCCGCCATTGATCCAGAGCTGATAGAGGAGCTGGTTCAATGCGTCCTGATGCAAAGCCAGTAAGGTGCCCGGATTCGCATTGCTTTTCCCCAGTAAATAATTTCGATTCAGGGTGTATGGGCTGGTAATGAAACTCTGCGGGCCCTGCACAGGTGGAGCGATTACATTCTGGGGCCTTTCGCATGTTGCACAGTTATTTGTAACAAACATGCCGGCATTTACATTGGTTAAAATGCCACCGTCTTTGCTGCTCAGTGATTTTAGAAGATCATTGTTTTCCTGCAATTGAACCAGTACCGCAAGATCAAGCTGATTCAGTGGCGCTGGTAAATAGGGAGGCAAACTCATTTCCACTCCCTGGGATGCAAGAGAACTGAGGAATGAGTTCAGGACATTTACGGCAATCCGTTGCTTGAAATCTTTTAAGACATCCCGAACAATATCCGGCTTCACGGCGGGAACGATGTCCTCACCGATGGACTCCACAACGCTGGAGAGAAGGTCGGCCACCCAGCTCGTGCTGTTTTCATAGCTCAAGTCATGGACCGTTAAATGATCTGTCCAGTCGCTCCATACGAAGTTCGGAGCGCCATAAGGTTCCTTTATCGTAAGTCGTAAGCTGCCATCGCTCAGAGATTCTATGTCGGCCAGAGAAATGGATGTCCGCATATTGTTCGAATGGTCCCGGTTCAGTTCTGCTTTTGCGCTGAATTCAATTTTAGTGTTCTCCGAAACGATGCAGCCACCAACGCAAACGAGACCATCCTCCAGATTCGCAACGATTCTGAGATCCAGGTAGGCTTTTCGAGCACTGAGGGCTACCCGGGCCTCCTCCGTGCCGGCCGGAACTGAAATATCTGCAGCTATGTTTTCAAATCCATCGACTGTGCCGGGAATATTGACCGACGTTACATAAACATCAAGAGTAACGTCGCTTTCGGAACATACCTCAAAAAGGCCCACGTCAGCACAAAGCTCTGCTCCATTGGATACAAAGTAGCCGCAGTAGCCATCACCGTTGGCTCCTGGCCCATTTCCATAGGAGCGAACAAAGTCAAACCCACCATAGTTGATACACCCGGAGCGCTTCGTGGATGTCCTTTCTGCGTTTGCAAAATCATTGAAGGTATCGCCATTTAATAGAAAATCCTGACCGGCGAATCGCTCCAGTGTGCGGCTGAGGGTGGGTAGCAAATACTGACCGTCCAGAAAAGCCGATGCGGCTCCGCCCTGCAAGACGTTGGGATCCGAGGCCATATCTCCGTAGGCAAATGCGAAGGGATAGTGCCGGATGGTTCCATCCTCTGCCTCAATCTGATAGTAATACTGGTTGATTCCTACATCCGGAGGTAGAGCGGATGTGCCCAGGTCGATGGTGGCGCTTCCGGAGTTACAGTTGGTGCAAATCTCTACTTCGCCCCCGGCAAGCTTGTGCAGGCTGAGTCGGGAAATGAAACTACCGTTCGTCCAGTTCGAGGTCAGAATGATGGCTGGACTACCACTATTGTCGATCCCAATACCTCTCTGACCATGGGGCATCCCATTGATAGCATGAGTCATGGTAAACCATGGCCGAGTATGAAAGTTCAGTTGCTGACTGTCCGGGATCAGGGAATCGCCAGCCACCGTGGTTACTGAAGGAGACAGATTTACAGTGTATCCTTCATTTTCTTGAAGGGCAGCATAGGGAGTGAAGATGGCCTGTCTGTAGTTTAGAAATGTGATGGTTCCTCCGGGAGCCGGGCCCGCAGGACTGGCTCCTCCATCAGAAACCACACTAATGCCGGACTGGATGGAAGCAAGGTCCATGGGATGCGAAAAGAGGATTTCAAACTCTCCATGGTGCTCCTGGCCTTTTGGTGAAATTCTCAGAAAAGCTTCGGGGCCAGCATTTCCGAAAGTTGGAGGAGGGTCGGGTAGCTCCACAGCCCCGGGATTGGAACTTAATGGAGTTCGGGTATCCGTAGGATCTTCAGCCACTGGCTCAAAGATGGCAATGGGCAATCCTTCGTCCTGACTGCCACATCCGACACTTAAAGTTATGGCCAGAGCCATAAGAAAACACATGAACCTCATACCAACACTCCTGTTGGAGCTGGCAGGCACGGCCGGCCAACTCCTTGCGAAAGACAACCATCTATACCATTTCTATATCTATTCTAAACTGGTACCGACCTGTAACGTTTCGCATCTAAAACAAGGAATGCACCTATTTTTCTATGCCATAACTGGGCTTCTCAGATCCCCACTTGCATTGCTGGATCTCGGGCCAGCGTTTGAAGCCACAATGGAAGCATACTTTGCATCGAATCGCTGATTTGACGATGCTGGCGCTTTCCTATACCTCTATACTGACTGGCCAACCAGTCAGTAACAAGTACTTTTTTTTCCGGTGGGTCCGATTCTGGGATTTTTTTACAGTTTCTTATCTTTTTCGTGTGAATTCATCCCCCGAGGCCCATTCCAGAAAGGGTTCTGCAGCAAATTCATACCGGTGGGGCTACATTTTGCTGATCCACCGTAGATGCTCTGGACCAGGTCCGATCATTGTGCGGTGCAAAAGTGGGGTGGCCGGGGCAATGCTGCAGGATTGAAAAGAATAGGTGGATGGGCCGGGTACAAAAAAAACCCCCGGGGGGGAATCCGGGGGCAGGAAGAGTGTTCATGCGAAAAGCGATTGGCGCCGGAGCGCTGCACGCTGAGATCAATGTAACGAGCGCTTGGCTCCGGTCAAATCCATTTTTATTGCACTGCACAAAAAAATTACAGCATTCCAGCTTTTTTCTCCCTTAGAACCCGGATGTAGACCTCTGCCTCTGGAGCGCTCAAAGCCTGCTTTTTTTCAATGAGAGCTCGGGCCCAACGTCGCTCGGCGCTTTCGCAAATGTCCTGAATGGTTCTACCAGACAGGCCATCGGATTCGCGGCCCAGGATCCCCAGGGCTTCGGGGGCGATGTGAGCGGCATAGGACTGGAATATAGACGCACGTTCCTGTTCATTGGGTAGAGGAAATCTAAGAATTTGATCAAAGCGGCTGAGCAGCGCATGGTCCAGATCTTCAGCTCGATTTGTGGCCCCTACTGTGAGCAGTCCGCCGGTTCGATCCAGGCCATCGATCTTTCGCAGCAGCACAGAAAGCACTCGCCGAGTGGCCTCAAAGAGTCCGCTTTCTCTCGATGTGGCCAGGGCATCGATTTCATCCAGGAAGAGTATTCCTCGTTCAAAAAGAGCCGCCGTATCAAAGATCATTGCAAGGTTTTGCGCGCTCTGTCCGTAGAATTTGGACAGGATGTTCTCTACCGGAACATAAATCAAAGGCAGACCAGCGGCTTGAGCTGCCAGGCGGGCTATGGTAGTCTTTCCAACACCCGGGGGGCCTTCAAATAGAATGGCACCGGGAAGATTCGCGGCCCCGTCGCCTCGAGTGAGTTGGGCCACACCTTGAAAGACGGACATATGTCGAGCCGGCAATAACAGACATTCTTCTACTTCTCTTTTGATAGAATCATAGCCGGCAATGGGCCCCCAGGGATTTTCGCTACTTCCGTTGGACTCCGTTTGGACGGGAGGGAAAACGGTGACTCCCAGTTGCTCTAATTTCTTTGTAGGATCGCTTTCTTTTTTTCCAGGATTGAATAGTTGAAAGAGTTCGATACAAGTCTGCAGTTCTGACTCATTAAAGTTCCCTGAACGGGAAGCCTCAACGCGAAAGTTATTGGTAATGCTTACGAATTTAAATTTGATACCGGATAGAAAATGCTTCGTATCGTATAGATTGGGGCCCAGGGATTGAAATACAACATAGCCAGGATCCAGCGTATGAATTCGAATATGCTCGATGTGATTTTTGATTACTCGTAGGCTTTCCAGAATCTTCTCTTCGGGCAGGTCCTCCGGCAGAAATTCAAATCGGGTCTCACCTTTTTCGAAATTAAGCCTGGGGACTTCTAGCGTTGTCTGTCCACTCTGACGGGAAAAGCGCTCGATCTCTGCTTCCAATCGATCTCTGGCATCGGCATAGGCCAGATCCCCGGCCCTGGTCTCCTGAGTCATGGTCTGTAGCATTCATTTTTCCCTTTTCCGGTCAAATTCTATTTGGCCTGGCCCCCAGCCATGCTACAGTCGGCAAGCCAATGACCGGTAGCAAATGGAAACCTGAATTCGTAGAGCCCGAAGGCGCTCGAATGTACATCGCATGCGGTTACGATGAAGATGGAGCTATCGAAGAGATGCGCAAGCGAGTAACAGCGGAATTTGGCACCATCGATTTTGAAGCCAGGACCGATGCTCTGGATCCGGTACCATCATTGTATTCCTTTCCAGAGCGCGAAAAGATGCATATCTTCTCTCTTGCCCGGCCCATCGGTCGCGAAGAAATGGTGGATATTCGAAAACGTTGCCTTGCCCTGGAATACCGATACCAGGAATACGGTCTGCCCAGGGTGGAGCTGGATCCTGGTTACATTACAGAGTTTGCTGCGGTTCGCACCTGTCTGGAAGATGACATCCATCGTGTGTACCTTTACGGTGGGATTTACGCGGAGCCCCTGCTGTATTACGAACGCTATTCATTTCGACCATTCCTTCATAGCCCGGAATTCTACAGGAATGCAGAGGTTCTGGCTCTATTTAACGATATGAGGCTGATCTACATCAGCTCTTAACCTGGCGCCTCTGAATAAAGACATTTGCGGAGGGGGCAGGAATTCGAGTTCGGACATACAAGTCAGAATAGCTGATTCCGGGAGATTTGCGGCTCTTGAAAAGTGGAGGCAACGTTTGACTATGTTTCGAATGCATCAAGTTTCGCCTGGCAGGGCGGACGAAAGGGAGTCTCAAGTTTGATGTTTCTGAGAAATCTACAAATCTATTCCATTTTTCTGAGTCTGACCGTTGTTTTGGGCTGCAACGGAACCGGAACATTGTCTGTGGCTTCCGATGAATTCTGTCCGGACTATGATGTAAATAGCGATGTCTGTCAGATGCAAAGCTTTCAATCGGGAACTGGCGAAAAGGATCTTCTGCTTGAATTCATGGTTCCGAAGGAGACCACTCTTTCTACGTGGAAGGAATGGAATCATTTCATTTATTTTGAGTCTCCTATCACGGTAGGGTATTTGTTGCGCTGGAATCGGAATGCCTCTCTGGATGAACGCACTGAACTACGCCAGGATCTGCATTGCAGCTATTCCATGCGGCATCCTGTCAGCGGAGTAGAGGTTCAGGGGGAACTGGAAGGGAAGAGGCTGGAAAAGAATGGAATCTGGTGCTTTGATTATCTGGGCACGTTGCTGGCTGCCCTTCAGAAAGAAGAGGGTACCTTGAAAAAAGAGCCGGAGTCAGACTATTTTCCCGTTACTCTTACAATGATGCTCAAGAGTTCTAAAAAACATTTGCGGAGAGAGGTCACCCGGAGCATCGTCGTTAACTGGAGATAGCATGTTACCAGAGAATGCATTTGAGGTCACTATTTCAGACGTATCCATAACCAATGTTGGATTTGCCATTTTTTTGAAACCCACTACCGATGAGTCCGCTCGAGTTGTGCCCATTTTTATTGGGCCTCTGGAAACCTATTCCATTTCCAGCGCCCTGGACGGGGTAACCCCTCCCAGACCCAATAGCCATGACTTAATGATCCAGATGGTGCGCGAACTGGAAGCGCGCATCCTTCATGTTGTGATCAATGATATCATTGGAAACGTTTTCTATGCAAGGATTGTGATTCAGTCTGAAGATGGAATTGTGGAGCTGGATGCCAGACCATCCGACTCGGTGGCCCTGGCCATAAGGGCTCGTTGTCCCATCTACATGAATGAAAAGGTCTACAAGGAAGCGGCCGTAACCATAGGCGAAGAGGGAAAAGCAGAGTCTGCAGAGGAGTCTCTGGTTGAAGAGGAAAGCGAAAGCGAAGCAGAGCCGGTATCGGAGCTGGATCGTCTGAAAGCCATGCTGCAGCGAGCTGTAGAGGCTGAGAACTTCGAAGAGGCTGCCCGCCTTCGTGATCAGATTCGGAACCTTTCCAGCGAAAACTAAGGCCTGAGACGCCGGGGCCCGGTACTATTTATTTGGCTTCGATCCTCTAGCTCAGATCCTTCTTCGGAGGGCAGATGCGTACGATTCAGGCTGTCCTGCTATTACCCGATTTCTTTGACTTTCCGGCAGACCTTTTCCTGGGCGTTTTTTTTCTCACCGGTCCTTTCTTTTTTATGCCCGCCGGCCTGGAACCGCCTCCGGCTTTCTTTTCCGAGGGAATAAGTGCTGCTTTACTTTCTGGCTTATTGGTCTTTGGTGGCGAGGATTTCCGGGATCTTGAGCTTCGGGCCTCTTCGTACTTCTTTAAGAAGCGATCTACCGGCCAGGCGCGGACTTCTTCGCATACGATATCCAGAGCCAGTTTATCCAGTCTGGTGAAGCGAATACAGCATTTGCCCATATCCAGTTTTTTTCCGGTTTCTTTGTATCGCTTGCGAAAATTCTCTTCCTCTTTTCCGTAAACGCACATCATATAGATGGCCATATGATTCTTTTGAGAGGCCAGGCTGATGAACGGTACCGGAGTGTCCGGTTTACCCAGGTATCCTTCCGGATATCTTTTTAGCGGAACCACATATGTGATCATGCCATATTGAATCAATTCCTGGTAACCCGCGGGCAGCGCTGCTTTGATGGCTTGGCGTACTTTTTGTAGAGCAGATTTTCGCTCTGCCGGCAATTGGCTGAGATACTCCGTGGCTGTGGAAGCTTCATACTTCATCCTTAATCCTCCGTATTTCTCCTGCCCTACACCAGATCTGGTTTCGCTACTTCCGGGGCCTCCCAGTACTGGATGATGGCAATGCCAGAGAATGCGAGTTAAGGAACTCGAAAACCGGCAATACCGAAAAACCGTCGCTCATCCGGCACGATCCTCAGGGGCCCCCGGACAATTTCAATATAGCCACGCCTCGAAAAGTCTGCGAAAACTCGGGGGGCGATCAAGCGTCGAAAAAGCTGCGAAAATTCAGGGCGCCAGGCCAACCAGTATGAGGCCACGCCTCGAAAAGTCTGCGAAAACCCCAGGGGGCGATCAAACGTCGAAAAAGCTGCGAAAACACAGAGTTTCAGGCCGGCCATACTTCGATGAGACTGCCAGGTAGCAGGGCGCAATCACTTTCTTTTTCGCGAAGGTCTCTGCATTCGGCTTTTCCAGGGGATATCCTGCCCCCCATTCAATCGCTGGCAATGTCTGGCCAGAACAAACAGGTAGTCAGATAGTCGATTCACCCAGATCATTCCCGTGGAGCCCAGGATTTCATTGGCGTCCATCGCTTTTTTGCCCTTTTCGCCTGTGCCCTGTTTCTGCTGATTTGTTTCGTTTAACTGAGTTTCGTTTCGCGTTCCACCAGCGTTTCTGTCCGGCTGGGCATCCGATGGATCCATGGTGCGATTCGCATGGACCAGTAAACGTTCCAGTCGCCTGCATACAGTCCGGCCAATGTGAAACTGAGCTGAGGAGGCCTCCCCTCCGGGCAGTATGAACTGTTTCATTTCCGGAAGATCGCGATTCATATCATCGATCCAGCTTTCAATGTGATCCACGTCGCTCTGCAGAATGGAGCCCTCCTCGGTGGGAAAGCCCGCCAGCTCTGCTCCCAGTTCAAAGAGCAGACTTTGAATCGCATGCAACTGCTCTTCTACCGACTGAAATGACTCTTCCTGGACCGACCCCGATTGTAGTTCCTGCTGCAAGAAGGAGAGCCCCAGCCCTATCACGGAATTCAACTCATCGGACGTTCCGTAAAGCTCCACTCGAAGGTGATCTTTGAATACTCGCGTCCCGTTGGCCAGGCCGGTCTGACCGGCATCTCCGGTTTTTGTATAAATCTTCATTATATAGTCTCCAGAATAAGAATCAGGACCATGAGATCCAGAAAAAGCCGCCCCTGGCATTTCATCAGGGATGTTTCATGCCGGAGCAACGAAAGCCGTCTCTGCAGCGGATGATCGTTTTTCCTAATCCCGAGTTGCGCCGGATCCTTTCGCCCAATCCAGGTTCTGCCGGATAGACTGAATGACACTCAGAATTTCCTGGCCTACCTGAGCCGCGGGTTGCAGAGCATCTATCCGAGAGCAGCTGGCAGGAAGGATGGCCTGATAGTTGTTGTAGATCCGTTCCAACCGATCCAGCGTTTCAAAATGCTCTCTGCCTTTCTCTCCGGAGCGACGGTCAATTCGCTGTAATGCCTGCTCGGGAGTAAGATCCAGAAAAATGACCAGGTCCGGTGTGGGGAAATGGCTCTGCATCTCCAGAAGTTCTCTGGCACGCCCCGCGCTGGCCGATTGGTAGGCAGCAGTGCTATAAATATAACGATCCTGCACAATGACCTGACCCTGGTTCAGTGCAGGTTGCACATTTTGCTCAACATTTGCCTTTCGGTCAGCCAGAAAGAGAGTCATCCAACCTTCATCGGTGTTCGGAGCAGGCTCTTTTCCCTGTAAACAGGCACGAAGTCTGGTGCCAGTGGGGAGATTGGTGGGTTCCCGCAGAAACAATACAGAGGAATCGGAGGCCAGAGCCTTCTTTAGAAACTCCCAGGCCGTGGTTTTGCCCGATCCATCGATGCCTTCCAGCACAACAAACAGCCCGTCAGGGTTGGATCCGGCACTCTCTTCTTTTTTAATAGCGGCCATCGGTTTCCACTTTACCGCAGGGCGCGCTACTGTAAACTCTCCTCCCATGGAAAAAAGGGCTCTGGAGCAGCTCTGGGATCAGAACCAATCTACCCGAAATGAGAAGAAGTTAGTAGTTACTCTCTACGAAATTCTTTTCGCATTGGTAGCTTTTGCCAATATTTGTCTGGTAGTTTTTGACGCATCCTATCTCTGGAAAATTCCCTACGCCCGGATGACCTTTCGGGATGTGTACCTGGACTATGCTCCTGGACTGGTGAAAAAATATGACCCTGTTAAGGGCATTGAATCCCATCGATTTGTAGATTCCTACAATGAAGAAATCAGCAATCTGAAATCGGCGCTGGGCGAACTGGCGGAGAATCCCGCAGATTTGCAGGCCCGACAGACTTCGGTTCAAAGTCGGGAAGCCTTGATCGAAATGACGGTGGATATGATTAACCGTCGCGGCGTGGACAGTCATTTCTATCTGGCGGAAAAGGATGGGGTTCTGGAGCGCATCAAGCATAAGATGCGTGAAGAGTATCCTAACGAAGAGGATTCGGCGAAGGATGCCTTTCGAGAATTCTTCAGTCAGGAAAATCTCAATCCAGATAACTATAATGAAAAGTTCAAGTTCTTCGATTCAGAGGTGATGTACCTCATGAACCAGAACTATTTTCGCTGGATTGGCGAAGATGGAGAGAAGAAGGATTTCTTTCATCTAATCGATCGATGGTTTGTTTTATTCTTCTTACTGGATTTTCTGGCCCGCTGGATCATAGCGATTGTTCAGAGACGATATCGAAAATGGTACCTGTTTCCGGTGCGACAATCCTACGAAATATTCAATCTGTTTCCTCCGCATCATGCTGCCTGGTTTAGATTGCTCCGTGTGATTCCATTCTATATGCGAATTCGTCAGAATGGATGGCTGCCGGACGATGGACTGGCGCCGGATATCATCAAGAGCAATGCAGGCATTATCGCAGAAGAGATCAGTGGTCTTGTGGTCCTGAATATTCTGGATCAGACCAAAGCATCGCTGAAGCGCACCGGTATTCGCATGGAAGGCGAAACCAGGGATGCGGTGGAAAATCTCCTTTCCAATCAAATGGCCAGCGTGGCGAAGAAGGTCATGCCGGAGTTACAGCCCAAGATATCGGAAATGGTTTCCTATTCCATTAACCGGGCCATGGAGCCCTATCTGCTGTCTCCCATTGGGCCCATTGTGCGTCTGATTCTGATGTCAGTCCATGCAACAGTAAACGACGGACTGGAGGCTGCCCTTTCTGGACCGGAAGGTACAGAAAGATTAAGCCACATCCTACAGGACTCTGTGAGTAACATCATGGAGGATATGGGAGATCCGGCCAGTCAGGAAGCTCTCATCGCCGATGTGATTCGAGTTCTGGATCGGGTGCAGGAAGACGTACGCGAAAGCGTAGCCAACCGAAATGCCCGGACCTGATAGTCCTTTCGGGGCAGGGGATTTGTTTCAGAGGCCTTCTGACGGGCCTCTGGCGCAAAGGCTCCGTCCGGGGGACTGGGATGAGCTTGTAGGGCATCAATCCCTGCTGGAACGACTGAAGCGGCTACCCCCTCATTCCTTGATTCTTTCCGGACCACCAGGTACCGGTAAAACCACCATCGCTACTATCCTTGCCACACACTGGAAGAGACCGTCTTTCTTCTTAAGTGCTGTGAGTTGTGGCGTAAAGGAAGTGCGTCAGGTCCTGGAAGCTTCCCGCAGTCATATGGAGGGGGCCCTTCTATTTCTGGACGAAATACATCGTTTTAATCGAGCGCAACAGGATTCCCTGTTGGAGAGTGCTGAGTCCGGGCGAATTCTCCTCATTGGTGCTACTACCGAGAATCCCCGGTTTGAAGTAATTGGTCCTCTGCTTTCTCGATGCACGGTATATTATCTAGAAAAACTCAAGAAAGAAGATCTCAAGGTGATTGCAGGCCGGGTCCTGGAAAAGGGTTTTGCAGAGCATGGACTCTCTATTGAAGAAAGTAGCATGGAGAAAATCCTGGAGGCGGCGGATGGTGATGCCCGTCGGTTAATTCGCATTCTGGAAAACCTGGCCAGCGATGCGGTGTTTGCCAATCGCAGTTCCATTGAATTCGACGGGGATCTTCCGGAGCTCAGCTTTTCCTACGGAGTGGATGAACACTTCGATACCATTTCTGCATTCATCAAGAGCATTCGCGGCTCCGATCCGGATGCAGCGCTTCTGTATCTGGCTACCATGCTACAATCCGGGGAAGATCCAGTGTACATCGCCCGGAGACTGGTAATTCTCGCTTCCGAAGATATTGGCAATGCCAGTCCTACGGCGTTGACCCTTGCCATGTCCGTATTTCAAGGGGTCAGCAAGATTGGAATGCCGGAAGCTCGCATCCTTCTGGCTCAGGCGGTGACATTTCTGGCTGCCAGTCCCAAGAGCAACGCTTCCTATACGGCGATAAATGCTGCAATGGAGCAGGTCTCAAAAAAAAGGGTTACAGTCCCGGCACACTTGAAAAATCGAACTCAACCAGGTAGTAAGGCGCGCTACCAGTATCCCCACGATTTTCCGGCTCATTACGTGGACCAGAGCTACTTTCCGGAGAACTGGGATGAGCAGGCATTCTACTATCCGGATCCATTGGGTCAGGAAGAGCGAATTCGCCAGAAGCTGGAGCAGCTAAGACCGAATCGCTACGGGAACGAGAGAAAATGAGTCAGAAACCAAATCGAAAGCAAAGACCGGCCGCTGGCGGTTTGCCTCGATGGGATCTGCCACTGAAGCCAACCTACAACAGGATCCATCATACCCTGGATTTTTTTGGTTTGTTTCGCATAATCGAAAGCCACAGTCATACCTGCTTCTTTCTGGAATCTCTGGAAGAAGGATCATCGGACAGTCGGTATTCCGTCATTGGATTTCTTCCTGAAGTCATCCTGCGCGCTCAATCCCATGGTCTCCACTATGATCGTATGGAAACTGCTCCCGACAAACGGTATGCTGCTCTGGAGTCGGATTTTTACGAGTCCGAGAATCCCTATGAACTGATCTCTGAATGGATGCCGGACAATAGTATTTCGCGCAACTATTGTGGCGGACTTGTGGGTTATCTAGGCTACGATGCCACAAACTTCTTTGAGCCAGGGCTGGGACTTCGATTTCATCCAGATTTCGACCCATTCGTTTTTGGTATCTATACGGATGGCCTGGTCTATGACAAGATGACCGGCGAAGTGTTCTATTTTCACTACGATCGCGACCGATCCGAACTAGTTCAAGAATGGATGGAAGAAGAGCCGCCTCAAACAGGAAGACTGAAGGCAACGCTACTTGAGAAGACCAGGAATGCAGAGCAGCACAGGGTCATGGTAGAACAGACTCTGGAAGAGATTCGAGCCGGCAATACGTTCCAGTGCCAGATTGGATTCCAGGTAAAATATGAATTGAATGGATCCACTATGGCTTTCTACGAAGCGCTGAGAGAAGTGAATCCATCGCCTTACATGTACTTTGTGAAATTTGGGGAACGCCAGATCATTGGAGCCAGCCCTGAACTGGTTTTTCGTCTTCGTCAGGGCGAAATGGAAACCTATCCATTGGCGGGAACCACACGACGTTCGTCGGACCTGGGCGAAGATCTGAGCAATGCCCGGTCGCTTCTAAACGATCCAAAGGAAATCGCAGAACACAACATGCTTGTAGATTTGCATAGAAATGACCTGGGTCGAGTAGCAAGATTTGGTACGGTTAAGGTCCGCCGGCTAATGGATATTCGCAAGTTTTCGCATGTGCAACATATATCCAGCGAAGTTGTGGGCATTATTCGCAAAGATAAGAACATGTTCGATGGGCTTCGTGCCACTTTTCCTGCCGGAACATTGTCCGGCGCACCCAAAGTGGAAAGCATGAAAATCATTGAACGAATCGAAAAATCGCCCCGCGGGCCATACGGCGGAGCTGTAGGTCACTTTGGATGGAACGGAGATTGTACATTTGCCATTCCCATTCGTACACTTTTTGTGAACGGCAATCAAGCATTTGCCCGGGCCTCCGGCGGAATTGTCTATGACTCGGATTCGGATTATGAATTCCGTGAAATTGAGAACAAGCTCGCTGCCATTGTGCGTACCCTGGAACGATTCGAAGAGAATCCTGGCAGGGAAGCCAGGGGATCTGGCCACAATTCAGGATCCGACTCAAGAGGCAATGAGGGCAGTGTGAGCAGTCCGGGTCCATCGGAGGACGGCTCTTCCGGCCAAAATGGGGACCAGCGATGAACGTATTGATTGTAGATAATTACGACAGCTTCACTTACAACCTCTATCAGTTTGCCGGGGAGCTTCTGGAAGATCGAAGCGGACAGTTCAAACTAGATGTCTATCGAAACGATGAGATCGATCTGGCCGGAGTGGAATCCAATGGCTACGACCGAATCATCCTTTCTCCGGGCCCCGGGGATCCTGCTGATCCCGCTTACTTCGGGGTCTGTATGGATATTCTCAAAGGCCCTGCTCGCACTACTCCTGTGCTCGGAGTCTGTCTGGGGATGCAGGGCATGGCTTATGCCTATGGAGGCGTTGTTAAGCGAGCCCGACTGCCCATGCATGGAAAAACGTCTGCTGTTTCCACAGATGGGAAGGGAGTGTTTCGCAACCTGCCGGAAGAGCTCTCGGTCATGCGATACCATTCTCTAATTGTAGAACAGGATTCCCTGCCGGATTGCTTTGAAGTGACGTCCCGGACTCTCGATGCGGACCCTGAGTTGATGGGAATTCGTCATAAAGAATTCCCCATGGAAGGCATACAGTTTCATCCGGAATCTTTTGCCACGGAAGCCGGTATGCAGATGATCGCTAACTTTCTCTATCCTTAGGCGAATGCCAGGTAAGCTGGCATCCATGTCATCGCCAGGATTCATGGTCGAGGGGCGGGGGCCACTGAGGTCATGATTCAGATGATTTTTCACTTCCAGGCCTGAGGACATGACCCCGGAGCTGTTCTCAAAACATCGCCAGCTTTTTCCATCCATTGCTAAACATTGTCCACTATTGGCAGAGTGAGCCCGGGGCCCACAGATGAGACTGCCGATTGAATCGGATCTGGCGGAAATCGGCTCACCGAGAATTCTTCCCCCGAAGGCCATCCGCAGTATGGGAAACTTCCTGGCTTTCCACACTATATCTCCGATGAATTAGTATGCGCACAGAATTCCATACCATCGGACTGGATCATCCAGTATATCTGATCGCCGAGATCGGGTTGAACCATAACGGAAGCGAAGAACTTGCCCTGAAAATGGTGGAAGCTTCTGCTAGGTCAGGAGCCAGCTGCGCCAAATTTCAGCTCTTCGACTCCAAGTTTTTCATCAATCGCAAAGCCCGGCTGGGCAACAACCCTCCGGGTTCCCTGCAGGAGTTTTTTTCGCAGTTTGAGCTGCCGGAAGAATCCTGGACGCGCATTGTACAGGCCTGTAAGAAAAATGGTCTGGATTTCCTTTGCTCCGTTTTCGATGAACCTTCGCTGGATCTCTACATGACTCTGGGAAATTTTCCTGTGAAGATCGCATCTACGGATCTGACCTGCCGCCCTTTGCTGGAATCTGTCCTGCGAAGAAAGCTATCCATGTATCTATCCACCGGGGCTGCGAATGAAGAGGAGGTGGAGCGAACTATCCAGTGGATCGGAACTCCGGCTCTGCTATTACAATGCGTATCCTCCTATCCGGCCAGAGCTGAAGACTATAACCTCCGTGTCCTACCGCTATGGCAGAAGAAGTATAATTGCCTTACAGGAATAAGCGATCATTGCACTGAACTGGATGTAAGTCTGCAGATGCCGGCCCTGGGCGGCGTTGCCATAGAACGGCATTTCACTCTGGATCGCAGTATGGAGGGCCCTGACCATAAGCTAAGCTCCACACCGGAGGATTTTGCCTCTTTGCGAAAGCGATTGGATGTTCTCAAGACAGCAATGGGCGATGGTCTCAAAAAGTGTATGCCGTCTGAGGAGCCAGTACGTGCAGGAGGAAGAAGATCTGTGTACTATCGAAATGACCTGCCGGCGGGGCATACGCTGGCTGAATCGGATTTAATCGTCATGCGTCCGGCCGAAGAAATTCCTGCCGAGCGTCTGCCTGAACTGGAAGGAAGAGATTTACTGAAGGGTGTGGGGACTGCGGATCCGGTGCGAAGCTCCGACATCCGTTGGTAGTATGCAAAGGTCCCTGACTTTCTGTATCTTTGCGAAAATGTGGTGAATCTCCTGACCTGACGAACCTCCGACTTTGCTGAAATGACCTCATTCTTCTGGAACGTGACCGGAGCTAACCAGAAGAACAGGGTGCGTCTGGGAAATGAGAAAGCATTCTCTGGAGGATGGACACTCAACCGAGAACAGCCTTTGTAGCAGAAAAGCTGCCAATTCTGACTTGGCCGAGAACTGCCTTTTTCTACTCTGACAGTATGCACCAGAGCAATCTGGAACTAATACAGGACCACCTTGATGTGGACCAGGCCAGAGAAAGGCTTCAAGAGCATAACGATCCAGAGATCAAAGACTGGTTCGCTCTGTACACAAAAGCACGGGCAGAAAAAAAACTGGGTCTGGCACTGAGCAGACTGGGCATTGAAAACTATCTTCCTCTGATTTCCGAAAAGCGTCAGTGGTCCGATCGAACCAAGGTCATAGAAACTCCGCTGCTCAAGAGCTACATTTTTGTTCATATCAACTATATCCGGGAAAAGGTGCGCGCGCTCCAGGCGGCCGGAACCGTTCACATGGTTCGCGCTGAAGGTCAGGCCGTAGTAATTCTGCCTCAAATGATTGAAAACATCCGATTGCTGGTGAACCATGCAGAATCTATTCGCGTGGACCCATACGAAGGATTTATCGAAGGGACCCCGATTCGCGTGCGATCGGGTCCACTCAAGGGCTTAACCGGGCTGGTGAATAAAGTAAACAGTCGAAATACAGTCTACGTTGTACTCAAGAGCATCGGGCATGTGATGTCGGCGACCTTGGATCCCATGGACCTGGAGCTAGAAGATCTATGAGTTTTTTTGAGCTATTCAAGAACAGTTACTCCATGCAGATCGGAGAACTTCAGTCCAACGGAGAATGGATCGATCCTGATTCTGTGGAGCAGGCCTGCGAATTGATTCTGCAATGCAAAGGCAAACTGGTATGCTCCGGAATGGGTAAGTCTGGTCTCATCGCACAGAAGCTGGCGGCTACATTCTCATCCACCGGGACTCCTGCTTTCTTTTTGCACCCGGGGGAGTCCTTGCATGGTGACCTGGGTGTGGTGCAGCCGAATGATGTAATTCTCCTTCTGGCAAAAAGTGGTGAATCCGATGAAGTAGTTCAGATGCTCCAGGTGATTCGCAAGATGGGCAACCCTGTGATCTCCCTTCTGGGCAATCCGGATTCATCTGCCGGGCGCATGTCTACAGTAATCATTCGCGCCAGTGTTAGTCGCGAAGCCGATTCCCTTAATCTGGCGCCTACTGCATCCACCACAGTCTCTCTGGTGGTGGGCGATGCTCTGGCCACCGCCATTTCTGAAAAACGAGGATTTCAGCCCGAGAACTTTGCGCTCTACCATCCCGCCGGCCAACTGGGCAAGCGGTTACTTCTCAAAGTCGAAGATCTTCTGGATACACCGGAGATCATGCCTGTTTGCGATGAAAATGCCACAATGATTGAGCTCCTGGAAGCCGTTACCCGGCCAAACCAGGGCGGGGCGATGATCGTAAACCAGAAAAATGAAGTCATAGGTCTGGTCACCGATGGAGACATTCGCCGGGCTATATTAAAGTTCGGAAATGTCCTGGAGCGAAATCTAAAGGATATAATGACAGCCAATCCCATCGCCATCACACGAGAGACCATGGCCCTGGACGCACTTCGCATCATGGAAGACCGTCCATCGCAAATTAGCGTTATTCCTGTGATCGACGAAAACAAGCATCCGGTGGGACTTCTGCGAATCCATGATCTGGTTCGTGCGGGGCTGTAGCCAGACCGATATGACGGGGGCTGCGCTGACTAACTCTGCTCCTTTTCCCGGTTGTTTCCGGCCAATGGTCCTTGCATGGTTGCCAATCCAATTGTCCTGGCACGGTATCTCCTTGTTAGATTGTTCTGGCAAGGTATCTACTTGTCGGATTGCCCTGACATCGCCCGATGGATCGAAGTAAGACCTTCCTTGTCTGCTCCCACAGATTTCGATTTATTTCTTTGAAAGCCAGATTCTGCGAAATTCGCGGCCCGACCCTGGCCGAAATCTACCATAGTTTTTCTCTTTTTTTCTGGTAATCTCTGTATCGCAGTGCAGGCTAGGGCGATGGTGCCATTTCTGCAAGACAGGAATTTCCGATTCAGCCGTTTCATTCGGCATCTGAGCAGCGCCTTGCGCAGTATTCTTGCCGTAACGGGAATCGCGACCCTGGGATTTCTTTCGTCTTGCGATCTGGCCAAACTGGAATGCCTGGATGGAGACATTTCCTGCAACGATGCCCTGCTCGGGGCCCTCTTCGCTCCCCAGAAAATTATTGCCATTGCTGGCAGCGCCGGAGTAATCTGGGTGTCGCGGGATGGAGGACTGACCTATCAACAAATCACACCCGGGGATGCAGGGACAAGCTACTCGCACATCAAGGTTGTAAGTGCGACCAGGATCCTGGCCGGGGGATCAAATGGAACTGGCCCCTATATAATAGAGTCACGGTCTCTGGAAGCGAACTGGCAGGCGGCATTTAATAATGCCGGGGCGGCTCTGCTGGGACTCGTAGTGACTGATTTCGGCGATTATGCGGGCTGTGGTGCCAACGGATCCACCCAGGCTGAGGTTTTCTATAACGGTCCTGATGGAAATTGGACCATTACACAGCCCGCTGGTGGGTTACCCGGATCCTGTTACATTTACGGAGGTGATTTCTACGCTACCATTTCAGGAGGAACGTTCAATTACAAGCGCGAAGTTGATGGCAGCTATTCCCCCTCCGGATCGGCGGCGCCAGGACCAACCATTGATGGCGTCGCAATCAATGGTAATATAGCCGTACTTGTAGATAATGCAAATAATCGCGTATTGCGCTCCACCGACGGTGCCAACTGGACTCCTCATGCGATTACCGGGGCTTCTGCATGCAGCGATGCAGCCTTTGGTAATGGAGTATTCGCAGTGTTTTGTGTAGGTAGCGATCAATTCATGCTGTCTACGGATGGGATAAATTGGAATCCATCGTCCACGGCACCCAGCCTTGCCCTCTCCAGTGTGCAGAACATTTCTTTTACCGATGGTTTCTTCTATGTCATGGGGCAGGATGGCGGCGGCAACGGCACGGTGTTACAAACTCTGGATTTCGGCTCGTTCTCCACTGTTTTCTCATTTCCAACCAGCACGGCTACTGCCCGAGATGAATTGATTGTGCCTGCATCTCTGATTCCTTCGAATTAGGAACCGTTTCAGCCGCTCGTATTATTCAGCGTTTGACCAGATCCCTTATCCCACAGCTTTTTCACTCGCCATTGGTCAGGAGAGAAGCGAAGGCAATCAACGAATGGCTTTCGAGTAAGTCATGACCCATGCAATGAGGAGACCTGCCTCTATGTTGGGCAATTTAATGCATGAGAAACTTCCTTTGACCGGGAGTCCGCGAAAGGAAGGATGGCCCGGTGGATTCCATTGAAGCAGCCATTAAAAAGGCCTATGAAACTGTGCGAATATCTCCCGCTTCCGGTGAAGTGGCCACCTATATTCCGGAACTTGCAAGAACCAATCCCGATCTTCTGGCCATTTCTGTGATGGACCTCCAGGGAAATCAATGGTCCTTTGGAGATGTACAAACTCAGTTTACGCTTCAGAGCGTGAGCAAGGCATTCAGCCTGGCCCTGGTCCTGCATGAGAATGCAGCGGCAGTGTTCGATACGGTGGGCTTTGAGCCCACCGGTAATCCGTTCTTTTCCATGCTTCCTATGGAATCCGAGCGCGGAAAACCAAGGAATCCATTTGTGAATTCCGGAGCTATCGCAGTGAGTAGCATGATTCCGGGCCAGACTGCTGCAGAAAGCTATGAAAGCTTTCTGAAATTTCTGGAACAGGTTTGCGAAGAGAAACCTGTGATGGATTCGGACACCTACAGCTCCGAATCGGAAACCGGTTATCGCAACCGTGCCATGGCGAATTTCCTCAAACAGTATGGCTGGATTGAAGATGTGGACACAGCTGTGGAAACCTATTTCATGCAATGCTCCACTCTGACCAATGTTCGCCAGCTGGCTCGTATGGGATTGTTTCTGGCAAATCGAGGGGTTGATCCTCTTACGCAGAAGCGAATCGTAGACGAGGAAAGTTGTAGGGCCATCGTTACTTTGATGACTACCTGTGGGACTTATGATTATGCGGGGCGCGTGGCTATTGAGATTGGTCTTCCTTGCAAGAGTGGTGTAAGCGGCGGAATTCTGGCTATTGTTCCTGGAAAGATGTCCATCGCTGCATTTGCGCCGCGTCTGGGAAGTCATGGAAATAGCGAAGCAGGAATGGACATGCTGAAGTTGATTTCAGAGGATTTATCACTGTCGCTGTTTCAGTAGGGCTAAGTATCGACGAGCAGGGAGTCTGACGAGATTGATCTTATTTGAGACTTGCATGGCTTCATGGCGACCGTGATGGTTTGTCGATACTGGATGAAACCTTGAGCCCTTCTTCTTCCGGGAACACGGCATCGATGGTAAAGAACGGAGTGGCGCGGCGGAAAGCCATGGAACGGCTGCCTGGTCTCATATGTTCGCTTCCAGAAGAGAGAGGCATGGACATATATCCTTGACGTCCCATGGAATTGAGCGGCTCAATCTCTACATGAATACCCTCGGTCCTTTTGGCTGTATCCTTGCTTTTTGTGCTTCGCTGGTGGGAGGGGATCCGCAAAGCGATGGAGAGGTTCCTGTGGCGCCACAACCGGAGTCCGTGCAGGAGCGCTATGTTGGTGAATGGCAACCGGGCGCCGACAGCCAATGTGCTCTTTACCTTCGGATAGAGGAAACGTCCGGTGGACTCAGTTTTTCCCTCAAGAATGGCAATACGGAACAAAGAGGTCTTGCCGAGCCTACAGAAAACTGGATCTATCTTGGTAAGATTGCATCAGCCAATTTTGACGCTTCGGCCGGCGTGCTGGTCTTTCGTAACGATGATGGTCGTGGCAAGCCGGCCCTTCCCGAATGTGAGGAGGATATCATTGTACTGGTGCCAGATAGCGATTGATGCCGCCGGTTACTGGCTCCTTTTTTACGCTCCCTGGTAGGAGCTCACGTTTCCTATTGCTTCCGGATGTATTCTCAGTTCGGGCTTCGCACACCTTTGATTAATAGCCAGAGGCAGAGTGGTATTTCACCGACCAGCGCAGAAACTACGACAATGATTTCGAAGATGCCTGCATTCGCTGAGTAGCTACTTAATGCAATAGTGGCAAATGTATCTATGAGATACCCCAGCGCCGCGATGAGGGGCAGAGCGGCCAACCATGATGGAAACAGATCAGACCTGTAGAACAAATAGGCCTGAACTATAAGGCTGCATGCGAAGAATACCAGAGCAAATTTATAACCCGTAGCATGAGCGTTCATCAGAAGATGGGCCAGGCTGAAGCCTTCGACCTGGAAACGCAACGAGAGTCCATTACCTGTTAAAGTCTGTAGTGCCATCCACAGAAAGATTAGGTTCAGGCCCAGAATCGATGCCTGGGTAAGACGAAAGAATGTGGCCAGCAATGAAAGCGAAGAGCTCACTGATTTTAGAAGCACAAAGAAACCCAGGGCTACGATTACATCGCAAACAATCATTACCAGATCCGCAAGAATACCGGACCGGAATAATCCCTGCTTTGCCAGGATATTGGCTGCTGTCTCGGAACCATTTTCCGGTACAATGATTTGAGCTCGTACCGCGCCTTCTGCGAACATTCCGCAAAGGATGATCAACAGATAAAAGAAGCCGGTCCAGCGAGCAATTCGCCGCATTTGATCTATACTCTGGTCCATATCCTGGGAAACTCCTGTGGCGAGGCTAAGAATGGTTGTGAGCATTGGCCTTAAGTTGGCTCAAGTCAAGTCAATAACCCTGTGAAAAAGGCTTATCCTTCCGGGCGCGGATTCGCGCGAGAAAAGAAGCCGGACTTGAGAAGAATTGATGGCCACCGGAGGATTTTTCTGCAATCCGAGTTCAGGCCCGGTCGTCCGACAGTGACTTTTCCTTGCGAAAGGTGGCAGGCTGTCTTTCGCTGTCCTGGTTTGGATTTTCTGGATATTGGATTGATTTCTCTGGGACTGGCTATGGACTGTTTTGCTGTGGCATTCGCAGCCAGTCTTGCCAGAAAGGTCTGGACCGTATCCCAGGCTTTTCGTATCGCATTATTCTTTGGTTTCTTCCAGGGATTCATGCCGTATCTGGGCTGGCTGGGTGGTTCTGCATTTCGCACATCTCTGGCTCCCTACGACCACTGGATCGCCTTCAGTCTGCTGTCCATTATCGCATTCAAGTTGTTTCATGAAGCCTGGCAGGGTGAAGAGCCCGAAAGCGACGCTGACCGAACCATGACCTGGAAAGGTCTGCTAATTCTCTCTCTGGCGACCAGCGTTGATGCCCTGGCTGCCGGTCTCAGTTTCTCGGTGCTGGATACTGATATTCTGCTCCCGGTTTTGTGCATCGGTGCTGTGGCATTTCTCATGACGATTCTCGGTGTAGTCCTTGGTGGAATCGTTCGGGGAAGGCTGGACCGATGGGCGGCGGCAATCGGCGGATTGATTCTTCTGGGCATCGGGATTCGGATACTATTCGATCACATCAGTCGGGGGATTTAGGCGCAGGGGTTTGGCAGTTTGCCAGAGGTAGGACGGCATGACAGCGGAATGAGTTCATGGCCTCATGGTCTTCAATGATTCGTCGTTTGTCTCTACAAACTAATGGCTGCCACCATTCAAGCGCTCGTTCCATTGAACTGGCTCCTTTCTGCTGGAATCCTCAATTGCTTTCGGCGTTTCCATAGAAAATTGCACTTCTGATATCTATAAAAAAGCATTGAAAGGACTGGAGCTGGGATTTAGAATCAGGGCCGAAAGGAGGATGTTATGACTATGATCCGTATTCTAATGATAGCTGGCTTTCTACTCGGAGGGTTCTCGGCCACTTTCGCAATGCCCGAGAGCGCCCGGCCAACTCCGATGAACACCGCCGAGTGTGATTACGATGTGGCTCAGACAGTTCAAGTTCAGTGGAAAGGGAAATGGTACGAAGCGCAAATCCTGAAGGTTAAGGATGATTGCAGTCAGTACTACATTCACTACACAGGCTGGAGCGATTCCTGGGACGAATGGGTAACTCCCGATCGGATTAAGTAAGCCTGGAAGCATGGAATGAAGCCAGGACTTCGGGTATTCTTAACCCGAAGTCCGACCATTTTTCTGAGGTGCCTCATGCTGGTTCGTGTGGAATCTGATGGCTAACTTTGTTTTCACTCGCGCGTGTATTATGCAACGTTGGGTAGTACCTCA
>PBEB01000072.1 GCA_002717505.1 Leptospiraceae bacterium
TCGGTAGTTCAATGAAGAAAATTGCAGAAATTCTCAAAGAAGAAGCCGGAAAGAGACCTGTTTTCTCGTTTGAATTCTTCCCTCCGAAAAAGCCTGAGGGAGAGCAGACGCTGATGAACACAATCCAGCGACTGAAGTCTCTTGATCCGGATTTCGTTTCCGTTACCTATGGAGCAGGCGGCTCCACCCGGGAAAAAACCCGGCAATGGGTGAAGGATATCCAGGACAAACATGATATTACGGCAATGGCGCACTATACTTGCGTCGGACATGGCCGAGACGAGATTCTGTCCAATCTCAAAGATCTCTATTCGGATGGTATCCGAAACATTATGGCATTGCGCGGGGATCCTCCGAAAGGGGAGAAGAATTTTACTCCTCCGGAGGATGGCTTCGCCTATGGTAGCGAGCTCATTGAGTTCATAAAATCCACTGGCATGGACTTCAGTCTGGGCGGTGGAGGTTATCCTGAGACTCATCAGGAAGCTGCATCTGCCGATCAAGATTTGCAAAATCTGAAGAAGAAAGTGGACGCTGGTGCCGAATTTATAGTGACACAGCTTTTTTTCAGAAACGATCACTATTTCAGGTATGTGAAGCAATGCCGGGAGGCAGGGATTTCGGTTCCCATAATTCCTGGAATCATGCCCATTACCTCTTTCGGTCAGATCCAGAAGTTTACGGAAATGGCTGGATGCGAAATACCCAATGAGCTAACTGAAGATATAAAGGCTTGTGGAGAAGATCGGGGCAGGCTGCTGGAAGTGAGCCTGGGATACTCCATTCGACAGTGTAGAGATCTGTTGAAAGGGGGCGCGCCCGGGATTCATTTTTATACATTGAATCAGAGTCAGGCAACTTCCACGATTCTGAAGGCCATCAACTAGCCTGGCCAAGCGGGGGATATGAGCAGGGACAATGTGCTAACGCTGGCTAAAATCAGCGACATTACAACCAGGATCAATTCGGAACAGGACCTACACAGTCTTTTGACTGTTATTATGGATTCTGCCCGGGAATTACTCCAGACTGAAGGCGCATCCCTGCTGCTCTACGACGAGGACTCCGGGGATTTGATTTTCGACATCGCCCGGGGTGACCGCAGCCAGCTTCTGGCTGCTCGTCGCATCCCCAAAGGTCAGGGCATAGCCGGACAGTGCGCGGCCAACCGCAAGCCCATCATCGTGGCCGATGCTCAGAATGATTCTCGTGTTTTAAAATCAGTGGATCAGGCCACAGGGTTTGTGACCAGAAACCTTATTGCCGTGCCCATGCTTGCCCGAGATCGATTGATTGGCGTCCTGGAAAGTGTGAATACCCTGGATGGCCGGGATTTCGATAGCAAAGATGTCCGACTGCTCACCTTTCTTTCCGGAATGGCCGGCATTGCCATTCACAATCGAAAGCTCTATCAGGACCTCCAGGGTCGTGTGGAAGAGCTTAACTGCATTTATGAGATTTCCCGCACAATTCAGCAGCACGATACAATCGATGAGCTGCTGAACTCCATACTCGGAGCCATCGAGAGAGTGCTGGAGCTGGAAAGGCTTTCTCTGATAATGGAAGATCAGTCGGAGGAGGGTGGCTATCGCATTACCCGTACCCGTGGTTTTGATGTCCAGGATGGAGATATCCGTATTGGCCCTGACCAGGGAGTGGCTGGCATTGTGCTTCGGTCTGGCAAGCCCTTGCTGGTAAGGGACGTTCAAAAGGATCTGGGCTTTACACCTGAAAATGCAACCAGGTATAAGACCGGTTCCTTTATTTCTGTGCCCATCATGCAGGACGATCGTGTGATTGGTCTTCTGAATGCCGCAGATAAGAAAAATGGGATGCCCTTTGATCAGTTTGAATTAAAGGTTCTCTCTACCGTGGGCTCTCAGCTGGCCAGCGCATATTTGCGCATTATCGCCAGGCGCCGGGAATCCGAGATTCGCCAGTATCGAAAGGACCTGGAGACTGCGGCGCAGATTCAAATGAACTCATTGCCGGAAATTCCGGGCGAGATCGCGGGCATTCGCATGGCCGCTCGCTACGAAGCCTGTAGAGATGTGGGCGGTGATTTCTACGACTTCCATTACCATTCTGACAGTATTCTTTCTCTGGTAATGGCAGATGTTTCCGGTAAAGGGGTACCCGCAGCCCTCTTTATGGAGTATTCCAAGACTTTACTCGCTTCTAACATACCTATTTTCCTTCACCCGGTGCGAACACTGGAAAAGGTTAATGAAGAGATCTTTCGAGGATCGCGGATGGGTCTTTTTGTGACCGCCATGTTGATTCAGGTGGAGCGTGATCTGTCCCGGTTTCGCATCGCATCTGCCGGACATAACCATCAGATTCTGTACAGAAAATCCAGTGGAAATATCGAAAGCCTGTCGGCGGGCGGTCCTCCTCTGGGCGCTTTTCCCAATGCCAACTATAAAGAGACCATCGTTCACTATGAGCCTGGCGATCTGTTGATCCTTTACACCGATGGCATCACAGAAGCCCACAATAAAGAGTTTGAGCTCTACGGCGAAGAACGATTGTTTTCGCTGGTTCCGGAAATAGGAGAGAACGATCCCCAGGAAGTCGCTCGAAGGATCATAGAAGAGGTAGCGACGTTCAGGGACGGTGTCGAACCTTCCGACGATACTACACTGATGGCTGTATGTTTGTAGTTCTGCGTATCCTGCCAGAACTTGAACAGTTTCGAAGAGCCTCTCGATAACGTCTCTTGTTGCGACCAGTTCTCAGGCCCGGTAATTAACGCCGTCTGGATGGCCCGTTTTTTACGAAAATGGTTGCCATGCTTATTTCATATTATACAATTCAGGTCAGAAAGCATTATGAAAGCAGAAGTAGAGACTGAAACAGAGACCGTTCCTGATCAGGAAGCGTCGGTGGAGATCGAAGATCGCTCGGCCAGAGAAAGAATTCTGGATGCCGCGCGAAAGGCTTTCTCTCAAAATGGGTACTTCGGTACATCGATTCGTCAGATAAGTAATCTGTGCGGTCTGAAGCAGCCCAGTATCTATCATCATTTTGATAGCAAAGAGAATCTGTTTCGCAATGCTCTTATTTCCTCCCATCAAGAAATGATGGATTTTATCAATTCTCGCACCGGAAGCGGCAAGGATCTGGCGGAGGATGTGATTCAAGTGTTTCATACCTTCATGGACTTTCACAAGGACAGACGAGGTGCCCTGCATTTGCTGGGGAACCTGATCTATTCTGCGCCGGACAATCTGAGGGATGAGTATGCCGAGATGTACGGACCGGAAATGACCGGAGTCATCGAAAGAATGTTCAAGAAATGGGATCCGGATAACAGCCAGGAAGAGCTTAAGATTTGCATCAACCATACTCTCACTGCCTACTTGATCGAGCTGTCGGTCCGGGATCGGGGCAGGGAGGACGAAAGTCTGACCCAGGCCCTTCGTTGCGTAAACTACATCCTGCGAATCGAGCCTCGTTGAAAGTCTGAGCGGCACCGGGCAGCCCGGGATTTTTCCAGGCAGAATTGACTTCCTCTGATTTAGCTGCGTTAGTGCGGGTGCTCGAATAAGGGAGGCTCGGCAGTAGTCCGGGCGGATGGATATTCCCCTGGCGAATCTGTTGAAGTAGAACCACTGCCCGATCCTGGCATTCTCCGGGGCTCGGCTTTAGTCAAAATCAGAAGGGCCTCCTTCTTACGTGAATTGCACCGGGATCTTGGCCCTGTGATGTTCTGCCATGAATGTTGATCGCGTTTTTCGGTGCATCGCTTCGCATCATCCCTCACTTATCCTGGAGAAGCATCTAATCCAGGGCTTGTCTTTTCCATTCGATTGATTATCCTAACCGTGCCTGTAGCCTTCTTTTTTGTTGACATATCAAGATATCTTGATATAATGGTCATGTAATGTCCGAGGGCGTCCAAATACTGAAAGCACTGGCAGACGAGTCCAGACTGCGCATTGTCCGGCTGCTTCTAAAAGGGCCGCTTCATGTAAATGAAATCCTGGAAGTGCTCCAAATGGGCCAGAGCAGGGTGTCCAGGCATTTGAAGATCCTTGCGGATGCAGGTCTTCTGGCCGGTCGTCGGGAGGGTTCGCGGATCTATTACGGAATCAGCCCTGAAATCCGACAGTCTGCTCTACTTTCTTCCTTAGAAATGATGCTGGGTTACTTTGAGACCAGGGAAGAGGCCGGTTCCAGGCCTGGAATGTGGCTTCCCGAGGAGTCTCTGCGAGACTTTGATCGCCTGGCTAACGTTCTGGATGCCCGTAAGAGTCAGACCCTGGATCACTTTTTTCGGTATGGCGCGCTCCAGGATGAGATGCAGCGGGATTATGTAGATGCTTCTTTCTACAGAAGCGAAGTGGTTTCCATGCTGCCAGATGGGCCGGTCACCATTGTAGATCTGGGATGCGGTACCGGCGAGTTATCCGTGGCCATGGCAGCCCCCGGAAGAGATATTATTTTAGTAGATCAAAGCCAGGCCATGTTGGATGAGGCCCGCAAGTCCCTGGGCGAGGCGAAGGACAGCAATCTAGACTTTCGCCTGGGCTCTATGGAGCACCTTCCGCTAGCGAACGAAGAAGCGGATGTTGCGGTGCTGTCCATGGTGCTGCATCATGTGCCGGAGCCTATTGGAGCGCTCAAAGAAGCGGCCCGGGTCCTCAAGCCGGGAGGACTTCTGATTCTGGCGGATCTGGATCATCACAATGAAGAAGTAATGCGAAGCAGCTTCGCGGATTTCTGGCTGGGCTTTGAAACAGAAAACCTGGAGCAGGATCTAGAAGATGCGGGGTTTCAAGTTGAGGCCAGCCATTCGGGAAAAGGGGAGGGCAGCCTTGCCTGTCTTTTTTACCGGGCTGTTTCTCGGCCGATGGAATTGAATCAAGCTGAGGCCGAGGCCGCAGCCACCGGGGCAATCCCCGGATAATGCAGTTTTACAGTTAATGTAATAGCAAAATACAACGTGCAGGAGAATCGAATGATTACTGAACAAAAAACTGACTATAAAGTGAAGGATATCTCCCAGGCCAAATGGGGTCGCGAAGAGATCATTCTTGCTGAAAAAGAAATGCCGGGCCTGATGGCTCTGCGTGAGGAATATGGCAAAGACAAGCCTCTGAAAGGAGCTCGAATTGCTGGATGCCTCCATATGACAATTCAAACAGCTGTTCTGATTGAAACACTGATTGAACTGGGTGCGGAAGTGCGCTGGTCAAGCTGCAACATCTTCTCAACTCAGGACCATGCTGCTGCAGCAATTGCAGAAACCGGTGTGGCAGTATTTGCCTGGAAAGGTATGACTGAAGATGAGTACTGGTGGTGTATTGATCAGACTCTGACTTTCGAAGGCGGCAAAGGACCAAACATGCTGCTGGATGATGGTGGAGATCTGACCGCCTATGTGCACAAAGAGAAGTCTGATCTTCTTGATGAAATCCGCGGAGTATCTGAAGAGACCACCACAGGTGTACATGCTCTTTACAAGATGCTGAAGAAAGGCGAGCTGAAAATGCCTGCCATTAACGTAAATGACTCTGTAACCAAGAGTAAATTTGACAACCTGTATGGTTGCCGAGAGTCTCTGGCAGACGGAATCAAGCGAGCAACTGATGTAATGCTTGCTGGTAAAGTAGCTGTTGTGGCCGGTTATGGTGACGTAGGTAAAGGATCTGCTCAGAGCCTTCGCGCTTACGGATGCCGGGTAATCATCTCTGAGATTGACCCTATCTGTGCTCTGCAGGCTGCAATGGAAGGGTATCAAGTAGATACCATGAATGAGTGGGCTGACAAGGCAGATATTTTCGTAACCACTACTGGTAACAAAGATATCATTACCCTGGATCACATGAAGAAAATGAAGGACGGTTCCATTGTTTGTAACATTGGCCACTTCGATACCGAGATTCAGGTAGCTGCTCTGAACAATTCTGGAGCCAAGAAAACTGAGATCAAGCCTCAGGTGGACAAGTACACTTTCGACAACGGTAACAGCATCATTCTGCTGGCTGAAGGTCGACTGGTAAACCTGGGTTGCGCAACAGGCCACCCCTCTTTTGTAATGTCCAGTTCCTTTACGAACCAGGTAGTGGCTCAGATTGAGCTCTTTAATAACAAATATGAGCTCGGAGTATACGTGCTTCCGAAACACCTCGACGAAAAAGTAGCACGACTGCATCTGGAGAAGATTGGTGCAACACTGACCAAACTGACTCCGGAGCAATCCGAATATCTGGGAGTGCCGGTAGAAGGTCCTTTCAAGCCGGAAAACTACAGATACTAAAAACTATACGCCCCGGCATGGCCGGGGCGCCTTTTGCAATTATACAATTATTGAGACTCTCCGGACTATCCGAACCGTGGAGTCACAGACAGGCTGGAATTTGCAGCTGTCAGCAGACTGGCAATCGAGCCAGAGCCGAAGGGCCGGGATCCGGTGGCGGCATAAAAGAAAAAGAAGGAGATATTATGAGTCAGACAGAGACGCAGGATAGAACAAAGTTACTCTATGAGCAGCTTGAGAAGCGCATCCTGGTGCTGGATGGGGCCATGGGAACCATGATCCAGAAGCATAAGCTGGAAGAGGAAGACTTTCGAGGAGAGCGCTTCAAAGATTACAAAGGTGAGCTGAAGGGAAACAATGACCTTTTAAGTCTTACAAGACCCGAGTTGATCCAGGAAATCCATGAGGAGTTTCTGGAAGCTGGATCCGACATCATCGAAACCAATACTTTTAGCTGTACTACAATATCCCAGGCAGATTACGATCTCCAGGAACTGGTGGATGAGCTAAACATTGAAGGGGCCAGGCTGGCTCGAAAGGCGGCAGACAAATATACAGAAAAGAATCCTGCCAAACCCAGGTTTGTGGCAGGAGCCATTGGCCCTACCAACAAGACTCTTTCTCTATCCCCGGATGTAAATGATCCAGGATACCGGGCCGTAACCTATCAGGAAGTGGTGCTGGCCTACGAGCAACAGGTGGAGGGCTTGATCAAAGGAGGAGTGGATATTCTCCTGGTGGAGACTGTATTTGATACTCTGAATGCCAAGGCAGCCCTGTTTGCCATAGAGAACGTTTTTGATCGCATCGGATACACGGTGCCCACCATGGTTTCCGGTACCATTGTGGATCAAAGCGGCAGAACTCTTTCCGGACAAACCACAGAAGCGTTCTGGATTTCTATCTCACATATGCCTCATTTACTGAGTGTGGGCCTTAACTGTGCTCTGGGTTCTGCTCAAATGAAGCCCTTTATTCAAGAGCTTTCCCGGGTGGCCGGTTGCCGAGTCAGTCTTTATCCCAATGCAGGTCTTCCCAATGAATTCGGTGGATACGATGAAACTCCGGAATACATGGGTGAGCAGATTCATAACTATGCCAGCGAAGGCTGGGTGAATATCATTGGAGGATGTTGCGGAACGACTCCAGATCACATTCGAGCCATGGCAAAATCCGTAGAGGGGGTTCAACCTCGTCAGCCGGCCAAACAGGAGCCATTTCTCAGGCTTTCTGGCCTGGAGCCGCTGGTGGTTCGACCGGAAGCCAATTTCCTTAATGTGGGAGAGCGAACCAATGTAACCGGTTCCAAGAAGTTCGCACGACTGATTCGCGAAGAAAACTATGAAGAGGCTGTAGCTGTTGCTCAGGATCAGGTGGAAAACGGCGCCCAGGTCATCGACGTCAATATGGACGAAGGGATGCTGGATTCCGAAGCTGCGATGGTTAAATTTCTGAACTTGATTGGTGCCGAGCCCGATATCTCCCGGGTTCCCATCATGATTGACTCTTCGAAGTTCAGCGTCATTGAAGCTGGCCTGCGTTGCGTCCAGGGCAAGGCCATTGTGAACTCCATTTCTATGAAAGAAGGGGAGGAACTATTTAAAGAACAGGCCCGTAAAATTATGCGGTATGGCGCCAGCGTCATCGTCATGGCCTTTGATGATAAAGGCCAGGCAGATAGCTACGAAAGGATGATCGAAATCTGCGGTCGAGCCTATAAGATTCTTACAGAGGAAGTAGGTTTTCCGGCTCAGGATATCATTTTTGATCCCAACATCTTTCCCATCGCTACAGGTATTGAAGATCATAATAATTACTCTGTGGATTTCATCAATGCTACAAAGTGGATCAAAGAGAATCTCCCTCATGCTCGAGTGAGCGGTGGTGTTTCGAATATGAGCTTTTCTTTCCGGGGAAATGAGCCGGTGCGTCGAGCCATGCACTCTGTGTTTCTCTATCATGCTATTCGAGCGGGAATGGACATGGGTATTGTAAATCCGGGTCAGCTGGATGTTTATGATGAAATTCCGCGAGAGCTTCGTGACCTGGTAGAGGACGTGGTCTTGAATAAGGACCCGGAAGCCGGCGAAAAGCTTGTGGATTTTGCAGAAAGCTACAAAGATGAAGGTGGCCAGGACGAAGGCAAAAAGAATGCCTGGCGAGAAGCCGATGTGGCGGAGCGAATTCGTCATGCCCTGGTCAAGGGAATCGTGGAGTTTATTGAAGAAGATACCGAGGAAGCTCGTCAGAAATTCGATCAGCCTCTGGATGTGATTGAAGGGCCATTGATGGACGGAATGAATCATGTGGGAGAGCTCTTTGGCTCCGGCCAGATGTTTCTGCCACAGGTTGTAAAGAGCGCCCGGGTAATGAAAAAGGCTGTGGCTTATTTGATTCCTTACATGGAAGAAGAGCAGCGAAAGAATCCAGGGGCCAAAAAAGAAGCGATCAAAGTGCTACTGGCAACAGTAAAAGGAGATGTCCACGACATCGGAAAGAACATTGTTGGAGTGGTTCTGGCCTGTAATGGCTATGAAGTCATCGACCTGGGTGTAATGGTCCCCCGGGACAAGATTCTGGATGAGGCAGAGAAACAAAAAGCAGATGTAATTGGCCTTTCTGGCCTGATTACTCCTTCTTTAGATGAGATGGTAGAAGTGGCCAGGGAGATGGAGAAGCGTAAGCTAAAGACTCCTTTGCTCATTGGCGGAGCCACTACCAGCGAAGTGCACACTGCCGTTAAAATCGAGCCCAACTATTCCGGGGCCACAGTGCATGTGCTGGATGCTTCTCTCAGTGTCCCTATGGTGGCTAACCTGGCTTCGGATACTCATCGAGATAAAACCACCTCCGAGATTCGAGAAAAATATGAGAATATGCGGGAGCAGCATAAGAACCGCCAGGATGAGAAAGAGATCCTGGGGTTCGATAAAGCTCAGGCAAACAAGCATAAGGTGAAATTTGATGAAAACACCTTTGAGCCCAAAAAGACCGGTGTATTCAAAATCGAACCAAAAGTAGAGGAATTGATCCCCTACATCGACTGGACTCCTTTCTTCCTCACCTGGGAGATGCGTGGAAAGTATCCCGATATTCTGAAGGATCCCAAACTTGGAGAAGAAGCCACCAAGTTACATAACGATGCAAAAGAGCTCCTGGATCGTATTGTAAAAGAAGAGCTACTGCGGCCGCGGGGGGTGTATGGAATTTTTCCTGCTAATTCCACGGGAGAGGATATCAAGCTTTACAAAGACGAAAATCGAAAGGATGAGCTGGCAGTATTCCATTGTCTTCGCCAGCAGGCCAAGAAGCGTTCCGGGCAGCCCAATCGCTCACTGGCAGACTATGTAGCTCCAGAAGATTCGGGAGTCAAAGACTGGCTGGGCGCTTTCGCGGTGACTTCTGGCATCGGACTGAATGCCATTGTGAAGGAGTTCGATGACAATCATGATGACTACAACTCCATTCTGGCAAAAGCCGTAGCGGATCGCCTGGCAGAAGCATTTGCCGAATATCTGCATGAAAAGGTGCGAAAAGAGATCTGGGGCTTTGGTTCCGGGGAGACTCTGTCCAACGAAGAGCTGGTCAAAGAGAAATATCAGGGAATACGGCCGGCGCCTGGATACCCGGCCCAGCCCGATCATACAGAGAAAATCACTCTATTCAAGCTTTTGAATGCTACCGAGGATGCAAGCATTCAGCTCACCGAGAGTCTGGCTATGATGCCAGCTGCCAGTGTGAGCGGACTGTATTTCTCGCATCCGGATGCGGAGTACTTTAACCTGGGTAAACTGAACAGGGATCAGATGGAAGACTACGCGAAACGAAAAGACATGCCATTGGATGAAATGGAAAAATGGCTGGGACCAAACCTGGCCTACGATCGATAACGATTCTCTGCGAAATTGATGGCTCGGCCTGCCAATGCAGTCCGGGTTCTGAAACAAACTGCCGGCTTCTCTGAATAGAGAGCCGGCTTTTTTTATGTAAGTCCGCCCTCAGGAAAACAGGCCTTTGAAGTAATCCAGGATCCCACTCAAGCCTGCCGGTGCTGTAAGGGCTCCGATGAAGAAGCCCACAATAGCACCGCCAATATGGGCCTCATGGTTCACCGTTCTATGTTCAGAGCGAGCCATGTAGATACTCCCGGCAATATATATGATCGCGAAGATCGGGGCCGGAATCGGGATAGGTAGCGGGAAGATGATGATGCTGTTGTCCGGAAAGAAGACAATGGAGGCGAACAATACCCCGGCCACGGATCCGCTGGCTCCCAGGCTTGCATAATTGGGATCTTTGTAATGAAACAGGAATGTGGCCAGATCCGCGCCCACGGCTGCCAGTAGATAAGTCAGTAACATTACACCGGGGGCCACCTTTTCCAGGCTGCTTCCGAAAAAGTACAGGGTGATCATATTGAATATGAGATGTCCCCAGCCCATATGGGAAAACTGGGAGTAGATCATGCCCCGAATTCCCTGGCCCTTGGCGACCAGATAGGGGAAAAAAAGAAAGTCCCGGGGCTCTTCCTTCTGCATGTAAATTAGGGTGACAATTACATTGATAACGATTAGAAACAGAGTTAGCATACGTGGGTTTTTTCTGCGGCAAATTGGCCGCCGTTCCGATCTTATAACGGAGCAATTCTATGTCAGCCCGGGTCCAGAAAAAAATTGAAGACTACCGTAAAGACCGTTCCCTGCAGCAGGATTTCCTGCAACATTGCAAGGCCGTTCCCATAGAGGCCATTCTTTGGCCAGATAAATATGCCCGGCTTTTTTCGGCCGACTTTCTGGTCAAAAAGGGGAAGAAGGAACTGCCCTATCCCCTGGTCGAAACAGATGACCAGATAAAGGTTCTGCAGGGATTGTTTCATCACTGGAATGGCGCTGATGCGGATAGTCCCGAGCATCCCCTGGTTCTCTGCTATTATCTGAATGAATTCCAGAAACCGTTTCGCCCCAGACAAAAAAGGAAAGGGACTGCTCTTCAGCGCGCTACCCGAACTGTGCTGAACGAAAAGAAAGGCAAGAATGTATCTGCTGCGGAACTCAAGCGTCGCCAAAAGGAAAAAGAGAAAGAGAAGCATTACAAGAAGCTTCAGACTCTGAAAAACAAATTACAAATCGAAAAGGGCCTCAAGAAAGCCGAATCCTCGGAAATCCAATGGGCTATCTTTCTCGCTCTGCGCGACCTGGTGCGAGATCGAGGCGAGCTTCTAGAAGGAGCTCATGAGGTTCCCGCAGAAAGGGTACGGGACATCAAGACATCGGATCAGGATTTGAAGAAGCGCCTGGAAGAAGTTCTGGAAGAGGGTGAGGATCTTCGTGCTCAACTCAAGCGTGAAACTACGCGGGCGGATCTTCTTGAAGAAGAAGTGCAGCGTCTGGCCGAACAAATCATTTCTTCTCCTACCACAATCGTAACCCGTGGCGATGCCTCGGAAATGGAAAGCCTGAAGCAGGAATATAGCCTGTTATCGCAAAAGTATGATGCCCTGGTAAGCAAGAACATCGATCTTGCAAATCGTCTGAACCGAGTGGATCAGGCAGTAAGACTGGAACAGGTGCTGGATAATATTCGAGACCGAGTCAACAGCATCATCCGCTCTGGTGTCCTTAAAGAAGAGATCCTGCTCTCCCGAATCGGAAGCGAAGTAGAGCAGCTGCAGCGCGCTCGAGTTTATCTGGGCCGTGCACTCTTTGATATGGGCATGCTCTACTTGAGGATGGGTAAGAAAGAAGCGGCATTTCAGGAGCTTCGCGCAGCACGGGAGCTGGGCGTAGAGGATCCCGAGGCGGATCGTTTTCTGCAGTCTGTAAGATCCTGATGGAGGGCAATGCCGAATGTGGCAGATTTGCGGGACATCTGAGAAAGGACCATAGTCTCTGTCTCCGGCCGGACCCGTGCCTTGAATGACCGCCTGGCCGCTGGCCTGATCCGGTAGGCAGGCATCGAGTCCCGGGGAAACATCCAGGTTAAAATGGATATCTGATCTGCGGCCCTTTATCGTTTAATGTAGCTCTGCCCCGTCTGAGCCGATTCCTGAAAAGTATATGCGTGCACTGGTTCAAAGAGTCCTGGAAGCCTCCGTGACCGTCGAAGGAAAAACAATTTCTTCTATTGGCGGTGGGATGCTAATTCTGTTGGGCGCAATGCAGGAAGACGATGAACTACGGGCACAGAGTCTGGCTCAAAGGATCAGCCGATTTCGCATATTCGAGGACTCAGAGGGTAAGATGAACCTTTCTCTCCTGGACACGGGCGGTGCAGCCCTGGTGGTATCTCAATTTACATTGTGCGCCGATCTTAGTCGCGGCAATCGGCCATCATTTGGTCCTGCGGCGAAGCCCGATAAGGCCAGGGATCTGTACAGGGTTTTCTGTGAATCTCTGGCCGCGGCTGGAGTTCCTGTTCACACCGGAGAATTTGGAGCAGATATGAAGGTTGGCCTGGTTAATGATGGCCCGGTAACGTTTATGCTACAGGAGCCTCGCTAACTTCACGGAAGCAATCTTTAGGTAAAAAGACTGGCCTTATCTTCTCAGACTGTTAAAAGATGGTCATGTTCGCCGAAGTAACGGAATTCCTCCAGGGAACGTACTACGGTAGCACCCTTCGTCAATGGTTTATCGCTCTGGGCCTGATCGTGGTCTCTGTGGTTCTCGGGCGCCTGCTTTACTGGATTTCCGGTCGCTGGATAAAGATGCTGGCGAGCCGAACAAGCTCTCGAATCGATGATATTCTTGTAGATATGCTCGAAGAGCCTCTGGTGGGGCTCTTCATTGTCGTCGGTGTCCGGTACTCTCTTAGCTTTCTGTCTCTCGATTCAAACCTTATTGAGATCCTTGATCAGGCTACAAGGTTTGCGATAACTCTCCTCATTACATGGTTGCTCGTCCGGCTCTACGATGCCGTCCATCGGGAATATCTGGTCAAGCTTGCAGAAGGTACAGAAACAGATCTGGACGATCAGCTTCTTCCTGTGCTCCGCAATGGTGTCCGGTTTCTGCTCTTTGTTCTCGGCGGTGTTGTCGCACTGAACAATGCTGGTTTTGATGTCGGTGCAGTCCTCGCCGGGCTTGGCATTGGCGGTCTGGCCTTTGCTCTGGCAGGGCAGGACACCGTGGCAAATTTATTCGGAGGAGTCACTATCCTGGTCCAGAGGCCCTTCAAGTTGAAGGATAGGATTATGGTGTCCGGGGTAGAGGGATATGTGGATGAGCTTGGATTACGAACTACACAACTAAAGAGTATTAGTGGGGAAAAAATCCAGATCCCCAACAAATTCTTTATAGCCAGCACCATCCAGAATCTGGACGACTGCGATTATTATTTTGGCCTGGAGACCTTTTTGCTGCACAGGAATACAAGCGGTGATCAGGTTGATCGTCTTCTTTCGCAGTTAAATGAACTAAGAGATGAGCATGAAGATGTAATGTGGTGCCTGGGGGTCCTGAATGGTCTGAATGAATTTGGCATGGAAGTGCAACTTGCCTATGGTGTTCATCGATTTCAGCACTCTGAGAAGTACTTCAATCATCTTGAGAAGAAGGCGGTGGTGAAGACATTTCTTAACAGGCGTGCCTATGATCTCCTAAAGGATAATTCGATAAAAATGGCTAATCCCGTCTATCTTGGCCTCCGGCGTAAGGAAGACCAATAAGGCGGCGGCAGTGCCCTTTTGCAAATTGCTCTCCGGACGGTTCTGGCTGTTGCGCCCGGCTCATCGGCTCATCGGCTCATCGGCTCATCAGGCCGGCTGAGCTTCGTCCTTGCGTTTTACATCCACGGATACGCGAACCCGGTGTTTGCCTCCTCCAAAGAGCACCCCTCGCAGAGGACTCACATCCTGATAATCTCGGCCTACCGCCGCCTGGATATATTCGTAGGTTCTGAGCTTTCCATTGGTAGGATCCAGGTCCAGCCAGCCATGCCCGGGGATGTAAATCGAGACCCATGCATGACTTGCATCCGCGCCCTGCAGTCTGGGCTGACCGGGAGGAGGATAGGTCTCAATGTAGCCACTTACATACCGACAGGGTAGGCCCAGGCTTCTTAACGCCGCCAGGAAGATATGACTGAAATCCTGGCATACACCGGCGCGAATTCTCATTACATCGTGCAGGGGAGTCAGGATGGTAGTGGCCTCAGAATCGTAGGAGAACTCCTGATAGATTCGCCGGGTCAATGCCAGTGCGGCTTCGGCAAATGGGCGACCAGGAACAAAATCCTGGGATGCCAGTTCGGCAAACTCAGGTCCGGTGGGAACAAACCGCGAGGGCAGAGTGAACTGCACGATTTCCAGTTCTTCTGGATGGAGCGCCCGGCGGATTTGATCTCGAACCAGTTCATGGGGCGGAGTCGATGCCAGCTCCAGAGGAGCCGGGTCTTCGGTAAAAAGGTCGGTGGTGCTAACAAATTCAATGTGCGAATGAGGTTGCTCGACTGAAAAGTAATGTACTGCGTTGCCAAAATAGTCCTTTCGCCTTTCCCGAATGGCCGGCATAGGATCGCATTGCAGCTGAAAACTTCGTACCGTCTGTATGGAGCTATCCTGCGGCTCCATCAATGCCAGGTTCTGGCAAAGCGAAACCGTTTCTTCGTAATCGTATCTGGAAACGTGAGTTACTATATATTCAGGCACCCAGATCCTCCAGTTGCTGGCTGTGTTCCATATACTGAAAATACCGGTCGCTAATGGCATCGGAGAGATCATGGGTCAATTTCTGGCATTCCAGAGAAAAGGCCCGAATCCTGTCGGTTAGTAGCGAGCCATCCTGCCCGATGAGGGATTCGATTTCGGTCAGATGAACTTTCGTATAGAGTTCCAGCGCCAGTTTTCGTTCCCGGCTCTTATCCGGGTTCTCTACGCCAGGGAGGGACGAGCTCATAGAATACATCTCGTCCACCTGGAAAATCAAAGACCTGGGGTTGGATCGATCAAAAAGCAGGATGTCCAGAACACTTCGGACATCCATTCGGTTTCGGTATCTGCGTCTGTAGGTAATGCTGATGTCGTTGATGCGAAGGATTCCATCCAGGAGATCCCACCAGTCCAGGGATGGGGTTCTCGAAAGAGAGTAGATCAGTCGTAGTAAGAATAGGGAGCGTTCCAGTCTTTTGCCGAATCCCGGAAAGAAGTAAGACGCTTCCCGGCTCATGTTCTCCGACAGGTGCCCTGTGAGTGAAGTTAGAAGGAGGATGATTTGAAATAGCGCCTCGGAAGCTTCAACGATATCATCTTCCTGGAGAGAGGCCAGGGTGCTTTCCAGGCCTGCAATCACCCTTCTTGTGTCTTCCGAGAGTCGGTCGCGAATCCTTCTTCCGGATTGAACCAGGGCCTGGAGATCATGGGCCATGGAACCGGCATCCCCCATGCGAACCAGCATAAAGGAAACAATGTCTTCTGAATACTGTGGACCGATGCTGCCTGCAATATCGGTGAGTAATCCGGAAAGTGTGCTCTGAAGGACTGTTACGCTGTTTCCATCGTCCGAGCTCTCTACAATCATTCTCAGAAAACGGCACTGATTCTCGGCTCTTTCGGCATAGCGTGCAAGCCAGAATAGATTATCTGCAACGCGGCCCGGTAGACCAATACCTTTGCGAAAAATTTCCGTAGCATCTGCAGGAGCAGAAAGCAGGGTCTCCTGTTTTTGAGGTTCACTGGCCAGAATCCAGATGTCCTTGCTTAGCGCTCCTGCTTGATTCGTAATAATGAAGTTCTCTGGATTTACAGTAAATCGTGCAAGGCCGCCGGGCAGTACAACATAACCGGAGTCGGCTGCAGCGATGAAAGTGCGATAGATTCCCCGGGCCGGGTTGAACTGGCCGTTTTGAAATACCGGGCAGCTGCATCCAGAAAGCACTTCCTGCGCAATAAAATTGTAAGGCCTTTCCTGAATTCTGGACCACAGTTCCTTGCGGTCCGAGTCATCCATATACTCCAGAAAGTATCCTTCTTCGCCGCGGCGGCGAATTGTGGGTTTGATGGCAATATCGGTTCTGTGTCGCACCTCCTGTAAATGGCTCTCATCTCCCAGCCAGTAGGTTCTGACATTGGGAAGGATTAGATCTTCTCCGAGAAAGTGCCTTGATAATTCCGGAAGATAGGCCAGAAGAGACCGGTCCTCAAGAATGCCACATCCAGGAGGATTCAATACGGTTACCGTGCCAGCTCGAACACATTGAAGAAGACCGGGGATGCCCAGAAGAGAGTCTCCTCTCAATTCCAGCGAGTCCAGAAATGCGTCGTCGATTCTGCGAAATACAATGTCTACCTGCTGAAAACCTTCTACTGTCTTCAAATACAGGCGCTGCTCTCTTACCGTAAGGTCATCGGCCTGCGCCAGCGTGAAACCCAGATACGAGGCCAGATAGGCATGTTCGAAATAGGTCTCATTGGCCGGTCCGGGGCTTAGCAGGATGGTTAGCGGATCCTTTTTTCGGATTTGCGCCCTGCGAATCATGTTTCTGCGAAGCGTGCGAAAGTAGGTGGCCAGCCTGTGCACCTGACTATCGCGATAGATGCTGGGCAGAACCCGGGAAAGAACGATCCGATTCTCCAGGCTGTAGCCGGAGCCAGAGGGAGCCTGAATTCGATCTCCGAGAGCCACAAAGCTTCCATCAGTATTTCTGCTTACGTCGGTGGCAAAATAGGACAGTGCATTGCTTCGCGGGGCAAATAAATCATGACAGGGACGCAAGAAGGCCGGTGATCGAAAGAGCAGATCCGGAGGCAGCAATTTCTCCTGGATTGCTGTGCGCTGATTGTATAGATCGGTGAGTACCAGATCCAGTAATTCGGCTCTTTGAATCAGGCCTCTCTCCAGGGGAGACCATTCATCGCTGGGGATGATTACAGGAATCAGGTCAAGGGGCCAGATTCGGTTTTCTCCGGCCGGGCTGCCGTAAATACTATAGGTGACTCCGTTTTCCCGCAGGAGCCTGAAAGCTTCATTTCTTCGCTGTTGCAGCCTTTCGGTGCCCAGACTATCAAGGCTTGAAATCAGGAAATCGTAGTGGGGGCGAATTTGGCCGTTCTGCAAAAACTCATCATGAATGCCTGGAATCGGCTGATAGCCAGACATTAGCTGCTTTTGCAGTGTTTCCATCTAGGGGTCAGACAACAGGTCCTGCACTTCTCCGGCCAGCCTTAAATCCAGCGTACACGGGAACTCCGGGTTGTCTATGGCCACAGGGGCCGGGGCCGCCGATGAGCCAAAATCCCCTGCCTGAAAACGGCTAATCCGGCGGCTTTCGGCTTCCAGGGCATTTACAGGCAGGGTTTCATAGCTTCGGCCTCCGGGATGCGCTACATGGTAGGTACAGCCGGTAACGTATCTTTCATTGTAGGTATCAAACAGAGAAAAAATCAGTGGATTGTCGGGCTCAAGATGCGGATGCATTGTGGATGCAGGGTTCCAGGCCTTGAACCGAATGCCGGCTACTCGTCTGTCTGATCCTACCTTTTTCAGGGGTACGCGATAGCCATTGCAGGCCAGTTCATACCGCTGGGCCGGATCTCCTTCCAGAGATACTTGCATTCGTTCTGTCGCTGAATCCACAGCCCTTGATGTCCCTCCTGCATTGGCTTCTTCTCCCAGCACGTTCCAGGGCTCCAGGCCCATGCGGAGCTCCAGGCGAATGCCGGGATATAGAACTTCGCCGTACACCGGAAAGCGAAACTCGAAGAACGGTTCGAAAAGCTCCATCGGGAGATCTATATCAATCTCTTGCAGGTCATCCAGTACTTCCTGGAGGTCCTGTCGGATGTAATGAGGAATCATAAATCGGTCCCTCAAATCCAGGCCCCAGCGAACCAGTCTGGGTCGCGGAGGATGCTTTCGCATAAGGCAAAGGATGGCACCAATCAGTGCCTGCTGTACGGCGCTCATCTTCCAGTGAGGAGGCATTTCGAAAGCTCGCATTTCTAGCAGGCCACGTCTTCCTCCCAGGGATCCTGGATCGTAGAGTTTATCTATGCAGAATTCGGCTCTATGGGTATTGCCAGTGAGGTCCGTAAGATGATGCCTGAGAAGCCTGTCTATCATGTAAGGTGGGCAGTCTTTCTTGTATCCTACAAGCTTCTTCAAGGCCAGCTCTAGATCGTACAGAGTGTCGGTCCGGGCTTCATCGATGCGAGGCGCCTGGCTGGTAGGACCAATAAACAGACCAGAAAAAAGATAACTCAGTGCAGGATGCCGTTGCCAGTAAACAATGAGGGAAGGCAACAGGGAAGGGAACCTGAGAAAGGGGCTTTCCAGCGTGCTTCTGGCTCCCAGCGTAATATGGTTCCCTCCGCCAGTGGCTGCCGGTCGCCCATCAATCATGAACTTCTGAGTAGTGAGGCCTTCTTCTTTCGCAGAGCGGTAGAGAACCTGAGTGATTTGAGCGGATTCCTGTAGCGTGCCAGATGGCTGCAAATTGACTTCCAGGACCCCCGGGTCCGGAGTGATAGAGAGATGATTCAGGGCCGGATGGGCTGGAGGGGGATGACCTTCCCATACATAATCTACTTTAATGCTCTCCAGGCAGGATTCAATATGAGCAATGAGAGATAGATGCGAAAAGACAGAGGAGGGCGGTGGAAGAAAAAAATGTAGCTTCTTCTGTCTTACTTCTACCACCAGAGCCACTCGAAGAGGCTCCCGATCCCGGTCATCTTTCAGTGTGTATCCGTTTTGAACCTTTAGTAGATGTTCCGGGTCTGGCAAATGCGCGGTAAGTTCGGTGGGATCCTCTAGATAGACACTGCGAAATCCATCGCCCAGAGCACCCAGAGGTAATCGCAGGCCTGCCGGGGAATCGCCTGGATGAAGAAAAATGTGGCTTCGCCTTGTTTCCCAGACCGAGGAGGACCATCTCTGGCTTTCGGGCTCATAGGCCAGGGGCAATACGTAAGCCTGAGGTTCGGACAGGTCTTCTTCTAAAAGTCGCAGTACGTGGTTTCTTTCCAGTCCATGAAAGCTATCCAGCTCTTTCAGTCTGGCTGCGTTTTCTGGAAGGGACGCTTCGCTTCTGAGTAATTCCAGCGGATCTTCATGTAATGGCTGCAGGAATTTTGAATCCAGCTTCAGGCGTTTGCAGAGGGCCTGAAGTAGCTTTTCTGCATCCGTGGAGACGGCCGGTTTGCGCTCCGCGGCTTCTGCGTAGAGGAGGCTCATGGGATGGCCGTCCAGCCTCCAATGTGCAAAATAGGCCCATCGCGGTAGCGGCTCTCCTGGGTACCATTTCCCCTGGCCTGCGATAAACAACGGGGATGGAAGTGCCAGATTGTGAACAAGGCGATTGCGAAGACGTTCGGCATAGTCTCGCTTCTTTTTGTCTCCATCCGGGGCCATGGCCTGGAAGTTCCATTCCGGGCTATCGAAATCCTCGTCGGATACGAACGTAGGCTCCCCTCCCATGGTAAGGCGCATATCCAGGTCGTTCAGCTGATCGTCGATGGAAGGAACAATCCTTTGAAACTCTTCGAACAATCCATCCCTGTAGGGTTTTGTGGTTCGGGGCGCTTCCTGCAGTCGTTCCACCTTCATCTCAAATTGAAGTGTGGATTCGCATGGATCTGTGGCTCCGCTCACCGGGGCAGCCCGAGCCGGTTCAGCGGCCGAGAACAATGGGATGTGCCCTTCGCCCGTGAGCAGTCCCGACGTTGGGTCCAGACCAACCCATCCAGCCCCCGGAAGAAATACTTCGGTCCAGGCATGCAGATCGGTGAAGTCCTGTTCCGGACCAGCTGGCCCTTTTCTCGGAGGTTCATCGGCTTTGAGCTGAATCAAGTAGCCGGAGCAGAATCTACTGGCCAGTCCCAGTCGGCGAAAGATGTGCATCAGCAGAAAAGAGGAGTCCCTGCAGGAGCCCTTGCCGCTTTCAATGGTTTGCTGACAAGACTGAATGCCTGGCTCCATGCGAATGACATATCCCACGCGGTTGGCTACAAATTGATTGATGGCCACCAGCATATCCACTGTGGTCATGTCCGGACGGATGATTTCTCTATGGATCTGTTCTACCCAGTCCAGAAGTTCTCGGTCCTGGACTCCAGAGTGCTGGTAAATGGCCAGATCATTGAGGAGTTCTTCCGGGTATGGGAACGGAAAGGTATTGGCTTCGGGCTCCAGGAAGAAGTCGAAAGGATTTACGGTTCGAAGCTCCACCACCATATCCACCTGGACACGGAGTTCCCAGGATTTTTCTGGAAATACCAGCCTTGCCAGGAAGTTACCCGCAGGATCCTGCTGCCAGTTCAGATAATGCTCCGGATTCACTTTCAGGGAATAGGAATGAATATGAGCTCTGGTATGTGGCGCCGGTCTCAGGCGAATGGAATGCGGATGTATCTGAACTGGTCGGTCGAATCGATAGGATGTCAGGTGATGCAGAGAAACACGAGTCATAGTTATACCGAAAAGTAGCGCTGTACGATCTGGCCGCCCACGTCATTCAGCCTGGTCTGTACGGAATCCAGATATTCATGCATCCCTCTCTGGAATATTTCCTCGATGTCCGTGAAATTCAGCTCCGAAAGAAGCAGTCCTGTAGTTCTCTCAGCTTCGTTGGAGTACGATCGGCCGGAGTTCCCGGAGATGGATCGCAGGTTTCGGTCCAGTTCAGCCAGGCAGTAGATCAGTGCTCTGGGGAAGTCCCGGTTCAATATCAGGAACTCTGCGATGTTTTTGGGTGTAACTTTCTGGTAGATGCGATTGAACATCTCATGAGCGCTGGCGGACTTAAGAAGAGAGAGCCACTGGATTAGATCCAGGGTGGTTCCTACATCCTGTACGCTGGGAAGTAGTATGAAGTACTTCATATCCAGGATTCGAGTGGTCTTATCTGCTCTTTCTAAGTAACGGCCGGTCAATGCAAACCGATGCACTTCATCGTGAGATAATGTTGCATCCATTGTTCCGTAGAATAGGAGGCATGTGCGCCGCACTCTTGTATAGAATCGTTCCAGGCGCTCCATGTCCGATGTGTGACTCTGATTTTTGATCTCCAGGTAGAGTTCATTCAGAATTTGCCAGAGCTCGGTGCTGATGTTCTCTCGAATGGTTCGGGCATTCTCTCTAGCTCGACGGATGCAGGACAGGATGGAGCTGGGATTTTCGCCATCGAATGTCATGAATTCGATAACGGTTTCTTTGGAGTATTCGCCGTATCTCTCTTCGAACAATGTATTGTCGCCTGTGGTGGTTACCATTGGCCCCCACTGGTTCGCACTCTCGGGCGAATCCAGTGAAAGCTGAAAGTTCACATCCATGAAGCGGCAATAGTTTTCTGCTCGCTCAATATAGCGATTCATCCAGTAGACGGAGTCAGCTACGCGACTCAGCATTTCAGGACCCCATTACCCAGGTATCTTTTGTTCCGCCGCCCTGTGAAGAGTTGACCACCAGGGAGTCCCGGGGCAGGGCTACTCTTGTAAGGCCGCCTGGCATCACGTATATCTCTTCTTCAAAGAGGATAAAGGGTCGCAAATCCACATGCCGTCCTTCGATGCCATCTTCTACCATGGTGGGTACTCGAGAAAGTCCAAGTACTGGCTGGGCAATAAAGCTTCGTGGAGAGGCCTGGACTTTCTTACGAAACTCTTCTATTTCTTCGCTGGTGGCCACAGGACCAATGAGCATTCCGTAACCACCGGCTCCGTTGGCCTCTTTGACTACCAACTCCCCCAGGTTTTCAAGGACATACTTCAGGTCATCCGGTCTGGAGCAGAGGTAAGTGTCTACGTTGGGTATGATGGGATCTTCATCCAGATAATAGCGGATCATTTCTGGTACAAAGGCATAGATTACTTTATCATCGGCCACGCCCGTTCCAGGGGCATTGAGCAGGGCTACGTTGCCCTTTCTGTAGGCTTCGAACAGGCCAGGAACGCCCAGCATTGATTCGGGATTGAACGCTTCCGGATCCAGAAAATCATCGTCAATTCTTCGGTAGATCACATCCACCGGCTTAAGTCCCTGGGTAGTGCGCATATAAACTCGATGGTCTCGAACAATAAGGTCCGTGCCGCTGACCAGAGGGATCCCCATTTTCTGGGCTAGAAAGGAATGTTCATAATAAGCAGAATTGTAGATTCCGGGGGTCAATACAACGCAGGAAGGAGCGGCCGCATCGCTTAGATATTCCATGGTGCCCCGAAGCCGAATCGGGTAGTCGTAAATGGTGCGAATTTTGTGGCTTCGAAAGAGATCGGGAAACGTGCGCTTCATTACCTCCCGGTTTTCCAGTACATAGGAAACCCCGGATGGGCAGCGAACATTGTCTTCCAATACGCGAAAGGTGCCCTCGGCATCCCGCACCAGGTCTGTACCGCTGATATGAATCCAGATATCTCGAGGCGGACGAAAGCCCTCCAGTTGCTTCAAGTAGCTGGGGCTGGAATAGACATACTCGGAATCCACTACTTTGTCTTCCAGGATCCTTTTTGCCCCGTAGATATCCTTCAGAAATTCGTTGAGCGCCGTCGCCCTTTGCTTCAGTCCTTGCTCCAGATGTTTCCAATCCGGAGGCGTAATAATCCGGGGGATAATGTCAAAGGGGATGATTCGTTCTTCGGCCTTTGCATCGCCATAGACGCGAAATGTAATTCCAAGGGAGATCAGGGCCTGTTCGGCCTCATCCTTTCTGTGCTGAAGTTCAGACTCTGTCATCGAGTCGATTTGATCGCGCAGCGGGAAATACCCGGGTCGCGGCTCGCCATCTGCGGCGAACATTTCATCAAAGAAAGCTCCTGTTGCATAGTTCTGTAGCATTTTTCCTTCCGATCCTTTTCTACAATATCTGGCTTCCAATTTCAAGAGAAGTTTACTTCGGGTACCGACGTTGGGGTCCCGGATAGAGATTTCTTGAGGTGCGGAAAAGCCATTTCTGTTTCTTGTAAGTTTAAATTGCAATTTTCGTGCCCGTTGCCGAGGTTTTGGCTGGTCCGCTGGGCCGGGGGTCTCCCTGGTGCCTGTGCCATGAAAAGCTGGCCCGCTCCTCTGCAGGAGCCGGACCAGTCTCTTTTTGCCGGGTCAGAGCGCACTTTGTCTGCACGGGCCGAGGATTGGCGCTTCCGGGAAGAGGGGCGGCGTGGAGCTCTGGACAACTGTCACTGCCCGGGGTAGGCGCCGTAAAACTTCCTGGCCGACCGGCATGCTTAAAAAGGAGCAGTACGCCTGTAATTCAGGCATTCCACTCAGTTTCTTTCCTATGTGCTCCGTTCCAGGGAAATAGTTGCCCGTGTAAGGGTGTAAAAGCTTTATTGAAGCATATGTCGCAGACCACCAATCCCTTAATTCAGCGCAAGACCGGTCCCGAGGAAACCATTCCATTCCAGGATATTGAGCCGGAATTCTTTCTGCCGGCTCTGGAGCATTTCAAGCAGGAAGCTCAGTCCAACGTGGACGCCATTGTTGGATCGGATCAGGAACCGGACTTTGAGAATACCGTTCTGGCGCTGGAGACTGCCTCGGAAGAACTGAGTCATGTGGCATCGATCTACTACGTATTGTTTAGCGCTCATGCCACTGAGGGAATTCAAAAGATTGCCGGGGAGGTGTCCACATTTCTTGCCGGCTTCTCCAGTGACGTAACGTTGAATCAAGAGCTGTTCTCGCGAATCAAGTCCGTCTATGAATCCAGAAAAGGGATACAAAACGCAGAGCAGGCGCGGCTCCTGGAAGAAACCTATCAGGATTTTGTTCGCAACGGAGCTTCTCTTCCGGAGGCGAAGAGAGAAGATCTGCGAAACATCGATCAGGAACTGGCCGGGCTTTCTCCAAAATTTTCGGAAAATCTTCTGAAGGCCACAAATCATTACAAGTTGCACCTCAGCAACAAGGAAGATCTGGCCGGTATTCCAGAAATGGCAATTGAGCAGGCAGCAGCCACCGCCAGGGAAGATGGCAAAGAAGGGTGGGTCTTTACCATGCAGTTTCCGGATTTTATGCCCTTTATGACATACGCGGAAAATCGGGAGCTGCGAAAGCAAATGTATCTGGCCTTTCGCAGCCGTGGTATGGGCGAAGCGGCTACTGAATACGGTCAGCCGGCAGGCACCGATAATCGGCCTGTGGTTCTGGACATCCTGAAGTTGCGCGAAAAGCGAGCGAAGCTTCTGGGATATGGAAATCATGCAGAGTACATTCTGGAGAAGCGGATGGCGCGAAGCCCCGAAAATGTTCAGAGCTTTCTGGATCGACTGGTGGATGCCAGTCTGCCGGCAGCCCGAAAGGAGCAGGAAGAGCTGGCAGAGTTTGCCAGGGAAATGGGCTACGATTCTGTACAGCCCTATGACATCAGATTTCTTTCAGAAAAGTTAAAGCAGAAGGTCCATCAATTCGACTCCGAGGAGTTGCGTCCCTATTTTCCTCTGGATCGGGTGATGAAAGGATTGTTTGGAACTGCGGAAAAGCTGTACGGGCTCAGTTTTGAACTGAAAGAAGGCATTCAGGTTTATCATCCCGAGGTTCAGGTCTATCAGGTAAGTGATGCTGCAGGCCAGGATGTAGGTCTATTCTATGTAGATCTCTTTCCTCGAGAGACGAAGAAAAGCGGAGCATGGATGACCTCTTTTCAGGAGCAGGGATTGTTTCGCGGCAAAGTCAGGCGACCTCACATTGGCATTGTTTGTAACTTTACAAAACCTGGCAAAGACAGACCATCCCTGCTTTCCTACGATGAGGTGCGCACTCTGTTTCATGAGTTTGGCCATGCGCTCCATGGTCTCCTTTCGCGCTGCACATATAGCAGCCTTGCGGGCACAAACGTTTACTGGGATTTTGTAGAGCTTCCCAGCCAGTTCATGGAAAACTGGGTGCGCAAGAAGGAAGGCCTGGATCTATTTGCTGCCCATTATCAGACCGGCGAATCTATACCGGAGGAGCTTGTGAAGAAAATGCAGGCTTCTGAGACGTTTCGCGCCGGTTGGGGCTTTATGACTCAGCTAAACTATGCGACTCTGGATATGGCCTTTCATACTACACCGGCAGATCAGATCCAGGACGTTGAGCAATTCGAAATCCAGGCTACTGCAAAGACCAGCCTTGTAGAGGATGCGCCCCATACTTGCTTTGCTACAGGCTTTGGGCATATCTTCGCCGGCGGGTACTCCGCAGGTTATTACTCCTACAAATGGGCGGAAATCCTTGAAGCAGATGCCTTCGAGCTATTCGAAGAAAAAGGCCTTTTTGACAGGGACTGTGCGGATCGATTTAGAGGCTTTATTCTGGAGAAGGGGAATACCCAGGATCCTGCAGAGCTGTACCGTAGCTTTCGCGGGCGCGACCCGGATCCGGATGCCCTGCTTCGCAGAGAGGGATTGCTCAAGACCGCCTGAGGGGCTTGCTTCAAACTTAAGGCCGCTCCTTGCTGCTTGAGTTCCTGCTCTCAATGCTCGTAGTTTGCTGCTTTAGGGAAGGTAGTTTGCGGTTTGCGTATTCAGCATCAGGGCATTACTTTACAGTCTCCAGCAAAGGGCTGAATTTCCCAGATGCCATCCTGGTTCGATTGAATTTCGTCCCAGGAGAGTTGTTCGGCCTGGTCGATGGTTCTTTCAAAAGGCTCATAATCGCTGTATTCGCAGACCGAGCCGCAGAATACTATGGACCCGGAAGGTGCTCCTCCTTTCTCTTGAAGCCATCGAATTCGAATCACTCCATCCTGAATTTCCCAGGTGCCAAAGCGAACATGGGGTCTTAATTCTGAGACTCTGTATTCGACTCGGATCTGGCCGTTCGCGCAGAAAGCGAATGCATCTTCGCTGCTGGCCACGGTTCTTATAAGCATCTGATCGGATGGCCGGGATTGGCTGGCCTGCTCCGGGGTTGTGCAGTTCAGAGTTGTCAGTAGAATCAGGAAACCGGGCCAGAGTTTACGCATGACCTGAGAATTCGCATCTAACTTTCGTCTGCAACTATATATTCTGCGCCCCGAATAACTACAGAAAATCAATGGATTTGTGGGCGATGAGAGCGCAGAAAAACCGCCGGGACTCCAGGGAAATTCCTGGAGATCATGGATCGCCAATAAGCGGCGCGTTTTTCGGGGAGGGTCCGGCTTCGCTGTTAATTTCTGAGTGCCCTAGATATGAATGCCGTTTACGGCATCAGAAATACGGCCGTTTACTTTGATAATGAAGTAATTGGTGTAATTTGCGATGTCTTTGCGGAATTTGGTGACGTAGCGCACAGCCCTGGTCTGGTCCAGCTCAAATAGCCGGGATTCCATTTCTCGCAGGGATTCTTCCATTTCGATGAGGATGTGTTTCAGGTCTCGGAATTTCTGGTTTGCCTCTACCAGGGCCGGCTTTTCCAGGCTGCTCGTGGAGATGTCTACCGGAAAGGATGAGAGAATGCTTTCGCTGGATTCTGCGAACTCTCCGGAGATTTCCTCGATTTCCTTCATGTATTCCGTATCAAGTTCGCTATGGTATTCCTGAAGAGTGTACTGATTCACCCTTTCGCGCATTTTGTAGAACTGTCCAATAATTGAACCGCGAATCAGTTTTAGGCCAAAGTGCTCTCTTCGTAATGTCTTCAAAGAAAAGAAATCCCGTCCAAGATAGATCTTGTCTTTATAATGCTCGGGCAGATCGGATGCTGCGATGGTATAGAGCTTTACCTCGAAGCGTTGATCCTCTCCCTCTACAGGTACGAATCTTGAGATCAATACATGGCCGTTGGAAGCAATATAGTAGGAATTGGTTTCTAGAAGGGCTGAATAAAGACTCAGATCATAGAGCAGATACCATTTGAGCTTATCCAGTGTTTCATTTTCTGAAGCCAGCAATTCCTCCAGCCTTTCCAGTTCCTCGGTAGAGGCCGGCCCGGTTGTCATGTAGCTGAGTTCAGGTGTTACAAGGACCCGGCATTGCTCCAGGAAGAATTCCAGATATAGATTATCCAGTATGTTTTTCTGAAAGGAGTCCAGCTCAAAGTGAGGGACTCGAATCATTTCCACTCTGGTAATCTCTTCCAAGGTCTGCATATCTTCCAGAGTCTTAGATTGAACGGAGTCCACGGTCAAGCAAATACCAGCATCGCATCTCCGTAACTGTAGAATCGATAGCGGTTTTCTATGGCTCGCAGATAGGCCTGAAGAATGCGGTCCCGGCCTGCAAATGCAGCCACGAGCATCAAAAGACTGGAGCCCGGTAGATGAAAGTTTGTAATCAGTCCCTGGATTGACTGGATTCTATCCGGTGGGTGAAAGAAGGCCCTGGTTTCGAAATCTCCCGGTATAAAACTTCCGTGGTCTCGTATGTTGCTTTCCAGGGCGCGAAGCGTGGTTGTGCCCACTGCAATGATTCTTCCCCCCGGATTGTTCAGGAGTTCGGCTGTGCCGGCGGGCATGGAAAACCTCTCTGCATGCAGCTGCTTTCGCTTTAGATTTTCTTCAGAGAGTGGGGCAAAGGTGCCCAGCCCCACAGCCAGGCGAACACTGGCAATCCTTACTCCCCTGGATTCCAGGCGCTGGATGAGTTCGGCGGTAAAGTGAAGGCCGGCGGTGGGCGCGGCGGCGCTGGTCAGGGTGGGGCTTCCTGAAAAAACGGTTTGATAGCGGTTTCGGTCGGATTCCTGTTCTTCCCGACCCAGATACGGGGGTATGGGCATCTGACCATGCTTCAGAAAAAAGGAGTGCATATCTAGATTGGTCACCGGACTGAGAAAAAAGGCCTGCTGATCCTGGTTCTGAGTCTGACGAAAAAACCGAAACCCCATTCCGCTTACTGGCTCTATCAGAACTTCGTTTTGTTTAATGCGCGCTGCATTTCGGATCAGGCAGTTCCAGGTCTTTCCTTCCTGGCCCATTCTCTCTGCGGCATGCGGGATTGGATCCCTTCGTTCGGTGGAATCCGCAGTGAATTCCGCGGATGACTCTTTGCCGGGTACCGTTGGATATTTATCCAGCGTTTGCGAACCGGAAGGCTCCGCTGGTTCCAGAAACAGGGCCTCGATTCGAGCTCCAGATTTGCGGTTCAGGAGAATCCTTCGGGGCTCCACCAGGGTATCATTCCAGACCAGAATGTCATCCGGTTCCAGCAATTGGTCCAGTTCGAAGAACTGTCGGTGCTGGAGCTCTACTCCCGGGGCCGATTCAGGCTGTATTAACATTAATCGAGAATGATCTCTAAACTGGGCAGGATGCCGGGCAATGAGCTCATCGGGCAGGTCAAAACTATATTCTCTCTGTATTTCCGAAAGACCCTTCATTGAATTGTGCCAAATTGGTTTTGCCAATAACGGACAATCTCAGGCATTGTACCGTCAGAGGGTTCAATTTTCTGGAATGCCCCATCCACGAAAGTGATTTGCGGAGGTCTGGTGAGAGAAGTAATTAAAAAGGTAATCGGCTTTTGTGAGCGCTACGGTGTGTATCTGGCACTTCTGGCCTTCATCGCTCTATTTGTGGCCGGCTTGCGCGTCCTGGATGAATCCGATGGTGGCCTGCTGCAGCTGCGAAATGCAAGAAGCGATTTTGAGGATTATTACAATGCCTCCCGCAGAATGGCAGAACACGGGGATCTCTACAACATGGAAGCCATGCGCAACATGGAGAATTCCGGGGACCCTGGAATTGATGTAAACAACCCTCTGGAGCTTTTGCAGTTTTCCATGACTCCCGAGGGCAGAGCCTATCTAGAGTCATTGAAAGGTGCTGGCTCCTATCTGTATCTGCCTTTCTTTGCCTTCTTGCTATTGCCTTTGAGCTTTATCGGTTACGAAGTGGCCGTTCTGGTCTTCCAGATCTCCTGTATGTTTTTGCTCTGGTACTTCTTTGTTCTCATTCGGAAGCAACATGAGAAAATGGATCGAGAGCGTTTCTGGTATCTTGCCTTGCTGTCCATGTTGCCGGTGGCTTCATTCCTCTCGGAAAACTCGGCCAATGCCAACGTTGGCTTTCTCTTGATATTTCTCGCTGGTGCAGGTCTGCTCTTCTCATCTCCAGATCTGGCCGGGGGCGAAGATTCCGATGCTTCCCAGAATCCAAAGTGGTCTTATCTGGGGGGCATCCTTCTGGGTATAGCGGCTGTAATCAAGATCATGCCAGCCATTCTGGGTTTGTTCTTACTGGCTCGCAGAAACTTTCGCGCCATCGGCTCAGCTGTGCTTACAGGACTACTCTGCTTGATTGTGCCGATTCTTTACGCTGGCTGGTCCTTGAATCTGCAATGGCACCTGGACTGGTACGATCTAATGATCAATACTTATAGTCAGTACGGAGTGGTCCGTCCTTATGCCAATAATCAAACTATCTCTGCTGCCTTTTCCAAGCTCTTTGTTGCCGGTTCCGATCCGGACAAGCAGGCTATGGCCGGCCTGCCCCTGTTGTTTCACAGTCTGGAGGACCTGGGCACTACTGGTGCCTTCTGGCTTCGCACAGCCATCAAGACCTTCGTCTACTCTCTGATTGTGGCCGTAACCGCTCTCGCATTTTTGTTCTCATTCCGGCGAAAATTCCTGCGACCGGATAGGCGGCTGGCGCGAGTCTATTTTGTTCAGGCATTGATCCTGGTCAGTCTTCTTGTATCTGGCGTTAGCTGGTTTCATGCATACAGTTTGCTTTTGATCCCACTGGCCTTTCGATTGTTCGGTTCTGAGCCCCTTCTCACTCAGGAGAAGTGGATGATCGGTTTGATTGCATTCTCGGGACTGGGGAATATGCTCTTTGGCGGACATCTGCGGGATCTGCTGGCTATGTACAGTGTGCATGCCTGGTTGATGTTTATTCTGTGTGTCTGGAGCATCCTTTTTACGTTACGCATTATGCGAAAGGAGACTGAATATGTCTGACGGTTCCCGTAAATTTCTCCTCTTTCCTGTAATACTCTTCGCATCGTTCTTCGCGCTGGATAAGGTAATGTGCCTGGATTCCGTTAAGAAATATACCCAGGATGATGCGACGTATGTCTATTATGACTACAAGCCCGAGCTTCTTGAGGAAATGAAAGAATTTGACCGACTCCGGAAGCTCCCTCCGGCGGACAGGGATGGGAATTGCCTGGAGCCAGAGATGAAGGAGTGCTCAGTCCACTCCGGGAAGCGAATCCTGGTAGTGCTGGGTAGTTCCCGATTGCTCTATTTTAACTACGAGAATTTCAAGCATGCATATCCCAACTGGGAAATGTTTAATTTTTCGGCCCCTGTAAGCTCGCCAGCTTACTTTGACTATATGCTTCAGGAAGTGCTGGCTACCGGAGTTAAGCCGGACTACATTATCGCAGAAACAGATCCTTTCCAGTTCAACGAAAACTCTCCAGGCTTTATTAAATCCAATCTGGCCTACAGTTTTGACTTTCCCTACGTGCTGCAGAACTTCTCTTTGCTTTCCAGCGACGAAGGATTCACCGCCGATGAAGTAAGTCAGTTTCTGGCCAAAAACCTTTTTGCCGGGTATCGCTTTCGCCCTCATCTGGACAAAGCCTTTGAGCGATTGTCCGATCCGCAGAACAAGTTCTTGATCGCCATAGAGAGTATGGATGCATTTCAAAGGGCCAATCGCGGAGGAGGTATGTCCTTAATTCCCAGGCCGGATTACTACGAAAGGGATTATGCAAATCTGGAGGCCACCTCGGCTATGACAGTGCGCTGGATATATGGAAACTACGAGCTGTCGGAAAGGCAGTGGGATTTTATGGATCAGCTGATTGAGCGTGCCAGAGAGTCCGGAACTCCTTTGATTTTTCTGCGCCCTCCGGTGTCTCGCCCCATGCAATCGATTCTGGATGGGGACGAGTTAATCCAGGAGAATACAAAGATCTGGAGCAGGAGGATGGATGAAAGACTAAAGGGGGAAATGCTCATCGATCTCACGGATGGCGATCCATTCCATTGCAACACCTTCGCAGATGGAAGCCATATGTCCATGCAATGTTATAATCCGGTTCTTTCCGTTGCAATGGATGCCTACCCCATAATCAAGAAAGCATACGGGGAAGCTTACAAAAGATAGGTCGGAGGCTCCAGGTCGAAGAGAGTTAGGCCATTCGTTTCTTCTTGTTGTCAGATCGCTTCAGTCCTGACATCGGTCTAAAATGCGAAGGCCATTGTTCCAAATCAAAGGAACTCAGATCGGCGGACTGAGCGAAGCCAATTTCAGGAATATTAAATGGCTGCCTTCTGGAGATGTGGATGCTGGCTCTTCGACTGCCCGCAGAAGTTCAGCCTCGCCAAAGGTCTTCACAATGCGGCGCCAGGACATGCCCGCACCGGGAATCGACGCCTTATTCTCCTGTCGGTCTGGCCTGGTTCAGGGCCTGAATCATGGACTTTGAATCCAGATAATCCTGACCTTTCCAGATTAGTTCGTTTTCAGGGTTGAGCACCGCAAACAGAGGAAGGGCTTCGTTTAATTCAGGAAACCTGCCTTCTTGAGTGTAATGCTCGAAAGCTGGATCAGTATCTATTACTTTAAGAACGATAGCTTCGCTGAGTGCCTGGTTTAAATGTGTATCTTCCAGCATTCGCTTCTGAAATTTCACGCAGTTGAGGCACCAGTCCGCATAGAAATCCAGAAAGACCGGTCGGCTTGCTTGCTTTGCCTGGCGAAACGCCATGGCCGGACTGCGATAGATGGTGAGATTTCCGTGTTTAATTGGCTCTGCGGAATACTCCGGTGGGCTTCGGTCTGTGACCTTCTCTTCATTGGCATCCAGACCATCTTGAAAATAGAAAAAGAGAAAACTGCCCGCGGCCCCCACGGTGAAGCTGGCCACAATGGCCGCCAAAACGAATGTGCGAAATCGATCCATAGCCAGGCTTATGATTAATGCGAAGGTGTCTGCTTACTGAATTGAAACGGTCTGCCAGGTAGGGCGAAAACACATCCCGGATATTTCATTGCATATCTGGGTTCTGACTCGCACATCGGCCCCGCTGGCTCCGCCTGCATCCGAAAACACAAATTCTCCGGTGCCTCTGAGTACCAATGCTCCGGTGGACTCCTCTTGCTCTCCTTCCGGGGAAGAGTCCAGGGTGGGCTCCCTTGTTAGCTTTCCTGCCTGGATTGCAGGAGCCCAATCAAAATCTACAGGGATAAGGTTCTCATGGGGCCCTTTGTTCAAATAGGCATGGTGGTCCGCCGGAATTGTAATGGAAACGGTTACGGCACTATCCAGTGATGTGGCACGGATGCTGGCTTCCGGTATTCCCTCGCTGCCGCTCTTTTCGGTTTCTGTGCAATAAAGCCCGGCGAATAGAGCAGTAATCAGCAGGATGAGACAGGTTCGCTTCATGGGTCCAGGATTGGTAGGAATCCAGCAATCGGGAAGAACTTTTTGGCTAGTACCCCTGGGGCAGAAAGTAGGTGTCTGTGCCATTTACGAAGCAGTCCACCAGGCAGGATTGAAAGGTGCTATTCTGGCACTCAGTTCTCCAGGTAGTCGGACTACATTGGCGATGGTCTATGATCGCTGCGGAGGTCCCGGCGGATGTGCACAGACCACTGTTTCGAACACTTTGCCAGTACTGGCGATTGCATTCGAAATGGCACTGCCTGGAGCCATACGTATAGATCGTGGGGGTGTTGAAGACCTCTGCATCGATCTCAGAATTGCACAGGGTGGTAGCATCCGTAGATGTGCTGGCCGGGTTATAGGAAGCATTGATGGCGCTGAGGTACTCGGTTTGACGGCCTCCATCATTTGCGCAAGAAAGAGCTACGGTCTCTGCTTCAATACATTTCGCAAGGGTCGATTCCCGGGTAGGCGCGATGAGTAGAAGGTAGTAAGATGCTGTTTCTTCGGTATCAGGGACATCGTCAAAGGAATCGGTTACGCATCCGAATCCGGCGAAAGATACAAACAAGGCCAGTGCCAGTGAGGCCAGGCTTCGGCCGGGTCTGCTTTCTGGCATCAGGCGCAGTTCGGTCCTGTCTGGCCGGCGGGTTATCGCCTGCCATGATTGACTTCCCATTCTGGTGGCGGCGAATTCAGAGTTTGCCCGAAGCTTAAAGTATTTCATTAGAATTGCACCTCCACACCAAAGTTGATTAAAGGAATTCGCAGCCCGGTGCCGTCAGAAGTGGGGACCACCAGGTTTCCGAACTCAGGGGTTACCGATGGATTCGCTTTGGAGAATGGCTGGCTGTCGTCGAAGGAGTAGCTTCCTGGATTATCTCTTAAATAAATGTTCAGAGCCTCAATGAATACGTTGCCGAATCCCCATTCATAGTTGAAGAACCGATCAATCCGAATGTCCAGGCGATGATAGGGCTTGAGCCTGAGCGTATTTCTGTAAGGAGAATAGACGGGGTCAAAGATCGGCCGGCCATCGTTGTTTTGCTGAGCTCCATCGTCTCCGATGATTTCCGTAAAAGGCCTGGAGGTAGCATACCGCCATTTGATGCCCACCTGCCATTCTGGATTGATTTTGTAGCCCAGGATAACATTGATTATATGAGTTCTGTCAAAATCAGCATAGATTGAATCGGTGTTGTCGTATTGCTGTAGCAGTCGAAGCTCATCGGCGCTGTATTGAGTGGCCGGCGCGAACGGATTCGGTCGAAACAGGTTGTCGTCGCGAAAGCTTCTGGAATACGTATAAGAAATCCATCCGTACCATCCAGACTCATTTGGTGGCTTGCTTCGCTTGATATAAAATTCTACGCCCTCTGAATAGCCATAGCCGTTGTTGGAATAGTAGGCCGGAGTGTTTACGAGAATGGGCGTTTCGTATTGTGTATAGGGATCTGGATTCTCTCGAAAAGCAAGTCTGGCATAAGGATCGGAAATTACAATGTCTCGATAGACCTGGCGAAAGCCTTCTACCTTTATGATCCAGTTTCCCAGCACCTGTTCCACGCCTATCGCTGCATGGTCAGCCTGTTCCAATTTCAGTCTGGGATTCCCGGAGCTCGGACTGTACTGCTCCGGGTCCGGCACTCGATGATAGATCCCGCCTCCAGCAGTGAAGGTTGTGTCTGTGGGAAGCTTGAGAGAAAGAGTCCCTCTGGGATCTGTAACGCGCTGCTTTGTGGGGCCAAAATAATCCACCCGGATGCCGGGCTTGAATTCCAACCACCAGCCGCGAAGAGTAAGCATGGCATAGCCGCTGTTGAAGCTGGCAAAGTTTCGATCATCCACCGGCACAACGGTGAAGTCCGGATTGGTCGTGTCGAAAAGGTCCGGGCTCTGATCCAGAACATCTACCTGCTGTACTGTGGTTCCTTCAAAAACGTACCGGAACCTTCTTGCTTCCAGGCCAAGATCCAGCAGGGCATGGTCCTTCCAGAGCTCCAGGAATGCTTCCGTGCGAAGGGCTGCATATCCGTTTTCCAGGTTTTGCTTCGCATCGATAATTCCCAGAGTGCCATCTGAATAGGCGATGTTGTTGTGATTTAATAGCGTGGTCTTGAGTTGAAATACTGAGTTCGGCTGCCAGATATGGCGAATAGCTTCTGTGTGAAATACTCGGTCCAGGGCAATACTGGCTCCAAAAAGAGTAGGGCTGATTTCGGTGGTAGGGTCCCAGGTTGGCCGATTGTCTACCGCAGCGATTAGCGTGTCTTTGGCTCCCAGAACATAGAAGTAAACACTCTGGCGGTCTGTGAGATTATACCGAAGTTTGAACTGAGCATCCTGGTATCGAGGAATCAGTGTATAGCCGGAAGGCACAAGATTGCCCAGGGTCTGGTCCAGATAGGATCCGCGGACCCCCGCTACCCAGTACCCATCCTTTCCCTTTTCTCCGATGGGTGCCTTGAGAAGAACGCTGGCGGACCAGAGCGAAAATGTGGTATGGCCTCCGAACTTTTCTACTTCATCGATACTTTCGATGGCAATAACCCCACCGGTGGCATCTCCGTATTTTACGGGATAGGATCCAGAGTACACATCGATGCTATTGATCACATTGTTTTGCACCACTGAGTTCAGGCCCAGCAGGTGAAATGGATAGCCCAGAGGTAATTCATCCAGGAGGTAAGTATTGGCGTTTTCATTGGCTCCGCGAAGTACAATATCTCCGTTGCCAAAGGGAGGGGCGTTTACCCCGGGAAGGGATTCAATTCCTCGCAAGGCCTCTCCAAACTGCCCGGGAAGCCTTCGCACTTCGTCCAGCCTTACATTATATCTCGATAGGTTCTGCTTATCTCTTCTCCCGCGAACTACAATCCCTTCATCTTCCACTACCTGCGTTTCTGGCCCCGTGGGCTGTGGTTGCTGTTCTGGTTCCGATGTAAAAATCGTCAGAGTCTGACCGGCGCCCTGGACTTGCAGTCTGGGCTGCACCAGATTCCCATCGGGAAGAATGGCCCGTACCGTATAGAATCCTGGTTCGGGAACTTCCAGAGTGGCCATCCCCTGACCATCGGTATAGGTTTGCTGTCCTGTTTCCTTAACGATGACCTGGGCATCTGCCACAGGCGATCTGCTCACGGGATCGTAGACTCGGACCTTTACTTCGAAAGCGGCAAGTAATCCAGGAGAAAAGAAGAGTAGGGCTGCCAGAATATATCGCATGGATGCGAATGGTAATCCACGAAGGCTGCCGATGGTAAGATTGGTCTTTCGTCTCAGTGTACAATTCGCGCTGCTCTGCATAGAAAAAGACCGGCGCATGCCTGGCATTGTTCCGGAACCAGTGTTCATATCAAGGGCCTATTCCTGGCAGGTCGATATCGTACATTTCAACGCAGAAAATTGGGTAGTCGTTAAATGGGCATTCCTGTCGTAAGATGGTTAGAGCACAGAGTTCTACTCCGTACTGGGAAGGCTCTCGGGGAACGATGAGGATGTAGTTGGGCTGATTACCGCATTCCCGGTATTTATAATCTATGGCTGCATAGATTTGACTCCATGCTTCATCCTCTGGAACTGTTGTGTTCTCCGGGCAACCAGCCAGGAAAACAGAGGCCAGTGCGATCAGGATTCCCAGCCTTTTTTTCATTTTTTCTTATCCTTTTGAAAGCGAATCACGGTTCCCTTTACTTTGAATACGCGAACATGCCCAAGGATGGAATAGTAATGGGTTTCATGCCAGGTCTTGATGTCGATCATGGTATCGCCTTCCAGCTTTTGCACTGCAAGACCCAGAGCGTAGTGAGCGTCCATGGGAGGAGTTGCGGGAAAGAGATGGAATAGATAATAGACGGAACTGCTGGCCGTCTGTTCGCATCCGCCTTCGTACTGTTCTGGCTTAACGTAGCGAACGGGAGGCTCTCCTGGAATAGGCAGTCCTTCTTCTTTCAGCTTTTTTCGCCGTTTCACTTCATCTGGATCCGGGCAGACCACCTGGTAGGAAGCATTGTTGGTTAAAGTGGCCTCGGGAACCCAGCCAGCATGATCTACGAAACCGCCCTCCATGGCAATACCACCTGGAAAGCAGCCTGCTACCAGAACCAGTCCCAATAAAAGGACAGTAAAGGCTTTGCTGTGGTTGGAAGCGAACATCAATTCTGGACTTTTACTACGTCCGCCTTTAGAGTGAATCTGTGCCGAGTCATAAATAGAAAAATGAATCGATCGGTGCTATAACGGAGGTTGATCAGCGCATCGCCGCCATGCGCCTCGATGAGCTTCTGTACGGCCTGGTCAATGGGCGGCTCCTGAAGCGGAAAACCCACCAGACCTAAATCCAGAGTCCACCAGTCTACCTGGGTTTGCCCGTTGCCTACCACTCGATAATTCTTCCCGGTGAGGGGGATGTTCGAAGTGGTGATGCCTGCGCTGGACGAAGCACAATTCGTAAACAGGAGGCCGGCAATAGCCATGGTAAGAATCAATGTAAAGGTCCGCATACTCTATGACCAGTTTTTCCCGGGTGGTACTGGAATGCAAACCTTCTGTTCGGGCATAGGATTTGAACGCCGTGAATCCAGTGCTTATAGAACGATGCACTCAGGGATTCACGTTACCCAGGCCAGCATTTGACTATTCTAAAGAATGCTGCGAAAATCAGAACTGTGAAAGACTATGTGATCCAGAACTGGAATGCCCATAAGATCTCCTGCATTTTGCAATCTTTCTGTAATCTCCCGATCTTCCTGGCTGGGCACCAGATTTCCGGATGGATGATTATGGGCTACCAGAATGGAAGCCGCCCGATCGTCCAGGGCCGGGGCAAATACTTCTCTGGGATGAATCAATGTGCGGTTTACCAGACCGATGGTTATGGTATGTAGCTTGATCAAATGGCCAGCTCCGTTTACGGTGAGGCAAAGGAAATGTTCCTGTTTTCGATCTCCCAGATGGCGGATGATCTGAAATGCATCCGCCGGGCCTTCAATGGGCGAGCCGAACGAATATCGTCTGCGACCCACTTCCATAATGGCCTGAATCATACCGGCCCGAACTGTATGAATTCCTTCCAGCTCTAATAGTTGTTTCTGGCCTGGTTCTGGATTGGCATCCAGAAGTTCCAGCAGGGTTCGGGCCATTGCCTGAAGACTATGACTCTTGCTGCCACGTCCCAGTATAAGCATCCATAATTCAACGTCTGATAGTTGGGTAACGCTGCATCGAAATAATTTTTCCCTGGGGCCCTGGGAGATCACATCCCTGAATGTAATTTGCAAGCCTGGTGTTTCGACAGATTGAATACGCGACTGCTCAATCTGTCAGGCCGAATAGATTATCGTCTTCGCTTCTTGCTGGCTTTCTTTGCGCTCTTCTTCTGGGCTTTTTGCCGGGGCGGAGCTTTCTTCGCTCTGGCTCCAGCGGCGGGTACTGCTGCAGGTCGCACAGGAGCGGAACGAGAAACAATACCTTCAGGCTGAGGCCCCTGCTGGGCCATATGGGTGGCCGTCACAGGATAAGGATGCTCCCGGTTCAGGTGCTCCAGAACGGTGTCACCCACATCGGCACTGAAAAGAAGGTTCAATCGTCCGGGCCAGTCCAGGATCAGGTCGCGACCCTGGCCAAAGCGAGCCAGTCCAGACGGAACAATCCATTCATCTCTCCACGGCACAAAAGGGGAGAACGATGGAAAAAGCAGAGCATTCATTCGATTGATCAGTAAATACTCGCTGCCCGGAGTTAAATCATGGAAAGCAGGAATGAAAGGCAGCCAGTTCAGTAGTGTGGTGCCATGAAAAGGAGCCCCGAGAGTCACCAGGTATTGGATCCTCTGGCGTCCTGGATCAGGAAGTCCCAGCGAAGCGAGGCCGCCGGATCCATGGCATAGAAGCGTAGCCTGGCGAACATTCCATTTCTCCAGATTGGCCGAAAGCGTCCTTGCATGGACGCGAAAGCCCTTCAAGGGATTGTAACATGAATGTACAAAGACACTGTAGCCATTTTTTTTCAGTCTTCTTGCCAGTAGAAAATAAAACAGTGGTGAGGTGAGTATGTCCGTGACGATGATAACAGTACCACGCCTGCCTCTTCTGTAAGAGGGCAGTGGGATGGGCAGAAATACGAAAACAAGCTGCAAGAGTAGCAGCAATATTTCCAGACTCTAGCCCAGAATCAATCTCAGGCGAGATACAGGCTCCATGTAGGACTCAAAACCATTTTGACTCGCAGATAGCAAACAAGTTATGAATCAGACCGTACATTTTATCCTGAAGGGCACCCTTGATCGACCCATGGTGGAGTCCATTGTGGATGAAATCTCCGGCAGGCCGCACATACGGTACCGGGCGGATGGGTCGGCGCTGTATTCCGTTGACTTTGCTTCAGCCTGTCTGCTCAAGGATCGTGTAGAAAAATCAGGTAGTCAGCTGGCTATTCTGGATTTGAATTCCGACTGCAGGGTGGCTCTTCAATACTGCGGATGGAGCCTGCACGATGGAGTAGCACTCTGTTCATCCACTTCTCAACCAGATGATCGGGAGGAACAAACCGGTCCGGCAGCTCATTGCCCCAGCTGTGCAAGAAAATTGCAAATCCAGGGATCGGGGCTTTATAGTTGTCCTGCCTGCGGCACCCATTTTCGTGTAGATCAGAACGGACGAACCACTCCCTATGAATCTCTGGGTATTGCGAAATAGATATTTTTTTCTCTTTGTTGTAACTTTCGTTTTTGTCTCCTATGCAGCTCTCCGGTCCGCCAGGTTCGGTGGCCCTGAGTCATTGATCGGTTTCGGATGCATTCCAGATCAAGTATGCTTTGCAGGCCTGAATACATCCGCTTTGCCTCCGAATGCTCCGGTATTTCCCACAGGTGGTTATGACGGACAATTCTACTATTACGTCGCCGCCTGGCTCTATGGGGATTTTGAGATCACCTCACTGGATGAAATCGATACTGTGCGTCGACCGGCCCGCACCATTGTTGTGGACAGTCTGGGTTTTCGCCTTCCGAGGATTGGCTTTCCTTTGCTTACTGGATGGCTCTACTGGTTTGGTCCGGTAGCGCTGGCACTGGGTATGCCGGCGCTACTCTTGCTTTCGCATCTAATTGCATCCTGGGTTTTGTTTTCCATGCGAAGACGCGCGGGCTGGCTCTTTGGTTTGAACCCCGTAAGTTTGCTTTCCTTTGGTTTGAATCTGGCAGAACCGGTGGCCCTTTCCCTGGGTGTTCTATCTGTAACTTCGCTGCTGGCACGAAGTTCGGATCGCACGAATCCAGTGGGTCAGCGATTCTGTGGGCCGAGGATGCGCCTCCTCTGCGGGCTTGTTTTTTCGCTTCTGGCTATTTTAAGCAAAGAAACGTTGTTTCTCGTCGGCATGGCCATTGGAATGGGATTCCTGGTCTCCTGGTTTCGTTCGCTGCGAATGCAGCAGTCAGGCCTCGGGCCGAAAGACA
>PBEB01000073.1 GCA_002717505.1 Leptospiraceae bacterium
GGTGCAGAGTGAGGCAGAACAAATTCCAATTGCTCTCCGATATCTGTAATCAGAAATAAGAACTTCCGACCATCCAGCTCTGTGAGTCCGATTTCGCCTCGGTGAACATCGGCATCGCCGTCCATGGTACTGCCCAATCCATCCACCGCAAGTTTCTGATACAGTCGCACCGAATCCAGGTCTGGATGCTGACGAACATAGACCAACAGAGGCTTGCGCATGTTTCCGAAACTCTGGCGAAAAGCCTCCAGGTCCTTGTCGGCCCCCTGACTGAGAAATGCCTTCAATCTTTGAATCTCTTTTCCGGACACATGACGATCATAGGCATGATGCATTACAATATCGATGTTTTCCGCTCGTCGCTTCTTTCTATAAGCCGCAACACGAAAAAGAATAAATGTAACCAGCAGCGCCGCAACGAAAAGGAATAGACCAATGAAAGAGGTCGTTCCTGCCTCGGGCCAGACCAGAATGTCCAGAGGCAATAATGCGAAGGAACCATTCATTTCTTCAATTGGATAATCAGCTCAATGTCCTGCTCCTCGGCTACCACTGAGCTCATAAATGGATAATCGATAAGGTAGCTGTTTCCCAGCTTTACGATCTCAATCTCTTTTTCTTCGGAACCCCTGGCACTTGCCTTCACCGGAACCTCACCCGAGATGAAAACCTGATAACGAGCGGAGGACAGAATCATCTGGGCCAGTTCCTTTCCCATTTCATCTCCGGATTCCGTATCATCGGAAGCGCCTGAATCTGCACTGGTTTCCGGCTGGTCCGGGGAAGCAGGGGTATCCTCCGGGGTTTTGGAATCTTCATCTTGCTCAAAAGTCACTCTTAATGTGTGAGTGTTCGGATCGTAGACAGGAAAGGCTGGAAGGTTATCATCTCCCACTCTTTTGCTGAGGTCTGGCATTTTCTGTATGTCCGGAACCTTAAACCGAATCATCATACCGGCATCGTACTCGGTGCTAATGACATCCACTTTGAGATCCTCTACGCGATCCTTGAGTTGCTCTTCAATCTCTTTGCGCCCCTCTGCCATCTCGGCTTCGAAATTCTTGCCATCTGATTTATTGGATTCCTCGGAGGCATTGGCCAGAGATCGCGAAATGGTAAATCTCCAGGTTACATCCAGGCTTCCGTCCTTGTTGAACTGAAGATAGTTCATTATCTGAAAGCAACTGGTGGTTCCCAGAGATAGTGCTCCGATGAGTATCAGGGTAAGAAAACGTTTCATAGTGTACACATTATCTGCCACGGCTTCTATGCGATGCAAGCACAAAGCATGGTCTTTCGAATGGCTACGGGGCCACCCGCCGTTGCCTGAGCGTGCTCCCTTTTCCTTGCCGACGTTCCTGGCCAGAATATACTCGGAACTGGAACTATGAACCCACAGTGGAAAAATATGGTGCAGGCCCAGATCGTGAATCGAGGGATTCGGGATGAGACGGTCTTAAAAGCGATGAGCGAAATTGATCGGGCCCTGTTCGTACCACCCGGCTATCGTTCCCGAGCTTATGAAGACGGGCCTCTGCCCATAGGCTATAACCAGACAATAAGCCAGCCCTACATCGTTGCTTTCATGACGCAAAAAATCCTTCCCGCCGTTGATTCAGATACTCATGCTCTGGAACTGGGCGCCGGATGTGGATATCAGAGCGCCATTTTGTCTCGAATATTCTCCAGAGTCACCTCCTTTGAACTGGTTCCGGAACTGGCTGAAACGGCAAGAAAACACCTGGAGGACCTGGGCATCCAGAATGTAGAGATAGTGGCGGCTGATGGTTCTTCCGGAATTCCCGGAGCTAAATTTGAGGGCATCCTTGGAGCAGCTGCCTTCGCCCATTACCCCAAACACCTGGAAGAACAACTCAAGCAGGGAGGAAAAATGGTTTTGCCAGCAGGTAAGGATTCCCAGTATCTTTATCTTACAGAAAAAAAAGGGACGGATCTAATTCGGCAAAAAGTCCTGGCCGTTCGATTTGTCCCTATGGTCCAGAAATGAAGGACCGGATCGGAAAGAAGACCATGGCCATAGAGTTTCAAGAGAACCTGCTACCTTACCATTCCTACCAGGAAAAACAGGAGGTACTGAGAGCAAAAAGAGAGGAGCTACTTTTATTCTGTCAGCATCCACCCACGATTACAGGTGGCGTTCAATGGAAGGAAGGCAATCTACTGAAAAAGCATGAGGATTTGCAGAAAGTAGGCATTCCATTGATTCCCATCAAGCGTGGAGGAGATCTTACGGCCCATGAACCCGGACAGCTTGTAATCTATCCTCACGTCGATCTGAAGGCTCGAAAGATTTCGCTTTCAGATTTCTTTAAGGCTCTACTTTCCATTTCCGCATCAGCAGTAAAAGCAGAGACCGGAGTAACCCTGGATGTGAAGACAGATTACCCGGGATTGTACCATGGAAGCAAAAAGGTATGCGCGATTGGAGTAGAAGCGAGAAGTTTTTTCACATCCTCTGGCGTGGCCATCAATGTGAATAACGACCTCAGTACATTTCAGAATATCGTTGCCTGCGGCCTCAATCAGTTCGAACCCGGGGCCATACACGAGATTGTGGGTCATTCCGTGGATTTGCGCAGTCTGGCGAAACGATGGGCCCGGGCTTTTCAGGATTTTTTGAATTCGGCCGAGGCAGAGGGGCCCTCCCCGAGAGCGGCCAGTTGAATTACCTTTTTCTCCGCGACGGAGGCAGCGTTCGCAACGCCACAAAGATGCATGGTATCCCTTAATTCCCTGGCGTACTGATGGATTAAGAATTTCAGGGCAGCCTGCCCGCCACCGGCCAGTGCAATAACAGAAGGCCTTCCTACAAGCACACCTCTGGCTCCCAGGCCGAGGTACTTGAATGCATCAGCGCCGGAGCGCACTCCTCCGTCAGCCAGGATTCCTTCCGGGCTCCCTCCGTTTTCTATCCAGGCTTGCCGAACCTCCGGAAGAACACGGGCTGCACCCGGGGCTTCATCCAGGACTCGGCCCCCATGATTTGAAACTACAATGCAGTCCACTCCCACTCCGGCCGCAGCGGCCGCATCCTCGGAGTTCAGGATACCCTTCAAAATAAAGGGCGCATCAATCTGATCTCGGATCCTTGCAATGTCCTCGGCAGGTCGGGCGAGCCCCTTTTGTCCTCTTAAATGAAGTGTGCGAAACGCCAGGGCATCTATGTCCATGCCCACCGCCAGGGCGCCTCGCTCCAGCGCCTGTTTCATTCGCTGTATGATTTCGTTCGTGTCTTCTCGCGGTTTACAGATCAGAACACCAAAGCCTTCTTCTTGTTCCAGTGCATCCAGGATGATGGGAAATTTGCCCAGGGAAGCGCCATCGCCAAGGAAGGCAACACTTCCGGCCTCTCGAAAGGCCCGGAGCATTCCCAGGGCAAGCTCTGATTCACTGAGCGCTTCTTTCAGATTCGTTCCTGCTCCGGTCATGGGAGCTCCCAGGATGGGATGCTCAAAATGACGACCGAACAGTTCAATCCCGGTATCCGGCTCCACTGAAGGTCTGACATAGCTGGGAACGATTCTCCATTCCGCCAGAGCATCGCTGTTATCTCGAAAACTTTTCTGGCTACCAGTCCCGCCCATTCCCGGAACGCCGCTGGCACAATTTTGCCCATCGCAGACTTTACAAACCCAGCAGACCTGGTCCGAAAATCGCTCTCGCGCCCTTTCCTCCACTCGGGTCCAATCGACGCCCGCCGTTTCATCCACTTCCAGCTCAAAGAGTGCCCTGGCTTTCTCAGCGTTGGCCTCGGCTTCCTCCAGCGTGATTCCCGATGCGATGATATGACCCACCTTATCGATGTTGCTGGTGAGTTCTTGCATAATGGCCCCCGCTTTTTTTGTGAAGATGACCTCCTCAATCCCCGGGACGGCCTTCATAGCCGGCACCCCCCCGAGAGATACAATGCGGCCGGGGGGTGAGAAAAGTCCTCGTTCCACTACAATGCGATTTCTGGACGGACTGAGATCCCCTGGATGCTCACCCAGTGCGATGCGGATCGCTGCTTCGTAAAGACGAACACCGCTATGCATGGGATAAGTATGCGATGACATCCAGCCTCCGGAAAGCCGGGCGGCCAGTTCACCGATCTTGACTCCCGTGGAAGTAACCTTGATGTCTCCTTTGCCAGCACCGGTATGAATTCCCAGGGCCTTCATCCCCTGAATCATTACACGCTCCACCTCCTGGAGGATTTCGCGTTGCATGGATGAGGGCATATTGTGGCCCCGTTCAATAAAAAAAGGCTCCCGATCAATAATTCGATCCGCAATCCCGGTGATCCAGAATTTACCGTTGAAGGTTAGAGCATCGACGGATAACTCCGGACCATCCATATACTCTTCCAGAATCATTTCACCGGTGGTACTGTGCTTCTTAGAGTGTCTATAGGCGGCTGTAAGCTCCGAGCGGTGGCGAATCTTGATCACTCCCCGGGCTCCCATATTCTCCGCTGGCTTCAGGACAGCCGGACAGCCCAATTCATCCAGCCCGTCCCTGGCTTCCTTTAGATTCCAGACAGGAAAGAAATCCGGAACGGGCACTCCGACTTTTCGCAGCCGTTTACGCATTAAGACCTTGTTGGAAGCGGCCTCAGCATCGCTGTATCGAATACCGGGCAATTCCAGAGCTGCTGCGATAGCAGATACCGCGCGAGATGCATCGGTGCCAGCGGTAATAACACCATGCACTTTCATTTCCAGACTCAGTCGCTTCGCTTCCCGAACACATCCTTCAATGTCCCGGGTGCTCATTTGAATAAACCTGTGAGCCAGAGAGCGTCCCGGGGCTTCCGAATCCATATCAAAGACAATGGGATGCACATCCATGGAACGGGCCGCCTGAATCATGGGAACCTGCAGGGCACCGCCTCCGATGATAATTAGATTCTTCTGCATGCTTTCAATTTCGGCCATGGGAACCCCGGGTTAATAGCGGATTTCGCCGCTATTCCAATACCGATTAGAGAAAGCTAAGCTTCTTATTTGTCAATCTGTCTTATGTCTCGTCCAATCCGGAAGATTTATCGGGCAGGATGATAAATGTGTTTTTCAAAGAGGTTTTCCGTTGAGCCCAGATTTGCGTCTTTCGGTCGGACCGCCAGCCAGAGTTCACGGGCAGCTCCGTATTTCAGTCTTGCTTGTTTCCTGCAATGCAGTTCAAAACCTGACTTTGTAGATACACCAGGGAGCATTTCTTATCGGGCTACCGAAGTTGCAGATCCCCAGGTTGCCCGATTCGGTGTGGATCATCTAACTGAAAGAGCTCATCCCGGTGCTATGGGCCAAAGAAGTGAGAATGAACCAGCAATCGAGCAAGAGCTTGCCGCTCAACGGACGATGAGCAGGTGGCACCAGGAAGGCTTGTGGTTAGATTATTAACTGTGTGTATCTTTCGGTTGTTTGGCGGAAAGCAGAGAAGCGTCAATCAAACCTGAAACTATTATCGAATATGAAACACAACCCCGGCACAATTCCAGATCAATACGATGTCATCGTTGTAGGGGCCGGTCATGCAGGCACCGAAGCAGCCGCAATTACGGCTCGTTCCGGCCTGAAGACTCTCTTGCTTACTATGAATCTGGACACCATCGGTCAGATGTCTTGTAATCCAGCCATTGGCGGAATTGCAAAAGGTCACATGGTGAGAGAGATTGATGCGCTGGGCGGTCTGATGGGTAAAATCATCGATCAGACGGGGATTCATTTTAAGATGCTCAACCGCTCCAGAGGTCCAGCAGTTTGGGCTCCCCGGGCCCAGGCGGAAAAGAAAGCCTATCAGAACCTGGTGAAATGGACTCTGGAGGAAATACCTGGCTTAACCTTTCGCCAGGATACTTGCGAATCCCTGATTCTGGAAGGCAGTCAAATCGTAGGAGTCATTACAGGCCGCGGTCTACAACTCTATGCGCAGGACATCGTTTTGACTACCGGAACGTTTCTGGGCGGAAAGATCCATATCGGAGAATACCAGGCTCGATCCGGACGCATAGCCGAGCAGTCCGCCATGGGCCTTTCTGAATGTTTGCATACATTTGATTTTCAGATGGGTCGCCTGAAAACCGGCACCCCACCGAGAATCCTCAAAAGCACTATTGATATGGACCGCCTGGAGATCCAATCCCCGGATGAAGAGCCAGCTCCTTTCTCTTATTCAACCAGGAGCCTGCCCATGCCGCAGATCGATTGCTACATTACGTATACCAACGAAACTGTGCATCGAATCATACACGAAAACCTTGCCCGTTCGCCGATGTACTCCGGCCAGATTCAATCTACCGGACCCAGGTATTGTCCCAGCATCGAAGACAAGGTAGTGCGATTCGCTGAGCGAGAAAGACACCATATCTTCATAGAACCGGAAGGGATACATACAGGGGAACTCTATCTAAATGGCATCTCCACAAGTTTGCCCGAAGATGTGCAATGGCAAATCGTGCGATCCTGCCAGGGACTGGAAGAGGCAGAAATTATCCGACCGGGGTATGCCGTGGAGTACGATTATGTGGATCCCCGGGAACTGGGACCGGATCTGCAGACCAAGAAAATCGCATCTCTTTACCTGGCGGGACAGATCAATGGAACCACCGGCTATGAAGAAGCAGCGGCGCAAGGACTGATGGCCGGCTACAATATTGTTCGCAAGCGAAGGGGGCAGGATCTATTCATTTTAGGACGCGAAGAAGCATACATCGGAGTTCTGGTGGATGACCTGACATTAAAAGGAGTGGATGATCCGTATCGCATGTTTACCAGCCGAGCGGAGCATCGTCTACTCCTCCGTCAGGACAATGCGGATCAACGGCTAATGAAGTATGGCCGGGAACTGGGCATCGTAGAGGAAGGCCAATATGATGAGATGCTGGAACGATACAATCGAATCACGGAACTGAAACAAAAGATAGAATCCACTGGCTTAAAACCGGGCCCCGCGCTTGACCAGGCGCTAAAGCGAAGAGGGATCGAAATGCCCCGAGCTGGTTTTGGAAAGAGTGTAGGAGCCTTCTTGCGACGACCCGAAGTGAAGGTAGAAGACTGTATCGGGATGATCGAAGGATTGGACGACCTGGATGCCGATCACAGAGAAATCCTGGAGATGGAAATCAAATATGAAGGCTACATCAAGCGAGAATTAGAAAACATCGAACGCCGAGAAAAAGCTCGTTCCATTGTGATCCCTCCTGACTTCGATTATGATTCAGTTCCGAACTTAAAAAAAGAGGCTCTGGAGAAGCTGAAAAAAATTCGCCCTCATGATCTGGACACAGCTTCTAGAATCTCCGGAGTAGATCCACCAGACATTGACTTGATCCACATGCGATTGGTACAAGCAGCAAAGCAGTCTGATACCAGAGATTAGATCAACTAAAATGCCAGAGGCAAGCGGCTCTTCTTTTGTAAGAATAGACGTTTGTCCCTCCTGGAGCTGTGTCTTTATCCCGAACATTTTGCAGCGCTAACTGCAACAATTTCAGAAACTCTGAATTGCAAGTGCCTGAATTCCGATTTAATGTCCCGAACTAACGTCTATGCGAAACCGGGATTGATTCTGTGTGGAGATTCATTAGCCAGTCCATGGAGATCATAGAATCCCATAGCGCCGGAATCAGCGGGACTCTCTCTGCCATCACCGGGACTTAACTTCCGCGCCTTCGCCCATCCTCTGTAGAAACCGTCGAAGCAACAGGGCACTGGCATGCTTCACTGGAATTTCTGTATCGACTACCCCGGTGCAGGATGGACAACCCGATTCGCAGCCGCATCCTTCTATGATTTCCAGCGCGCCCTGTGCGATGCTGGCCAGGTTATCCAGCGCCACATAGCTCAACTCCATCCCTCCGGGAAAACCATCGTAAAAATAGACTGCCGGCCTTTCAAAAACAGTGGAGCGGACATCGGATCGAAATGCAATATCTGCACGATCACATAAAATGTACACCGGAGTAATAATTCCGAAGCTATGAGCGATGGCGGCCAACATGGCGCCGGAATGCCCGGAAGGAAGGGCACCGTCTACCACCTGCCGGGCAACGTCATCCAGCAGGCTCTGTTCGAATAAGATCCAACCAGCCTGGGTATGCATTTCCAGTTCTGGTAAATGGATTTCACCCCAGCCGGTATTTTCATGGGTCTCCAGTTTGATCTTCTTGAAGAGCACGGCTTTGCGGCGTAATAGAACCTCTCCGGAGCGTACATCCAGATCATCCAGTGAGCGTTCTTCGTTATCATCCAGGATGCTTACTTCCACCTTTTCGTGTGCATCTGTATAATAATCCACATTAATCTTCCGCACGCGAGCCTGACGATCATCCCAGAGTAAATCCTCCACATAGTACTGCTGACCTTGATGAATATAGATTGCATGCTGATGAATTAACAGAGGAGCCGAAAAGTGATCTACTTCGCCAATGACCTTTTCCTGACCTGTATCAGAGACATCGATGATAACAAAGTTTTCTTTTGGTCCCGACCTTAGACTAACGTCCGAGGCCGGATACGTATCACTTTCCCAGTGATATTTGTCCCGATTGACATGAAGTATGCGAGAAGACACCAGATGGTCCAGAATCTCAGATGTAGCAGGAAAATCCCCAAAGCTCTCTTCAACTTTGAAAGGAAGCTCGAAAGCTGCACATTTAATATGGTCCGCCAGAATGACCAAATTATCCTGATTGATTTGCGCTGTTTCAGGATTTCGATCCAGAATATACTCCGGATGCTGCACGAGGTACTGATCTGTACCATCAGAGGTGGCGATGAAAAAGCTCAGGGCTGTTTGCTGCTTTCTCCCGGCTCGACCGCTTTGCTGTAGAATGGAAGCGATGGAACCAGGATACCCCAGACTTACGCTGGCTTCAAGACTACCAATATCGATGCCCAGCTCCAGGGCATTGGTACTCACCACTGCCAGCAGGTTTCCTTCCCTCAGGTCCTTTTCTATCTGGCGTCGTTCATTGGGAAGATAACCGCCCCGGTAGGATTTGATTCTGTCACGGTATTGAGGACATCGCTCCTTTAGATATGTGCTGAGAAGTTCCACCCGCACTCTGGAGCGACAGAAGAAAATCGTGCGAACTCCATTTGAAAGGAGCGAAGCGCCCAACCGTGCTGCCTCTTTGAGCGATGATGCCCTTACCCCCAGTTCCTTTTGAATCAACGGAGGATTATAAAAGACAAAGTATTTATCACCGCTGGGAGAGCCAGATTCATCCACCAGCGTGAAGGGCCGCCCAGTGAGCTTTTCTGCCAATTGCTTTGGATTTCCGATGGTAGCAGAAGCGCATAAGACCTGAGGATTGGACCCATAAAATGCGCAGATGCGAAATAAACGGCGAAGAACATTGGCCAGATGGGAGCCGAATACTCCTCTGTAGGTATGTAGCTCATCGATAACGATGAAATCCAGGTTTTCGAATAGCTTGATCCAGGACGTATGGTGCGGCATGATTCCAGAATGCAACATATCCGGGTTGGTCACCACAATGTCTCCGGCTTCCCGAACCCTGGTTCGTACAGTGGCTGGAGTGTCGCCATCGAAGGTAAAGATCTTCATCCCCGCTCGGAGCCCATCCGATAGGCCCTGTACCGAATTCATTTGGTCCTGACTCAAAGCCTTTGTAGGAAAAAGGAACAGGGACCGCGAAAGTGGATTTTTTCGCTTCTTTTGCAGTACTGGTAGAATGTATGTCAGAGATTTTCCGGAAGCAGTGGGAGTAACCACTACAGTGTTTTCTCCGTCCAGAGCCGCTTCAATGGATCGGGCCTGGTGACTATATAGATTCGAGATTCCCAGGCTCTGCACACCACGAATAAGTTCTGGATCCAGACCCGGAGGAAAATCGGCGAATTCAGCGCCTTTGCCCCGGACGTGACGAACGGACTGGATACGCCCGTCAAACTGGGGATCGTTCTGAATGAAATCAATGAGCTGTTCTGTGTTCATCTTTTCCTCTGGGCTGCATTCGCTTCGGATTGAGTGCCATGAAGCCGGTTTTCCAGTCGCCGGGTACGCCGGATCAGGTCCTGATAATATCTATCCTTCGCTTCTACGCCTCTAAATTCCAGGAGATCCAGACCTTCCCGGGCAATACTCAGTGCCTGGCTCAGATCCCGGCAACGCAGCTCTTTGTATCTGCTGAGTTCGATGCAGCTTTGCATACATCGATATTTGCGAAAGAGACCTTCAAAAATCAGATCTGCTTCTTCGTAGCGCTTTGCTTTCTTCAGAAGCAAGCCCAGTAGGAGCCTATCGCCGTACAGCAACTCCTCCAGATAGCCTTCGTCGGATGGCTTCGCTGTGATATCCTGGAGGATTTCCAGTGACTCCTGACTCCTTCCATGCCGCAAGAACATTCGAGCAATTCCAGACCGATAGAGCGAAACCTGATCTCGCTGCTCATTTACAATTCCAATGGCTTTCAAAAACAGCAGCGCCAATCCCTGAAGGTCCCACTCATTATGCTTCATCACAAGGTGCATCCGGTCATTCCGGCCGTACTTGCGAAAATCGAAGTACACCTGCGGCACCTCGGATCCGGGCAAATCATCTTCGCGATAAAAGGCCAGAACCTCTTCTTCCATGTTCTTCTGTTTGAATCCCTTTTTCTTGCCAACCTCGGAGCTCCTATTCCGAAGCTTCTTTCGCATGCCGCCTCCAACTGAGCGCCAGAAATGAAAGAGATCCAAATGAACTGGCGGGGCTCGAAATCGCTCCCCCAATAAAATGAATCGATTCCGGATAAGTGGAATATCAAAAGACTTACCGTTGTAGCTACAAATCGCAGAGAACCTGGACACAAGGTCTCTTAAAATCTGATGAAAGGATTCTTCGGCCCCCGGGCCATTCAAAAAGTACTGTTCGAAGATAAGGCCCTGCTCGGAGATCCATGCCAGACCATAAAGGAAAGGAAAGTTGCCTGGGCCTCGGCCTAGCCCGGTGGTCTCGGTATCCAGAAACAGAACTTCATTTCTGTGGATCATGGCCGGAGTTGCAGGCTGGCTGTCTACCGGCAGAAGATCGTCCAGGAATTGCATGGGCTGCACCAGAAGCTCCGACAATCGAGCATCGCCGAGCTGCAGATCCTCATAAACCTCCCTGCGAAAGTAAAGGTCTGGAGAAATCTCGCTGAACTCCAGTCCGGAAAATGTGAGAACAGAAGGCTGAGATAATTCTAAACCGGCCCGGACTGATTCCCCTGATTTATCCTGGTCGTGGCCTGTTGCCGCAGGCCCGGAAGGCTTACCCGGCTTGCCGTAGAGAGACAGTTTTCCAGCCAGGTCCATGGGAACCCAATCTAGCGCATTATGTCAGTTTTGCATTTCCTTTTTTTCCGGTGGTCGAACCGGAACGGAACTGCTCACCTCCCAGACCTTGATATATTTGAGAAAGTTATAATAGGAGCCAAGCACAGCGATGACGAATCCGGCTCCACCATCGAGAAAGCCGCGTTTCCAGATGTACATCGTGAGAAACTTCACAATTCCTTTACCCAGACTGAATAGAATTCCATTTCGCCTGCCCAGAGCACAACGCTCCGCGGCAAACAGATCACTATATCGGTTGATTACTGCCAGGTGTTCCCGTATGTTTCGATAGCTAAAGTGCAGGATCGGTTCTTTTAAGCGACCACCGGCACCGCGAAGATTGACCTTTTCGTGAAATGTTCGACCTTCGTAGCGGCCGCTTCCTTTTTGAAACAATCGAACTGTGTAATCCGGGTACCAGCCGCTATGACGAATCCATCGCCCCAGATAGAAGGTGCTTCGTGGGATTTCGTACCCTACTGGACGGATGGCTCCTGCCTCGGGACTTCGACTTTGATCTCGAAAGATCTCTCGAATTTCTTTTTCCAGAGAGACACTTACTCGCTCATCGGCATCCAGGAAGAGGATCCAGGGGCCCTTTGCCTTTTCGATTGCAAAGTTCTTCTGGTCGATATAATTGTCGAATGCCCTGCGATAGATACGGGCTCCTGATTCTTTTGCGATTCTTCGGGTATCGTCGGTGGAGCCGCTATCGACAATTACGATCTCTTCTGCCAATCTTAGAGATCGCAGGCATTCGGGCAGGTTATCCTGCTCATTTAGTGTGATTATACAGGCGGAAAGCCCGGGAATTGATTTCATTCAAAGCTGCAAAGCCAGAGAATCAAGCAACGTCTCGCTTGCTAACGAATTTTTCGCTAAACGGGATCTCCAGACGCGCGATGGTTCTATCTTCGCGAATCATAATTCGAAAGAGCTTGGGATCGATTCCTTCTCCCTTCAGCAGAATGATGACCAGAGCCAGGCCCAGGCCAGCCCCTTCCGATTCGCCCATCATTGCCTGATCCATATAGAACTCGGCAATGTCATTGTAACCCATGGCTTTCTTCAGCTTTTCTCGCATGGCCTCCTCTTCCTGAGGAGCAATGGGAGTGTTGTTTACAACTTCAATAGTAAGACCGTCGCCATCAAAATGAAAATCGATTAAAACGAAATAGCCTTTTCTACGTGCTTTCATTCCGTATTCCAATGACATCTTTTCGCTAAAAGTATCTCTGTATTTGGAGATACCTTCTGTGTATTCAGTGGCATCCTTAATATTGAGACCCACTTCATCGAAAAAGATTCGCTTCTGGTTCGCCTTGCAGCCGTTGATCACCAGTTCCTTTAGAATGGTATAAAGAGTATGGATTAATGGCGCTTTTTGCGTCTTATCCAATATGCTTTCCAGAGCGTGCTGGATATGCTTTTCAACCATCTCAGTCATGCGATGGGTCTTAAGAGTCAGGTAGCGGCCATTCTTGACGGCGACCTGTATGTTCTCATTGATTTCCTGTAGAGAGGGCTGGCTCACGGTTCAAAACTTCCTTATTTTGTTCATTCGTCAAGAAATGCTTGTTCCCCTATGCTCTAAAAATCGGTTAGCAGGTAGCGTAAACTTATGAAGATTGCATTGATTCGACACGGAGAGGCAGAAAATACTCATCCAGACGAGCAAAGACAGCTTTCTGCGGATGGTAAACAGGACATAATGTCTTTAGGAGCATTCCTTAAAGGCACAGGATGGCATTTTCAAAAGGTATATCATAGTCCGCTGGTTCGCACACACCAGACAGCCTCGATTCTGGCAGGCTCCCTGGAATGTGAAACAGATCCGTGGACGGTGCTTCGACCCGGAGCAAGCCCCGAAGGAGTGAGCGGGGAACTACTCACACTGAGACCCAATGAAGCCGCTGCTCTGGTATTGCATATGCCGGATGTAGCTCGAATCGCAGCCTACTTTCTTGGCAGCTCCGATTCCAGTTTCTATGTACCTCCCGGCACAGTTCTGGGAATCAACCTTCCGGCTCGTCCAGCTCCAGGCTCCGGGCTCTTGCTCTTTGCCATGCAGCCCGAGTTCTGGGCCAGTCAGGTCTCCTGAATCCGTATTCTTTGTCTCGCGATCACCATCCGGTTTCCGAGGGCAAAGGCCATCCAGCAGAACGAGGAGCGCCATTGCCTGGAGACCCGGCGAAACGGCCATGACTCTACTGTTGATCCGATCTCCCGTTAATTTCCAAGCTGCAAGGCTGAACGCAAACGATCCAGGATGGATCCCGGGCTGAATGTGCCTGCATAGGCCATTCCACTGTTCAGAGTTGCGGAATCCAGTCCCCGGATACTCCGATCAAGGCAGGCCATAAACTCCGCTGCATCAGTGTAGGTAAGAGCGCATCTGGAGCGCTCTGCATGACCGGCCAGCACTGGATTGTTTCCATTCACTATTACTGGTGTACCGATTGCCATGGCTTCCAGAGTTACTATGCTGAAGCTCTCCATGGACGAAGGCACGATTAGGGCAGTGGCCTGCCGAATAAGTTCAACCTTCGCTTCCTCAGAAACAAAGCCTGAATGTTGGGCGAAAGGCGGAATGGAACGAACGTCGCCTCCGCCAGCGATGATGAGTTGAATTTTTCGTATCGAGTTATACTCCTCCATCAGGGAAATCATTTGATCAACCCCTTTACCTGCATTCCAGCGGCCTAAATACAGAAATACCGGAATTCCTTCGTCCTGGCGATGCAGGCTAGAGCCAGAGTCAGTCTTTGCCTGGTGGCGAGAATCCGTAGTAGGTATCACTGCTGAATCCTTTTTTGCATTGGTCCCAGGTAAGGTTCCGGAGGCTTCGAATATAGCGCGAGCTGCTTCCCCTGCAGAGCCAGTCTCAGCTCCAGGGGGAGGAGTTAATGGCGCTCCTACTATGGATCCACCGGTTGTATTCCATAGATTTTCCGCCAGCTTCCCTTCTTCGGCTGTGTTCCAGAGAATATTTCGGAACCGATGGGGAAGTCTCGATACAATACGAAAATAAGACGGTCGCTCATCATGGAGTGTGGGTACCAGATAATTCGCAGCTGAAGGAGAGATTAGTGAACCATAAAACACAGGATAATAAAGATAGGTCATGTATAGATACCGATGGTACGGTGACGAACCCTGGCTGATGCGCCGGAGTTCCTGGACTAAATCCGGACTGTAGGGTCCCTGGGCTCGCATCCATTCCAGAGCGAAAGCATGTCCGCCGGCTTGAACCCATTGCAAAACCGCCGGATCATCCAGGAGAGCGTCCAGGGAATGCCAGTATTGACTTCGGGTCTTGTTTACTGGAAATCGAAAGATGCGCAAAGTCCCAACTTTGTTTAGAGCACCTGAAGAGGACAGCTCATCGTTCCCTGTCCGCAATGCGAGCGAAGATTCGGTGGCGTCTTCTATTGCGATTCCCCTTGCGTATTCGTTAGCCCATGTGTCAGCGCTTCGAGCGCATGTAGTAAACACATCTACATCGTATCCATCAGCAGTCAGTAGATGAGCATAATCAAAGGCCTCCTTTTCAGAACCACCGGCGAATTCCTCACCAAACCGGACCACCACCAGGGCAATGTGTTCTCGGGATTCCGTCGTCTCTCCCTGACCAGATGAGGCTGATTTCTCCTTCTGGTGTTGTGCTAATTCTGTTTCTAATTTTGCTTTTAAGCCTGTGTCTGAATCCACTGATGTTGGCTTCTCAGCCGATGCCGTCTCAGATTCCTGTCTGACGTCGTCCAAAAGCCCATCCAAATCCTCATCGAGTTTGCTGGGCGCGAACCGGGTGAGGTATCGGCGTAAACCGTCTTCTACGGCGCGATCAATACTTGCATCTCCAGAAGCAAGCGCCTGAAAGGAGCGGGCCAATTCCTCTGTGTTACTGGCCCAGTAGCCGCAGCCGCCCAGGGTACTTTGCACGGCCGGGGAGTTCATTGCGATTACCGGTAATCCCAGCGCCATAGCTTCGACTACAGGAACACAGAATCCTTCATGCCGCGAAAAGGTAACCAGAGCATTGGCCATGAGGAATTCCCTTTTCAGTTCCTGCTGATCCATTCGGCCGCAAAGTTCTACAGTGAGATTCTTGCAGCTCCGGATAGCCTCACGGATCTCTTTCAAATGCTCCGAAAGCGCTGAATCGGTGGATCCTACAATTCTCAAATTGCAACGAAGATTCGGAGGAAGAGATGCATCTATGGTACGGATGGTTTCTGGCAAGGATTTGTTGGGCACAAGGCGACCTACGAATAACAATCGCAGGTCCAGGTTGCCTTTGTTTTTCGATGCAAGAGTACGCTTCAGTTCTTTTTTTAAAGTCGAAATCTTAAGCTCTAGCTCCGCTGTTTCCTCGATTCTATGATAGGGTGGTAATGCTCGGATTTCCCCACTCCATCCTGCAGAACGAAGCGTCTCGCCATTGAATGGACTGACACACCAGGCTCGGTCCGCAGAGAGATCGACAACTCTTCGCATTCCTTCCCTGCATGCATTGGCGATTCCACTATGATAGGGCTCATAGAACTCGGCCGGTGTCACGTTATGAAAACGAAGGATTTTCTTCCCGGGAAAAGAATGGAATAGTTGGTCCCCGGCCTCCCAGGCGATGCCGTAATGATAAATTAAAATGTCTGAAGCTTTGGCATGCTTCCAGGGATTGGCCGATGGCCTACTGAACTGACCTCGGAGCTTTCCACCGGCAGCCAGGATTTCGATGGTGTATTTCTTTCTCTGGAGTGCATCCGCCATACCCAGTACATCGTTGGCGATCGCATCGAATGGGTCCAGGCGGGGCAGGAGTAGATACGCCCGCTTCATTTTTTACGATAAGCCTGATCTAAGGAGCGTTTGAAGGTAGGAGGATAAGCAAGGTCCAGCACCCATTTATGATCCCGGAGTCCCAGTTCCATGCTCTGTATTTTTGTCTGGAATGTGCAGTTATAGTTTCCCTGGCGTAATACACCTTCCACTGATTCCCCGGTGCCAGGCACAAGATCTGATTCCAGAGAGACCACGACTCTGCTACTGGTTTCGTATAGGATGCGAGCTTCACAATCAACGCCTCTGACTCGCAGTGTAATGACCTGATTTTCGTGGAACAGAGGCACGACGCATCATTCCCCCGGGTCAGATCAGGTCAAGAATACATTGATCTGCCAGGCCCCTCAGGAACTTTGTATCATGCCCAGGATACTAAAGACCTTACCAGAAAAAGACACCCGCATTGCCATTGCGTATTCCGGAGGCCTTGATACCCGGACCGCAGTGGCCTGGATGAATGAAAAGGGACTGAAAGTTCATTGCTACACCGCGGACCTGGCCCAGCCCGATGAAACGGATCTGGATTCCATTCCGGAAGGAGCTAAGGCTCATGGAGCCAGTCAGGCAAGGTTACTGGATTGCCGGGATGCGCTGGCGCGAGAAGGGATCACAGCTATTCAATGTGGTGCTTTCCACATTCAATCGGGAGGGCAGAAGTACTTCAACACAACACCTCTGGGCCGAGCAGTAACCACTCTGAGCATCGTCCGAGCTATGAAAGAGGACCGCGTAAACATCTTCGGCGATGGCTCAACGCATCGGGGTAACGATATCCAGCGCTTCTTCCGTTATGGCATTCTTATGAATCCCGATTTGCAGATTTATAAGCCGTGGCTGGACAACATTTTCGTTCAGGAGTTTGGCGGCCGAAAAGAAATGTCCGAATATCTTCAGAAGATCGGAAAACCTTATAAAGCATCTACGGAAAAGGCCTACAGCACGGACAGTAATATGCTCGGCGCCACGCATGAAGCAAAGGATCTGGAATTTCTGGATCGATCCATGTACATTGTGGAGCCGATCATGGGTGTTCCATTCTGGAAATCAGAGACATCAATAGAAACGGAAACTGTAGAAATCGAATTCCAGAGAGGCATTCCTGTTTCCATCAACGGAGAAAGCCTGGAAGCTACAAACATGATACTCAAGGCCAACGAAGTGGGTGGACGCCATGGACTGGGCATGACCGATCAGATTGAAAACCGGGTCATTGAAGCCAAAAGCCGAGGAATCTATGAGGCTCCGGGCATGGCGCTGCTACACATCGCGTATGAACGCCTGCTTTCGGCTGTGCATAATGAAAACACTCTGGATCTGTATTTCAGTCTGGGCCGAAAGCTGGGCCGCGTTCTCTATGAAGGACGATGGTACGACAACGAAGCTATGTTGCTGAAAAGCTCTCTGAGCGGCTGGATTGCCTCCACAGTAAGCGGTAAAGTGACTCTGGAACTGCGAAGGGGCAATGATTATAGCATTGTACGCACGGATCCAGAATTCGCCACCTACAATCCGGAAAGCTTGAGTATGGAAAAGACCGAGTCTCAGTTCACACCGGAAGATCGCATCGGCCAACTGGAAGTGCAATCTTTGAGCGTTATGGATAGTCGAGCCCTGCTCATGCATTTGTTTGCAACCTTGCCAGAAAGCCAGAAACAATTGCTGCTGGAGTCCAATCAATTTGCTCGGGAGCTCCAGGACGATTCATAGGTACCTTTGCCCGCTTCCCCTGGAATTTCAGACGTTGCTAAGAATTGCTGTGTTCGGCATTGAGGACTTGATCAGTCATTCCTTGGTTCGGAATTCTGCACGTCACCAGCCCCCGCTATCGCAGCCAGAGTCTAACCGACAGCGAACCTTTCCCGAATTGGGGTGCCCAAAGCTCTGACGCTTTGCGAACTCTATCGGAGTCCAGGTTCATTTCCATTCCGGCCAATCAGTTACGAAACTTGATGAGCTGCCCTGAAGACAATAGCTACTAGAATTCCCAGAAAAGAAAAAAGGCCACCAGAGTCGGTGGCCTTTCCGTTTGGCTCTTGAGTCTTACCCTGTTCCGATCCAGGGATCAAACGAGAAAAGACTCGTTAAACGCTCCTAAGAGCACTGTGAGCTTATTTCTTTCCCAAAAATTTCATCATTCCGCGAAGTCTGGCACCCACTTCTTCGATCTGGTGCTTTTTGCCAGTCTCACGAAGTTTGTGGAATTCCGGATAACCCTTATTGGTCTCTTCAACCCATTCTTTGGCGAATTTGCTGCCTTTGTCTTTCTGGATTTCGGAAAGCACTTCCTTCATTTTCGCCTTTGCATGGTCGTCCACAACCCGAGGTCCTCGAGTCAGATCCCCATACTCAGCGGTGTCCGAGATGGAGTCTCGCATATTGGCGATTCCACCTTCATAGATCAAGTCCGTAATTAGCTTCACTTCATGGAGACATTCGAAATAAGCAATGTCTGGATCGTAGCCTGCTTCCACCAGGGTCTCAAAGCCTTTCATAATTAGCGAAGTCAGGCCCCCACAAAGTACAACCTGTTCGCCAAATAGATCTGTTTCTGTTTCATCCCGGAAGGTTGTCTCCAGAATTCCTGCCCGTCCGCCGCCAACACCTGATGCATGAGCCAGAGCTCGCTTTTTGGCTTCTCCGGTGGCATCTTGATGAATGGCGATCAATGCAGGAACTCCACCACCTTCTCGATAAACTCTACGCACGAGGTGACCGGGACCCTTGGGCGCTACCATATAGACATCTACGTTGGAAGGAGGCTGAATCAAATCATAATGAATATTGAATCCATGAGAAAATACCAGCGCATCACCATCTTTCAGGTTGGGCTCAATGGATTCATCGTAGATTCTTCGCTGAATCGTATCCGGAGCCAGAACTTGGATAATGTCGGCCTTTTTGCTGGCCTCTGTGGGGTCCAGAACGTCGAACCCATCTTCTTTGGCGACTTTCACAGATTTGGAGTCGGATCGAAGGCCAATAATAACGTCCAGGCCGCTATCGCGCATATTTTGAGCCTGAGCATGTCCCTGGCTGCCATATCCTATAACAGCTATTGTTTTTCCCTTCAGGACGCTCAGGTCGCAGGAATCATCGTAATAAATTTGTGCCATGTGCCCTTTTTTACCCGGTAAGCCTACTGACAACTAATTATAGTCGCTAAGATGCAATGCCTGATCTGCGGGGGCTGCATTCGATGCCAAAGCCTGAGTGAAAGAAGACATAATCGACGGGCAATGCGCGACCGGCTGTATCCACTTGCGATATCTGAAGTTATTAGTAGGCGGCGATTAGAATCGTTTCGATCTCGTTTTGGTCCAGCTCTCTTGGTGTGTTTTTGATCAAAGGAAAGGTGGAAGCCATGCCTGCGATCTCGGGTAGTAAAGCCTTATCGACCTCGAAATCAGAAAGCCTCTGTGGGATTTTCAGATCCAGATATAGCTTTCGCACACCTTCCACAGCCTTAATGGCAGCCTCAATTACTGTAATGTCATGGATGTCTTCTTCCAGGGCTCTGGCAATCTGAACGTACTTTCCCGCAGAGGTAGTCAGATTATATTCCATTACATGGGGTAACAGAATCGCCATGGCCATCATGAAATCCATTCCCGTAATGAGATTGGTGGCTGTTGCGATGCTATAGCAGAGTCCCAACCAACTATTGGAATGAGACACCCCGCAGAGAAGATTGGCTACACTGATATTGTTCCTGGCATTTTGGTTGGTGGTATCCTTCACCAGATTCTGCAGAGAGCGCATGATCAGTTCTATTGCTCGAAGGGCCATGGAATTGCTCAAATCGTTGGCCCGTTTGGACAGGATAGCTTCCACTGCGGCGGCCAGAATGGCCACACCAGTACGTGTGATTTCTGCCTCGGACATGGACATGGTAATGGCCGGATCCATAAAGACGGCAGCCGGAAACAGTCTCGGATCATTTCCATGGTAGAGCTCACCTGTGGCATGATCATACATGACGAAGGTCGGAGAGCTCTCTTCACCCATAGTAAACACACCGGGCACAGTAATCACCGGCATGGGTGGCCTTTTTAACGGTTCCCTTCGCTCCGGAAGCTCTTTGGCAAATACCTCGTTTGTAGCCAGGAGGGCCACTGCTCGGGCTGTGTGAAAGGTATCCCGTCCACCGTAGGCCAGAATCAGATCTGCGCGGCTTTGTTTTATGAAATGAGCGGCCGTATCCAACTCGTCAAAACCAGGGCGTTTTTCAAGGTCGTCATAAATAATGCAGCCGCTGGTGTAGCGCTCAAGACTGGTTTTTATAATGGCAAGCTCATCTGGATTGTACTCTTCATTTTTGAGTACAAGCAGTAGAACCCGTGAACCCAGATCTTTGACCACCGACCCAATTTTATGGGTGGAACCTTTCTCCAGGAATATACGAGCGGGATATTGAAAATGGACCCAATCAAACATCTAAATATTGCTGAATACCTTCAGGAAGCCTCCCTTAAGGTATCGGCGGATAAGCTGAAAAAGCTGCAGCTCTTTCATGAGATGTTGAGAAAGGAAAATGCACGAATCAATGTCACCCGGCTCTACGCTGCCGAAGCAATGGGTCGAAAGCACTATGTTGACAGCTTGCTTCCGGAAAAGCTTCTCCGGGAAGCCGGTCTGGATCTCGTGGGGCCCTGTATGGATCTGGGCAGCGGCGGCGGATTTCCGGGCATTCCTCTGGCAATCCTGAGACCAGATATCCATTTTCGATTGGTAGAAGGGCGAAAGAAACGCACAGAATTTCTGGCCAGTGTTGCAAGCAAATTGGGACTGGAAAATGTTGAAGTAATTTCCCGAAAACTAAATCCAGCAGACCGCATCGAATGCAATACAGCCATTAGTCGGGCTTTCATGTCCATTCCTGACACTTTAAATCTCTGCAATCTGAGTCTCAATCCGGGAGGTCATTTCATTTTCTGGAAAGGCCCAGATTGTGACGATGAGATCGAAGCGGCAGCCACCGATTGCCCTCAATGGAGCTTTTTCCGGACCATCGATTATCGCTTACCGGGCACCTCAGACAAACGACGGCTGGTAGTCTTTACCCGACTGGACCTTGAATCCAGAGAGTTATCCCCGCATGACCAGCAGCCAGTAACTGTGGAACGCAATGATTCATCGCTGGAAGAAGCGCAAAGGGCACCCGTTAAAACCCCGGAAAAAGCGGATGACGGATTCAATGCAAATCCCGATAGCCCGGCCACCCATGAAATTGCACTTTCCGATCGTCATGGGGTACCTTCATGGCTGCAGGATCGCATTCGAACCATTGAGTCCGATGCCAACCCCCGATTCAAAGACTGGGCTCGCCTGGACCAGAGCAAATGGATCAAAAAGACCGGCTTTACTCTGGTTTCGGGCCGAAAGATCGTCCCGGAAATTCTCAACGAATGGCTTCAGGATTCGGAAGTTGGGCGCTCTGCATCCCGGGTTCCCAAAAAGAGCGGCGAAACCGATGGGGGCGGGTTCAGCCGCATGGGCGATCCGAGGGGGCCCAAATGGAACGGCAAGCCCGAGGCGCTGGTCATCTTTGACTCTATTCCCGAGGAGCTCTACTCGATGCTTTCCGAAGGAAGTGGACTGCCCATCTTTCGCCTCAAAGGAGAGCTATTTCGGAAGTTGGATCATTCCGGAACAAAATATCCTATTCTACTATGGAACCTGGATGGTTCGGAACGCATTCCGGAGTTGGCAGAAAAAAAGATCGGGCCGGCCCATTCAATATTAGTCCTTCCTTTGTCTCTGCCGGACAATCTGGGAGCCGCAATCAGGACAGCCCGGGGCTTCGGCGTGGACTCCATCCTTCTAACCACTGAGACGGTTTTTCCTTTTCATCCTGCTGTGATTCGTAGCAGCTCGGGCAGTTGTCTTCGTGCGAACTTCTTTCAGGGCCCGGAATTAAAGCATGTGGGCGATCCTCTTGGGCGCTCTGGCATTCCACCGGAGGCCCGGTTTTTGCTGGATCATCGGAGCCAGAGGCCATTAAAGCAGCTTTCCAGTTTACTAAATCATCAAAACAGGTATGCATTTATTGTGGGAGAAGAAGGCAAGGGACTTCCCTCGGATCTGAAAGGGGAGCGATTCAGAATCCCGATTTCTGGGCTTGAATCACTTAACGCTGCGGCAAGCCTTACAGCATTGCTTTACGAATGGAGACGCGAAAGAGACTAGAAATCGAATCCAACTGCGGAGCTTGAATTAGCACAAGGCAACCACCATTATATCGGACCCTGCCCCGCTTCCCACAGCCGGAGCCGGGTACTCGGCAATCCTGAACGGCAAGAATTCATTCACAGCGGATTTATCCCCGGGACGCTGGCTTCGCACCTCACCGAGGCCAGTCTTTCATAAGCTTCTACTTTCGCAGTACGTAATTCTCTCCATGGCCAGGGTCCGATTTGCGAATGAACAACCTTTTCTCTACTTTCACCCCCAGGAATAGCTGATACAAATCCGTAAGGATAGCCCGACTGGAATAATAACCGTGGCCTAACCCACCAATGCCCAGAACTGGATCATCCACTTCATTAACATTGATGACGTCAGTTCCCGGAACTTGCTTACACATACCCAGCCTGTAGTTGCCATTCACTCGCTGGGATACCGCCAGAGCATTGTCCCCGGGGCTACAGTACAGTGTTGTTCGATAGGCGGATTTCTGGATGGGACCCGCGTACTTCGAATATTCGCCTGCAGGAAAGTCCGGCGCAAAAAATACGATCTCTCCAAATTTTAGATCCGGCTCGTGTTCCAGAGCCCGCTTAAGTCCCGGAATAACCATCTGGTGCCCCATAGAATGCACAATCAAATGCACGGTTTTCACCTGGCCGCCAACATCCGCAATCCAGCGGGCAAAGTCATTGATGGATTCTGCAGCATTCGCCTGGTTTTCTCTGTAGGTCCTGGTCAGAGACAGGCTCTCAATCAGTACATCATCCGAAGGACCGGCAGGCCAGGAAAACAGGACAACGGGGTATGGAAATTTCAGATCATATTGAATCTGCGCTGCTCTTAGAATCGCTTCTTCGAATTTAACATTGAAGCCATGAACAAATACCACGATTTCCTTTTGATTCAAGCGGTCCATGGGAGAGTCCAATCGTTCCCCGGCAAGAATGGAGAATCGATTTTGTCTGTCGGCTCCCGGACGCTCCGCCAGGTCCAGAGCTCCGATTTCATGATTTCGGGGGACCTGGATCCTGCAAATGCCTCCCTCCAGCCCATTGCCTCGCTTCACAGATACATTCTGATTGGAACAAACTCCAGTTCCTGAATTAATCTTACGATTGGTGAAGTACAGTAGATCAATGACCTCGGTTTCCTGGTAATCTCGGGTAATCCGACTATTCAGAAGCTCGCCGATTTCTGGAGGATAAGAGCTTTTACACTGCGCCAGAAAAAACACTGCCAGCAACCACACGGCGGGATTATGTCGGATATAGATGCCTTTGCCCATGGGATTCGGTTTCGGATTTTTCTTTTCAGACTACAAGCTTTTCTCGAGACTCATTAATGTAAACGGTACCTTTTTCGATAATAGAGGCAGGAGCAAGACGCATGTCTATTCGTTGGATTCGTTATATTTCATTCGCCACACTTTTTGCGGCCCCGGTCTTCGCCGGTCTGCTCTGGAGTGAGGATCCGAACATCACCGAAAATCCCGGTGGTAATGAAGTTGCTGTCAATGATGGCAACAATCCGGATCGCATCACTCTGGAAGATTACAATCCCATCGCCATCGATGATCCTACCATTCAAGTAGAGGATCTGACAGTGGATCGTCGTTACGCATCAGACGGACGCGGAGAGATTCTGGATGTAATGTTCACCATCCATAACATTACCAATGATCCGATGGATCTTTATGTATGGGTGCTGGCCTACCGCGAAACCAATGCCATAGATGAAAACGATAGAAAGTGGATTCCCTATCCTGTTTGGCGCATCAATGACCCGGCCAGGAGACAAAACGTTGTCCACTTCATGAAGATCACACCGAAGGATATTCCACCAGAAAAGATCTGGGGCCCCAAGGCCGATCCCAAAGATCCAGACGGACCCTATGAGGATCAAAAAGAGATCATCGAACGCATGAGAGACTCTGTGGCTGCAATTCGCCCAATACCGGAATTGCTTCCTCCGGCATGGATGTATGTTGCCTATGTAAATCGGTACCCTACTCAGGGGCTCCGGATGACCTTGTATGGAGATACTACTCCTCCGCCGGATAAGCTAACGCTCTCAGACTACGTTCCGCCTACTCCAGAAGAGAAGCGAACCAAAGTCTTTAAGAACATAGATAAGCATACTTATACTGTGGAGCAACTCCGAAGAAAGTCTATTTTTCGATCGCACCATTACATTCGTTACAAAGTGGATTATGAGTTCTACAACACAGTGGCTATAGTTTTGTTCGATGCAGAAGCTGCTGAAAAATATGAGCAACAGGCTGCCAATGGTGTGGCTGAAGGCGAAGAAGTAGTGAATCCAATGCTACACTATCAGATCTATCAGATCAAAAGGGATATGAAAATCCGCTAAATCCTGTCCCAGGTTTGGGTAACCCTTTCCTGTTGACTCAGGAGCAAGGCGCGCATTTCTTTCAAATGGGCGCCTTCTTTGTGCCCTGAGGAACATCCATGGAGAACCAGGAGAGTCAACAACCCAGCCATAATAAAAAAGAGCCAATTCTGGAGAATCGTCGTAGCATGACGCATCCAGCGCGGACCAGTGATCCTCCCTTTAGCCTTGTGCAGCGTGCACAGGAAATCGAAAAGGCCGATGAAGTAGTTCAGAGCCATGTGCATGGAAAACTAGATGTAATCGCTCGTCAGATACGCACCCTCCAGGAGGAGGCCAAAGAAATCATTGGTAAAGCGGAACGGGATATGGAACTTCATCGGATCAAATGTAATTTTGAAAAGAAACCCGGAATGGCCCTGTATCTCTACCAGAAGGAGAGCGGTGATAAAATCTTTTCCATCTTATCCCCTCAGGAATGGGGCAGCTCTCTACCTCATGAGTTTCTGGGCGCTTACAGACTCGCCGCTGACGGCAGCTTCGACGATCTTGAAGAACAGACCACCGGCTAAAACGGAAGTTATCAGAAAGACCTGGATGCCGGATGACGGTGACCTCTTTTTGCATCCCTGGAGGCCACTACAGGCTTAGCAGAGGATTACTTCTTCAAATGAGCAATCTCCTGGATTCTTGTTGTCTACGCTGAAGCATCCTTGATATCTATGATGCTCCTGGTATGGCTGGCCCATTAATTAGCTGCCAGTCGACATCTGTCACAAACAGTGTCGCTTTATTCAGACAGATGCAGACCTTTCCGACTACTAAATTTGTTGCCCCGGTCGACGGTTCTAGCATATAAGTTTTTGTGCTTCCATTTGATGCGCACAAAGAGAGAGGGAGTGCCCTCAAGGCTCTTCTGGCCGGGGAATTGATAACCATCCAATTTCCGGGATTGGTGGATCGCGAAGTAAACGAACTGTCCGATTTTTTGTATCGCCTGCTCTCTGAACTGGATCTCGCTTTCCTATCCGAGCCCACGTTTGTCATTGCCAGAGAGCTTCTTTCCAATGCCAGCAAAGCCAATGCAAAGCGGATCTATCTTCATTTTGAAAACAAGGAATACGGTAACGAAGAGCAATATGCGAAAGCCATGAAAGGCTTTGCCAATCGTGTACTTGAACACTGGGAAGATTTTCGTAAACAGCACAAACAGAACGAGTACTATACGAAGCTCCTTTTTCAACTCAAAGATAAGCATTTGCACATCGAAGTCCGCAACAACGCCCCATTACTTCCCCGGGAAGTGGAGCGCATTCAATCCAGGCTTGAGCTCTTTAAAGAGCATCAAGAATTGGATGCGGTTTTTGCAACGGTGCGAGACGAATCTGAGGGTGCAGGCCTGGGACTTGTATTAACTCTGGTGCTTCTGCAAAATGCAGGGATTCCAGGAAATCATTTTCGCATAGATACCAACGGAGAAGAGACAATAGCGCGAATAGCGCTGCCGCGAGATCAGGAAGAGGCTCAGACCAGGAATCGCTATATCAAGAATGTGCTGGATGAACTGGACGCGCTGCCTTCCTTTCCAGAGAACATTCAGGAACTCTGGAATCTATGCAACAGTGAATCCTCTTCCATTCAGGTAATTACAGCCCGAGTAGAACGAGATCCTGCATTGACCGCTCAGGTCTTAAAACTCGCCAATTCCGCAGGATTCATGACTCGTACTCGAAACCCAGGACTGACCGATGCCATAAAGATTATTGGCCTGAAGGGACTGGGAAACCTGTTAATGGTAGCTGGCGCTCGTAAAATCATGACTACGCGCTACAAGAAGAAGGATTTGGAATCCATCTGGGATAATTCCAATCGGGTTTCCTTTTTTGCCGGCAAGCTGGCACGTCAGGATTCCTACGCGCGAGACTTTGCCGGAGTCAGTGGACTGCTTTATGAACTGGGTAAAATCGTTTTAATCTCGATGAAACCGGAGCTCATTCAGCGTATTCAGGATATGCTGGAACGAGGCCGAATTCGCAATACTGCCATGATGGAAGAGGTGGCCCTGGGCATCGCGCATCCCGAGGTTGGGGCCATGCTGGCTGAGCGATGGCAGTTTCCTGAGCCCATTGTCCAGGCAATTCGTTACCAACAGAAGCCCCTTCAAGCCGAGGATCCGTATCGAAGACTGATTCACTGCGTCTATCTGGCCGTACGAATTCAGCAGGCTACTTCAGGGAACGTGGATTTCTTTTCCATCGAAGAAGACATTCGTCAGGACTTTGGCATCGAAAGCCCCATTCAGTTCGAGGGATTGGTGGAACGTTTGGAGAAGGATTACGAGCTATCCGGTGGAGGTTAATCCCCGGTGCACCAACCGCTCATAGAATTGACTGAGGTTTCCGTTCTTCGCGAAGGAAACTACCTATTGCAGCCCACTAGCCTGACGATGAATACCGGCGAGCACTGGGTATTGCTGGGTCCCAATGGCAGCGGCAAAAGCACGCTACTTGGCATTCTGGCTCTCGGGCTGTGGCCCTCGGCAGGCCATATGCAATTCTTCGGAGAGCGCTTACCAGGTAATCCTGTGTTTCCCATACAGCGAAACATCGGAATCTTTGAAACCAGAGATGCAGAGTCTTTGGCCCAGAATTATCCGCATTTGACTCTTCTGGATGTAGTGCTTTTCGGCGTCACCGGCAAATTACCGCTTTATTCGCAGCCGTCCGATTTGCAGATCCAGCAGGCAAAGAATCTCTTACAACGATTTCTAGGTCTGGATCTGTCCCATGCAGCGAGGTTCTGTAACCTTAGCTCCGGGGAGAGACGAAGAGTTCTGCTGATTCGAGCTCTGGCTGCCAGTCCTGAAATTCTTCTTCTGGACGAGCCGTTTGAAAGCCTGGATATCGGAGCCCAGTATTCCATTCAGGATCTGCTTGCGGAACTAGTCATGGAGTTGAAGTCCTCCATCCTGGTCTTGCATCGAATTCAGGAGATTCCTCAGTATGCATCACATGCCGGCCTGATGAAGGATGGACACCTCTGGAAATCGGGTCGCATTTCTGAAGTCATCAACTCTGGAAATCTAACCGAAACCTATGGTATCCCCCTGGAGGTGCGTCTGCACAACGGAAAGTACGAATGGAGTCGAACGTAGACAACCTGCAAAGCGATGAAGCAAAGAATTCTCGAGTTACATGGAAGGAGTCTCGCAATGGGTATTCTGTTCCCTGCATCTTCGGAAAAGCGCAGGCCAGTCTCTATGATCCGCTCAGGGAAGCGAAAAGACAGATAGAAGCCCTGACAAACGAGCTCAGTGCTCACCCGGATTTGAAGCGAGTATTGATTGTGGGTTCCACGGGTCCGCTCTTTCTTCATGAATTAATAAAGTCCAATTTGCTGCGATCCTATGGATGGGCGGTCATAGAACCGGAGGCCGAAATCCGCGAGGCCGTCCTTAACTCTCTGGAACATGGGTTCAACTCCTCTCTTCTCCCGGGGAATTCAAAAACCAGGGAAAACGACCACCATAAGGATGTCTCGCATCGTCGCGAGGAATCGCAGGAATCAGAAACACTCAATAAAATCGCAGTAGAAAGCCTGAGTCATCTACTATTGACCGAAGAAGAGGCAAATCGTTTCCTGGAGCTTCCCTGTCTGCTGTATCCCCTTCGTGGGGCCATGCAAAGTCATGCCGATTATCAAGAGTTATTCCATCGTTTGAATAACCGGGCGCAACGGCGCCAGATTAATCGAAATACATTGGATCGCTTCGGGGCCCTCTGGATGCGAAACCTCTATGGGAATGCACTGTCCTTCAGAGAAAGCCGCTCCCTGAATGAGTTGAAGGATCTACACATCGGCAGACCCGTCGTTATTCTAGGTGCAGGACCTTCGTTGGCGCAACATCTTCCGGAACTTGCCCAACTGCAGACCCAGGATAATCCCCCGGTAATGATTGCCGTGGACACTGCTCTTTCCGTTTGTCATCTCCATGGCTTGCATCCGCATTATGCCTTAACTGTGGATCCACAACCCATAAATTTTTATCATCTAGCAGGAGAGTCTTCAAGCGAGAATAGACAGCAAAACCATCCGAGGGACTCAGAACCGGAAACCAGAAGACACCAAAGACCGGAGACAACTCTAATCGCTGATCCGTCCTGCAGCCCTCTGGCATTGCGCAGATGGACGGGCCCGATGGTGTCCACAGGGAATCCATTTCCCCTGGCCGAAAAGCTCTTTCAGTTCTGGAATCGCGAATTGCCCGATCAATTGTCTTATGGGGGCTCTGTAAGCACCAATGCCTACGATCTAGCTTTCTATCTGGGATGCAAAGAAATACTTCTGGTAGGCCAGGATCTCGGGTTTAGTCACACAAGGGTTCACGCTCGTGGCGCAGCATTAGAGGAATTATGGAGCTTCAGGGAGTCAAGGCTTCATTCCCGAGAGACGGCCAATTACAGGCAGCGTTTTGCTATTCCTGTAGTTCCTCTTTCTTCCGAAGACGGAAAATGGGTTCATTCCAACGATAAACTGCAGGTTTTTCATCAATGGTTCTCTCATCGCTTCGAAAGCGATCAACACCGTGCCAGGATTTCGCTACTCGCTTCCGATGGAGCTTCATTCAAGAATGCGACGTTATTTCATTCAGCCTGGGACTGGTGGAATTCCCTGGGTATGGTCAGCCACCCAACCGACGAATCCGTTCCTGAGATTTCAAATAGCGAAGACTCTTTCCCGGAGCGAGACAATGCCGACGATGATATGGTAGTGAGAGATGTAACACTCAAAAACATCCAAATGTTTTTGGATCAAGTGGAATCTCTGGGCGACATTGTGCACGATAGCTTTTTGAGTCGATGGCAAGAGTATGCTTCCTGTCTACGCATCGTCGGGGCTCCGCTACAGAAAGAAATTGAGGCTCTACTGAAAGAAGAATCCGTTTCACCGGAATTCCTGAGTGGAATCCAGCAGGAGTTAACGAAGCACAAAGTGCTTCTACGCAAACTCCTGGCCCGAATTGGCGCATAACCCTCTACCCAGTCTGAACTGAAGAACTCGGAGCAGATCATAGCTGCATGCCGGATGATTTGTTACAATCGCAAAAGCACGGAGCATCTCAATCGTCAGGTTGAGGTAAGCTCTGAAGCGAGGCGCTCAATCACTGGTTGCAGATCAGAATAAAGCTGTCAAACTTCTGGCCGAGGAATATACGATTCCCCTGCGCGAGAGCTATGGTCGCCCCGCTGATTTCGTTGCCTGGATCCTGATAGGCCAGCGCAGAGGTTCCCTGGATTGCATCCACCTGTAGGATGCGACTTGGTGCCTTCTCAGCAGAATAGCTTTCATGGCTGGACCAGGCCCAGGTACTGGGGATGGTGGCTACGAGTATTCGATCAGCCCCAGAAAAACTCAAGCGAGCCGGATGTCCAGTCAGGGAAACTCGAGCAAGCTTTCTGACTTCAGGACCGCTTCCTCTTTCCAGCGCTATTAATGAACCTGATCCGCCTTCGCTAATCCAGAGTCTGGTCTGGTCTGGACTCAATGCAAGGCCCTCTGGATCACTGAGTTGTTGAAGAACACGGTAATAGGTTCCGTCCCGATAGTAGATTAAGGAACCAGACCCCAGAAACAAGGAGCTCAGACCATAATGCTCCACGAAGTTTCCGGATCTCCGATTCAGAACATAAAACTCATCCAGTCCCAGCCCCACAATGTCAGATGGGTATTCAATGAATCGATGACGGAATCGACCCATGAAGACCAGACTGGTCTTCTCTATGCGAAAAATCTCTACTGCGTGTTGAGCCACTCTGGCATGATTGAGGACAAACAGATACCGACTACCGCCCAGCACCAGAAGGTCGATGGCTTCGGGATGAAAGGGATATTCATCCCGGCCACTAAACGAAAAATCCAGCACCTGGTTTCGATTTCGCCCTGTGAGCGGTACAAATTTAATCGCGCCCTGATCCAGATATTCGTCCTGCGGATCCTGGTCTCTGCGGTCCTGTGTGGCAAGGATCAGTCGATCCACTCCGAACGCTGATCGGCTTTCCAGTGCCATGTCGGATGGGCCCGGTAGTCCGTTCACTTCTTCGCAGCGCGAAAAAGGAACTCTTTGCATCTTTGCGCAGTGCAAACCCAAAAGGGCGAACATAACAGTGACAACAATGAGTACATTTCCCGGCCGTAGCCTGAGTCCCATTCCTTTTGTTTGCCCGGCTGCAGATTTGAGGAAGATGCCTTTCATTGATTTGAAATTGCTCATGACAGAGAATACTCCATGGATGCTAGAATCATTGCTTGAGTAAAGGGTTCGACGATGCCAAACCTGCGCACAATTCATCCGGAATTGATACTGAGGGCAGACCCTTGCCTTAAAGTTTAAGTAGGCCAACCCGGGGCCTGTACAATTTCCCAGTGCGGATTCCCACCACGCGAGAGGAAACGATTATATTCCCAGGATTCATAGTATTCATCCCAGAAGAGATGATCTTCATGTCGAAAATCCGTACCATCTTTCAGATGAAGCCACAAACGGTGAAAATGAGGGAGGAACCTGGATATATCTTTCAAGTGAAACACATTCCAGTTTACAGTTCCGTGGTCGATCACAAATGGATTGAAGAGCCGGCCAGGCTTCCATGTCCTGGAGGACACTATCTCTCGAATTCCCTGTTCCAGCTCACTGAAATCCATTTCGTCAAATAGCATCACATTCCATCTTGCAGTCTGATGCGCTTCGCCTACGGTATTTTGCATCCCGCTGGCGGGACCATAATGCTCGGGTTCAAAATCGACCACGGCTCCGTCCTCTGTCTTCACCGAAGACACCGGAAAGAGTCTACATTGATAATAGATTCGATCACTCTGAAAGGCCGGATTTCGATCTTGCACCGACCGATCCTCTAGCTCTTCGCCATTGGCACCGCCCATATAGGTCATTAAGAGCTTCGTCTTAAGTAGATACTGCTGTTCCTCAATTCGAAAGAGCTTTACCATATGCAGATTCGGCTCATCTCTTCGAGGCCTGGCTTCAGGTAGTAGCTGAGCCCCCCGCAACAACCAGGGGGATCGTTGCATGATTGCCCTGAGAATCGGTTCACAGGACTCAGCCTCCGCATGGAGTACCGATAGCGATGGCCACTGAATAGGCTGATCCCAGAGAATGTAAGGAGTGCGAAAGGTATCCACGCAGATTCGGCAACCCTGGTCCCCATCGGTGGGCTCGGCCACAAGCTGATTAAGCTTCTTTACCTCACCCAGGTTCACGTTATTCTCCAGTGTATACCGTGCGCTCTGCTTCTCGGACTGGTGATGATTTTTGCAGCGTCTGAAGCTTGCCATATATGCGACGTTGATCAATCAGAACATAGGTCAGATATCCGGCGAAAAGCAACAGAGTAAGCCCCAGAACCCAGATCAAACTCTCCAATCTTTTCTGGGAAGCTTCCGTAGCTCTCAGCAACTGAATGTGTTCCGCCAGATAAAATGTCTGGGGACCCACACCTTTCTCACCTGCCCGAGCAACCATAATATCATAGATACTCAGGGCAGTGGACTCATCCAGAGCTCGTATTGCCTCTCGGGCCATTCTGGGATTCATCATTTGAATCTCATCTGCCTTCGCTTCAAACTTTTCTCTTTCCGAGGTATTCTTCGGCTCATCAGCTGGCAGCCCTCCGGCCAGGAGCAATCCGATGGTCACTATTGATAGCCATAGCCTTTTGTGATTCATAGCGATTTTCTTAACTGAAGCAAAATAGATCATTCAATCAACTCCCTTTCTTCCACCTCCCTGGATCGCTCATGCTGCAAACCCAGCACCAGCAACACCCAGAACAGCAGATGATAAGCCAAAACGTTCCACCAGAAAGCACTGGCAATCCGTTCATCCATATCTTTCAGAACTGGCCCCGGATGAAGATCCGTTTCTAGAACCCGTATAGCCAGCCAGGTAAATACCGATGCCGCCGCCGCAATGACAGCCCAGACCGCGCTATAGATTCCTCGCCGTTCTACATCGTCTGTAAAAAGGCGCACCAGGAAGTAGCCGCCGAGACACAGCAAAAGAATAAAAAAGCTCATCAACCTTGGATCCGAAAAGTTCCAGAATGTACCCCATGCGGTGTATGCCCAGATCGGACCCGAAATTACCACGCCCAGACTGAACAACACAGAGATTCTAGCATTCACTACGTTCCATCGATCAAAAACCTGACGTCGGGTAACCAGATAAAGGATTCCAGAAACAGAGGCTATCAAAGGTGCATACAGAGCTACCCAGGCCACCGGAACATGAATATAAAAGATGCGATGCGCCTGACCCTGCTCCAGTAAAACCGGAGGCACCAACAGGGCATAGATAGTTGTAATCGGTAGTACCGGAATAAAGAGGATCAGGATCCAGTAGAGTCGCTGCATTTCAAGAGCCTTCCGTTGGTGAGATCCGCATGGTAAATAGCCCACCTACTAGAATATAGAACAAGGTCATAAGAGAGACTACACTGACAAGGCGATTATACTGAGCCGCTGCTACAACACCCTGTTCGGAAAAGGCTCCGGAGATTACCATAAACAGAGGCAGAGCAGCCGGAAAGAAAAGCACCGGTACAATCATTTCTCGGAACCGATTTCCCGAAGCCAGCACCACGACCATGGTTCCCAGAGAAGAGAGTCCAAGACAGCTGAGTATCATTAACAGTAAAATCTGAAACAGGACATCCCCTTCAAACACCAGAGGTCGACCTGTGATAAGCAACCCCGTCACAGGCCAGCTGATCAGAAGCACTACAAGAAGAACGCTGCTACGAGAGAGCACACGGCCCAGGTACATTCCGATTCGATCCACGGGGGAAGCCAGGAGAACCTTCAGAGCCCCTCCTTCGCGATCCCGGCTGTGGCCCCGGCTGAGAATGACAACGGAGACGAAGAATAATGAAAGGATCAATCCGCCTCCGGAGTGCTCCTCTAGAGCTCGTCGCCCAAACGCATAGTAGTAAATAATATTTAGCGTTATTGCAAATGAGAGAAAGAAAAGAATGCTTCCAGGATGCTTGGCTTCCTGTCGAAGCTCCCAGCTCACCGTTCGCCCCGTGCTTCGCATCAATCCGAGCATGGTTCAAACTAGAAAATCATCTTCCGCTGTAAATACACTTCTACTTGACCCGGCGCATCCAACCAGTGCCCTACCCTATGCGCTGGCTAGAAAAGCATTTTGGAAGATTCGCCGTTCCCCATTTAACCCTTGCCATGATTATTCTCACTGCAGTGGTCACAGGGGCTGATCTGGCCTTTGAGCTTGGCATTGGAAGTGTGAGCCTTGACTCTGTGATCACCGGACAATGGTGGCACGTATTCTTCTATCCCTTTCGCATCTCAGTAGGTGATTTCTTCGGTCTGGGCCCCTGGATCCCCCTATTCATCTTCCTCTATGTTTACTGGCTTTTTGGCTCGCAACTGGAGCTCCTGATGGGAGACTTTCGGTACAACCTATATATCCTTCTTGGCGTAGTGTTCACGTTGCTCGGAAGCCCCTTTGGTGTTGGCTCCGAGTTCATTTATCTTGGGGTTTTCCTGGGAGTCGCTACTCTGAATCCGAATATGCAAATCCTGTTGATGTTCATCATACCAGTGAAGATCAAATGGGTTGCTATCTTCATCGTAGCGATGATCCTGTACAATCCTCTGGTTGCGCTGGTTGCCTATCAACAGTACTGGCCCATCCTGGGTCCGGCTCTCGGATTCCTTAACTATTTGATTTTTTTTGGTCCCGGACTGTGGAAACGCAGGGCTTCGCAGCCTGTAAGAAAAGCACAGTTTCAAGCGAAGTCCAATCCCCCTAGCCCGGCTGCCATTCACCGCTGCACTGTTTGCGGAAAAACGGAACTGGATGACCCTACCCTTGATTTTCGATACTGCGTTGAATGCAGCGACCACGAATACTGCCAGAACCATTTATACAGTCATGAGCATATCTGAATGAAAGGCAAAGCACACTGAAATTGAAAAGGAGAAGAGACCGGGTGAGATTCCCCGGTCTTTTTTTTGGCCTTCATGGATGGAGGGATTGAGTAGCGGAGTCCGACTTCTTCGTCGGACATAGGTAAGACGGAATCATTTGATTCCCAGCATTTCCAGTAGCCGGTCCAGATCATCCAGATTGGCGTAGTGCAACGTCACCTGTCCGGATCCGTTCTTTTTGTGTTTTACCTCAGCCTTTGCAGTGAAGCGAGCGCGGAGACGCTCCTCCAGTTTCCTTGTGGAAGCGTCCTTTGTAGATCCGCTACCCTTAGCAGATCCTGTGGAAGGCTCCATCATGCGAGCCACTTCTTCTTCTACCTTTCGGGCAGACCAGCCTTCCTGGATTATCTTCTTGGCTAGCTTTACGATGGTCTTACGGTCTCCCAGAGTAAGCAACGGACGGGCTGCCCCGCCGCTAAGCTTTCTGTCTTCGATTAATTCCAGGACTTCCTCTGGCAGTTTCAAAAGACGGATTAGGTTCGTGATAGTGGCCCGATCTTTACCCACTTTCTTCGCAACATCCGCAGCCTTGGATCCGCTTAGCCCCATCAGCGCTTCGTATGCTCGGGCCTCTTCGATCACAGTCAGGTCTTCGCGTTGAACGTTTTCGATAATCGCCATTTCCAGAGCCTGACTCTCGTTCACCTGCTTGACCACGGCGGGAATTTTACGAAACCCGGCTTGCTTTGCCGCTCGCCATCGACGCTCGCCCGAAATAATTTCAAAGCCATCGTCTTTCCGTCGAACTACGATAGGTTCGATCAGACCAACCGACAAGAGAGTGGCGGCCAGTTCCTCGATCTCTTGCTCTCTGAACTTCTTTCGTGGCTGGTCCGGATTCGGAGCCACTTTATCGATAGATAGTTCCTGATAATCTGGATGTCCTTCCGTGGGAGTAGAAGCGGATGAGCCGGAAGCTCCTGGAATCAGATTCGATAGGCCACGGCCCAGACCACTTTTCTTAGCCATTTTTCATTACCTCATTGGCCAGTTGCTCATAGGCTTTCGCCCCGGAGCTATCCGGCGCGTACTCCAGAATGCTCTTACCGAAAGACGGGGCCTCCGAAAGCTTAACATTTCTGGGCACTACTGCAGAGTATACCTTCTCCCCGAAGTGCTGCTTCACATCATCCACCACCTGGTGTGCGAGTGAGGTTCTCTGATCATACATCGTCAGAACTACGCCCTTCAGCTCCAGAGATGGATTCAGGGACTGCTGCACCAAGCCGATGACTCGCATCAACTGAGTAAGACCTTCCAGCGCATAGTATTCCGTTTGCAGTGGGATCATTACACCATCGGCCGCGCAAAGAGCATTCAAAGTAAGAATTCCAAGGTTCGGCGGGCAATCGATAAAGACCCAGTCATAGTTCGGTGCCACCTGTTTCAGGGATGCCTGAAGCTTGTACTCCCTGGCCTCCATTTGCAGCAGGTCCATCTCAATCCCAGATAGGTTTACATTCGCAGGAACTACTGAGACGTTTTGCGTTTCTGTGCGAAGGATGGCTTCGGCCAGAGATACTTCTTCCAGGAATACTTCATACGTTGTCTTTTCAATCTTGTGGATGTCGAGACCCAATCCGGAACTCGCATTTCCCTGGGGATCCACATCCACTATGAGGACCTGTTGCCCCATCCTTCCAAGAAAGGCCGCAAGATTGATGGTGGTAGTGGTCTTGCCCACCCCACCCTTCTGATTTGCTACTGCTACGATTTCTGCCATTGGCTCATCTCCCCGCGTATGAATTTCCATGCAAACGGTTTTCCCTGCCGGACCGTTTTCTCTTTGCGGAAGAAGAGTATCTGTCTTTCGGCACCGGAGGGTGTAGAAATGGCTTCAGATTTTTCCAGCCTGTAGCCGCAATCATCAATCACATGTTGGTATTGGAATACCTCCAGAGGACTGAAGAAGCCGGCATACACATCCTCAGGTTTTTGCAGGTGAGCTATAAGTCGCAGCACAGATGGGAAAGGGATCAATGCTCGGCTGACAATCAGGTGGAATCGTCCTTTCATTTCTTCAAGTCTCTGATAAGAAAACTGAATGCCAGGGAAGGGAGGAAGTGAGGTGACCGATGGTTCATTGAGGCCCTGGCCGGATTTACTCGGCTCGGCCAATTCCTTCTGCTCCTTATCTTGATCCTGGGCTCTGGACTGATGAGCGGATGATCCCTGATGCGATTTCGGGACCCCATCGGCGCCTGGCGAGAACCCTGGGTTTCTGGATGATCCGGACGGTGAAGAGAAACGGGAGGTGCCAGAACCTTTCGACTCCAGGTCAGCCCCGTTGCTCTGCCCAAGGGCAGCCGCCAGAATACTCAGGCGTCTGCGGCTGGAGTCATTTAATGTGAGACCGGGAGGGGAGGGGAGACAGGCAAATAAAAAGCCGGGCAGACCAGGCCCGGAACCAGCATCCAATACCGTTGTTTCACGTGAAACAGGGACATAATCCAGCACCCTTGAAACAAACATTGCACTCTCCATTACATGTCTTTCAAGTATTCTTTCTGAGTCCCCCCGGGAAAAAAACCCTCCCCGCTCATTGTATTCTTCTAGAAATCCTAAATACCACTGCACCCTTTCGCGTTCAAAGATCTCTGGTATCATACCATCTTCCATGTCCATTATGGCAAAATCTCTCCATCGCTTTTGCTGTGAATTCCCATATTTACCATTAACCCGCATTCAATTTCGCCGATAAGTACCCAGATCCCTCAGGAGACAGTATATGAAACGCACTCTTTTCGCTATCAGCATCGGAACTATTCTACTTACTTTGCATGGAATTCCTGCCGGAGCCAACACCGAAGCCTCCGCCGCTTACAATCCAGCGCGATGGTCACCCCTGGCTCCCTTCATTATGCAGGATGGCCTTACCGGTCCTCAGTCCATTACTGCCATCGACGATAAAGGAAACATCACCGAACGAGCGGAGATGGAATACGATCAACGGGGGCGATTGGTTCAGGAAACTTTCTATAGCGCTGATGGAACTTCTCGTGGAAAGACCGTGTATCAATACGAAGCCGGGCGGCCTGTAGCTCAGAAATTGATGGATGCCCGAGGTAAAATCATCTCATCTGAAATTCGAGAATACAGAAAGGACAACCTTTCTTCGATCACCTATCTCAATGGGCAGGGCGAGACAATTCTGCTACATTCCTTCTCCTATAGCCCGGGTCAAATAAGCGCCGTAGAGAAGGCGGAAGACAACAAAGATTCTATCTCTATAGAACTCAACGGTCGCAATATAACCCGCGTGGAATTCCGATCTTCCACCGGCGAAAACCTGGGCAACATTGATTTTAAGTACAACAAAGATGGCAAGCTAGTAGAAAGACTCAGAACCAGCCCGGCAGGCGCCGAACGATGTAGACACATCTACGATAATCAAGGCCGTCTAAAAGAATACGTTTATGAAATCAAATCTGGCGATCGCTGGCTACTCTCCAGAAAACTTCAGCTAAGCTATAAGCCAGCTTCCTGATAGAATCTCCAGGCTGCAGAACAACGCCGTCCAGAGATGATAATGGAGACAGTGACCGGTTCCTGGTTCGACTCCCGGTCCCGAGACCCTGGGTCCGGTTTCTGATCTCCGTCCAGAAAAAGAAAACAGTGCCCTTAACAAGGACCAGCATCCCCAGCTCTCGTTCAGTCCGCAGCCTCTATCCAATGGCCTTCCCTGAATTCGCCTAGCCTGAATACTCAGTCCGCGGAATCCTCGGATCTGAGTTCCGCCAGAACTGCGGCCTCGAGAAAGGATTCATAATCATTGAACAACGCCGCTATCTCTTCATAGATCTTTCCCAGTTCTTCTCTTTTGGATCTGATCTCCGATTTCCGGTTCTGCCCAACCAGGCTGGCCAACTCCTGTGCTGTTGTATGGAGTCTGCGATGTGGCCCCTCCAGAGCGTCGTGCACCTTCCGCTGCGCATCCGATTTCACTACTGCCTTATAGATCCACAGACCCATATTGCACCGTGTATGGTCCAACTGCGGAAATGATTCCGGATTCATGGCTGCAAGAGCCTGATCCACAGAAGCCATCCATTGAAGATGATCTGTTCTGCGCGCTCGTAGGAATTCGAGTAACCATTCCGGGTTCTGGTTTGTAATGCTCTCCACGGCCTGGTTCACTCGATCATCAAGTTGCCCTATGCTTTCGCGAATTCTATCCGCTGCTCCATGGATGTAATCCGCCTTCGTAGATATCTGCATCGCTGAATCCGAGATCAGGGAGGTTGTCTTTTTGATTTCCTCAATTTGTTGTTCCAGGTCGAGGTACGAACCCGTGGATGTTTCAATCTCCGATTGCACCGATTGAACAAATTCGGTATTTGTTTCAATGATATGCTCCAGGTCATTTACGGACTCGTTGATTCGATCCGTCTGCTTCATCTGATCACTGGCTCGCTGGCTCCAGACTTCGAACTGTCGGTTCATGCTGAGCAGCGCCTCCTCGATATTCTTCACAGCCTCCGAGCTCTTCTCTGCCAGGTCACTGACACCCTCTGCCACCACTGCAAAGCCATGACCATACTCACCTGCTCGGGCGGCTTCTATGCTGGCATTCAGGGCGAGCATATTTGTTTGCTCGCTAAGACCCTTTACCCGATTAATCTGCTTCTCTACATCCACAAAGACCTGCCCAAGTCCATGCATCTCCTTGCCCAGAGTATCGTTCACCACGCGGATCCCGTTGGACTCATCCGCAATGCCCCTGGCTATCTCATGCAGATTCTGAATGTTTTCTTTTATCCTGGCTCCACCCTCCTTTGCTTTTCTCGCTGAGCCGCTACCTCTATGCAATGCCTGGGCAATCTCATGCGCCACAGCATCGAGCTCTTCGGAAACTGTGGCCAAATCTTTTGTGCGCTCCATTTGATCTGAGGCTGCGGAGCGAAATTCCCCCTGTGCCTTTTGAATGAATTCCAGGACCCCGGGGAAATGAAGGATGTCCACAGCCAGTTCATCTCCGCTAACCACAACTCGTCTCTTAAGACTTTGCAGGCTTCCCAGCAGGCTACCCAATGATCCTTCAATGGACAGAGAATCTCGAATCGTAGATTCAAGGATTTGCCATCGGTTCTTTTCGAGCCACTGATCCTGTCCGCGAGCCGTCCAGCCCTCGGGCTTCAGTTTCTTCTTATTTTCATTATCAATTTCTTTGCTCGACATTTCCTATTCTTCCCTTCTATCAACCTTTCTCGTATGCTGTCGTTCACCCGGAAATAAAAAAGGCGAGCCCGAAAGCTCGCCTTTTTATTACATCACTGTTTCTACGCTCAGGATGCGTTTGCTTTGATTTCACCAATCAGCTTCGAAATGGCTTCCTTGGCATCGCCAAAATACATTAAACAATTATCGTAGCCATAGAGCTCGTTGTCAATACCGGCGTATCCAGATCGCATGGATCTCTTGATAACCACTACAGTCTGAGCCTTGTCCACGTTTAGAATGGGCATCCCATAGATAGGACTGGCCTCATTATGACGAGCCGCCGGATTGGTTACATCGTTTGCGCCGATGACCAGCGCCAGGTCTGTATTGGAAAAATCATCATTGATCTGATCCATTTCCAGAAGCTTCTCATAAGGAACGTTGGCCTCTGCAAGAAGCACATTCATATGGCCGGGCATCCGTCCCGCCACAGGATGAATCGCAAAGCGAACTTCCGATCCATGCTTCTCCAGAATCTCCGAAAGCTCTCGGACTACGTGCTGAGCCTGGGCCACAGCCATACCATAGCCGGGCACAATGACCACACTTCGCGCGGATTCAAAGACCATAGCGGCCTCTTCTACACCGATTTCTTTGATGGTGATCTCTTTCGCTTCTCCGGCCGCAGCAGTTGGAGTTTGTCCAAAGCCACCCAGCAGTACATTGATCAAGGAACGGTTCATACTCTTACACATGATTTGAGTAAGAATGATTCCGGACGCTCCTACCAGGGAACCAGTAATGATCAAGACGGTGTTTCCCAGAACGAATCCGGTAGTAGCCGCTGCGATGCCCGAGTAGGAATTCAACAACGAAATCACAACCGGCATATCCGCACCACCGATGGGGATCACCAACAACACTCCCAGTACCAATGCAATGCCTGCGATGGTATAGGCCAGAATGTTGAGCTCAAAGAAACCAAGACCCACAGATGCCAGGATATCGATTCCCTGGTTTCCCATGGCCATAAAGATTCCCAGGCTGAAAGCGATCAAAATGAGAAGAGCGTTCAATGCATGTTGCAACGGAAACATCACAGACTTTTCCGTAACGATGCCCTGTAGCTTTCCAAACGCTATTAACGATCCAGTAAATGTCACACCGCCAATCAGAACTGAAAGAACGATGCTCACCGCAGTGGCAATGGCCGGGTCATAGTTGGCCGGACCTTGACGATGCATTTCATGAAAGAACTCGGCATTGGCCACCAGCAACGAAGCGGCGCCCCCAAATCCATTCAGTAATGCAACCATTTGAGGCATTCCGGTCATGGCAACTTTGGCCGCCATAACAGAGCCAATTAAGGCTCCCAGAAGTACCCCTGCAATTATCAACTCATACCCGATGATCTTCTGATCCCAGAGGGTAACCGTAACTGCCAGAAACATACCCAGGGCTGCCAGGAAATTCCCGCGCCGGGCTGTCTTCACAGCAGAAAGGTTCTTGATACCGACAATAAATAATACAGACGATATCAGGTATGCTATAATGAGTATATCTTCTCGATGCATTCCGTGTACGTCCCCTTATTTCCTTTTGTTGAACATCCGATGCATCCGGTCTGTGACCAGAAATCCACCGATAACATTGATTGTGGCAAATACCACAGCCATAAATCCGAGCAATGAAGTGATGCTCACTTCCACAGTTCCGATTTGAAATAGCACAGCGCCTGTGGCATCTGCGCCTGCACTCAGCATAGCTCCTACCAGGGTAATACCAGAAATGGCATTACTTCCAGACATTAGCGGAGTGTGCAGAGTAGGGGGTACTCTTGAGATCAGTTCAAAACCTAGAAACACGGCCAGTACGAACACCGTGATCAGCATAATAAGCTCATGTGCTTCCATGTATTCTCCCTTCGCTGCTATTCGCCCAGCAGCTTCTTTGTATTCTCGTGAATCACCTGGCCTTCCCTGGTGATCAGTGCGCCTTTTACGATTTCATCTTCCAGATCCAGAACCACCTGGCCTTCCTTTGTCAGAGATTGCAGCAGCGCCAGGACATTCCTGGAATACAGCTGACTGGCGTTGTAAGCGACCAGAGAGATTATATTGGTCTCTCCAATAATTACCACGCCATGCTTTTCCACTTCCTGACCGGCTTCCGTAATTGCGCAGTTTCCACCGGTGCCAGCCGCCATATCGACGATTACTGATCCAGGTCTCATGGATTTAACAGTTTCCTCGGAAATCAGGATTGGAGCTTTCTTCCCTGGAACCTGAGCTGTAGTGACCACAACATCCGCTTCTGAAATATGCTTCTGCAGCAATTCCTGTTGCTTCTTTAGATATTCCTCGGAAGCCTCTTTGGCATAGCCACCTTCGCCTTCCAGGGTTTCATCCTGAGGAGGCTCGATGTACTTTCCGCCAAGGGATTCAACCTGCTCTTTCACAGCAGGACGAACATCGCTCACTTCTACCACAGCGCCCAGACGACGTGCCGTCGCAATGGCCTGCAAACCCGCAACCCCGGCTCCCAGGATTACCACTCGAGCCGGACTAATGGTCCCCGCTGCAGTCATCAGTAGAGGGAAAATCTTGCGCAGGGCATTGGCACCCATTAGGACCGCTTTATAACC
>PBEB01000074.1 GCA_002717505.1 Leptospiraceae bacterium
GATTCACGGCGGTTTCCTTGCTCAAATCAAAGGTTACCAGCTGATCGCTATTCATGAACTCAAGGGCTGAATCAAACATTCCTCTCCAGACTTGAACCTGAGCTGCCTGGGAGCGATTCTCAAAGTTATCATTCAACAGGTCCAGGAATTGCTCTCTTCGCTTCAGTCTTTCTTCAGTAATTCGCCCTGCAGCCGGAGTCAGATTGTTCACTGGTTTGTCCACGTTCCCAATATGAAAAGAAGAGAAGCGGATGGGCAAAAAGCCGTGACGACCAATAATTCCTCCTCGCTGTCCGAGAGTTACTACCGAGGGAAAATAGGGCCCTTTGTAGTCCTTCTTTTTGCCGTACGCTACCGTACATCCCCAGGATGGGATATCGGGAAATCCGGCGGATTCGGTCATACGATAGCCTGTATTGAGCAGCCTTTGTGCGAATCCATGGTCTCCATCCTCGGACCAGGTTGAGCGGATCATACTCAGATGCTTGAGTTGGGCTGCGGTCCTGCGAAATGGTCCACCAATCTGCACTCCTCGAATGGAGGAGTTTACAGTACTAAATCGGCTCTGATTTCTCCTGGGGTCCAGGGTATCCACATGACTCATGCCGCCGGCCATGTTAATAAATATTACGCTCTTAATTTTGCTGGGCAGCACAATATCGTAAGGATCCTCATCCCATTCCGGCATTTCCTCTGCATGGAGCCCAGGGTTCAGGCCCAGAGTGCGAGCCAGGGTATCGGCGGCGCCATTGGCCAGTCCCAGGCTGGCGAGAAATCCTGCGGTGCCCCGGAGAAAATGATTTCGGCTCATGTTTCCGGCGGTGGAGCTGGTCTGCTCCCTGTTTTCGCTCTGAGTCTTTGGATTTGATTCTTTCATGATGATTTCCTCTTTGTGAGTTCTGCGCGCTGCAACAGTTCCAGCGCTTTAGTTGATATGAATGAATTCCTGACTGTTAAAGATGCTCCAGATCAGATCCTGCAATGCCTCCTGATTAAAGCGATCCTTCTTGTTTCCTGACAATTCGGTGGCTGTAAGTCCCTGGATTTGTTGCCACTCTGCATTGCTCATTCTTCGCGAAAGCAGGCTTTGAAAGATTGCATTGGCTGCATCTTCTATGCTTCCTTCCTTCTGATAGTATTGATGGATGTAGGATCCTTTCCGGGCGAAGTTCTGGGCCAGGCGATTGGTGAGCCGCCCATTCAGCAGGGTTAGAACCTGCTCGATAGTCGGGGCCACTTCATCGTCGGCGATATCGATTCGTGGACCTGCGCCGAAAACAGCCAGAAAGGAATTATAGTGCACCGGCCTTTCCACTTCTGCCGCATTGGAAAAATCTCTCTGGTTCTGACTGGGCGACTTCAGAGCGCCCAGTCCTTTAAGATTAATCGCGGAAAGGTCCGGTTTAGATGTTGCCAGAGCAACCTTTCGTTCGCGGATGTCGGAAACGGTCATGGCAAAAGAACCTTTGATCAATGAATTCATCAACTGATCTGGATCCATTCTCTGCGCCTGGAAATAGCGAATGGAAGACCCGGCATCCCGAGAATCCTTCTCTGGCATGGATCTGGCGTATGCGCGGGAACTGACAATGTATAGGACCAGATCCTTTACTCGATAGTTTTGCTGAACGAATACCTGGTCCAGATGGTTCAGAATCTCTTCGCCCTGGATTTCTGTCTCATCGTTCCAGTCATCCATGGGAGTGAAAAAGCTCCAGCCCATAAGTCTGGTCCAGACTCGATTGATAAAGACCTTGCGAAATCGATCATTCTTTCGGTCCGTGAACCAGCGTGCCAGAATCGCACGACGGTCAACGCCCTCTTGCAGAGTGGCAGCGCTTCCATCCGGATATACAGGTCGCACCAGGTCACCACCGGGTTCATCATCGCTTACAGGAAAACGAAGACCCATTTCTGGTACGCGAAATACAGCATCGTACTTGAGGTCGGTTCCCTGACGGTGGGCCTTTTTCTGCTGCTGATTTAGCTTGTTCCAGTAGTCCCGGTAGAATTTCTGCCACGCATTGTTGTATTGCTTCTGGGCATCTGCAGGCAGGTTTTCGATCTCATTTCTGGGAACATATTTCAGCCCTGTCAGGCTTTCGAACTTGCGATCATATTGATCGGTGGTGTATTGCTGAGCGAAGAATGCGGCCAGACCATAGTAATCCCGCTTGGTGTAACCTTTGTAGAAGGGATGATCATGGCAGCGGGCACATTCCAGTCTTTTGCCGTGAAACAATCGACCGGTGTATTCAGCCAGTTGCAGGGGATCTCCTCCATCTCGCACGATGAAGTTAACGGCAGGGTTCTCTTCCGGCGAACCCGATGCAGTGAGCATTTCTGTAACCAGCACATCGTAGGGTTTATTTTGATGTAGCGATTGGCTCAGATAGTTATAGAAGCTGGCGTATTTAAGATCTCGCCCTTCTGTCTGTTCGCGAAACAGGGAGCCAAAGTATGTGCCCCAGTACTGGGCAAATTCAGGACTTCGCAGATAGGCTACAGCATAATTCATCCTGGCCAGTTGTGGATCGGTGGCGGCCGACGAATAGTGATCCAGTTCTTGAATAGAAGGTATTGTTCCTCGAATGTGAAGGGACAATCGCCGAAGAACAATTCCAGGATCGGCTGGTTTTAAATCGGCATCGGCCAGGTCTTCATATAGCTCATCCAATCGGTCCGGTTGAAGAGGTGCTGAGGACAGAGAGGAAAAGCTTCCGGCCACGATATGCGAAAGCAAAACTAGAGCCAATACAGAGGTATTCAATATCCGTTTCATTTCTGTGATCCTATTGGTGCCTTTGGATTCGCACCATTCTTGGACGGTATTTTAATCGCAGCAGGTTCGAAAAATGAAGAGCCTCGATCAAGACATCAATTCATCAGGTTCATCTTTTTTAGAAGCAAGAAATAAAAAATGAAGTTGGGCCCCGGACTCGGGCAACTGTCACAGCTAGAAAGGGAGCTCGAATTTGGAAGGCCTGGGATTCAGAGAACAGGCAATAAGACCACCCCTATGCAGGGTCTTGATTTGCGGCGAATCTATGCATTGAAAAGTTGGGCTCAAGCATTCTGACTTTCTTTTGCATCGATGGTGCGATCCTGGTGCGCCCGGCTCAGTAGCAGTCTCGGGATTGGCAGGCTTCAATACAGCTTTGTTTATTGTATTGAGGTCGTGGCTGCTGATGAGGCTGGTTTTGATTCAGGCCCTGGTTGATGCCCTGGCCGGAAAGTGAACTGCAATTTCGCATACATCTATTTCGCTCTGCCATACATTCGGAGGGGGTCATGTTGGAACCCGAGCCGGAGCAGCTCAAAAGAAAGAGAGTAATGAGAGAAATATACTTCATCCCGGAAATTTCGAAACACCCATGAAGCAGGTCAACAGGAATCTGATTTCAGGCATGAATCGAACAGCAGGATAATTCGCAGAATCGTTATGGATGGGAATTCGCTGTCTCTATGAGAGCTCAGTGATGCGGCGGCCATATAGAAATGATTTTGTAGTAATCATTCGAAATCCGGATTTCGCCATCCCGAATGCAATTCAGGTGGGCCGAACTGTGCATCTGCAACAAATCAATCCGACTTTCATTCTTCTGGATTCTGGAGTCTGATGCGAATCGTCGCTGCAACAGATCTACCAGAGGCTCCTTTCGAAATCCCCATCGGGCGATGACAAAGTGCAAGGATTCAAATCGTCGAAGAATGGACTCCACCTTTTGCGGCTTGACCTGGCCTGCCTCGGCCCAGAATACAGGACGCTTTTGGACTGGGTCCAGCGCTACTACATCAGGCTTGTAGCGGTCTCCAATGGACTTTTCCACCATGATCTCTGGATATTGCGGCAGGTACAGGGCCCAGAGAAATGCCTTGAGAAATACATGCTCGGAGGACTCCAGAGGCTTCTTGATCAGATGCAACTTTTCAGATCCCCGGCGGAAAACCCACTTTCTTCGCAATTCCAGGCTTTCCTTTTCCATGCTTCTTTTGTTGACTCCGATGTCAAAGTTACCAGTTTTGCTACCTATGGCAGTAAGCAAAGACCTTGTAGGTAAGAAATTAAACCCCTATACATTCACAGTGGAGCGGGGCAAGGTAAAGGAATTTTGTAGGGCGATTGGTGAATCCAATCCTATCTTTCTGGATGCGGCGAAGGCCAAAGAGGCCGGCTTCGAAGATACGCCCATCCCTCCTACCTTCCAGACCGCATTTCAATTCTGGGGATATCCAGAAATCTTCGACGATATGGGTAAAATGGGCATCGATGTACAGCGCCTGCTTCATATGAAAGAAGAGTATAACTATCTGAAACCCATCTATCCGGGAACGGAGATCCATGCCCAGGGCGAAGTGATCGATGTTAAGACCGGAAAAATGGATATGGTTACTTTTAAGACCACTTACGCAGATAAATCTGGCGAAGCATTGCTGGAAGCTGAAATGGCCATCGTAATTCGACCGGAGGATAGCTAATCCGATTTCGCCAGAGCAGCTTTTTTAGGTATTCATCTCTGCATATGGTATGAGCCGGAGCAGAGAAGGACTGAAAAAAGGGAAGCGAAAGGAATAGAAAGGAGCAATACTATGAATCGAATCAAATTGAGCGACTACAAGCAGGGAGATGAGATCCCGGAGCTAAAAACGAATGCTATTCAGCATATGGACCTGGTTCGCTATGCCGGTGCCAGCGGAGACTTTAACCCAATTCATACAGATCCAGATTTCGCCGAAAAAGTGGGCCTGGGAGGAACCATCGCCCATGGAATGTATGTCATGGCGCTGATTGGTCGTTGCGTAACCAACTGGGTAACTCCGGCGCAAATGAAAGCCTTCGGAGTGAAATTCAAAGCTATGACTAAACCGGGCCAGGCAATTACCTGTTCCGGTAAAGTTAAGAAGATTAAAGAAGAAGAAAAGCTGATGACCGTATCTGTGCAGGCTTCGGATGAAAACGGAGAAGTAAAAGCTGCAGGAGATATTGTTATCGCTTGCGATTAATTCTTTTCGGGTCGCCGCGTGCACCAAAATTCGCGCAACCCGGTACTGACTGAATCTCAACAGGCCCGCTTTCTGGAAATGTCCAGGGAAGCGGGCTTTGATCTGTACGGATTTACGTACGCATCTATCTCTGAATCCGATCGTACCAATCTATCTGCATTTGCCCGGGACAATGAAGCAAATGATCTGCACTGGTTTAACAGGCACCTGAACCTGCGAACCCATCCATCGGACATTTTACCTGGCGCAATTTCTGTTCTCATGCTGGGGGTCATCTACAGACATCCTGAAATGGATAGCGCTGTGGAACAGGCCAGGGCGAAAATCTCAAGATATGCAGCGGGCAAAGATTATCATCTTGTGTTGCGAAAGAAAGCGGCTCGTCTTGCCGATCATTTCTTTGAGGAGAACAAAGAAGTGCTGCCCGGTCTTAAATACCGCATCACTACGGATTCTGCTCCCGTTCCCGAAAAGATCCTGGCTCGGAACGCTGGCCTGGGCTGGCAGGGCAAGAATACGAATCTCATCCATCCGGAAAAAGGATCCTATTTCTTTCTTACAGCGGTGTTCTTAAATGCTGAGCTGGAAGGCGCAAAAGGTGAAAGTCCGTTGGATTCTGCTGGAAATTTAGAAGAGTCTGGAGATTTGTTTCGGCCGGCAAACTTCGATCGCTGCGGTAGTTGCCGTCAATGTCTGGATGCCTGTCCCACCGGAGCTCTGGAGCCGTATCGCATTCAGGCCGATCGATGTCTATCTTACTGGACCATCGAGGCCAGGGAAGATATGCCACCCGAAATAGCGCAGAATACCAAGGGCTGGGTCTTTGGATGCGATATCTGTCAGGAGGTCTGTCCCTATAATCGCGGAGCGAAGGGCCGGAAGCAGATAACAAATGAGAAAGACTTCTTTCCCCGGGCCAGGCTGTTGGGTTGGCTTAAGAAGCCAGAGAATCCGGCGGAGGAAGAACTCTGGCAATCCTTGAGTGTTTCGTCTCCTCTAAAGAGGCCGGGGCAGGAGCGTTTTCGCAAGAGCTGGCTTCAGGCGAATACCAGCAGCTAGATTCTGGTCCGATCTCATTGCACTGGAGGGTTTCGTCAGGATTTCCTCTCTCCGGGATTCAATCTTTCGAAGCCTTGCAGCCGTCTGACGTGCCACAGGACCCTCTGGTATGCCGCGACTCTAGCTCCCAGATGCCTGATTTACGGCATCCTCAACGAGGGAAGGGATCGCTGCGGAAAAATCTCCAACCTCAAGAGTGACCCGAGAATTGACCAGCGATATGATTCCATGCAGCGAGCTCCAGAGCCGCATCAGTCGGTACTTGATTTCCTCTTCATCTGTATCATTTTCCGCGACTATCTGAGAGATGCACTGTGCCGCCAAATCGGCCACTAGCAGGGCTTCATTGTTCTGTTGCTCCGCAAGTTTTTCATGGCGGGTACCGCGATAGTCTGTGAATCGCGGAAGATCCAGGCTGAAAAGAACATTGTAATACCTGGGATTCGCCAGTCCAAATTCAACATAGGCCTGACCTAGAAGCAAGAGACGATCCGATGGATTTCGCGCAGGGGCTGCCCGGTCTTCCATCTCGGACAGTAATCGCTGGAACCCTCTGGAAAGAACGGCCAGATAAAGCTCATCCTTGTCTGCGAAATAGTTATAGATGGTCTTGGCAGCGATCCCCAGTCTCGAGCCCAGCTTCCGCATACTGAACTCCTGAAATCCGGCTTCATCTATGAGAGCGATGCTTCCTTCAATCATTTGATCTCGGGCGGCTTCAATTTCGGCGGGGCTTGCAGGTGGTCTGGGCATAAAGGGCTCAGGTGGATTAAATATTCAAATCTCGGGCATAATCTAGAATGCCCGATTTCGAGCAATCCAAGCAGAAAGCACTGAAAATAAAAGTAACACCCGTTACTTTTATTTTTGACAAATGCTCTGTCCAGGATTATTCATCTCAAAAACGATGAGAGTGTTTCGTATGTTAGATGAGACTTCAATCGCTCTGGCGGAGCTTCCTGCACCTCTGGCTCTGGGTCGGTCTGCCGAGATTTATCCGTGGAGAGATGGTCGGGTTCTCAAGCTTTTCCTTCGGGATTGCCGCCGCGAAGATATCCTTCAAGAACTGTCCAATACCAGGGCTGTGAGTCGCACAGGAATCAATGCTGCCAGCTGCCATGGCACCGTGGAAATAGACGGGCGAATTGGCATCATTCTGGATCGCATTGATGGGCCGTCATTAACCAAACTTCCGGAGTCCAGGGCGGGGGAATTCTTCTCGGTGCCCAGGTATCTGGCCGATGTGCACCTGCAAATTCACAATGAAAAATGTCCGCAACTTCAGGATATTCGGGAGCGGCTGATATCTAATCTGGACCTTGAATCGCTGTCATTTCTCAGTAGAGAGGAAAAGGAGAGCATTCGCAAATATGTATCTTCTCTTCCGGCCGGTGACCGGGTCATACATCTGGATTTCCATACGGAGAATATTATCTGTGCTGCCAACGGAAGGTTTGTCATCGACTGGATGACTGCTGCGAAGGGGCATCCGGCCATGGATGTAGCCTTTACATACTACTTGATGAAAGACGCTGAACTCTTTCCGGGGATTTCCCTGTGGCAAAAGATATTCTATGAAACCGTGCGACAGTATATTCTGAGTAAATACCTGAAGCGCTATTTTCGGGTGTCCGGATTGTCCCGGGTAGACTTAGAGCCCTGGCGTTTGCCTGTATTACTCTTTCGTCTGGGGCTCTGGAATATTGAAAGCGAAAGGCCCAGACTCCAGTTCTGGATTCGGCAGGAATTACAAGGGATCCCAAAGGGATAAAGCTTTGATGGATCGTACCGCTTCTATCGATTCCGAAGTAGATTTACTTGTGCTGGGAGGTGGAATCACCGGGGCTGCACTTGCCTACGAAGCATCCAGTCGTGGCTATGAGACGCTGCTTCTGGAGCAAAATGACTTTGGCTCCGGCACTTCGGCAGCCACCGGTAAGCTAATTCACGGGGGCCTTCGCTATCTTAAGAAGTTTGAATTTGGCCTGGTTCGCGAATCTCTCCGAGAAAGAAGAATTCTATCAAAGATTGCTCCCAATTTCGTTTATCCATTTCCCACCATTCTACCGAATCCCGGCATCGTAGAGCGTATGGGATTGATGGCTTATGATTTACTGTCCTTTGATCGAAACCGGGGAGGTAACAGGCAGAGATTACCCGGAACAAGAAGAATCAAAGGGGAGGCGGCTCGAGCACTGGCGCCGAACTCCCTGGAAAATCCGGCATCCGATGTACTTCGCTATTTTGACTGTCTTTGCATCAGTCCAGAGCGGTTAACTCTTACTTTCCTCAAGTCCGCAATGAACTATGGAGCGCGAGCGGCGAACTACGTGGAGGCTCTTCGGTTTCTCGTGAAGGACAATCGTGTAATCGGCGCAATAGTGAAAGATAAAATGAGCGGCAAGGAACATGAGGTTCGCGCTCGTACTGTGGTAAATGCCACCGGACCCTGGACTCAAACTCTGTTGAATCGTTCTCTGGAGCAATCTGTACCGGATCCCCAGACCAGGTCGGAAGGGATCTATCTCGTGACTCGAAAGCTGTCCGAAGAAATGTATCTCTTTGTAGGACGTCATGGGCACTTTAGCTTCGCTCCCTGGAACAATCATAGTCTTATTGGCCCTACCGATACTCCCTACCACGGGGAAGTCTCTAAATGGGCTGTTTCTGAACAAAGCATTAATCGATTTCTGGAAGTGATCAATGCCACCGCGGATTTGAAGACTCCTCTGCGAAGAGAAGATGTACTGTTTGCGTACGGTGGTCTTCGTCCGCTGGCAGAGACAGGCGAGGATACATACAATGCCAGCCGAAGATCGGATCTGCACGATCATGCGGATGACGGTATGGAAGGACTGATCACAGCGGCGGGTGGAAAGTATACCACCAGTCGTCATTTCGCAGAGGAAATCTTCAGTCGAGTGGTCAAGAAAGTGAAAAAGAAAGCAGGGCCCCCACTCAGTGAACACCAATTGCTTTTCGGATGTAGCGAAAACGTTGAAGATGAAATACAGGAGTTGCGCCAGTGGGCCGGGCTGGACGAAAGGACCGCAGATTTCCTGGTGAGGCATTATGGAACCGAGGCACGTTCTCTTGTTTCGGAGGCTCATGGGCCCAATGCATTAGGGCCTATCAACGAACGGGGAGAGATTCTAGCCCAGGTGATTTTTGCTGTTCGTCATGAAATGGCTCTAAACGTGGACGATGTTTTGTTTCGCAGAACGGACATAGGCTGGTTTGGCCATCCGGGAAAAGAGTTAATGGACCAGATCATAGATATAATGGGTGCCGAACTGGGCTGGTCTGCTCGGGAAGCCAATGAACAGAGGAACAGGGCGGAAGGCCACTATCGTTTTTCTGATAAACCCGGTGACGATTTGCAATGATAGTCCCGGACCCCATCTACGCAAAATATCCAACGTCTTCCAGCTAATCGTTGGTGGTGTAAGCCAGGTGACCATCAAAGAGGAATAGGGGCTCCACATAGAAGGATTAATTTTCCAGAAGAAGAGGATTGGCCTCAATGTCTTTTTCATTGGCTGGACATGAAGCGGTTTACGGACTAAACTGGATGCATGGAAATGAAAAGGATCGGCCCATCAAATGTTCATGTTACGCCACTGACTTTCGGTGCCTGGGCCATCGGTGGTTGGATGTGGGGAGGAGCCGAGGAAAAGGATGCTCTGGCTGCCATCGAGAAGTCCCTGGATTTAGGAATAACTACAATTGACACCGCGCCTGTTTATGGCTTTGGCAGAAGCGAAGAGATCGTGGGAAAGGCCCTGAAGAGTGTTCCTCGAGATAGCTATCAACTGCTCACCAAATGTGGTATGAACTGGGAGACCGAGGAAGGAGAATACTTTTTCGATACCAACGATGAATCTGGCCGACCCATTCGGATGCATAAGTATGCAGGGAAGAACCGTGTAATCAAAGAATGCGAAGATAGTCTGCACAGGTTGCGAACGGACTACATTGATCTATTTCAGCTTCATTGGCCGGATGCCACTACCCCGATCAGTGAAACCATGGAGGCTTTCGAAAAACTTCGAGAACAGGGCAAAATTCGAGCCGCAGGAGTATGCAACTACTCCGCGCCGCAAATGAAAGAAGCTCTGCAAAGCATAGAACTGGCCAGCAATCAGGTGCGATACAGCATGGTATCCAGGGAAATCGAGGAAGATGTGGTTCCCACGGCAAAAGATGCAGGAATGAGCATACTACCATACAGTCCCATGGAACGGGGTTTTCTAACGGGAAAATTCCATCCCGCTTCGCGCTTCAATGCCGGTGATACAAGAGCCGGTTCGCGATGGATGGAATCGGAGAATATGCATAAATTGCAGAAGCTCATTGAAAAGCTTCAGGAGATCGCGAATTCAAAAGGGGCAACCATTGCACAGATAGTTTTGGCCTGGACCATGGGACGACCTCAAGTAGCCACAGTTCTGGTTGGCGCCCGAAACCCGGATCAGATTCAGGAAAATGCAGGCGCACTTTCGCTTCAGTTGAGCGAAGCGGACTTAAATGATATCGAAAGAACCATTCAGCAGCTTGCACTTGTATAAGCTGGGAGCCGAGCGATGACCTGAGGTGACAGAATTCAGTGTGACAACGGCGAATACTGAGGGGGCCAGGTAGTGGCGGTGTTCCCAGGCAAGCCTGGCATTCTTATAGGATTTCTGAGTATGTCGGACCTTCTACAATTTCCTGTTACTCGCCAGAACACGCAGGGGTTTTCTAATTGTAGCATAACCCCCTCTTTCGAATTTCGACATACAGGCTAGGTACAGTTATGAACATGATGGAAATCGCATTCCCCATTATCGTGGGACTGATTTTCCTGGAAGTGATTCTGGGTTGGATCCAGCATCGTCCCTATTACAGGGTAAACGATACTGTGGCCGGGATCAGCACCGGTATCATGTTTATGCTTGTGGGTGTTCCCACTTTGTTCGGCGCGCTTATCGTCTATGATTGGATCGAGCGGAACATTTCCATCTTTGCTCTTTTCAACTGGCAGCCCATTCCTTTTGACGATCCTCTTACGTTTCATAGTGCCTTTCCTTTTGTTCAGATTAATGCCATTCCTTTTCTGTACTGGGTGGTTGTATTTTTTGCCGTAGACTGTCTCTATTACTGGTTTCATCGACTGTCCCATGAGATTAATTTTCTCTGGGGTTCCCATGTTACGCATCATTCCAGTGAGCAATTCAATCTGGCTGTGTCCTTCCGAGGTGGAAGTTTTCAGCGAGTGTTTGAATATGCATTCTTTCTGCCTCTGGCCTTTCTAGGGGTGAACTGGTTCATGTTTCTCTTTGCCCACCGTGTTTTGAAGCTGTGTCAATTCTGGGTGCACACTGCTGCCGTACCGGAACTCGGCTTTCTGGAATACTTTATGGTCACTCCATCCAATCATCGTGTGCATCATGGTAGAAATCCTCAGTACATCGACAAGAATCATGGAGGAATCTTCATTATCTGGGATCGAATGTTCGGAACCTATGAACCTGAAAGAGAAAAGATCAACTACGGCATTACAAATCAGCTAACCAGTTTTAATCCTCTCTGGATGACCTTTCACTACTATTCGGAGCTGTGGCAAATGTCAAAGGGTGCGAAATCCTGGAAAGACAAGGTTAAGGTCTGGTTTGCCAAACCTGGCTGGAAGCCTGCTGACCTGGGAAGCAGTGAAATTGTCTATTCGGATCCAGATCGACCGGATTACGATCCTCCTCTTCCGCGAAGAGTGAAGATCTACGGAATCTTTCAGTTCGTTGCTCTTTCCGGTTTTGGTCTGCTCGCCTATAGCCTGGCCCATGACTCCGCTTTTGGAATCTTCCGACTGTTGATTCTTATTGGGTTTACCGTGTACGGCCTGACCAATGTAGGCGGGATACTGGATAGCAAAGGCTGGGTATTTCCATCCGAGATGCTACGGCTTGTTTTGTTGCCGATGGTAGCTTTTCTGATCCATCTTAATGGGTATCTGGAAGTAAGCACATTGCTTTACATTGTTGGTTATAGTGCTGCTTCTCTCATCTGGCTTACTCTGTTACGTCGAGCTTTTACCGGTGAGGACGATCCAGAACCTACAGCAATGGCTGCCTGACTTTTAGAGATGCCAACGTGGCCCGGTTTGCACCTGGCCTTTCCAGCTCCTGTTCGCTTCCCGGACACTTTTTTCGAGTCTTTACAAAAATCTGAGAAATAAAAAAGTAAGGTCTTGTTATTCATACGGTCGTCTAAGCCGTTATGAAGCCACCGATCTGTACATTATGTGGTCACGACTTCCGGGACCAGTGGGATGGGAAGGAAGCCGGTGGTGGTCTGGTTCAATTCATGGACTATCGACCACCTGGTGCAGGAAAAGTGGGTCATCCTTCTGGTCTGGGTTTCTTTTGCTCCAGCCATCTATCTCAAGCTCGTAGCCTGCATCATCTAACTATGCAAGATGCACTTAGAATGATGCGAACTGAAAGCTCTATGACCGGTTCCATTTCCTGAATCCGGTGAAAACAGGCGGTGGTCCATTTTCCTGAGCCAGGCTTCGACACCCAGGTACTGCGAAATTCCTGACTAATTCCGGTTCTGAGATTTGATGGCCTCAAGATCTGTGGGCGAGGGAAAAATTCGATTCTGATCCAGCAGGTAATAACTCAGATTCAGAAAGGCCCGACTTTTCAGATAGTGTCCCGGGCAATGACTGGCCATATCCTGGTTGGCCACATCGCAGGGACCTTCACTTTCATGAGGTGGATGTATGGTGTAGGTCGTGCCCGGTCCGCCTTCCACAGATTGAACATAGAACAAGGGTTCCTGTATCCATCCAAAAAGATTTCCGTAGGCGAAATACGCTGATCCACCTTCGGACTTCATTAGATCTCGACCGAATGAAGTGAAGTAAGTCTCTTTGCCGATGAATCCAAGGATGGTAGGAAAGACATCAAGCTGCGAAACAATGTCATCACGAATTCCGGGCTGAATTTTTCCGGGAGCATAGAGAAGAAGAGGGACATTACGATCTTCATAGTAACTCAAGAAGCGATGATGACTATGATCGGAAACGAATACGAAGATCGTATCTTTAAAGTACGGAGCTTTCTTCGCCTCTTCCAGAAAATCATGAATGGCCCAATCTGCATAATGATACACATTGAGATACTCATGGTCCTGGACACTTTCATCAAAGATGTTAAACCGTTCCTCGGGAGTGTGATATGGATAGTGCGTGGTTACGGTATGTACAGTGGCCAGAAAGGGTTGATCGGCAGGTAGCTTTTGAACTTCCTCATGAATGAGCTGCAGAATTCGACGATCACTGAAACCCCATCCGCCGGTGCCCTGTTTCATTCCGCGCTTTTCGATCTCTTCTTTACCGATTAGATTCGTAAAGCCCCAGTGGCTCATAATCGTTCGCTTATTGTTAAAGTCCAGATCATTACCAGAAACGAAATAGGTTTCATAACCCAGGCTTTGAGCCACAGTTCCCAGGCCGGAAAATCGATTCGTAATCTGCGGAGTCCTGACTGCTGTGAGCCCGGGACGATCCGGAACGCCTCCTGCCAGAGCCATTAATCCATTTGTAGTCCTTCCTCCAGGAGCATAGAAATGGGTGAAGAATAATCCCTGCTTCAGTATTTCATTGAAATAGGGTGTGACCGTTTTGCCTTCTACCTGGCCGTCGGTAATGGGCGAAATGAACTTTCCGGTCCACCCTTCCAGAATTACTACCATGATATTGGGCGGTCTTCCTTCTCGGGTCGCATCCAGTTTTCGCAGCAGCGGATATTCATCGCTTACAAACGTCGCGCCTGGAAAATCGATGGCCTGCCGCACTACGTCAATGGCTACATCCACTTCCATCTTATGGCGCTCCGGGATAGAAGTGCTCTTGAGATCCACGATGGCTGTATAGACCCCGTTCACAGCCAGAAGATTTATAAAATGATTCCTGGTAAATACTGCATCCGTCACTCGGAGGGGATTGGTTTGAACACCGCCGCGAATCCCAACTACAATGAGAACGATGCATGCAAAGAATGCGATAAGAGGATGTTTCCAGGATCTGGTATCATGCGCATAGGGGATCTTTTGAAGAAGCCAGATGACCAGAGCAACAAAGCCAGTGGTCAAAGCCAGGCCACCAATAACAGTGAAGGGAGCGTTCTGGAGCGCGGCTCCGAGAATGACAAAGAGCTCTGTGCCCAGAAAGGCATAGGCTTCGTATCCGATATGCTTGTTGGCATTTTCAAAATAGATAATATCTGCCACCAGGATGATTACCTGAAAGAAAAGAACAAAAGGCGGTAGATAAACCCAGAGTAGGCGATAGAGAGAAAAGCGATTCAGATAGTGGATCATTGCCAGAAGAGCAAAGGGACCCATAATTATACAAACTGTGGAAATATCAAATCTCAATCCAAGAAGAAAAGCCCATAGAATATCGGTCCAGGGACTATCTCCGGATCGGTAGGAGTAGATGGCAAAAAACAGGATGCGGTAGGCCAGAAAAAGGCCCAGGCTAATGCCAACGTAGGTCAGGACCAGTCTGAAATTATAGGGTAGCCTCTTCCACATGGAATGAAGCTCCCAGCATCCGTCCGAGGGTCAAACGATTTGTGGCTAGCGAGACTTGAGATTCTCGATAACCCGCATGAGTCGATCGGTTACCTCTTGAGCTACTGACATAAGATCGGGGTTATTCACCGCTTTCATGGACTCCAGGGGATTGATAGCGGCCACTTCAGTTCCACCACCTTCTCGTTCCTGAACGATTACGTTGCAAGGTAACATGGTTCCGATTTTATCTTCCATTGTCAGGGCCTTATGAGCGTAAGGAGGATTGCAGGCTCCCAGGATCCGGTACTTGCGAAAGTCCACATTCAGCTTTTCTTTTAGCTTATCCTGAATATCGATTTCGGAAATGATACCAAAGCCTTCTTCTTTCAGTGCTGCAGTAACTGTTACGATGGCCTGATCAAAGTCCTGGTCCATTTCTGTGGCAAAATAATAACTCATGGATCTCTCCTTCAGGGCAAGACTGAGTTTCAGTTAAATACCCATAGGGGGTATTGGCAATCTTTTCTTGGGCCCCGTTCCTGTAGCAGAAGAGGGATGTTGCCGGATCATTGGACAGTCTGTCGTTGCTTATCATTGCTCTTCGCCCGAGTTGTCTATCGCATCGATTCTTTCTGTTTTTCCTTCATCCGCACCAGTATTCGCCTCTGACCTGGATTCTGTGTCTGGATCTGACCTGGTCCCCTCTTTCTGTGTGGGTGTATCAGAGTTGGCGGCCAGGTACCAGGGAATGGTGATGGGAAGCAGTACGGTGTCGGCCACGAGGCTGAATGGTAGATCGATGATTCCGCCCACCAGAGCGAGAAGAGCCAGCCCACCGCAATCCAGAGGCGAATCCAGAAGCTTGCTTCCTCCATAGATCAGAAGTAGATCGATTTGAGTTCCGCCATATATCGTAGGGTCATTCTCGGAAACATCGTTAATCATGCTCAGTGTAGTAGAGCAATGAAGGTTGAGCAGAAGGAACAGAACTCCTCCGGCGATAAGTTTCATAAATCTAGATTGGAACAATTTATCTCCGCCATATATCCTGAAGTTCAGGGAAGTAATAAATACTTTCCTGGCTCCAGGGTCTTTCTATACTTCTTTTCGTAGTCACGACTGAACAATGTCCGATTCAGGGCCTCTCCTTTAAGAGAAACCATTTCACCATGTCTCCAATGATATGTCTTTCCCGTTTTCCGTTCCTGCACCCTTTCGCCATGGATGGCAGCGCTCACAGCGCGAATGTTTCCCAGATGTCTCAGGTTTTCAAAATCTGCAGCCTTCTCTGGATTCACAAATCTGCATTCCATAAATCGAGTGAACAGAATTGCATCGTGGAAATACTCCGGTACAGTGATGGTTCCGCTGGCATGGCTACACTCCACGAATTCGCGCACCATGTTTTTGAATATAAACAGGATTTGCGATCCCAGCCCCGGATGTTTTTGACCGGGAAATAGATTCTCTCCTTTGGAGCGAATGTTCTGGGTAAGAAACCAATCAATGGAAACCAGTCGGATCGGTTCAGGACCGGTCACTGGATAGTCACCTAATTTGAGCCTGAGAAAGAACAGATCCTGATGATCTGCCGAGTAGACATGAATGCGATTATCTGCCAGGGATTCGGTTTCTATAGAAAGAATCCAGTCTTTGTATCCTCTTGCTTCAATCTCCCGGAATAGTCCCAGCCTCAGAAGTATTTCCTTCACTTCGCTCTCTTTTAGATGACCTAGAAAAAGCTCCGGTCGATCCACAGACCCGCTCAGTCCCAGTTCGGAAACATCGATGTCTTCTAAGGGAATCGTTTTTTCATCGTCAGAGGGAATCATATAGTTAATCTTCCGAAAACCTTATTGACGATCCTCAACCGGCTTCCCTATATTTTGCCCAGAAAAACTACGAAACAATGGAAGCCGTGTCCAGGATTGCCTATTTAACGTACGATCGAATTCATTATCCATTCTTGGGGTATGCCTTGCTGTACCCTCTGGGGTACTACTTTCATAGTTACTTTGAGCCGTTTCAGATTTCAGACAACCTGATTTTCCGTATTGGCATCGGCATTTACTGTGCGTTTCTATTCATAGGGTCTTTTTTTGTTGCCGGTCGGCGAGTGCTGCCTTTCGCCGTGGGCCTCCTGCATTTTTTCACGTTGCTGTACTCCTTTGTCCTCTGTCATTACAATGAGCTGGGTCTGAGTTATACCATTGGCCTGGCTTTGATCGTGGCATCCACTATCTCGGCCAGCATGAATGTTACCTTCATTCGAACCTATCTCGGCCTGGCTCTGGCATCATCCCTGTTTGTAATGATTCTGGCCACCGAAGGGGCACATCTCAACCCATATCTATTCTTTCTGGCCACCGGCGCGATAGGTTTATTTGCCTACCAGTCCCGGAAGAGTGAGCTGGGATTGCTGGATGAACTGGAAACCTCCAACCTGGAAAAGGCGGACTTTCTGGCTACCATGAGTCATGAAGTGCGAAATTCCCTGAATGGAATTATTCCGGTACTGGATCTGTTACAGGGAGAGCAAGATTTGAATCGCAGAAGGGAGTATCTTTCTGTAGCCCGCCGATCCGGACGTTTCCTGTTGGATCTTATCTCTGAAGTGCTGGACCTTTCGAAAATGGCTGCCGGACGTCTGGATCTGCAAAAGCAGCGTTTCAGGCCCTCCCATGTAGTGGAGCTTGCAGTGGAGACCTTTCAGGTCCAGGCCGAGGCCTCCGGGAATCGTTTGCACCTGGAGCAACGGGGAAAAGATTCCTATTGTCTGGGTGATCCTACTCGAATTGGGCAGGTCCTGAACAATCTAATTGGAAATGCAGCCAAGTTCACGGAACAGGGTGAAATTCAGGTTATAGCCCAGTTCGAATCTAACGGGGATGAGCTGGCGATTTTGTTTATTGTTCAGGATAGCGGACCCGGAATACCCGATCTAGAAAGAGAAATCGTCTTCGACGAATACAGCCAGGTGCATTCAGCGGGCTGGCGAAAAAAAGGTACAGGACTGGGACTGGCCTTGAGTCGAAAGCTTGCCAGGCGAATGGGTGGGGACATCCTGGTGAGGCAAAGTCCGGCGGATTTCGCGCCTACCGGTAGTCGATTCGAATTTCGCTTCGCTCTACCCCTGGATCTGCAAGGACCACCACTGGCTCAAACTGGTCGAGAGCTGCATAGCGGACGAGCTCTTGTTGTGGACGATGATGCCGTAAGTCGTATGGTAATGGAGAGTCTGCTGCCGAACATAGGGCTTTCGGTGGAAAGCCTGGGCAGTGTTCAGGAGGCTCGACATCGTCTGTCGGAGGGGCACTACGAATACGTTTTTCTGGATCTTGAAATTGCCGATGACTCGGGAATCGAGCTGCTGAAGTCCCTGGGTGATCGCTCGAAGGATGAAGCCTATTTTCTGGTTACGGCTCATTCCGGAGGAGATGTTGAAAATCAGGCAATGCTGGCTGGTTTCGACGCTGTACTTACCAAGCCCCTGGATATGGAAATGCTGAGGAGTTTTATCCAGGAAGAGCAAGAAGGGACAGCCGAATCGAACGAAGAAAGGATGGCCGGTTCCGATTGATACGTAGTGCCAGAGTCCGAATCAAGCTGGCATTTCTCTTTTCTGAATTGATATACAGCGTTGATCAAAGATCCAGTAAGCGAGCCTGAAAACCAGCTTCGCGAATGGTCTGCATGATCTGGTCTTTATGGGCGGAGTCCCTGGTTTCCACGGTAAGGTCCAGGTCTGCACTCTTAATGGACAGGGCAGAAAAAACTCGATGATGAGCTACATCTACGATATTTCCTTCGCACCGGGCAATCATATCGCTTATTCGCGCCAGTTCGCCCGGAACGTCAGTAATCTCCAACCGTATGCGAATTAACCGGCCGTCCCTGGCCAGGCTTCGAAGCATAACGAAAGCCAGAATTCGTTCATCTATGTTGCCGCCGCAAATGATAAGTCCCACTTTTCTGGATGCGAAGCGACTGGCATTTTCTGGCGATAGTAAAGCTGCCAGAGCCGCCGCCCCGGCTCCTTCGGCCACGGTCTTTTCTACACTGGCCAGAAGGGCAACGGCCCGTTCGATTTCTTTTTCGGGGGCAAGGACAATATCGGATACATGTTTTCGAATGATGTCCATAGTAAGCTTCCCGGGGGATTTCACAGCGATGCCTTCTGCAATAGTGGCTGCACCGGTGGGAGCAAGGCTTAGATCATAGAAATTATTGTAGGCGAATGGATAGGCATCGCTCTGAACGCCGTAAACCTTAATATCAGGATTCAAGGAATGAGCTGCGATGGAAATACCTGATATTAAACCGCCTCCTCCGATGGGCACAATCAAGGCATCTAGATCGCCATGCTGTTCTAGCATCTCGATGGCTACGGTGCCCTGACCTGCGATGACTTCAGGATCATCGTAAGGATGAACGAGAACCAGATCCTTCTCCTTGATTCGCTCCAGGGCAACCGCATAGGATTCGTCTACATTATCCCCGGCCAGCTCCACAGTAGCGCCGAAGTTACGAGTGTGCCGGACTTTGTTTAGAGGAGTGTATCGAGGCATTATAATCGTTGCGGGAATTCCCAGCCGCTGGCAATGATAGGCCACACCCTGGGCATGGTTTCCAGCAGACATAGCTATTATGCCACGAGCCTTTTCTTCATCTGACAGACTCAGCAACTTATTGAGGGCGCCTCGCTCCTTAAAAGAGGCAGTAAACTGATGATTTTCGAATTTCAGCCATACATCCGCGCCACAGAGTCCAGATAGCGTGCGCGAATGCTGAAAGGGCGTCTTTACAATAGATCCGTTAAGGTTTTTGAATGCTTGCTGGATATCCTGAAATGAGGGCGATGCACGATTTGGTTTCGGCTGTGATTGCATATCCTGATTCTGCGCTCTGCTAATCCCTTACTAGTTCTGGCTCATGATTTTCGCAAGACATTGGTTAGATTCTGTTTCCATGGAGCCACGATCTACGAGCTACTATGCACTAATTGATCCATCGCATTACCGCGTGCCGACCCTGGTTTTCAGGCAGAGTCGGAAGTATTGAGGTATCGATCCAGATTGTGGTCGATCAACTCCATTCCCGCTTCGATCTTGGCCGGCCAGGACGGCAGGGTATCATCCTCCCAGTACCAGTCCCCAACTACATTGAGAATGGGACCTGCATCGGAAAACAACGCTTTCTTTACACCGATTTGTAGGTCCTCGGTTTCCAGGGAACGGTAGGGAACGTTGGATTTGGCCAGAGGACCCAGGACAGATTCTTCCTCGGCCCCATTTATGGATGCGAAGTAATCTTTAAACTTCTTACCGGAGGCTTTCCAGCCTTTTCTGTATTCCTCCTGTTCCGGATACTTCCCGGAACTGATGGCCTTCTGCGAAAGGATAGAGATTCCTCTGGCTGAATTACTCACAAACATTCCATAGCGAACGCATTTAAAGCGATCCGCATGCTTCAGGGTAATCTCTTCCATTGTGATTTTAGTGTAGATCATGGGCCCATAAAGCATCATCAAGGGCTCCAGCCACATGAACCCGGAAAACCAGAGAGCGATTTCAGGCGAAAGTGCTCTCGTGAGTCTCAGCATTGGTATCACCGAGAACTCCACGCTTTCTCTGTATTCCTGAGCATCCGCATATTGCACAGGTTTCCCTACAGGGCCCCGAGCCGGTACATATACGATGGCCCGCAACGGATCGTTCACTTCATTTATTACTCGATCAATGGAATTCGCATCTGTAAGGTTAACATCATTGATGGTCCGGTCTGCGCCCTGCACAGTACCTTCCGACGAAGTAGTGCTGATGATGTATGCCTCTGGATCTTCCTTTCGAATCGCCTGTATCGATTGCTGACCCAGTACTGCATTTCCGCCAATAATTAGATAATTCATAACTCTTCCCAATTTTGATTGCACTATATGTAAGCCGGTTCTGAAGAGCAACCAATTGACGGATATTCCATTATAAACTCGACAGATGAAAGACGGGGTTTCATTGATGCAATAGAAAGAGAACCTTCGGGGGAGTGTATGAAGAATTGGAAGATTGTGGTATCCATAGGAGCAGTTGTGCTGGCCGTCGCATTGCTTGCGGTAGTTTCGATGCTAGCTCCTATAGGAAGCGGCTACTATGCAAAATATCTTTGCTCTCAGCTATTTGTTTCCGGCCGCGAAGATGTTGAGCGGATCGTAGAAGAAGAAATCAAGCCCACGAATCCTTTGTTTGGCATGGTAAGTCATGAATTGGATCGGGAAGAAAAAACCGTCCGGGCAGTGACTCTGGGCCTCTTTAGTCCTACTCTTGCCATCTATCGCCCTGAAGTGGGTTGCACTCTGGCCGTAAAGGTGACTCGTGAGGAATTGATGGCGCAGGTACAGGGCCTGTCCTTTGATCGTTCTGTTGATCCTGCGGAATGGCCCCGCGGAAGTTCTGCCCCCATTGCCGATGAAGCTACCGAAGCGATGGATACATTGAATCTTGCCGAAGATTTGAATCCGCCGGTTATTACCAGGAATGGCATGACTTTGAGTACCCGCCGATTAAAGCAAGTGCTGGATTGGGCCTTCAGCGAACCAGAAGATGGAAGAAGGCAAACCCAGGCTGTGGTCATAGTCTATCGCGGTAAACTGATTGCTGAACGGTACGCTGACGGATTCAACAAAGACACTCCGGTTCTGGGCTGGTCCATGTCCAAGACGGCTACAGCCACCCTGGCTGGCATGATGGTCCTGGACGGAAAACTGGATATTTCGGAGTCGGCGAATGTGCCCGAATGGGAGGATGACCCGGAACGAAGCGCCATCACTACCAATGATTTGCTCCACATGTCTTCCGGATTGGACTTTTCAGAAGTGTATCAACCCTTTAACGATGCTCCGGAGATGCTATACAATAGCGCCGATATGGCGGCTTATGCTGCCAGCCAATCTCCCGCTTATGTGCCAGGCACTCGGTGGTACTACTCCAGCGGTGATACGAATCTTCTGGCCCGGATTCTAAGGGATCTTTCCGGAGGAACTCTGGTGGATGTTCAGAGCTATGCGCGAAATCGGCTTTTTAATGAGCTGGGTATGAACACGGTTTATTTCGAGCCGGATCCGTCCGGGACGTTCGTGGGTTCCAGCTATATGTATGCTTCTGCTCGCGATTGGGCGAGGTTGGGGCTTCTGTTGCAGAACGATGGTATCTGGAATGGAAAGCGAATTCTTCCAGAGGGCTGGGTAGAATACATGCGAACTCCTGCCAGCGATTCCGATGGGCAATACGGCGCCCAGCTCTGGCTGAATGCCGGTCGGGATAATGAAGAAGTGATTCCGGAAAGAAGATTTCAGTCCTTGCCCAAAAACATGTTCTATATGTCCGGGTATAATGGACAGAACGTTGTGGTTCTACCGGATGAAGAACTCATTGTTGTGCGCCTGGGAGTTACCCATGATCGAAACAATTGGAACATAGAGAAACTGGTAGTAGGATCTTTGCAGGCTCTGGGATTGCGTGAATACGTTGAGTCATTAGATTAGAAAACAGAAAAGCCTGCAACATTGGAGCAGGGGAGGGAGCTTCGGGATTCGTTTGAATTCGAGGCTCTCGCTCCTCGCCAATCCTGCATTCTTTCCATCTAACGTTGAATGCTTCGCGCCCACCAACAAAAACCTAAGAACCATGGAATCTATGAGCAGGAGCCAATCGGCTTGGCGCATATTTCTGACTTGATGTCAGCGTATCGATCAGGGGCATCATGAGCTGCTACGGTCCGGTAACGTCACAAAAAAGTAAGCCGGACATACTATAGTTTCTAAATCATTACTGGACACCTGGTTGCCCCGCTTCACGTTTTGTCATGCTTCTGTCAGACCTTCATAACTCCGTAAAGGACCAGTTCCTCGATTCGGTAAATGATGCCCTGGATAAAGGCATCATGGACGCTGAAACCATTAGAATGCTGATCGTATCTCCCACGGAAGACAGAAGTGCATTGATCATTCAGTTCAGCGATGAATACGAGGAATTCCTCTATTTAGAATTCGTAGATACGGATCCCATTGGCTACATCAACATCTCTCCCTGGCTGGATGCATGCGATGCCCTGGACTCCGAAGTAGGCGAACTAAGCGATTCAGAATCTGCTCAGCTAAAGAGGATTCGTCAACGGCATGAAAAAGTCGGACCCGCTATTTCTTTGGAAACAATACCGGAAGGATTCCGCAGGCAGCGTATGGAGTTGCTTCGGGAAACCATGCTCCAGGAAGTGCAGTCCGGCCTCCGTCTGGCGGCAGCGGAACTGGCCCATCGCTTCCATCACGTTGTACCGATTGTGACCAAGAAGCTAGTTTTCGAAAATGAAGATCACAATGACACCGTGGCTTTCTGCCACGAACTGGGCCAGGGACCTTTCTATCATGCGCTGGTGCATCTTCCGGAAGTCATTCTGACCTATCCGTTCCTGAAATTTACGGACAAGGGATTTGTGTTGTTTTATCCGGAAGGAAGTATTCAGGAAGAGGATGACAATGAAATCTCCAGCGTAACATCGTTTGAGGCAGAAGAGATGCGCTTCGCCCGAATGAGCGACGACGGATCCGATTTTGTATTTCGAATGAAAGATCAATTCCAGGATTGGAAGATCGACGGAGGACATATCCACGAGGAATGGGGCGATTTTTCTGAAGAAGAACTACTGAACGGATTTCGCCGTTTTCTCCAGGAGCATCCGGAACTGGAAATTGACCTGCAGACCGTGCCGCACCCGGTAAGCAATCGCAAAGACTTTGAGCAGTGGATGGACCGCCTGGTGGAATTCAATCTGAAACTCGGATATGATCAATTCACTGCCATTCTGGATATGGGCGAAGAAGCCGTGGAAGCGGCTCTGGCCATCATGCCAGATACTTATTCCCAGAAGGACCGGCTGAAGATTCGTCGCGCTCAGCGAAGCATGGAGACCGGCAATTTTGCTCGAGCGTTGAAACAGTTTCAGGAAATCCAAAACCTGTCTTCGCATTACGATCCAGAATTGCTCTATCTTTACTCCGTTACGGGAGAAGACCATGTCTTTGAAAAAAAGCTGGATGAATTACAAAGTGAAGGCGCCGCAAAAGGCGAAGTGAAGCTACCTGTCTGGCTTCATAGGGTTCGCAAGAATTACACGGATCCTGCCTCTTTGCAGGGACTGCAGCAGGAACTCTCAGAATTTGTACAGGAACGTGAGGGCTATAGAGATCAAAGCTATGCTCTATTCAATCTTGCTATTGTTTTCGCGGGGCTGGGAAAAATCGGCGAAGCGCTGGCTACTATTCGTCGGGTGGACTTTACAGAGAGTTTTCTCTCTTCAATAGCCAGTGCTGAGCTAGCGGTGCATCCTGAATTGGTGGCTGCCTGGGTGGAGATGAAATCCGAACGGGAAGAAGCGGAAGCTCTGTCCCAGGCGCTGCGAGAGGGGCCGGAGCAGGAGGAAATCGAGGATCGTCGAAAAGCCGAAGAAAGCGACTCAGAGTTGGAATTTGTCTTTCAGTCCGAACTGGAGCACGAATCCAAAGTGGACTGGGCTGATTTTTTCGGACCGCGTCGGTTGCTGCGCGCCCGGGATGAAACCCTGGAACTGCTGGCAGTGGATCTGGACGCTCAATCTGTTCAATCAATCCATTCAATACCTCTAGAAGCAGATGCCGGAGATTACTCATTTCAGCTGAGCGGAAATCATCTCTTCGTGCTGCGCTACAACTCTGAGAGTATAGTTCAGTATGATATTCAAGACGACCAATTCGAGCTGGTTGCCACTTATTCGCATAAAGCCCGAAACTCCAGATATAGATTGATAGGTGTACATGACGGCCATCTTTACGCTTCCGCCGGTCCACGAATGGAAATATTTGCGGTGGGAGAGACGGCAGAGGTTCCTCTTTCGCAGGTATTATATAAGCTTCCCGACGAATCTGTATATTTCATTGCAGGCTATAAGAACATCATCTATGCAGGAAGCCGCGATTTGACCACAATCGATGTTTCCGACCCTTTCAAGCCTCAGGTGCTTTCTAGCCTGGCTCCCTTTTCCAGTTCTACTCCACATGAAATACAATTCTGGGACCATTTCTTACTGGCAGACTATCTTTATGACATCAAGGTTCCGGCTTCGCCCCGGCAAATTGATGACATCTGTCGTGACCATGCTCCGCTGCGAGTGTTTGGTTCTGACTCGAAGGATGCGCTGCCCGAACATGTACCGGGATTATTTAGCTGCGGCGATGACCAGGGAATGCTAAGACAGATTCTTCATAAGGATGGAGTGTTTTCAGGCGTTCGTATCTGGCAAAACGTTATGGATCAGGAAAGAGAATTTCCCAAAAGAAGCGTTTATCCTGTATGCTCCATGCTCTGCGGAGATCGACTGGTTGCGGTGAATCGCGATGAAATCTTTTTCTTCGAACGCTTTCCCGCGAAAGTCAGGCCCACCATGGATGGTCAGAGTCTTCTGGAATCGTCAGTTAAGGGTATGCTACAGGAATACTCTTCCACTGATTCCTCGGAGAAAGCAACCGTTGGTGGGATCAGGATTATCCTGGAGTCCTATGGTGCCGAAATAAAGATTTTGCCAGCAGTGAGTATCCCTTCGGTGGGCTCAATGACTCCATTGATAGAGAAGCATCTCTTCTATTCCAGAGACAATCCCGACTTTGTGGAAGGAGCGATTGTCCGCGTGGACGATGAGACTCTGGCCCAGTTTTGCAGATCGCTTCCCGAGCTCCAGGAAATGGCCTCGGGTCAGGTTTTTGTAAGCATCTCCCATCGTCTGGACGGGCAGGTGCAGCTTACAGAACCTTATTATCTGGAATGGAAGGTAGAAGATCGGCCCTGGATTCCAGCTCGAACTGGAGCCGTAGAAGTAGGATTACCCACAAGCACTCGGGAGATTTTACTCACGAAGAATGCAAATCTCTGGAAATCGCTACGAGAAGCGGCCGCAGGCGATGAGACGGTTCTTCAGGAGTTGCTGGATATTTCGCTGGAGGATTCATCAGAAGATGAGAGCGAAACCGATATTCCTCTTACCGCTGTCCGAGCCATTGCTCGCATTCCAGATGCTGGACTGGTACATAACATTTTCATGGCCGGGGTTGCCGGTCACCTGGGGAACCTTTCCGCATCTGAGTTGAGAGACCTGGATCTGGAATTACTTAAAAATGTGAAAAAGGAGGGCATCTCCGCAGATTATTTATACATACTGCTCCGACATCTCTGGGAGATCGCCAGCTCAGATCTCAATCGGTCCATTCTGAAATCAGTGTTGCAGAAGATTGGTGGCGAAATGGCCGCTATTCTGGCATTTCGCCTGGAGGAGTGGGAGAACGAAGATCTAAAAGAAGCTGTAAAGGAAGTGCTGGAGAATCCCTATTTTAACTATTACTCCTTTCGCGGAGAGGATGGTGCCGCTGGCTTCGAGGGACCGGACCTTTCGATGCTACCTGTATCCCTTCTGGCGCCCCACAGGGATTTGTTGCGAAACCGTTTAAAAGAAATCTCGGAGACCAGAGCTGACATAGATAGCCTGGTTCCTTTCTGGCAAATGTTAACCACCCTGGGGGAGCCGCCTGCACTGGAGCTAGTAGCGGAGAAGAATCTTCGTGCCAAGGAATATCTGGAAGGCTCATCCTTTGGCTTTGGTAAAGATTCTGATGATGAGCCGGAAAGCCCGGATGCATTCTCCGTTCGTCTCGAGCGAAGACTCCGGGTTCAGGAAATGCATAACCGCCTCTTACGAATTCAGAAAGGAGAGAGCATTCCTCTTTTCAGTGAAGAATGGAAACCGGAACCTTTTCGTCGATCCTGGGTGGGGCTCTGGTCTACGCTTCTCGATTACGGGGAAGAGGTAACAGGAGACCGCAATGGCTACCAGAAAAGCGTGCTACAGGCGCTGGAAAATAATCTGGAACGGGAAGAAGAGACTTTCAATGGAGATCTCACACTTTCGCTGCGATTTCTCGATTACGTCCTGACTCAAATTTCCGAGGATCCATCCATCGCCGAAGCATCGTCCTCTCTATTTGCCGCGCTGGATGCGCAGAAACATCGACTTCCTGAAAATGAAAACTTCCGCTCCTTGAAACATAAAGGTCTGCTATCCATCCTTCAATCCGCCTGGAATGACGTGAAAGAGAAGAACTTTTCAGAAGCACACAGAAAGTGCGACGCAATACTGGCCATGGATCCCTCCATGGGACAGGCTTATTTTCTGAAAGGGAGGCTTATCTGGTTGGAGGAAGGAATCCAGGCCTATCTGGTGCAGGCCGAGGATTTCTACAAAAAGGCCACAGGGGATCGGGCTGGACTTGCTCGACTCTATAACATGACCGGTTGTGCTTATGACGAACTCAAGGACCCTGCGAGAGCCATTCCATTCTTCGAAAAGGCTGCAGCCGAGGTCCCCGAAGAGGCGATGTATATTGCGAACATCGCAGAATGCTATTATAAACTGAACAAACCGGAAAAGGCCCTACAATACGCCGGACATGCGAAGAACAAAGGTGCGAATTCTGAGATTATTCAGAAAATTCTAGCCAATTCCGGTGTCATCTCCGGCGTCGCAGAATAGAGATAGAGCGTACGGACAATCCTGATGCCGGCAAGGGCTGATATGGCGATCCATGGCTACAAATGTGCGAGCCCTTTGGTTTAAAAAAAGGCAATGCTTCCAATCCCCGGTTTTGATACTAGCCATGATTAAGTGAAGCTATGTTTCTCGGATGATTACAGGGGCTCAGAGAAGCGCCGGATTTCTGGTGGAACGCATTCTCACGGTATTGCGCGTCCAGGATTGCAGGTCTTGCCTTACAGTGATGCCAGGCCTCGTTTTTCGGCGCAATTCGCACCTCTAACCTGGGTTTTCCCTTCTGATGGATGGCATTCTCTAAAGAATGTCCACATCCGGGCGGAGCTTTCGAAATTCAGTTATCTCATCATTCATGAGAGCTCCATGGGCGCGTATTCTGCAAAGATACGGTAGATCCTTCAAAGCCAGAAGCCCGGTAATAGAAGGGTTTCCGAATATCACAAGTTCTTCCAGACTGCTACAACCGGACAGAGCTTCAATATTTCGAATTTCGTTCTGCTGAATGAAGAGCTCTCTTAACTCGGTAAGGTTCTTCAGTGGGCTCAAATCTTCGATGGAATTCTCGATTAGCTCCAACCGACGAAGCCCTTTGAGGGCGGATAGGCATTGAATTCCAGTTAATTCATTGTGGCTGAGATCCAGAGTTCGCAGTGTGGGAATCTCTGGCAGACTGAGTTCCCCTTTGAGACCATTTTTAGAAAGGTCCACCTTTGCCAGAAGAGGGATGTTTTGCAGAGGAGAAAGGTCCTGAATCTGATTTTCCTCCAGGTTCAACGTCCGCAGTGCGCCCAGCGAAGATAGGTCAGGCAATTCTTTGATCCCGTTTTTGCGAACCGAAACCCAGTCTGCACGGACCAGTCTGGTTAAAGGCTCCAGTGTTTCCAGGTCATTGTCGGAAAGGGAAAGATGATTCTCTTTTCGCAAGTCAAAAAAGCCTTCTTCTGTGGGAACTCCATCTTCTATGTCATCCACTTCACTTTCCAGAGCTTCTTTCCATGCATCCGGAAGAGCCTTCCACCAGGTGGTCCAGTCCTGCAACTCTTCTTCGTTCATTGGCTTTTCCCATGGCCGGGCTGATAGCCACAGTTCCAGATCTTTTCCTTTTGGTTCTTTATCCCAGTGGGGTTCCAGTTCCTGTAGCAACGGAAGATTTCGCAACTCCAGTGCCGATTTAAGGCCTACAGCTTCCAATGGATTGGAAAAACAGGAGATCTCTTTTAAAAGTGTATTGTTCTTTAAGACGTTTAAATCCCGAATCTGATTGTCATAGATGTTAATCTCTTTCAGCTCTGGCAATTCTGTAAGGGGTTCCAGCGATTCGATCTGGTTGTCGTTGGCACGCAATTCCCGTAGATTCTTTAGGCTGGAAAGGGGGTTCAAATCTGTTACCTCGGTCTTCGCAATGTCCAGGTCCTCCAGTCGCGAGAGAGAGGATAGCTGAGAAATCTCCTTTAGAGGGTTGCCTTTCAGGCTCAATTTCTTCAGGGCTGGCCAGTTCAGGCCTTCAAGGCTGGAAAGGTTACAGCCTTCTAATGATAGGCTTCGCAGCCTGCGAAATAGTCTCAGGTCATCCAGATATTCAAGATCAGAATGATCCAGCTTCAGTTCGGTTCGGCGAAGCAGTTTCTGAATGTCCTGCGCATTTACCCTGGAGGGCTTCTTGTCCATGAGCTCCGCGAGCTGGGATTTTAGTTCCTTGATGGACAGCGATTTCCACCAGCCCAGAAGGTCTTTTTTCTCCTGTGCAGCCAGTGGCTCTGGAGTGCGATCCATCCATGACAGTACGGAATCAAAGATTCCGCCTGGATTTCCCTTTTCCTTTTCTTCTTTGATACGCTGGACGGTCTGCTCCAGTCGTTCGGCGTTATCCTGAAACCGAGTGGCGATAAACCCAAAATACTTCGTTGCATCCTTTCGATTATTCAATTGGGCGTAGGCGATGGCGCGATACAGAAAGGAATAGTATGCGGAGTAATCATCCCAGAGCATGAACATCGAAGCGCTGACTTCATTGGCATAATCGACTAGCTTCTGATATTCCTTCTGGTCCAGGAAAATGCTCATCAGGTTCAGAGCTGCGGACTTCTCCCCCTCGGCCACGGCCGCTTCGAATATTTCAATTGCCCTGTCGAAGTTCCCGGTATTCTTATAACACAGGGCCAGCAGGTTTCTAAGCGCTCCGGGAATCGATTTGAACTGATCGAATACATCGAAATTGACTTCGCCCAGCTCATTCAGACCGGCTTCTATGGTCTGCGCGCAGGATTCATAATCCTCTGCATCATACAGGGCCCGAGCGCTGGTATGCAGATCCTGATGCTTTTCCGCCGGAGTTTTCTCATCTGGCTTGAGCAGACTTGCAAGGAAGGAATCCAGTGCGTCGGAGTGCTTCTGGAATCCGCTTTCGTAGTCAAAGAAATAGACGGGCAGCTTCCTGGACTTCAGATCCACCGCCATGAAAAACGTGCCACCGAGATTAAGAATGTCGCAAAGCGGCCAGAGTCCTTTGCGAGCCTGAAAGTCTTCGCTGTATTCGAATTTATCTGGCAGTTCCTCGCGGTCTTTAAAAGTGAGCTCTGCTCGCACATCACTGGAAAAGCCGTACAGGTTGGTGGCCGCCATTCCCTCGTAATTCTTCCAGTCACCGGAAGAGAAAAATTCATGAAGACGCTCCGGCAAGGTAACGTTCCAAGCTTTTTCCAGTGTATCAGGGCTCAGGTTTTTGGAAGGCATGATCTATCTCGCAATTGAAGGTCTTTAGGATGGAGACCCATGGCAATTTTCAGTGATTCTCGATCAATAAAAATAGGGAGGATTAATAGTTAAAAATACAAAGCAGGAGGAATGTCCCGGGTGAAGTGTGCTCAGTGACAATGCGTCAGAAGTAAGTGCCAGGATAATTTCCAGTCAATGTTGGATGGAATTCGACAGGAAGTTTTTGGATGGGTCAAGAAAACTAATGCAAGACTCCTTTTTTATTCATGGATCATGCGAAAATGATCCGGCACCGTGGCCGTGGAGTTACTCAGAGTAGATTTGTTCTGGCGAATGGCTTTGAATCCCAGGGACTCATACAGGGAAAGTGCCGCGGGGTTTTCCGCTGAAACATCCAGCACTAACGTTGAGAATCCGGCCTTCTTGCCTTCCGATACCATGTACTGCATTATCTTTCGGCCATTACCCTTGCGACGGTGGTCATGGTGAACCCCCACATGGGCAATACAGTATTCATCCTTCTCTGGTGGCACGATTATAGATTCTATCTGCAGTCCTCTTCGCATAATGCCAGGCGCACGAAAGGGCCCATAGTACCGCAGGATCTGCCGGATGGCTACCAGCATGAAGGAAAGACTCTCGCTCCCTGAAAAGGAGGTGGCCACTCCCACAGGAGTGCCATTGATTTCAGCTACTCTGTGGTTCTTATAACCGAACTCACCCCCGGGTTTTTGAAGAGTCCGGGATAGAAAATCTATGGCATTTAATTTTGTTTTGTGCGAAAATATATAATCGAAGGCGGCGGGCCCGGAGCTATAGACCAGCGGTGCGATGACCTTTGCATCGTTCGGGGTAGCGGCTCGAAACACCAGGTTAACAGACATATATTCAGGACCGGATAGGGCTGTCTGATGTCAATTGATACTGAGATGCCTTTTTTCGAAGGAAAGGTAAGGCAGATTGTTCGGAATGAGCACTGGATGCGAATGTGGCTATTGCTGAACGCATATCAGATGCATGTTTGAATTGTTCCAGCCGGCCGATGTCCCGGTATACAATGCCTGCGTCGTGGTAGCGTGGGAATAGCCAATCCAGCCATTGCTCATCGCTGTCCATCCGTTTGCATCAGACTGCACCCCACCCACACCAGGAGCCGGACCTAGAGTCTGCCAGGACCCATGAATGCCGCCCCAGTGCCAACGAGATGGTGGAAGGGAAGTGAACGGGTTGGTAAGGGGGAACGAGAAAATGCGGTGGGAAGTTGTGGTGCCTATGAGAGCCATGTCATCGGCACGTAAATAAGTCCTGTTGGCTCCCAGAACCCAGTTCGTATGGTCAGAGGGGTCCGAAGGGGTACAGTCCGCATTGATACAGGCAAATCGCGGGTTGGCGTCCGTGGTTTGAGTTCCCAGGAGGGCCTTGAAAACTCCTGAGTAAGCCGCGGCCACTGCCTCTGCCTGGCAGATCGCATCTGCTTCGTCGACACCGGCTCCCCCACCCTGCATATTGGCAGGGTAGTTTGTAGCCGTCCGAAAAATTAGAAACGGTCCAGGGTTCTCCAGGAGCCCGGGATTTGCCTGCAGGAGGGCCATCATCAGTCCAGAATCATCATTCTCAGAGGAATTTGTCTGGAAGGCGGGGTGCGCCCAGCAGGAAAGGCAAAGGCTTGAGAAAAGCGCAATAGTCAGTAGAAATCGCACAATAGACATACTGACTGTTCGATATACTTATCTGTCAACCCTATTGATCAGTATAGAGGCGCTTGCCTATTTAACCTGTATGAAAGCAGTGAATCGACCTCAGGAGTAGGGCTTTTCAAGCGGTAACGAGGGGCAATTCAGGTAGCTCCGCTGGTTGTCGGTTCAGGTGAAAAAAAGCATAGGCTCTGGCCAGGATATTCTAGTACTATAATATTCTAGCGGTAGAATAGTGCTATGGAGATCAGTGATACAGAGCTCATGCTTCTGGGATTGGTAGCAGAAATGCCCCGTCACGGCTACGAATTGGAACAGGTAATTGTTCATCGGGCCATGCGTGAATGGACTGCCATCGGCTTCTCTTCGATTTACTTCCTCCTCGGAAAGCTTCAGAAGCGAGGGCTGATCAGAGCGTATACGAGTAGAGCTTCTAATAGGACCAAGGCACAGATCCCTGGAGCTGATTCGCAAATCTCCGACCAGGAATCGGAGCCGAACACGAAGCCTCGAAAGGTGTTCACTGTCTCGAAGAAAGGGATGCGCATTCTTAAGAATCAAGCTTTGCGATCCCTGAGAGAGATTTCGGCGCATTACTCATCTTTGACACGGGGATTGCTTCAATGGCCCTTCCTGTCCAGGGAAGAGGCGCTTGCCGCTCTGCAAGATCGCCTGGAAGCCCTGCGAAGCGAGGAAGACCGCCTGTCGGGGCTTCAATTGGACCAGCAGCCATTGCCCGATTACGAAAATGCGATGTACGATTTTGCATTAAGTCAGATTGAGTCGGAATACGAATGGGTGAAGCGTACGGCTGAGTATATGGAAACGAAACCATGGAATTGAGGGTAAGTAAACCGTCTGAAGAATGGGATCGGGCTGAGAAAGATGGAGGAAAGGGATGAATGTAGAAGAATTTCACAACAGACTGAATGAGTTATATAAGCCTCCATCCGATGGATTCGCATTCGTCAATATTCCTGAAATACGTTATATGGCTATTAGTGGTCACGAGGCGCCGGAACAATCCAGGATTCTGGAGGCTGCCAAATGGCTTTTTGCTATTGCGCATCTGGTTAAGCCGGATATACGGAAAAGGATGGGAAAGAACTTCGTTGAGCCTCCCATGGAATGCCTGTTCTGGGCAGACGATCGTGCAGATTTCGCACAGGGCCGTAGGGAAAAATGGAAATGGAAGGTAATGGTGGTCCTGGTCGATTGGGTGTCTGACCAGCGGTTTGAAGAAGCGCTGACGGAACTGGAAGCGAAATGGGAATCTGTTCTGGAGCCTCGACCCGAGATCACGGTTTTACAGGAAGGCCGAAGTGTTCAGAGAATGCACGTTGGGGACTATGCTGGAGTCTCGACTTTGTGCGATGAACTTTATTCTCATTTTTTGCCCGAAAACGAATTGTCTCCATCAGGGCCGTATCACGAAATCTATTTGAATGATCCTGCTCGCACCAGTCCAGAAAAGCGTCGAATCATTGTACGCCAGCCGATTAGCTGAGAAGAAGTTGATGCCAGCGATTAGTTTCAAAAGCAATCTGTAGGCATGGGCGTCTGCTTCCTTCAAGTTGGAACTTCAGGTCAGGGAATAGCCTGGCCGTTATTGTAGATCTCAGAGGGTAGGAGCACTGTCTTTCCCATTCACATCGTGAAAACCTCGCGGAGAACACCTTGAAAAGGAGGACCCCCCTGAGGATCCGGCGCATTTTCTCCGTTTCGTTTCGGCGCTCCTCGGGTTGAATTCTAATCCGGGAGGCCGCTGCTTATCATTCAGGTTGCCACCCAGAGCCCGCTATGTTTAACTTCCTCTGGGGGATAAAATGAGAACATGGGAAGAAGACTACAAAACCGGTGAGTTACCCTGGGATACTGGAGTTCCTGATCATCACCTGGTTTCCCTGGTGAACAATGGACGAATACGAGCAGGCGCAACTCTAGAAATTGGATGCGGAACAGGAACGAATGCAATCTGGTTAAGCAATGGGGGATTCAGGGTCCTGGGAATCGACATAGCACCTACAGCAATTGAAATGGCTCGGAGCAAGGCGGATGGTAGATCGAATCTTGACTTCAGGTGCATGGATTTTCTGGCCGAGGATCTTGGATCCAAATTCGACTTCATTTTTGACCGGGGAACCTTTCATATTTTTGACTCCGCCGATGAACGAAATTCCTTTGTTAACCGAGTGGCGGAATCGCTGGTTCCAGGGGGACTCTGGCTGAGTTTGATTGGAAGCACCGAAGGGCCTCCCCGTGGCCACGGTCCGCCGCGACGCAATGCCCGGGATATCGTGGGTGCACTGGAAGACCACCTGGAGATTGTGGAACTTCGCACTTCTGAGTTTGAACCCGATATACCCTCATCCGCGAGGGCCTGGATCTGCCTGGCCAGAAAGCGAATGGAACCAGCCCAGATATCCACCAGGTTGCATTAATCCATTGAGTTTCAATGCTTCAGCGCTTTACCGTGTAGAAGTGAGTAGACCTTCCAGGCAAATCATCGGCCAGGCAGGAGAAATTCCCGATTCTGGAGAATCAGGCAAGAATACTGGAGTATCCCATTGGTCGAAAGTGGCCTTCTATGCCTTGCATGTCCTATCAACCGGAGGACAATATGCAAATAAAGGGAAATACTGTGCTGATCACGGGCGGAGGATCTGGCATCGGTCTGGCGCTGGCGAAGGAGTTTCGATCCCTGGGAAATACAGTGATTGTAGCCAATCGCTCGGAAGCCAGACTACAGCAAGCCGCTGAACAAGGTTTCGCAGCCTATAAAATGGACATGTCTGACCAGGAAAGCATACAGAGGACGGCCGGGGAAATTCTGGCCGATCATCCAGAGTTAAACGGAGTGATCCATAGTGCAGGGATTATGAAATCAGAAAGCCTGGTTTCAGGTCCGAACCCAGAAATCCAGATAGAAACGCTGGCGATAAACCTACAAGGGCCCATTCTATTGAACAATAGTCTGATTCCGCATCTGGTCCAGAAACCGGATGCTTTCATCGTTACCGTAACATCGGGTCTGGCATTCGTTCCGCTGGCCATGTATCCCACCTACTGTGCCTCAAAAGCAGGTTTACATTCCTACACTGAGAGCCTACGATACCAGTTGAAGGAAACCTCGGTGCAAGTAACGGAGCTCGCTCCTCCTTATGTGCAGACCGAATTAACCGGGGAGTCTCAGGCCAGCGACCCGATGGCCATGCCGTTGGATGAGTTTATTGCCGAAGTGATGAGCCAACTGCAAGAGAATCCGGAGGCGAAAGAACTGCTGGTAGAGCGAGTACAGCCATTGCGATTTGCAGCAGAAATTGGGTCTCAAAAATATCAGGAATTCTTCGCACAGTTCAACGATGGGTTTACTGTAGCAAGAGCCGGCGTCTTCTAGGAGATCCCGGGGGGATTAAGAATGTCCAATACGAAACGAATCCCGGAGGAACTGATTTCTCTGGCCCTGGATTACTCCAGGGCCGGAACCCTGGTCCAAACTCCATTGGACAAGCTGAAAGTGATTCGAAGCGATCTGCTTGCCGGCCCATTGCACTCTGTGTATGAGCCCTCGGTCTGTTTTATCGTTCAGGGGGAAAAGACTGCTACTGTAGGAAAAACCGTGTACCGATGCGAGGCCGGGAAGTTTTTCGCATCCTCGGCGAACCTCCCTGTGGTGGGCCAGGTAATCAAAGCATCATCGGCGAAGCCCTACCTTGCACTGATCCTGACTCTGGACTCCGGAACAATATACGAATTGGCCAGTGCCACAGATTTTCGAAGACGGACTTTGGAGTCTATGGGCCCCGGAGTATTTCTGGATGATGTAAGCGAATTGATGGTGGATGCATTCTTAAGACTTATGCGATTGCTTCATCAACCGACAGGGCTGACCATCCTGGGTCCGCTTATCATGAAGGAGATTACCTATTATTTGATGCAGTCTCCTTTTTCGCGAAATCTCTACGATCTGGGAATCAAAGGAAGCGGTGTGAATCGCATTTCCAGAAGCATTCAGAAGATACGCACTGATTTTGCTCAACCACTGAAAGTAGAAGAACTGGCGCGAATGGCTGACATGAGCCCATCCGCATACTACGAGAATTTTAAGAAGTTCACTGCATTGAGCCCTATCCAGTTTCAAAAGCAACTCAGGTTGCAGGAAGCCAGAAAGCTGCTCGCAACGGAAACGGAGGATGTGACTTCAGTGGCTTACGCAGTGGGATATGAAAGCCCTTCGCAATTCAGTCGAGACTATTCACGACATTTCGGTTCTCCACCCTCAAAGGATCTGAAGAATCTGAGAAATGGGCTGGAACGAGCGGCCGCAATTCACTCGGAAATGGAAACTTCGGGGAGCAGGGAAGGGTTGCGCCAATCTCGGAATGCCGCCGTGGGTCCGGGCAATCGGGCCGCCGGTGATTCATCAGGCCAGCCCCTCAACGGCCTGACCAGAGCAAGGAAATCCGTTTAACGTTCGCATCGGCATCAATTCCGGGCGCGCCATTCGAGCCAATGTTGGAGGTAAGGACCGAAGGGAGTATACTTTCATTGGTGATGCCGTTAATCTAGCCCAGCGCCTTGAGTCTCAATGCACTCCGGGTAAAATGCTCATCTCTGTTAACTTTCCTCCCTCGGCTCTTGATGATTTAAAGTTTACGAGACGCACGCTCACAGTAAAGGGTAAGCGAGACCCGGTGATCGCTTTTGAATGTGAGCCGCTGCCATAGCGGCCATTCCAGTGGTCAGAATTAATCCGGCGTTTCATTGGGCTCGTCCGTGCTGGAAATTAGTCCAGGGTTCCGGTTCAAAGCCGGAAACCATACCCCGATCTCTGGCCTACCACCGTCCCATTTCATAAATTCCTGGCTCTCTGTTTGTAAAGATTTCCGGAAAATGTATTGCCCTTCGAAGGCCCTTTGTATAAAATATATTCTAGAATAGGAATTATAATATGTCGGCCGGGATTTCCGGAAGGATAGGCACAGCCCATGGGTAGGAATCCGAAATTCGAAGATACTCACTTCATTTCTGCGGCGCAGGAGGTGATCGCAACCGACGGTCTGGAAGGCTTGAACGTGCTCAAGATCGCCCGGCAGGCGGGAGCAACCACAGGCTCCCTTTACCACCGATTTGCTTCTGTGGAGGAATTGGCGGCAATGGCCTGGATGGAGGCCGCAGAATCGTTTCAATCCGAGTTCGCCCTGGCCCTTTCTGAAGCGCCTCCAGCGGAGGCCGTTCTTGCGGGGGCGCTGGTTACACCGGATTGGTCCCGGAAGAACCTAACAGCGGCTCGAGTCCTTCTCAGATCAAGCGCGGCCACGCTGAAGCAGCAGGAATTGCCGGCTCCCCTCCAAAAGCGCCTGGGACGATTGCAGAGCAACCTCAGGCGGACCATATTGAGCTTTGCCCGTAGGTATGAAAGTAAGGCTAGTCCGGAACGCATTGAACTCTTTCAGTTTCTTTTGGCAGATATGCCCCTGGCAGCTGTAACACCTTATCTGAAGCGGGGCGAGTTACCCCCGGACCGCGTAAACAGTGTAATTCGCACTGCGATTTCTGGATTTTACAAAGAGCTAAAGAACTAAAGATCAAAGGGGCGAAACGATGAAAGTGAAAAACGTGCATGAGCGGAAAATCAAGGGCAGCAAGGAAATGGTTGAAAGCATTCTCGAGAGTCTTGGGACCCGAAACGATCGTATCTGGCCGCGAAACTGGCCCCCAATGCGATTGAAGCCTTCCAAAGAAAAGTTAGGACGGGGAGGACATGGGCCTATTCGATATCGAGTGAAAGAGCACGTTCCCGGCAAAAGAATAGTTTTCGAATTCGAGCAGGATCGTCTTTCTCGAGGCCTTGTAGGCGTTCATTACTTCGAATTGCTGGCTGAAGGCAGCGATGAATTTATCGTCAGGCATGTCATCGATGCGAAGCTTGGATGGCCGGCCTCCTTACTCTGGCCGATATTAATTCGTCCATTGCATGATGCGCTTCTGGAAGATGCCCTGGATAACTTTGAATCGGCGGTATCTGAGATGCCTGAAAATGCGAAGTATGTCCACAGTCCCTACGTTAGCCTGCTGCGAATGGCAGTGGGCGGGTAGATACTGGCAACCCGGATTGTTCCGTTAATTGCTGGAGTTCTCGGTTGGAGGACGCTTTCGAGTAGGGAGCGAAGAATTGCGGAGAGGGGGGGCGATGCATCGCTGACTTCGTCAGCTCGCGCGCTCCGCCTACGGCTCCGCGAACGAACCCCAAGAATTGGTGCAGATTGCTGCGCAATCTTTTTAGGCTACTGGCGCCCTGTAGTTGCCGGTTCTCACCCCCCGCTGCTCCGAGGAGCGTATTGTTGTGCGGAAATTTGGGAGATTCGGAGAGGGGGGGATTCGAACCCCCGGTGGGCGTGAACCCACACTTGCTTTCCAAGCAAGCACCTTAAACCGCTCGGACACCTCTCCTTCCACTAAACCGGGCAGGAAGCCCTGAGATTTAGAGAACCTGTCCATGCTCGGATTAAAGGGAAGGCAGTCAAGAGAAAAGGCTGACCGTTGAGTTGAGGTACTGACGATCCGGACGGTTCAGCTCTCCAGGGTGCAGATTATTTGGCTGTCGGTATCCGCGGTGGCAGCAGTGGAGCCGGTCCAGGTCTCGGGGAAATAGTCTAGTAGGTCCCCGGTTCCAAAGGAAAGCAGTGCAACAGGCTGGCTATCCTCGACGTTCTTCGAAGAACTGAGTAAGCAACTCAGATGCGCTGTTCTCGTAGTCTTCGAGCAAGCGCCAGGAGGGTCGATGATTGATTTCCGAAGACAAATTGTCCAGAAGGCTTCGGAGTCCTGGCCAGGATGTGGAGCGGGTCATGAATGCTACCTCTGGAATTCGGGCATGAATGATGAGGCCACTGCACATCAGGCAGGGTTCCAGCGTCGTGATGAGAACGGTTCGTGGTAGTCGCTCGGAGCTCAGTCTTTTGCAGGCATCACGGATCGCCAGGAGTTCTGCATGAGCGGAGGGGTCGGCCTGCTCTAAAATCTGATTACGGCCCTCCGATAAAATGGTGCCGTGTTCATCGCACAGGACAGCACCAACCGGCGTCTCGCCGTGTTCATAGGCTTCGCGGGCTAATTGGAGCGCTCGCTGGCAGGCGTTGTCCGGAGGATAGAGCATGAGGTGCCACGGTTTAACAATCCGCGAAAGAAGTTCTAGCAGAAAAAAAGAAAGGCAGCCCCAAAAGGCTGCCTTCGATTCAGACCAGGAATTCTGTGAGACTCAAAGTCCCAGGCCTTTGCCCGCGATGATTTCGCGCATGATCTCGGACGTTCCTGCATAGATCGATTGCACTCTGGCATCCAGAAACGCTCGTGCGATAGGATACTCGGTCATATAGCCGTAGCCTCCGAAGAACTGCAGACATTCATCTACATGGCGCTTCAGTAACTCTGAACACAGTAGCTTCGCCTGGGATGCCTGGACGGTTACCTTTTCGCCTTTCATGAACTGAATGATCACCTGGTCCAGCATGGCGCGAGCAGCCAACTGCTCGGTGTACATGTCAGCCAGTTTGAACTGAGTATTCTGAAATTTGCTGATGGGTTTACCAAAAGCCTTTCTGGTTTTAACATAGTCTACAGTCATTTCCAGAGTAGCCTCGGCAGATCGCATGTTGCTTATGGCCAGCACCAATCGCTCGGTGGCCAGTTCGCTCATCAGGTATCTAAATCCATACCCTTCTTTGCCGATGAGGTTCTCTTTGGGAACTTTGACATCGTTAAAGAATAGTTCGGAGGTATCCTGTGCATGGAGCCCGATTTTCTCCAGTTTGCGGCCTCTTTCGAAGCCTTCCATGCCGCGTTCGATGCCCAGCAGAGAAACCCCGTTCTGCCCGCGGGAGGCATTGGTTTTCACAACTGTGATTACCAGATCAGAAAGATATCCATTGGAGATAAAGGTCTTGGAACCATTCACCAGATAGTGGTCGCCCTTATCCACGGCAGTGGTCTGGATTCCCGCCAGGTCGCTTCCTGCGTTCGGTTCTGTCATGGCTACGGCCAGGATTTTTGTTCCGTCCACCACGCCCGGTAGCCATCGCTTCTTTTGTTCTTCGTTTGCATGGTGCAGAATATAAGGAGCGATTACGTCTGCATGCAGGCTCACGAAGAAGCCGCTGGCGCCCACACGGGCCAGTTCTTCGATAACAATCACGTTATAAAGGAAGTCTGCTTCCGCCGCCCCGTATTCCGCAGGAAAATTGGGACAGATCATTCCAAGCTGTCCAGCTTCGGCCCAGATTTCCCGGGGAACAATCTTGTCTTTCTCCCATTGTTCGTGGTTGGGAGCAACCTTTTCGTTTACGAAATCCCGGACCATGTCCCGGAAAGTATTATGATCATCTGTGTATGGTAGTTGACTGGGTAGTCCTTTCATATGCCGCCTCTTTGCTGACGTAGCCATCAGGGCTGTGTCAGGTTGTATTGACTCAAAAGTCAACTTTTGGCTGGCCGGACTTTCTGCCAAGAAATATAAAACTCTGACACCCGGTCAGAACTCGAACATCGTACCACTGAGGAATCGGCGAAAAACCTCGTATTTTCGTAGACCAAAAATGCGATTTCGATTCTTACGAATCCATTCATCCTGCTGAAGATAGCTTCCGCCAGGTTGTTCTCTTTTGCGCAATTCTACTCCTCGTCCGAAAAGAGCGCGAAACTCCTTTCGAATCATCTCCAGTGTTCGCGAATATGTGAGATAGGAATCTACCTGCTCGCCATTTATGTCGCGAAACCTTTCAGTCCACCATTCGATGAGGATCTTGCGAATCAATGTCTCTGGATACTCGCGGCGAATCTGGCTCTGTTCATCGATTCTAAAAACGTCTCCAATATTTCTCTGGCGCAATGTCGCAATTAGAATGCGAAAGATCACATTGGGACCGCAATGGTAGAGGAAAACATCGGGATGCAATAGACCGGGGAAGTCCGCGGTTATCAAAGCTCTGGTATCTTCATTCAGAATTCGTTCGATGAGATCGATGTAGGCTTCCAGATGCGATGCTCCAGACCCCTTTTTTACCATGGCTCCAGATGCTGTAAGGCTGGAAGGCTGATCCTCTGGCCGAAGAACAACCAGAAAGGCATCTTTGAACTCCTCAAGGCCATTTCGGTAGTCCTGCACGGAAATCTCCATGCTGTAATCTCTGGATCGATTCCAGTCCCGACTACCCAGGATTGGCACCGCATAAAGGCTGGCTCGATGGATTCGCCTTTCACGGGTTTCCAGAATAATACTGCGAGCGATGGATACTTCTGGCGGACCTCCATCTTCCGGTTGAGCTTCCGCATCGGTCTCTGGCTTTTCTTCCTCTTTCTCGCCTTCCGGGCGTGCCAGAGCATCCAGGGTATAATCTACACTTCCGTCATAGCTCAGGTCGATGCGATATCCGCCGGTCACCGAATCTCGTTGCTCGCGATTGACCTGAATATATCGATAGAGGGCCCCAAGAAAACTCTCTGTGCTTCGGATGAGCTTTTGCACTGGTTCCAGATAGTCGGTTTCCAGGCCACGTACCAATCGCCGCGTTTCATGAATCACAGAGAAGGTATCTACAAGCTTGTTAATGTTTCGCCAGATCTCTCTGGATTTTTCATTGAACGTTTTAATCTTCTCATAGAAGCGTTTCAGCTTCACGAAGTTGATTTCGTTAGGGCCGGTTTCTTCCTGGAAATATTTTCGAACCTGACGGGTGGCCTCCCTGGTTAGAGTCTCATCGGCAGCTGTTTCCACGTAAACCCGGTAGGCCTTCCTAAGCGCATCGATATCTTTTTTCAGGTCTTCGCTATACTGCTCTACAACAGCCCGGGTTCCGTCTTCCAGACCAGGAGCAAAGAGTCGTTCCAGGATCAGGTTAGCAGTGGAGATGTGTGGTCGTAGAACCATCTCCACCGGACGGAGAAAGAGCTGCACATCCTCATCGGTTTTGGGTTCGGGAGGCCTTTCGACGGTGCGAGTGGCGCTAGAAAGAAAGGCTGCCTCTTCCGCCCGGGCCAGTGTATCCATCTGGAAGGGCTGACTGAGAACCTTTTCCAGATCTTCATCTGTCTGCTCCCGAGATTTTTCTTCCGGATCGGCCACTGACTTTATTTTCGATCTTTCTAGCTTTTAGAGCAAGGAAAAAGCGCATTCAATGGCATGGCAAATTGGTGTTTGCAGAAGGCATTAATCATCGGATATTCGCTTTGTATGTAGGATTCCCAAAACAACAAGGAGAGCGCTTAAACCGAAAGGCCCGGAACAACAAGGAGGACGCGCAAAAAAGGCCCGGAACTATGTCCGAGCCTATGGATGCCTCCGGTTCTCACTGGCACCTATTTCCGGGAGTCGAATGCTGATCAGGTAGCCGGCGCCGGGGAGTGCCCGCCACCCAGGCCGGGAAGATCCTGTCCGCCTTCATGATGATCTGGGTGGCTCAGTCTGCGCTGATTTTCCGAAGCCAGATCACCAACGATGGTATTCAGTTCTTCGCCGGTTACGGTTTCCTTATCCAGCAGTTCCTTTGCAATGCGCTCCAGTTTGTCCTTGTGCTCGCTCAGAAGCTTTCGGCCTTTTTGAAGCTGATCGTCCACGATTCTGCGAATTTCGGAGTCGATGGTGGCAGCGGTCTCATCGCTGAAGCTTTTGCCGGAAGAGACATCCCGTCCTACGAATACGCTATCATTGTTGGTGGAGTAGTTGATTGTACCCAGTTTCTCAGACATACCCCATTCGCATACCATGCGGCGGGCAATGTTTGTGGCACCTCGAATGTCGTCCGAAGCGCCGGTGGATGTATCGTCGTAGATCAATTCCTCGGCCAGGTAACCGCCCATGGCAACGCAAATACGGTCATGCCAGTATCGGCTGGGTTCGGAATGCTTGTCTTTCTCAGGAAGCATCATTGTAACTCCCAGAGCACGTCCACGAGGAACAATGGTAACTTTATACACCGGATCGGCGTATGGCAGGAGGGTACCCAGAAGGGCGTGGCCCGCTTCGTGATAGGCGGTGGCTTCCTTTTCTTGAGGAGTCATAAAGAAGCTACGGCGTTCCGGCCCCATAAGAACCTTATCCTTGGCTTCTTCCATTTCATCCTGAGTTACTCGCTTCTTGCCTTTTCTAGCAGCCAGCAGAGCGGCCTCATTGATCAGGTTGGCCAGGTCAGCTCCCGTGAATCCAGGGGTTCCTCGGGCAATCTTGGATAGAGATACATCGGAAGTAAGGGGAATCTTTTTCGCATGAATGCGAAGAATCGCTTCTCGACCTTTTACATCTGGAGCATCTACCACAACCTGGCGGTCAAATCGTCCTGGTCTTAGAAGGGCAGGGTCCAGTACGTCTGCACGGTTGGTGGCCGCCATTACGATGACACCTTCATTTTCTTCGAAGCCATCCATCTCTACCAGCATCTGGTTCAATGTCTGTTCGCGTTCATCGTGACCGCCGCCCAGGCCTGCGCCTCTAAGTCTACCTACGGCATCAATCTCATCGATAAATACAATACAGGGAGCGTTCTTCTTCGCCTGATCAAAAAGATCTCTCACTCGGCTGGCACCCACACCAACGAACATCTCCACAAAATCGGAACCGGAAATACTGTAAAAAGGTACTCCTGCTTCGCCGGCTACAGCTCGAGCGATCAGGGTTTTACCGGTACCGGGAGGACCTACCAGAAGTACACCTTTGGGAATTTTCGCTCCAATGGTCTGAAACTTCTTGGGATCTTTTAGGAAGTCTACAACCTCAACCAGCTCTTCTTTCGCTTCGTCGCAACCGGCAACATCTAGAAAAGTGACCCGGGTTTTACCTTCGGCATGAAGCTTGGCTTTGTTTTTTCCAAAGGACATGGCACGATTGCCTGTGCTTTGAATCTGGCGCATCATGAAGATCCATAACAATGCGATGATAATTACGAAAGGAATCATTTGAGCAATGGTAATCAGGAAGCTTGATTCCTCCGGATTCACCAGCTTGTAATTAATGTTGTTCTTATCCAGTTGCTCGAGAAGTCCATTGTCCAGCAATCCCGGCACCGATTCCACTTCGAAGGGAACGGTCTTTTCCTTCATGCGCTCCGGGTCTTCATTGGTGATTTCCACGCCATCCTTCAGGTAACGTCCCTGAATCTTGCGGGGGCCAATCTTTAATACGAAGCTATCGTCGGTAGGATTGGGATTATCTTTCTGATATTTGATACCGCCGGTGTAGATGCGGCCGTACCGCTCCTGCCCATCCGGGGTAAGCATCTTTTTGAATTGAGAATAGGTGATTTTTTCCGGAGTTTCCTGGCCCGGAAAGATCCCGTTTTGGCCCTGAAAAAAGAAGAGAATGATGATAATTCCCAGAAACAGGAACAGGAAGTACTTAAAGTTTTTGTTCATAGGGAAGCCTGTAGACTTAGATCAGTATAGACAGCACCGGGAGGACCGTCAATTTCTAAAGGCGGAATTTTTCCACCACTTCGTCAATGTCGCCCTGGGTAATGGACCGGATAGCTGCTTCTGCGTCGTTAATGATGTTGATCAATTGAACGTTTTCCAGGGGATCGAACTCCTGGTTTACATATTGCTCGCGCTTCTTCTTGGATGCGCTCTTGCCCACAATGCCTACTCGAACGCGAATAAAATTGGGGGATTTTAGAGCGATGGCAAGATTGTCGATGCCCGGATGGCCATGATTGATCCCGCCCTGTTCAACAACGATCTTGCCCAGATCCAGAGCGAAATCGTCCATGATGACGATGATGTCTTCGGGCTTGATTCGCAGGAAGGATGCAATGTACAGCGCCGCCTCCCCGGCGAGCTCGGCATAGGTCTGGGGCTTCAGAAGCACTACTTCTTCGCCTTCAAACTCACCGCGCCCGATCAGGGATTTCTTTTTCTTGGTGCGAATATCTATGTTATTGTTATTGGCGATTACATCGAGGATCTTGAAGCCAATGTTTGACCTCCGATTGATGTACTTTTCCCCGGGATTTCCCAGGCCAATAATCAGCTTCATAGACTACCCTCGAATCAGGATTCAGCTGCTGCTTCAGCTTCACCTGGTTCCTTGTCCGCCATTACAGTCATTCTGGATTGTGCGATTTTGCAGATGATAGGATTGCCTTTCATCATGATGTCCCAATCGCCCGGAATATCCAGATCTTTCAGGTGGATTTGTCCGCCTACCTGCAGATTCGTAATGTCCACTTCGATTTTCTCTTTTAGAGATCCCGGCGGAGTTCGCACTCGCAGCTGACGAATGTAGTGTTCCAGTGCCCCACCAGCTTTTACTCCGCGAGCGAAGCCTTTGGTTTCCACGGGAACATTGACTCGTAGCTTTTGAGAAGGGTTGATTCGGTAAAGATCTACGTGTAATACTTCGCCTGATACCGGATGACGCTGGATTTCTTTGGCCAGAACCTTGATGGTTCCTTCGCCTTCAACATCCAGTTGGATCTCGGAACTTTGACGAAGACCGGATTGAATCAGGCGATCAAAATCTTTGGCATCCAATTCCAATGCCTCGGCTTTTCCGCTTCCAATCAGGTTCGCGGGCACTTTTCCCGCAACGCGGCTACGACGAGCGACGTTCTTTCCTCTTCCATCGCGCTTGGTTGCTGCAATTTTTCTTTCCATTTTTCTACCTCGAATGATTTCCTGATGCCAATTTTCGCTGTATGGGCCCTTCCTATTAGAGGAAAAGAGAACTTACAGACTCCTCATTATGAATTCTGCGAATCGCTTCGCCTACCAGACCGGCCACTGAAAGCTGAGTGATCTTTTCGATCTTCCTGGCTTCTGGAAGCTGGATACTGTTCGTAAATATTACTTCATCTATGGAGCTTTCCTTCAGGCGATCCACTGCAGGTCCAGAGAGCACAGCATGGGTGGCCGCAGCCATAACGGAAGCAGCTCCACTTTCTTTCAACGCTGAGGCGGCCTTGGTAATCGTTCCGCCTGTATCGATCATATCATCAAATAGAATACAATTTCGGTCTTTGACATCCCCAATTACATGCATCACTTCCGAAACATTGGCACGGGGCCGTCTTTTATCGATGATGGCCAGGCCCGCTCCTATCTGGCGAGCCAGGAATCGGGCTCGTTCTACGCCACCAGAGTCTGGAGAAACCACCACAGGATCTTGCAGCTTCTTTTCGTTCAGATACTTTACGAATACCGGAGCGGCATACAGATGATCCACCGGTACTTTGAAAAATCCCTGAATCTGATCTGCATGGAGGTCCATGGTGAGCAGTCGATTGGGTCCCATGGACTCAATGAGGTCGGCGGCCACTCTTGCTGAAATGGGAACTCGTGGTTCGCTTTTTCTATCCTGACGGCCATACCCGTAGTAGGGAATTACAGCGGTAATTCTCTTGGCGCTGGCCCGACGAATGGCATCCAGCATCAGAAAGAGCTCCATCAAATGGTCGTTGGCTGGTTCGGAAGTAGGCTGAACAATAAATACATCGCGTCCCCGGATGTTCTCTTCGATCTTAACGGAGATTTCTCCGTCGGAGAACTTCTTGATTGTGGCTACGCTCAGACGAGTGCCCAGGTATTTGGCTATTTCCCCGGCCAGTTCCTGGTTGGCGCTTCCTGAAAATATTAGTAGTTCGTAGCTCATATCTCCTGCCTGGCTTTCCGCTGAATCCAGCATGGCTCAGGATCCGCTTACGGCTCTTTGCTCCGTATGAAATCGATTATATTTCTCTTCCAGGCTGGCCAGTTCGTCCACGGTATTGGCTCCCAGAGTCTGATCTGTATCGTTCAGGATCAATGTGCCGATTTTTCTGTTCTGGCCGCGATATACCTGCACAGCATCCGGTAGATAGTATTCATTCTGCTTGTTGCTGGAATCTATGCGAGTTAGGATTTCAAAAATGCCCGGTGATTCAAAGATGTAGGTCCCAGCATTGGATTCTTTGATTTTACGAGTTTCCTCGTCCGCATCCTTTTCCTCGACAATGCGCTCCAGAAATCCATCTGCATCCCGAACGAGTCTGCCATAGCCAGTGGGATCCGGTTGTACAGAGGAAAGAACACATGCGGCCACATCCTGGGATTCCTGAGCCTGGAATAATTGCTCAAAGGTTTCTGGCTGAATCAAAGGCATATCGCCGGAGGTCACCAGGAGGGTGCCGGATTCATCGCCAATGGCTTCCTTCGCAGCAAGAAGGGCATGGGCTGTACCTTTTTGCTCGGTTTGCTCGGCAAATACTACCTGAGGATATTCCTTCAGATCGATGCGACTCTTAACTTCTTCCTGGCGATAGCCTACAACGACAGCGATCTTCGTTAGGTTTAATGATTTCAGATTCTCCAGAACGTGCTGGATCATGGGCTTTCCGGCCACGGACAGAGCTACCTTGGGCAGCTCGGATTTCATCCGGGTACCTTTTCCTGCGGCCAGTATTACAGCCATGCGATTTGTGGAGGTAGATGCCATGCGCTAACCAATCGAGCGGGAAGATGCTGGGCCGGGAGGATTCGAACCTCCGTATGTCGATACCAAAAACCGATGCCTTACCGCTTGGCGACGGCCCAATATGTTTTATTCCCAGAGTGCAAACGTTTCAAATGGCAGCTCTGGATATTGGCTTTTCAGGCTGTCCAGAGCTTCAGTTGCTCTCTGACCACTGCTATAAAGCCCATACAGAGCTGAACCACTGCCCGAAAGTGAGGAGTAGTCAGCACCAGTCTGAACCAATGATTGCTTGATTTGAGCCAGATCCGGATGCATTGCAAACACCGGTTCTTCAAAATCGTTGGTCCAGTGTGCCAGGCGACCCCACTCTCCAGCGGCAATAGCATGCCAGTCTGAATCGCTTAGCAGAGACCCAAGTTTTGCATCCTCGCTTTGCTGTAAAGGCCTTTTCAATCTACTGTACGCCTCTGAAGTGGATACAAACAGTCCTGGAAAGCATAGAACACCGTACAGAGGTCCGGCCTTCTTTGGTTGGATGCGTTCGCCGGTCCCTTCCACCAGGGCCGGTGTATTATCCAGAAAGAATGTGACATCGGCACCCAGTTCCGGGGCCATTGCTCTGGCATGGCTCATAGATATCCAGTTCTGGCTTACACCGTACAACAATATCAAAGCGGCATTGGCTGAACCAGCGCCAACACCAGTGCCTGGAGGGATGCGTTTTTGTATCTGGATGCTGAATTCGGGCAAGGATCCCGAGTCTGAATAATCGGACCGATGCTGTTGTAGAAGCGTCACTGCTCGCATCATCAAATTCCTATCCAGGTTGGGTCCTCGCTCGCTTACATCCTCGAAGGCTTGCCGAATGGAGTCCGGCCCTGCAATCAGGTTTTCGGAGCTGAAACTGAAATGGTCCGCTGTCTGAAACTGGATAGAGTCTCCGGGAAAGACCGGAGCTGGTTTCACAGAGGGATATTCCACGTAATCCACGGTTGGATCAGAATTGGCTTTCGTTGATCCGAGAGCGGCTTGAGGCGTCCGCTCCCCGGGGGCCTGAGCACCAGCTTCGCCAGCACCGGGCTTCAGAGAGCCCAGCCGAATTGGCAAAAAGAGACTGTAGATTTGATGGAGTCCGTTCTTGTTGGCCAGCCGCGGACCCACGGTGAGGCCCAGGTTGATCTTACACGGACATTGCACAGCTGGAGGAGAGCATTCCTTCGAGGAATGCTTGAATTATTTGCTGATCTTTTTCTCTACGAACTTCACATACTTGCGAACTTTTGGATCGAACTTATTCACTTCCAGTTTCTCAGTATGGAGCTTCTTATTCTTGGTCGTAGTATAGAAATATCCCGTTCCAGCAGTGGACTCAAGCTTGATTATTTCTCTCATGATTCCTTTTTTCTCAGACCCGTCTGGCGTCAATTCACTAAACTATACGGGGCAAATCCCTGGATAAGCAAGGCCTTTCCTCGGTGGAGCCACAGGACGGATTTTTTATGTCTGCCCCTTAATTCAGGGCATTTCTGTCCGATGCCAGAATGGCGGCCTAATAGAATACATTGCCGGAGGGAGCCTTTGGAAATCAACATTCCCCGCAAAGCGAATCGAGTTCTGGGTTCGGCAGCCCTTGCTCTGGCCTGGATGGCCATTGGTTTGTCATTCGTAAAACCTTCCCTGGCCAATGAGCCCAGTGCCACAGATATCCTGTTGCGAGATGCTGATTCCTGCAATTTAAGGGGAGTGGAATTGGCGCTGGAGCACGATGCCGATCCCAATGCTAAATCAAGAGATGGAAAGACTGCCGCCATGTATATTCTGGAGTGCAAAACCAGAATAGGTCTATGGGAGTGGCCCGGTGCGGTTCGGTTGGAGGTTACTATTCTTTCAGGCCTCGCGCAACTTCTGGATGCGGGCGCTGATCCAGGTCAGAGAGATAGCAAGAATCGAAGCCTTTTAGAATATGCCTTTACGGCCCGGCATTTCCCGGCTGTTCAACTTCTTCTGGAGGCCGGTGCTGATTTTGGCTCCGGAGATTGTTCTGGTAAAGGTGCCGTAAAGGCATTTCTCACGAACTATGTGCATGCCTTTGAATACATCCGATTTCCGGTGCAGGAGGAGCAAAGGCTGTATGAAAGGGTGGTTCTAGAGATTCTAAAGAGTTGCGATTCGAACCAGCGTCAGGAATTCCTATCGCAACTCCTGGAGGGTGCTCTTCGAACTGCTCACTTTGAGGCCATACCGTTCCTGATGGAACTGGAAGCCAGGCCTCCACCTCGCTGGCAAGACGACGGACCGCTTCTAACGCTGCTTCAATACTCAGAGGATGCGGCCTATGTTGCCCTGGAGTCTCTTCTGAGCAGCGATTTCGCCCATGAGATTGCTCAGTGGAAAACCGTGCCAGCACTACATCAAGCCGCTTTGCTGGGAAATACGCAAGCTCTCATGTTGATGATTGAGTCTGGCCTTCCGGCCGATAGTCGGGCCGAATCAAAAGAAACGGCTCTGCACGTTGCTGCGCTATTCGGGCATACTGATGCGATGCGGTATTTGATTTCGCAGGGGCTATCTATAGAGAGTAAGACCAGAGCAGGTCGAACTCCTCTAATGTTTGCCGTGCAGAGCGGTGAATTGGAGGCTGTGGCTTACCTGCTCCAGAAAGGGGCCTCTATTCATGCGAAAGACCAGGATGATGTTACGGCGCTCCATATTGCTGTAAAGTTCGCCGACAAATTTCCTTTCCGGCGGACGATGATGGGGAGCCGAGAACGTAGCGATTTTTCCCTCAACCGGGTCTGGTCATTGGAAGGTCGCAAAATCGATCTGGTGGATCTGCAACGGATTCGGCCGGATGGTTCCCTGGTTGAGGTGAAGGATCCGCCACATGACTATAGAGAGGATTCGAGACGGCTGGAGGAGGTGCGGCCTACTGAGCCTTCGAAGGAAGAGATTGTGGAGAAACCACCACAGAAGGAAGAGGTGGATGAACCGGAAGTCAGGACGAAAGTCCTGGAGTTATTGCTGGAGAGAGGTGCCAGGCCCAATGCAAGGGATTCTGCTGGAAGAGTTCCTCTGGATTTCGCTTCCGAAGCAGCGCGACCGGTGGTCGCTCCAATATTGCGCAAATACAATTGATAGATTAGAAATGAGCTCCCGATCAAGGAGCTGCTACTCCGGGCCTGGCCGCGGAGCCATGGCCCTGTGCCGTCAATTCACAAAGATCATCAATTTACGATGAGCTTGCGCAGGAGCTCCCTCTCTTCGGCATCGAAGTATTTTTCGTTTTCTGCCATGATGGTTTTGATCATATCCACACTCATATAGTCGATGGTGCGGCTGTAAGCAATGTCGTTGTAGGGCTCAAACCATTGGAAAATGAAGCCACCGGGTTTTTCCCAGATGTCGGCACCTCGCATGGTCTCCTCATCCACCGTGGACCGGGTTTTCTGACCGTAGGTCTTTTCCAGTTTCTCGCCAATCCATTTGGACTGGATAAAGGGTAGAATGACGCGTACGTGGAAAAGCCGGCCTTCCATGGTATCGTACTCTTCTTCCGTGAGCTGATGGTTGTTCAGTTTGGCTACATTCAGGGGGCTTTTGTAGAAGTTATATCTATAGAGAATATCGTTTCTTTTGACCAGGATGTAACGGTCCTCCACAGCCATTACAATTTCGATGCGCTCCGGAGTATTGGCAGCCGTAGCCAGGTCCTGGAATCGTTTTTTTACCGCGGAATAATTGGTCATCCAGGGCGTGTCAGCAAAGCCGTTCAGTTCAGCGTTTCCGGCATCGACAGCAGGTTGTTCAAACTCTCCCGGAGCTTCGGCAAGGATGATCTCTCCCTCATCGCGCATCGGGGCCTCCGCCAGCTCCATGGAATCTGTGGGCCCGGTTTCATAGAGATTTAGATCTCGGTCCGTTTCGTTGTCTCGGGCCGTCACCAGACTGGGCAAAATGACCATGGCTGGAATGGCTAAATAGAGAGCCATCAACGTCAGGCCCCAGAATGTATGCTTACTACCCCGCATAGTTCCACTATCGGAGATTTTTTATTTTTCTCCAAGGAATATTATGGCCGATGCTCCGGGGCTTTTCGCATTCTTGAGCTGGAATGGAAGCGCTCCGGTCCACCTGAACTACTCAAATTCGGCCGCGGAGATGCATTCTGCCGGAGGTAGGTCCAGAAACTCCGAACCTTGAAATCGCATTGTCTGCGCACCTTCTCTTGGTTGCTGTGCAAAACCGGCCCTGAGCACTAATTTCCGCAATAGCCGGTCCAGAGATAGCCAGCTGGAGTGGACGTTCCGTGGATGCACATGGAGTTTTCGAATACACAGACAGGCCCGGCCGGGTTCTCCAGGCCCTGTTTCAATGTCTCCTCGGGAATTCGGACGGCCAGTCTGAGAATGTAATCCAGGGATTCCGATCGGGACATGGGATAGGGCTCGGTGCCGCAGCGCCATACATTCAAGGAGCAGGCGGCATATTTCTCCAGCGAAGACCGGTCACGTTGAGTGAAGGCACTCAGGACTGCGTAGCGTAGTGCGTCGTAGCTGGCAAAAAGTTGTCCCGGACCTCTGTTCTCCAGGCAGAGCCGTTGCTTTCGAGCCACAACGCCTGCATCGTTCCACTGAACTTGAGCAAAGTCATTAGCATGGTACTTTTCAATAGTGCGGTAAATCTCTATGGCCTTTTCTGGATCTGTCGCTTCCAGAACCTTGGCCCGATGAAGCAAATCGTTTACATCCGGTTTCGCATCGGTTTTAGTTTCCGAGATCAGAGGGAGGGAAGCCGTGGTGGATAGAACAAACCAGAGGAACATAACCCGGGCTTTCAACGAGGGTCTTCGGGAAGCTCTCGCGCAAAATTTGCTCGAAGCCTTCATGAGGATGTCTGCCATAGATAGGTCTGCATTTTACCTTTACCTTTGATGTCCACGCTTCGTGGAATTAGAGAGTGGGGTCGGCCTAGAAGTTCAAATGTTCTTTCGCTCACCTGGATGCAATTGGGCTCTCCGTGGGACTCCATCCTTTGCGCCATGTTTACCGTATCACCCCAGAGATCGTAGCTGAACTTATGGGTTCCGATGATGCCGGCCGCTACAGGTCCGGAATGGATGCCAGCCCTTAGTTTCAAGGTGAGACCATGCTTCAGGTTAATCTGTTTCATATGATCCATCATCGATCCTGCAGCAGCCATACAACGGCTGGCATGATCTTGCACTGGCTCGGGTACACCGGCCGCCGCCATATAAGCATCGCCAATGGTTTTGATTTTTTCTATGCCCAGTTCCTGACTGATGCGATCGAACTCGGTGAATATATCGTTTAATAGATCTACCAGGACAGCCGGCTCCACGGTGGCGGAAAGCCGGGTGAACCCCACCAGATCTGCAAAGAGCACCGAAGCTTCATCCACCCGGTCCGAGATATTCTTGGCGCCGGACTTCAGACGCTGGGCGATGGTAGAGGGCAAGATGTTCAGTAACAAATCATCGCTTTTCTGTTGCTCGCGTTCCAGGTCTCCAGCGGTTAATCGCAAGAAGTGACCCAGGATTCTTTTCTCCCGGCGTAGCTGACTTACTTCGGCTCTCAGGTGCTCCGCAGATTCTGTATCTGGCGAAGTGCTTTCCACCAGATCTCGAATATCCGCAGCACTGAATCGAGTGGGCTGATCATGATTAAAATTGGGGCGGGCATCCTCCAGAGGGTGATGAGAAGGGAATTCATTAGTTTCCGCGTTCTGGGCCAGCCTCTCAGTATGCCCAGGTTTTTCTAGCATTCGCAAGGCTACTACGGAGATCACTGTGTTGTGCAGGCCGCAGCTCTGTCCTGCCGTTGTTCCGATTTCGCCCCAGGAACTGAATCCAACCAGCGGAAGGTTCCACAAGCGATGGATGGCTTGCAGTTCTTTCTGCATGTACTGGCCAAAGCTACGGGAGCGAAGGGCGCAATTAAACATCAGGACGGCATCGCTTCCCTGTGTTGAAAGACTATCTCGAAACCCCTGCATTTCTCTTACACTGAGTTCGATGGTTTCCAGTGCATTGGGCGAGCAAAAACGAACCAGAGAACCTTCCGGGATTTCGCCTCCGTAGGTAACCGATTTCTGACTTCCATCCATCTGAATCACTGCCCGCATCACTTCGCTGCCAGCAGCGTTACGTAGCAGAATCGGATATTCTCCAGCGGCCATCAAGTCTGGATCGATGTGATTCATTACAGGACTTTGTGTGGCTGGCTTTAGATCAAAGTAATGGCTATAGAATTCGGTGGCTGGAATACCTTCGATTTCCAGGACTTCTCGGCCCCTGGAGCGTGTGATTCGTTTGGGTGTTCCCAGTTCCTTCCAGCCACTTACGGCCAGACCTTTGACTTCAACAATGTTTGCATCCAGGATCAATGCATAGACCCCTGCATCTATGATCTCAGTGCTGGTGAGAAAGGGAGGCTTTTCCAGCACACCAAAGCTGCTGGGAACTGCTCCAAAAACGGAGGCATCGGGTATTTCCTGAAAGATGCCTTCCAGAACAGGCTCCGGCGAAACCTGCAATGAACCGGGCGCTACCAGAAGAAGCAAGGAAGGCTTCTCAAAGGACGATGCCATTTTCTGACCCAGTTTGCGACCCAATGCTGGCTGATCGATTTCCGGCGCGAATACCTCCAGGCGAAAGCTATCCGGAGGTAAATCAAGTAGTAGAGCTACAATACCGTTGGCAAACACTCGGTCCTGAACGATAGGCTCCGCCGCGCAACTTCCAAACACCGGGATACCTATACGGGAAAAGGGTTTCAATACTTCCGGGTTCAGGATTCGATCCTGTACAAATACCAGGGCAAGACCGGGTCCGTGCTCAAACTCCGGTCGTCCATCCAGGGCCTTGCGTAGTTCTTCGGCGTTTCCAGCCTGAATTAGATAAGGTTTCAAAGTTCTCTCAATGTAGGACCTGGAGCGCCGATGGCAAGTAGTTCCGTTGGAACCAGGAATCATATAGAAGGATGCGGTCCCATGAGTTCTATTTTTCTTGAACCGAGCTTGAGATTTCTCAACCTTGTCTGGCTTTGTTCTGGATTCGTAAAAATTCCGAGCCCCGCAACAGAGATGGAGCCAGTGGGCCTGGTGCTGCCCAGAAAATTCGGATTCGCTTCCCGGTATTTATTCTTCCCGTTCTCCTTCTGGCATCGTTTTGTTCCTTTTCTCTAGATGATGTCAACGGATACGAGAATCTCAGCTATCTGGAGGATGCGCATCATTCGCAAAACTGTCAGTCCATACACAAGGCGGATGGATGGAAAGCCACGGGACCAGTCTTGAATCGCGGATTCAGCAATGGCTGGATCTGGGTGCGACTGGATTCGGGGCAGGTACCATCTACCGGTAGATTTTTACTATTTCGTCAGGCAATGATCGGCGAGGCCATGTTCTGTTCTCCGAATGGAGTTCAGAGGGCCGGGGTGGATGTTCCGGTGCCACTGTGGCCGGTGCAAATCAGGTATCCAACATTTCGACTACCGCAAGCCGAAGGCCCGTTCTATTTTCGCATAAAGTCCAGTAAGGTCATTAACTTCCCGATGCATGTCATCAGCCTCCCTGAGCTACTAAAGCACATTCAGCATCGACAGGTTGTCCAATTTTCGCTTCTGGCGGCTGCATGGATTGCTGCCATTTTCTTTCTGGCAATCTTCTTCTATTCACCTCGTCAGCTGTACCTCCTTTTTTCTCTGATGTTAACGACAGTATCTACCACGCTTTTCATCATTTACGGGGACGGCTATCTCTACTTCTGGCCAGCATCACCAGAGATCCAGCGGGCTGCCTTTAATCTATTTTCCATGCTAGCTGCTATGGCCAGCAGTCTGTTCGCCCGTCCCCTGCTCAAGACCTGGCAATGGCCCTGGATTGATCGTATCATCCTGACGGTGGTTTGTTTTCAAGCCCTGGCAGCATTTAGTGCTCTCATTCCGGCTCTGGATCCTTTTTTCTATTTTGTTCTGATTACCGGTCCATTCGTTGGAGTGGTTATTACTGTGCCCATCGCCTTGCTTCGCTTAAAGGAAGGCGATATTCCCACTCGCTACTACTTTCTGGGTTGGCTGGTGTTTCTCACTGCCTTCTTTTTGAACATGCTGGTCTTTCGTGGACTGGTAGACTATCATAGTTTGATGGCCCATGCACCCATTGGAGCATCGCCGGTAGCGTTCTTGTTTTTTGCTCTGGGAAGCTACAGTCGTTTGCAGGTAGAGAAGCGGCACCGATTTCGCCTGCAGGAGAAGAATCGAAGGCTTCTGGAAGAACTGGAAGAAGCTCAGAGATCCATGCTGAATCGGAAGCAGCGTGCAGAACCATCGGTGGAAAAAAATAATGCCACTTCGGACGAAGCAAATCCCGGAAACTCCTCCGGTCCTGGGAAGAGTGCGATTCAGAACGAAGAGACTCATTCGGAACGGACTTCCCGTCCGGATAATATGTCTGGCGATGGAAGAGCAGGCCCACCTGAAGCCCGTACGGATTACGATGCGAATGCTTCAAGCAATGATCCAGGGGACGGACCGGTACGCTCGCAGCTGACCGGAGTTGATGTTGAGGCTAAAAAAGCTCTGTTGCTTCAGGCGATGAAAGTAGACCGATTGTATGAAGTGGAAGATCTGCGCCTGGATGCCCTGGCGCGCCATGTGGATTTGCGGCCCCATCAGCTTTCCGAACTCTTGAATCAAATCCTGAAAACTTCTTTTGTCGATTTTCTTCGCAAGTTTCGCATCGACGCAGCTATGGCCAGACTTTCGGATCCGGAATGCAAGGATTCTATTCTGGACATCGGCCTGGCGGTTGGATTTGGCTCCAAGACAGCTTTTAATCGAAGTTTTTCAGCCATTACGGGAATGACTCCAGGGCAATTCAGGAGTCAGGCAAGGCGAAACGATGTGGCCTAGAAGTACCAGAGCTGCAGTAAGAGAGTCAGAGGATAAACCAGGTTCGCAGACCGAAGCCTTCTGTCCGAACATCGTCCAAAAAACAACGCGAAAAAGAGAATGATGTCCAGAGTTAGGCCCGGGCTCGTTGGCCCGAACCCGGTATCTGATTTTTTCAGTTCACGACGTCGATGTCTCGAATATGGCCATCGCCGGTGCTGTTTTCGATGAGAGCTGTTCCTGAATTGTTTTCCCAGACAGTGGGGTCGGATGATCCCCCAGAATTATCGGAGTAGCCTCCCACCAGAACGCTGGTTCCGGAAAGTGCGATGTCGAAGCTCTTGGCATGCTCGCCCGTATCCACTGGACTTAGATCTACGCGGTTTCCATCCACCCAGTACGCTGCCTGGTCAATACCGGCGCTAGTTTGACTGAATCCGCTAATATAAAGAGTTGTACCAACGATTTCAATAGCATTGGCCTGAGCAGATCTGTTCACATCGATCACCGACATGGATGTTCGCACACCATCTCTCCAGAAAACGGGCACTGGAATGCTAGAAGAGTTATAGCTATTTCCAACGGCATAGACAACACCGTTTTCTACTTCAAGGTCGGCCACGAATCCATTCTTGCTGTTATCGATTCTGGACAGCGTCGAACGCGTTCCATTGGTCCAGATACAGGGAAGTACGAGGGAGCCGTCTCCGCAGGAACCACCAATGTAGATGTTTCCTCCATCTACGGCAATAGACGCCGCCTGCGATGATCGGCCTGCATCCGGAACACTCAGGGCATTCCATTGATTGTTTTTCCAGTATCCCGGGACGCTGTTACCGGAACCATCAGCGCTGTAGCCAACTATGTAGAGATCCGCACCTACAAAGATTGCATCGGTGGCGATCCCATCTTGAGAGTTGTCCAGTCTGGATAGAGAAGTCCAGGTTCCATTTCTCCAGTAACCGGGAACTTGATACCCGGAAGCGTCCGAGGAATAGCCGGTAAGAATGATATCTGAAGAAGTCACCAGAATCGATGTGGCTTCGGATTCTCCGTTCGAATTCAGATCTGGAAGAGAGGTTTTGATGCCATCCTTGAAATATATGGCTCTTCTTCCGCTACCATCATACTCCCAGCCAGCATAGTAAGTCCCGGCATTCGGATTGATGGCAAGGGCAGCCAGCAATAGCATATCGTTGTTGTCTTCTTCGTTCTGGCCCGGTAAAAGAAAGCACTGGGCGCACAGCACCATAGAGCTGGCGAGGGCAAAAATCCTGGCGGCGCTTCTGGCCACGTCCCTTTTCCTGATTGATTGGTTTGGCATAATCTGCTCCTGCACTCCGTACGAGTGGTTGATAGGGACAGACCATAGCACAGCATCCGGAGGATGTCGGTGCAGCTTATAAGTTGCACCTGGCAAAAATGGTTGGACAGTCAGACGGAGGGAAACATTTGTTTAGTCCGTGACGGATGCGGCCTCCAGGGATATTTCGCAACTCTTTCATCCTTTAATCTTAAAATGGTTTCAGGAGCGATATTCTGCGCCTACTGAGATTCAGACTTTGAGCTGGCCTGAAATTATGGCCGGTAAACATGTTCTGATTTCGGCTCCCACCGGTAGCGGAAAAACCCTTACAGCTTTCCTTTCAGCCATCGATGGTCTTGTATCCGGCAGAATCAGAACAGGCGGTCTCAGAGTTCTTTATATTTCACCTCTAAAGGCGCTGAACAATGACATTCGCCGAAATCTACTGAACCCGCTCAGTGAATTGCAAAGCCATTTCGAAGCCTCTGATCAGAGCTTTCCAGATATTCGAGTAAGCGTTCGCAGCGGCGATACTCCGGACGATGAAAGACGCTCCATGATGCGGCATCCTCCGGAGATTCTGATCACTACTCCGGAAAGTCTGAATATTCTTCTTACATCTCGTAACGGTAGACGAATCTTTGAAGGCCTGACCACGGTCATTCTCGATGAAATTCATTCCGTAGCTCCTACCAAGCGAGGGGTGCATCTAATGACGGCCGTGGAGAGACTGGAGCTTCTCTGTCCCGGCTTTCAAAGGGTTGCCCTTTCGGCCACGGTGCGTCCCATGGAGCGCATCGCTACCTTTGTAGGAGGATACCAGCCTACCACTTCCGGCGGCCACGTTTCCTATAGCCCCAGACCTGTCCGTATCCTGGAATCATCGGTTCAAAAGAGATATGAGCTTGAGGTGGATTTTCCGGTGGTGAAACATCAAGCAGAAAAGGTGGAAACTCCTTCGCAAAGCGAATGGCCGGAGGACATCCTGTTTGGCTCCGTTGTGCAGCGCTTGAAAGAGGTGATTAAAGCGAATCGCAGTACCCTGATCTTCACAAATAGCCGACGGATGGCAGAGAAGATCAGCATGCTTATTAACGAAGGGGAAGAACAGATACTCTCTTATTGTCATCATGGTGCTCTTTCCCGAGAGATTCGCTCCGTAGTGGAACAGGACCTCAAAGAGGGCCGATTGCCTGCTGTAGTTGCCACCGCTTCGTTGGAACTGGGAATTGACATCGGCGAATTAGACCAGGTTGTTTTAATTCAGAGCCCGGGCTTTCTTTCTACGACGTTGCAGCGTCTGGGAAGAGCAGGGCATTCCGTGGGCGCCATCAGTCGGGGGTTGTTTCTGCCCTTACATGGCAGGGACTTGCTTCAATCTGCCATACTTGCTGGCTCTGTGGAAGCTCGAGAAATTGAAGAGGTGCAGCCGATTCGTGGAGCGCTGGACATACTATCTCAGGTCATCCTTTCCATGCTTTGCAGCGAGGAGTGGAATCCAGATGATCTGCTGGCATTTCTTCGTTCTACTTACAGTTATCACGATTTACCGGAGAGCCATTTTCGCACAGTCCTGGAAATGCTGAGTGGGCGATTTGCAACATCCAGAGTTCGGGAACTTCGTCCGCGAATCTATCTGGATCCCATCAAGAATACTCTCAAGGCAGCAGAGGGTGCTCCCTTTCTCATCTACATGAATGGAGGCACCATTCCGGACCGCGGATATTACGGATTGCGACACCTGGATACGAAATCTCGCATTGGCGAACTGGATGAAGAATTTGTCTGGGAAAGATCCATTGGTGATACCTTTACCCTGGGGAATCAGTCCTGGCGAATTATGGAGATCAATCATAACGATGTTCTGGTTCGTCCTGCTCCCGGAGACTCGGCTTCCATGGCTCCGTTCTGGCGAGCGGATGCCCAGGACCGGGATGCCTTTGTCTCCGAAAAGCTGGCCGTATTTCTGGAGGAAAAATCAAAGGATCTGGATTCGGATCATACAGAAGAACTCATCCAATACCATCTAAGTCCCGAGGCCGCCGTCTATCTGCAGGATTTCCTGCGATTGCAGAAAGATAGAGCAGGTTTGCCGCATAGACATCATTTATTGATCGAGCATTACGAAGATCCAATGAATCGCTCGGACCGGAAGATGGTGATCCTCCACACCCTCTGGGGTGGTGAGGTAAATCGTCCGTTTGCTCTGGCGATTCGCGGAGCCTTCTTGAAAAACTCCGGTATCAAGATTCAGACCATGAGCGATGACGATTGTGTTATGGTTATGCTGCCCTCTGAGTTTGATCAGAGCCAGCTACTGGATATTGTGCGGTCGGACAATCTGGAGGACCTTCTCAAAGAAGTGCTGTCCTCTACTGGATTCTTTGGCGCTCTTTTTCGTCAGAGCGCAGGAATCGCCATGCTTCTACCGGGAAAGGTCCGGAATCGAACTCCTCTGTGGCTGAATCGGTTGCGATCCAAAAAGCTCCTTGAAGCAACGTCCAATTTTAATGACTTTCCTGTAACCCTGGAGACCTGGCGATCGTCGCTGACGGACTCCTTTGATCTGAAGACGTTGCACTCTCGTTTGAGCGAGATCGATCAGGGAATCATTCAGATCTCAGAGGTCTTTACTCGTAGCCCTTCGCCGTTTGCGCGAAATCTAATCTGGCAGCAGACCAACACCTTCATGTATCAAGATGATCGATCGGATTCGTCTGCAAAAGGGCCTGCCGAGGACTTTTTTAAAGAATTGGCTCGAACTTCGGGACTCCGGCCTTCCATCCCGGAAGCTGTGCTGGAACGGTACAGAAGTCGAATGCAGCGGACTGCTCCAGGATACGAGCCAGAGAGTCCGGAGGAATTGCTCTCATTGATACGGGATCGAATTCTCATGGAACCCCAGGAGTATCAATATTATCGACGGCATCTTTCCGGGCAGAGGTCCCCAGGTTTTCCATATACTCCGCCAGATCTTTCTCCAGGTGTTTCTTCAGATTATTCTCAGGATTTATCGCCGGATTTATCGCCGGAACTTTCTCGAGATCTACCTCTCGCCCGGAAATTGGATTCTGCGAATAAGGCTGAGTCCGGCTATGAAGTTTCGAAATCGGAGTCTGGATCTTTTCTGGAGCATGGGCTGGTGTCTGTGAGGTTGAACCATTCTGCTCCCATGGTCTGCTCTCTGGACACAGTTCCTTTTCTGGAATCCCTTCCCATGGGGAAGGGAAGTCAAATCAACGCTGTGGAAGGCGGGCCATTAACCGAAAAAGCAGAGCTGGCCCTGGAAAGAATCAGGGAGGATTATTCGCGGAGATGGGAATCCGATGGGGCCCCGGAGCCGGAGGACGTTCTGCGAGATCTAATCCAGAACTATCTTCCCTTTGTGGGTCCTGTTTCGCGGCCGGATCTCTACAGGATCTTCGCTGATCAGGGAGCGGTGGATCGTGTTCTGGAAAGGCTTCTTGAAGAAGGTCGAATTGTTGAGGGTCCACTGATGGAATCTTCGCAGGCGAAAGGCAGCCTGGAAGTCTGCGATAATGAAACTCTAGAGATATTGCTTCGGCTAACCAGGCAGCACTATCGACCGGACTTCCAGCCGCGGATGGCAGAGGAATTACCGCTATTTCTGGCCAATTTTCAGGGACTCTTAAACCGAGGTTCTGAACAGGAGGATCTGCAGCTTAGCATGGATCAGCTCATTGGTTATCCCTTGAAAGCTGCTCTCTGGGAATCGGAGATTCTGCCAGCGCGCATGCATCCTTATTTCCCTGTCTGGCTGGATTCGCTCTTTGACCTTAGCCTCCTCTGGCTTGGCTATTCCGGAAAGTCCGTGATCTTTCTCACCGAGCGGGACCTGCCTCTCTTTCTGGAAACTATGGAAAATGAGAAGACCGAAGACTCACAGCCCGATGCAAACCCATTGCTGAAATCTCTGTTTCCCCATAAAAAAGGACGATTCAGCTTTTTTGATCTACTGGGAGAGTCCGGCCAGACCGCGCAGGAGCTTACTGCCAATCTATGGCATCTGGCCTGGCGTGGGTTGGTGACCAACGATTCCATGGTTAGTTTGCGAAAAGGGATCGATAACAATTTCCAGGCACCTGCCATACAATCCGGAGCCGGGAAACGCACGGGCCGGGGGCGCTGGAGCGGGGCCCTGGGCTCGGCCGGAAACTGGAGGGTGATTCCCTGGGAGGATCTAAAGGGTGCCGAAACTTCAGTTCTGGAACAAGAAGAAATGAACCGAGAGAGGATTCAGATCCTCTTCGGACGTTATGGAATTCTGTTTCGCGATCTATTGCAGCGCGAATTGCCAGGGTTTCGATGGAAATCTGTGGTCTCCACTCTGCGTCGAATGGAGCTTTCTGGCGAAGCGATAGGTGGCTTTTTCTTTCAGGGAATCCAGTCCCTTCAGTTCATGAGTCCTGCGGCGTTTCGCAAGCTAAACGAAGCCCTGGACCAGGATTCTGTTTACTGGATGAACGCTACGGATCCGATTTCGCTCTGCGGTGTGGATGTACAGGGCCTGAATTTACCTCGTCGACTCCCGGGAAACCACATGGTTTTTCATGGAAAGAATCTTGTTCTGGTCTCTCGCAAGAAAGGAAAGGACATAGACATCCTGGTTCCCGCTGATTCGCCGGAGCTCGGCAGGTACTTTGATTTTTTCTCGGAGTGGCTGGCACGGCCGCGAAACCCTCCGTCCAGAATCGATATCGAAAGGATCAACGGAATTGATGCTCTGGACTCTGAGTATCGAAAGGATCTGGAGGCTTTCGGGTTTAGCTCCGGCCATCGGAGCCTGACACTACATCGCCGGTACTGAGAGGTGTACCTCCTCGGATCTTGGGAGAGTGCGGCTACGGGGAATTGCAAAACTCAATCTGGATTCGCAGCTAAAGCAGAATGCGAGTTTTCGGGTGCTCTGGCGCCGGATTCGCTAACCCGGTGCGGCCCTGGCTTTGATAGGTCCCTAGAAATGGTCAGGCGTTCCAGATCAGGATTCGTCTTTTAGAAATCCGTGTTGTCGTCCGGCAATTCCAGATCTGCGATTCGGTCTTCCGCAGAGGGATTCGTTTTACCAGATTTGCCTTTGCCTTTCCGGGACTGCAGGTCCTCCGGCTCCTGGAAGTCGTCTGGTAGGTCATCCTGGTACCGGGGCACTATAGAATCGGAATCCTGATCATCGGATGCGAAATCCGATTCAAAGTCAGAACCTCCGGGCATTTCATCGGATTCATAGTCGTCATAATCATCGTAGCTGGATTCGATGCCCTCATTCTCCAGAGCTTCCTGTTTTTGATCCAGGCGGTATCCTGCATAGAGAAGACAGATTACAGCATTGATCAGAGAAAACAGAAAACTGGACTGATGATGCACTCCCCAGGAGGTAAGGTTTATGGAAGCGAGAGTTGTGGTGAGTCCAAAGAAGACGCCGATTTCGGTGTTTAGCAGTCGCATCAGCACTCCGGAAGAGCCACCGGAATCATGAGCCAGATCGCGAAAGGAAGGATACGCAAGGTGAAGGATCAATACAAAGAGGGCCGACTGAAAGAAATAGTTGGGCATTTGAGCGCTGGCCCAATCCGGCTCCGGACCAACATCCGGGGAGAAGAATCCACCCACCCAGGTTAGACCCCAACCAATAGCAATTCCTACTCCAATTCCGCCAAATTGAAGCAATCGATCCCTGCCATCAGTGAGATACATCAACTGATCCTGGATGATCTGCGGAATATTCAGAATCTCTTCCCGGCCATATCGATCCTTGCGCCGGAAAAGCTCATACCAGTAATGCACAACCAGCACAATGCCGGCAAAAATGGAAAACAGTATGATCCAGACCAGAATATCCAGCATACTTAATCCTCGACCTGCAGGGCCTCTTCCTTTGCAATTCTTTCCAGGAGCGGAGCAAAGGGATCTGGCTGCTCTCCGGGAAATTCCGGGTAGATTTGCACATTTTCCAGTTCAACGTTTCTTAAAAAGCTGGATCTTTTGAGGCTGATGCGCAGGCCATTGTCGAACTCTTTCCAGTCTTCGAATGTAAACTCGATGCCTCGAGCTGGAATAGCCTGAGTCCAGAGCAACCAGCGTTCCGGTTTGCCCCTGGCATCGGCATAGATCAGATAGGAATCGCCCGGAGTGACTCCGCCGGTTTCATAGGTAATCAATAATCCCTGATCGTCCGTAAGTCGTCGTACGGCTCCGGGAGCCCTGAGTGCAGAGAAAGGATTAAGCCAGAATACATCGTTGATGTGCGCTTCGTAAGCTTTTTGAAGCCAGGATACCTTGTCTGAGCCATTGAGCTCCTTCCCATCTTCGAAGACCAATCCCTTATGCGAATCCAGCTGAAGAAAAACCGTTACTTCGCCTACCCCCTCAGATTCATTGGACTCAGAATCTGAGACGTTCTCCGATGATTCTTCCTCGGCCTGACTGTTTTGAAACTCCACACGCACCAGTCGGCGATTTCGATCGAATAAATGTTCGCGATGGGCAGGCTTGAAAACAAAGGAAATAGCATCAGTTTCTTTCCAGGCTTTCAGACCGGTGAACTGTTCCACTTGATTGGTCTTACGCTCGGCTGCAGGTCCGGGCGTGGCCGAAGGTAAATCTCTGGTAATGGAAATGCCAATCCAGATTCCTGCGGTGACTAGCAAAGAGACCAGAATCGTAATATAGGTCAGAGTTTTCTTTTTCAGTGCAAGCTTCAAGGGATGCCCCCAAATGGATCCGGACTACAGTCTACTGTAATCTCTCCAGAGCACCATCAGGGAGTCAATGGCATCCCTCATAGAAAAGGGAATTTCTTGCTGGTCTGGATCCTGCTCAAAGCGCAGATGAATCACATCTGCATCTGTATCGTCTGTGCCCAGGTCAAGACCTGGAATCAGAGAGAGCCCTTTATAGATTAGCGTTCGTGCAGAAGTCTCATCCAGATCTTCCAACTGGGAAAGCTGCAGAGACAGATACTGAAACAGAATGAGGGAAATGGCCCGCGGATCGGGAATAGTCATCGCACACAGCGGACGTATTTTACAGAACTCTTGCTACTGCTCTGTAAATAGCCAAAAGTGTTCTTGGCGAAGCTCACTGTGTAAGCTGTACCTGTGTCGTCTTCTACCTGGCTACCGGACCAGAAATATTTATCGTCCGGTGTCTGAGGAAATACATAGAGAAAGGTTTCTCGGTCGAATCCTTCCGCTACCAGATCCAATTCGTATCTTGTAGGCAGCCGCCAGTCAGAAAAGCCTGCGAAGCTGAGGGTATCGCACGAAGAGTAGGCCGGTCCAGAATCTGACTCCAGGGTAGCCGCATTGGTACAGGTTCCTCCTGCATCCAGAGTTGCTGTTTCGCAGTAGCTCAGACTTACGGCGCCATAGGTGGTGCCAGAACCGGTGCCACTGCAGGCATTGATTCCGGAATCCCATACCTGCCCCTGAGCGCATTTCATCCAGATGAGATTGCCTTGAGTTACAGTTCCGTCCCCGTTATCCGTGAAGTTACCCAGGGTGGTGATGGTAGTGGCCCAATCAACCTCGCCTTCATCAGAATCCGAGCAGGCTACTCCGGTAAATAGGGCCATCAAAAGGCCAGCTAATATGACTGTTCGAAAGTTCATGATCCTGTCTCCTGCCCGCTGTCAGCCACTACCAACATTGGACGATTCCTTCTATAGAATAACAATTCTGCCCCGGCTTTTTTTCAATGCTTTTCCGGAGCCATGTTGGCGGGATTGGAAGCGTTGCCATGCTTGCTCAGAATGGCCTGCAATGCATCCCCCGCATGATATGAGGATCGGACCAGAGGGCCGGATTCCACATAAAGAAAGCCCAGTTCATAGGCATAATCCTTGAGCTCCTGAAATCGGGAGACGGGAGCGTATTCCACCAGAGGAGCATGCTCTCTGGTAGGCTGCATATACTGACCAATGGTGATCAAATGAGTTTGATTGTCGCGCAGATCGCGAAGTACCTGTTTTACTTCATCCACCGTTTCTCCAAGGCCCAGGATAATACCGCTCTTTGTCAGGAATCCCTGTTCGGCGCTTTTTCGTAGGACATCCAGAGACACCTGATAGTTGGACTGAGGGCAGATAGTGGAGAACAAAGACGGAACTGTTTCAACGTTGTGATTGATTATATCCGGGCTGGCATCCCAGATCCTTGCGAGATTCTCATCTTTGCCTTTGAAGTCCGGAATCAGTACTTCTATGGAGGTATCCGGACTTTTTTGCCTGGTGGCCGTGATACAACGGGCAAAGTGATAGCTACCACAGTCTTTGAGATCGTCGCGATCCACGGAAGTGATTACGGCATGCTTGAGCTGCATTTCCTGAATTGTATTTGCCAGACGATCTGGTTCTGTGGGGTCCAGGGCAAAGGGCCGGGCAGTACTGATATCGCAGAAGCCGCACCGCCTGGTGCACACTTCTCCCATGACGAGGAAAGTAGCGGTGCCCAGACCCCAGCAATGGCCCAGGTTCGGACAGGAGGCTTCTTCGCAAACAGTCTTAAGCTTGCTTCCTTCGATGAGGTTTTTTACTTCTCTGGACTTGCTCTGCTGTGGTGTATCGAATTTGAGCCGCACTTTCATCCATTCAGGGGGCTCAGGAGGCGTAGTAACAGGATAGCGCACACTTCCAGTAAGTGGCGTTTTTGCATGACATCAACCGTTTTTTGTTTGCCCAGGCTTGCGTATTACATGCCTTCTGGCTTATGTCCAGGGAACGCTTTTCCATCCTGAAAATGATTGGTCTGGGTGATCTGAAGGGGCAAGCAGCCTCAATTCATTTCACATTCTGGATCATGTTACTCTCCGCATTCTTCCTGTTTGCGGATCAGAACCTGCCTGCTGCCAATCTCTCGCGTATTGCGGCCGCCTTCGGAATGACCGATGAAAAGGAATATCGGTTCCTTCTGGGTGGTCTGGTGAACCTGCCATTCTTTATCCTGGGCGGTGTTGTATCTGTGCTCTATGGGCGTCTTTCCGATAAGATAGACCGGCGAAAACTTCTGGTTACTGCTGTTGTTCTCGGTGAGCTACCCTGCCTTCTGACGGCCTTCGCACAGGATTACTGGACTTATTTTGCATTGAGAATGCTCACTGGTTTTGGCATTGGTGGCCTCTTTCCCATTCTCTTCTCAATTACTGGCGATTTGTTTCGAGTGGAAAACCGACCAACAGCCAGTGCCTGGGTAGGACTGGCCATGGCTCTGGGGATGGGAGTGGGCCAGCTGTTCGCCGGTTTTGTAGCCCATGATGTAGTTCTGGGCCTGGAAGGGTGGCGATTCAGCTTCGTTGCTGTAGCATTACCTGCCTTTCCCGTGGCAGCGCTCTTTTTCTTTTTTGCGCGAATACCAGAGCAAGGAGCAGCAGATTCTGCGGCAAACCGATTGGTGGATGGAAGCGATCAGAGCCGACAGAGTGCGAACTCCACAGCCAGCGTAGCCGCGAACACGGAAGAGAATTTCTCAGAGCCGTATCGAGTATCGGAAGCGGCGAAAGATCTCACCGCCAGTGAAGCCAGTGAACCGAAAGCCGCTGCCCTGGGTGTTGAAGAAGCCCCGGTAACCGCAGATGCGTTTAAGCGAGTGTTTTCTAACCGTACAAATATCCTGGCCTTTATGCAGGGAATCCCTGGAACGGTGCCCTGGGGATTTCTCTTCGTTTATGCCGCCGACTTTTTTGAAAAAAGCAAGGGCTGGCATATTGAACAGGCAAACACTCTTGTACTTCTGTTTGCAGGAACTACCATCCTTGGAGGATTCCTGGGCGGATTCATAGGTAAAAAACTGTATTCGATCAACCGTAGATTGTTTCCGACGTTCTGTGCGATCACCGTTATGGTGGGCGCCATTCCGGTGCTATTCATGATCAATTACGATGGGCCTACGCTGATGCCTGCATTCATCGCGGCTCTGGTCGGCGGCTTGATCGTACCCATGACCGGTGCCAACGTGCGGGCAATTCTGATCAATACAAACCTGCCAGAAAATCGTGGAGCCGCCTTCGGTGTATTCAACCTTTTCGATGACCTGGGCAAAGGCCTGGGTCCCTTTATCGTTGGCTTGTTTATTCTGGCAATGCCTGCTCTGATTGCCTATAACGTAGCCATCAGCATGTGGATTGTATGTGGTCTGGTATGGGTCGGAATTATCTTTACGATGAATGCCGATGAAGACAGGGTAACAGAAGAGCTCAAAAGAAGGGGGAAAGTTTGAGAACTGCTGTTTATCCGGGATCTTTTGATCCCATGACATTCGGGCATCTGGACATTGTGGACCGCGCTCGATGTATGTTTGACAGAATCTATGTAGCCATCGCCATCAATTCTGCTAAGAGTACTTTGTTTTCTCTGGAAGAGCGTCGTTCCCTGACCCAGGAAGTCTTGAAAGACCGCAAAGATGTGGAAGTGGTTACCTTCGAAGGGCTGCTCACTGATTTTGCCCGGAATGTGAATGCCACTGCGATTGTCCGTGGGATTCGCGCGGTTACCGACTTCGATTACGAATATGCAATCTATCAGGTGAACCGGCAATTGAATCCCAACGTAGATACTGTATTCCTCCTGGCCTCTCAGAAGTATTCTTTCATTTCCAGTACGATAATCAAAGAAGTGGCGCGATACGGAAAGAGTCTGTCTGAATATGCGCCTCCGGAAGTCAGCCAGGCTCTGCTCAAGAAATTCGGACACATGGCCTAGGCGAAGGATCTCCAAAGGGTACCAGCCTCATAGCCTCATAGCCTCATAGCCTCATAGCCTCATAGCCTCATAGCCTCATAGCCTCATAGCCTCATAGCCGAGTCAGCGAGTCAGCCGGAATTCCAGGGTAATCTCACATTAACGGCAACCGCAGCCACTGGCGTCATGCTCACCGCGGCTCCCCCGGAACATCCCGGACTGGTCAGCCTTCAGACCACTTGCAGCAAACGTTCACACTTGATTGAGGTTTCTAAATTCGGCGAAAGGGAGCGTCCTGTGTCGAAATTGGCAATCGTGGATCTGCCCAGGCAGCATTGCCCTGGTTGAATTGAATCTTCCGGTGTTAATCGATCAGTTAATGGCCGCAGACTTCTGAAACACAGGACACTTCTTTTCAAGATAAACTGGCTCAAAGTGCGGGCCGCGAAAGAATGGCATGAATCCAATCAATATCTTACCCCTCCAGGGAACCTTTTCCGGCGATACATCTTTACCGGTTGCATCCAGCACAGCTCTCCATGCCAGTTCTGTGCAGAATAGTTCGTCTTCGGACTCCAGGGTCATGTCGTAGTCGAAGCCGCGCCTTTCCCGAAAATAATTTAGCGCTGTCTCTGCGATTGCAAGCCGCGTCTGGTTGGAACCACTATAGCGCGTCACACAGAGGTGTTCGGGCACTGAATTTTCTACGAAGCTCTTCAGGCTATCTTTGCGAACGTAGTTCTTAAAATGATCTCCAATGATGTGGACCACATACAGGCGGTTTTCTTCACGGATTATGATTCCTACATGACTCAGCTTTACGCCTTCTGGAGAAAGAGCCACAATGCGATCGCTCATGAAACTGTCGCCATTGCGAAAGACCAGATCTCCGCTCTGCAGTTCCCGGGGATTGAATTTTACATTCTGCAGTTGCGAAATCTTTGCGTCTTCCGGGCTGGCACCGGATGGAGGCTCCGAAAAAACGAGAACAGCAGATAATCCCAGGATACCGGCAACGAAGGCTATGATGAACTTGGTTCTCGTTTTCATGGGCATGTTCGGTACGGGCTCAATGCAAAAGCCCGAAACCTTATGATCTCTTACATTTCATCGTCAGACTCTTCTGAGTCCATGCTTTCAGCATCGTCCTCTTCGGAATGGTCCTCATCGCCGCCCTTGCGAAAATCTACCTTCCAGACTCCATTGTCCCGAATCAGGCTCATGCTTTTCTCTTTGCCTTCCGGGGCGCATTCGGCTCGGTCTCCGCTGACTTCGCATGCCATAGACGACAGTTCCTTTCGGGCTTCATCCATTTTGGTTTTTTGTTCTTCGGATTGATCCTGCTGTGCAGCCGACATCATACCTACGATTAGTGGAAGCATCAAATGAGTACGGTCTGTGCTATATTCTTTTGCCTGTTCCAGGTTTCCTTCCAGCAGTGCCAGAGTGAACTGAATGGTAACGTACTCAGGGGGCTGTTCTGCGCGAAAAAGGCTTTGCATATCCTTTTCGAAAACATCGCTGAAAGTGGACTCTTCCAGATCTACCTTCCAGGCCAGGCCATCTTTCTTTAAAACCAGTTCAGAATCATTGCTGAGTTTGCAGATGCTACGGTCCGAACCCATGTAGCAGTCTACAACTTCCAGTTTGGAGATTTTTTCTTTTGCGGATTTAGACGCTGCGCTATCTGAATTCTGGATCTTTTCCAGGCTTTTCGTTAACGTCTCGTTCTTTACGTCGGAGCCGGATGCCACGGAGTTTTTTATAGCGCTAATATCCTGGTTTTTCAATGCATCCAGGAATGCATTGGCATCGGGTGCAGGATTCATTCCGATTCTAATGGTCTGACAGGATGCCAGAAGCACCGTCATGAGTAGGGGGAGTGTTTTTTTCATGGATTCCTTTCAGGCGTTTCGCCCGACTCCAAACTGAGGCTGCTAATGTAGAAGACAATTAAAAAAGCCGAAGGCAGGGGCCGCATTTACCTGCGGAAACAACGGCTTAATCATGGGTTTGGGAGTTCTAGTCGTATGGTAAGTCCGGAAGCGAGGGGCCGTCCATCAGTGGAGCCGGCCTGGGAAGGCTATTCAGTGCTGTAGGCGTTCTCCCTCTGACGGTTATTCTGCGGTGAAGGGTTGCTATTGTTGGTCGTCTTCCCGTCCCTTTTTTTCGATGGTTATCTTCCATCTTCCTTCTTCTCGCACAAGCTGAAGACTCTTACTTTTTCCCCGTGGGCCGCACCTGGCCTTATCGTCTGTCACTTCACATTCCATGGATTCCAACTCCGCTCGAGCGTTTTTCTTTTCGAGTTCGCTCATTTCTTCTAGCTTGCCGGTCATCATTTCAATGATCAGGGGCATCAATTTGGCGGCATTGGGTGTGCATAGTTCCTGGGTTCTTTCCAGGTCCGCATTCAGCATTGCATGGGCAAAGGCAATGGCTACTTTCTCTGGATCCAGGCCGGTGGTCATTTTATTGAATTCGCTAATGTAGTGCTGTACAAAGGTGGAGCCAGCCAAATCTACTTTCCAGGATAATCCATCCTGCTTCAATACAAGTTGCGTTCCATTGCTCAGATTACAGAGTCCGCTGCTGGATCCCAGAAAACACTCAGAAATCTCCACGGAACTGAGCTTCTCTTCCATCTTTCTGGAGGCATAAGAATACGATTCCTTTCTCATCTCTATGCTCCTGATGACCTCATCCAGTTCCTTTGAATCAGAAGAAAGTACGCTTCGCTTCAGGGTGTCCACATCCCGGAGGACCAGCGCATTCAGGAAAGTTCTGCTATCATTTTCCGGGCTGACTCCAATGAGAAATGTCTGGCAGCTCATGGTAGAAAGCAAAAAAAAGAGAGGGAACAGTCGTATCATTTAATCGTCCGGGGTAGATGGCGTTGCTGGGTAGGAGGGATCGGAAAAGAAAATAAAAAAAGCCTGCCGCAAATTGCAGCAGGCTTTTCACATTGATGGAACGGGTTATTAGCCTTGACCTCTTTTGTTGAAGTCGACTTTCCATTCGCCATCAACTTGCTTCAGTTCCAGGCTCTGGCTTTTACCTTTAGGCCCGCATTTGGCTTTTTCACCTTCTACTTTGCATTCCATAGTATCCAGTTCAGCCAGGGCTTCTTTTTTTTCTTCGTCACTCATTTCGCCTACTTTACTGGACATCATTCCAATAATCAAAGGCATGAGTTTAGCCGCCTCTTCTGTGCTCACTTCCTGCGCAGCTTCGACGTCACCGTCCAGCATAGCTTGGCCAAATTCTTTGGCTACATCTTCAGGGCTTCCGCCACCGCCACAACTGGCGAGAAAAGAGATGCTCAGGATGGCAATCGCAACAGCGAAATTTTTCATGGGATACCTCATCGGTTTTTTTACCCCTTGGGGGTGGGAGCGATTGGAATACGATATTCTCATCTGTAAAGAGAAAAAAAATGATTTCTCATTGCCGACGGTTGCATACCGCGCCACTCTATCCCGTGTCCCTGGATAACTCAAGAAGCGTGTCGATTCCCGAATTCTGGGAGATCAAATATCGAACAGCGGGTCCGGTTTCTCGGTTCCTTGCACTGATTCTTGATATGATCATCCTTTATATTCTGTTACTCATCGTGCTGGTTATTCTGACATTTACTATAGTTGGGTTTTCAAGCGCGTCAGAATGGGACAAGGTCTCTGTATTTCTACAGTTCATGCTCTTTTTCATCCTTTTCTGGGGTTATTTTCTGATGTGGGAATACTTTTCCCGAGGACGGACGCCGGGAAAAATGATGCTTGGACTTCGCGTCATTTCGCTAAGGGGTACCGGGCTCAACGCCAGCCACTCTGTAATTCGAAACATGGTGCGTATTGGCGATATGTATCCCTTTATCTTTCAGTTTGGCTTTTTCTTTATTCCATCCTACTTTGTTGCAGCTTTCTTCCTGTTCTTAACCGGGCGTTCTTTTCGCAGGCTGGGAGATATTGCAGGTGGTACCCTGGTGATTCGAGATCAGAACAGTACGCGATCCACTCGCCGCATGCTGGAAGCCGCGCGCACCGATGCATCAGGTATTCGACCAATGGCCGCTCTTTCCCCCAATCTAATGCGTGCCATCCATGAATACGCAGTCCGAAGAAATACTATGAATCCAATTATCAGAAAGGACCTGGCAGACCGATTCGCTCCGCGAATTGCAGAGTACTTTCAGGTGAAACGGGAATTCGCAAACAACGAAGAGATGATGCTAGCATTCTATACCTATCTCTTCGAATCCAATTCTTCTCTGTCTGTGGATCAGTCCATAGCCATATAGACAGGGTAGATCCCGTCGGCTGTGCTCTGGACTGTACCTTTTAAGTCCCTTCCGGGAAATGGAGTTCAGCTATCTGTGAGCAGCTTGCCGGATTTGGCCCAGTTATCCCGACTAACCTCTTCGATAACAATGTAGGTAGCGGATGGCGGTTTGCCGGCCACGTCCTCCAATGTCTTTGTAAACTGGGCAACGATCTGTTGCTTCTGTTCTCGGCTTAGCTCTCCGGCTACGCGAACCTGTACGTATGGCATTGGTCAGAGGAGCCTGTCCTCGGGGAATTGTCTGCAATAATTCGTCTGGGAGTTAAGGAGCCGCTGTACCTTCGAAGGGACAGGTCACTCTAATGTTTGCAAAAGAGACTTAAGGGCGACCTCAATCCGAGGTTGGCCCCGAAACGGCACTGCTGTGGATTCAGTGCAAAAAAATGAGCTTCTACGCTAATCCCAGGTTTCAAATGGGCCATTCTACGACTTCGATATGGGCTGGCTTGCTCGCCTTTCCTACGCATGGATGCATTATCGCAGGTCTGGAATCGGAGAGCCCGGCGGTTCGCCTGACCCCTGGCTGGACTCCGGGGACTTTGAGGCCATCCAGGCCGTATCGTGTATAACATTTTCCTGGACATCAATCATGGCTGGTCCTGCCGATGACCGTTCATCCTGCACTTCTCAGGCCGTTCGCCTTTCAACGGAGGGCGGTGCCGTCTCCTGCACAAATGTTCGCTGATCCTGCCGATTCTAATCTTGCAGGTACTGGTAAGGCAACCGGCTCTTGCATCTTGCCAGTCGGTCAGGGACAAATGGGCCGGCCTGGAACCCGGGAAAGCAGCTTCTGGGCCCGAAAATCCGCTTTTCCTGAGACGAGGACTTAAATTCGTGGCAAATGCGGGCTGCTGCGGTGGCAATCCGCACGGCAGAGTTCAAATGCCCGCTGATTTCGCCGGAAAGGTGGAACGGTAGACTTTAGAGACCCTTTAATCAATGGAAATTCGAAATATCGCAATTATTGCGCACGTAGACCACGGAAAGACCACTCTCGTAGATGGCATGCTCCACCTGGACAGCCAGATGAGCACCAAAGCAGGCACAGAACGTATCATGGACTCCATGGACCTGGAGCGAGAGCGAGGGATTACGATTCGTGCAAAAAATGCCAGTGTGCACTATAAAGATACAAAAATCAATATCATCGACACTCCGGGCCATGCTGACTTCGGCGGAGAAGTGGAGCGAGTACTGGGGATGGCCGATTGCAGCCTCCTTCTGGTGGATGCAGTGGATGGTCCCATGCCTCAGACCAGGTTCGTCCTGGACAAGAGCTTAAAAATGGGGCATAAACCCATCCTGGTAATCAATAAAATCGACCGTGAATTCGCCAATCCAGATGCAGTGATCGACAAGGTGTTCGATCTTTTTGATGAACTGGGCGCCGATGGCGATCAGATGGACTTTCCCATCGTTTATGCCAGTGCGAAGAACGGTTTCGCTTCTCTGGAACTGGAAAAAGCAGGAAAAGAAGACAACGACCTTTCGCCTCTGCTGGATCTTATTCTGAAGCACGTTCCTGCCGCAGCGGGAAATCCAGAAGACCCGCTTCAATTTCAGATCATGAATCTGGACTACGATGACTACATGGGCCGCATGGGTATCGGTCGAGTTTTCAAAGGCAGAATCTCCAAAGGTCAATCCGTAAACTTCGTAGGAAAAGATGGAACCAGTACCGGAAAGATCACAAAGATGTATGGCTTTGCGGGTCTGGCCAGGGTAGAGGTTACCGAAGCAGAGGCTGGCGACATTGTGGCTATCACAGGCATTGAGGATGCAGGCATCGGCGATACCATCTGTCAGGAAGGTGTAAAGGATGCGCGACCTCCCATAACCGTGGATGACCCCACGGTAAGTATGTTCTTTCTGGTGAATGATTCTCCGCTGGCAGGTCGCGATGGAAAATTCGTTACCACTCGCCAGATCTCAGAGCGTCTTTTTAAAGAAATCCAGACCAATGTTGCCATGCGAGTATTTGAAGACCCGGATCGCAAGGACCGATTCCAGGTTCAGGGTCGCGGAGACCTGCACCTTTCTGTGCTGGTGGAAACCATGCGACGGGAAGGGTATGAGCTTCAGGTATCTAGACCAGAAGTAATTATCAAGAAAGGCGACAACGGCGAAAAACTGGAGCCCTACGAAACAGTTATCATCGACTTGCCGGAAGAATATAGCGGAACCATTATCCAGGAACTGAATCGACGGAAAGGGGATATGAAGACCATGGAGACTTCCTCACATGGCACTACTCGAATCGAATATTCAATTCCTACTCGAGGCTTGATCGGGTTCCGGTCCTTCTTGATCTCAGAATCAAGGGGCTCCGCTGCCATGACCTCACGTTACTCGCATTACGATAACTTTGCTGGTCCCATCCCGGGCCGCAAGAACGGAGCTCTGGTTTCCACAGAGCAGGGCACTGCCATCCCATTTGCGCTCTGGGGAATTCAAGAACGAGGTTCTCTGTTTATCGCGCCCGGCACCGGCGTTTACCAGGGAATGGTAATCGGACAATGCAGTCGCGAAAGCGATCTGGAAGTCAATCCATGCAAAGAAAAGAAGCTTACGAACGTCCGAGCCAGTGGCTCCGATGAAGCAGTAAGATTGACTCCTCCCAGATTAATGACACTGGAGCAATGTCTGGAATTTATTGATGATGATGAACTGCTGGAGGTTACTCCGAACGCCCTGCGGATTCGCAAGAAATATCTGGATCCAAACGAGCGCAAGAAAATGGCAAAGCAGGCGGTGGCTACCAGCTGATCCGGTGCCTGCCTGGCCGGGCCTCGGGCAGCGTTTGAATGGAAATGCTGACATGGCTGCGGTTTATGCGCAAATCAGCGATGCAGCACTTTGACGTGCAGGGAATGTATTTCTGGAGTGAAGCGAGCGAGGGACAGGAATACGAAAAACAATGGGAACCGAAGTGGACAACGAGCAGCAGAAGCCCAGGGAAGTGCTGCGTATGCAGTTTCCTTCGCATCCACGCTTCATAGCTCAAATACGGCACTTTGTCTACGACACATGTCTGAACTCCGGGTTCAGCAAGCCGGCAGCCTTCGACCTAAAAGTGATTACCGGTGAGGCTCTATCCAACATTATCAAATATGCATATGATAGTCGCACTGATAAACCTGTTTTTCTCGAACTGCTTTTTTTCAGGACCTATTTGGAGATGAGAATCAAGGATCTTGGAAAACGTTCTCCGGTGGGGCAGAACCTTGCTCGCGACCTGAGCGATTACCGCGAAGCCGGTCTTGGAATCTATTTAATCTCTCATCTTTCCGATTACCATTATTTCGATCAATCTGCAGAAGTAGGAACTATGCTGGTTATAAAGAAAAGGATTCGCTGATGTTTCTAGAGTTGCCTGATCTAAAACCGCGAAACCCTTATATGTCCCTGGCCCTGGACGAGGCCGTGGCTCTGTACTTTGGAAAAGGAAATGGCCGTCGTAATGCTCGCGCCATCGTCCGATTCTGGACCAATCCGTATTCCATAATCCTGGGGCGAACCTGTCAGGTAGCTAAGAACTTGATTCCTGAGTATATTGAAAGGTTTCAAGTCAGTCAAAAGAAAGAGGTCTGGAGTGCGCGTCCGTTGCTTTGTAGACGATCCTCTGGCGGCGGTACGGTGCTGCATGGTCCCGGAAACCTGAACTATACCATTACCATCTCTGTTGAAGATTTTCCTGAACTCTTTTCGCTACGTAAATCCTACGAGGTATTTCTGGGTTTCGTGATTCGAGGTCTGGAAGCCCAGGGTATCGTGGCCCGGCAAATGGGACTTTCTGACCTGGTTATCGATGAAGCGGATGGTATCCCCAGGAAAATTTCGGGAAATGCACAATTTCGTAAATCCGGCATGATCTCGCATCATGGAACTTTGTTGACGCGCTCGGACCTCATTCCATTTATAAGTAGATATCTGACTCATCCTCCGGAAGAGCCGGACTATCGCCAGGGTCGGACCCATGAGTCCTTCCTGGGATCATTGCCAGAACATTTTGATTTATCGTCATTCTACAACTTCCTGGTATCTGAAGTCTCCAATCTGGTGGGACAGGGATCGGCAGGCATTATCCCCGCCGACGACAGAAAGCAAATCTTCTCTCTTGCCAGAAATCTGGTTCGAACGCGGTACGGCCGATCGGACTGGATCATGAATGGAAAATTGGAAGGTACAGTGCAGGGAAGCCGGCGAGCTTCTGGCTGATTCTGGATGGGAAGCCCGGCTGCGGTATCGCGGAAGGGGCGCTGACTCTGGAATTCAATTCATGGGATCATCTATTTCAAAGGAGTAGCAAATGCTAAAGAATCATCTTAAAGGGCAGGATGCAGAAGTTTATAATGCACTGGTAAAGGAAGACGAACGGCAGCAAGATAATCTGGAAATGATCGCGTCTGAAAACTTTGTCAGCCAGGCAGTTCTGGAAACCTACAGTTCAACCCTTACAAATAAGTATGCCGAAGGGTATCCCGGAAAGCGCTATTATAATGGCTGCGAAAATGCAGATGTAATCGAAGACATCGCCATCGATCGGGCGAAGAAATTATTCAACGCGAATTATGCGAATGTTCAGCCCCATTCGGGGGCCCAGGCGAATATGGCGGTTTTTCTGGCAGCCCTGGAGCCAGGAGATAAATTCCTGGGAATGGACCTGGCCCACGGCGGTCACCTGACCCACGGTTCCAAAGTAAACTTTTCCGGACGAGTGTATGAGCCAGTGGCTTACGGCGTTCGTAAAGACGATCATCGAATTGACTTCGATCATGTAAGAAGCCTGGCTAAAGAACATAAGCCCAAAATGATTATCGCAGGCTTCAGCGCCTATCCCAGAGAATTGGACTTTGCAAAATTTCGCGAAATTGCAGATGAAGTGGGGGCCGTTTTGATGGCAGACATCGCCCACATCGCAGGCCTGGTGGCTGCCGGTGAGCATCCCAATCCTGTAGGCCTGGCCCACATTGTTACTACTACAACACATAAGACGTTGCGTGGTCCCCGTGGCGGACTGATTGTCTCCAACGAAGAAGAATACTTTAAAAAGCTAAATTCCAGAGTATTCCCGGGGGTGCAAGGTGGTCCTTTGATGCATGTTATTGCAGCCAAGGCCGTGGCTTTTGGTGAAGCTTTGCAGCCGTCCTTCAAGGACTATGCGAAGAAGGTCAAAGAGAACGCAAAGACTCTGGCCGAAACCCTCATGGGCCGAAACTTTCCCATTATTAGCGGCGGCACGGATAATCACATGGTACTCCTGAATGTGGGAGAGAGGGGATTAACGGGAGCTGTGGCGGCGGATGCTCTTCATGAAGCAGGGATCACAGCCAACAAGAACGGAATCCCATTCGATCCGCATCCACCGGCTGTAACCAGTGGAGTTCGTCTGGGTACTCCTGCCCTCACAACCCGGGGCTTTGGCGCCGAGGAAATGAAAAAGGTAGGAAATCTTATTTGCGATCTGCTCGAGAATATTGAGGATGAAGGGAAGAGAAAAGCTGTGCGCCAGGGTGTATCGGAACTGGCCCAGGCTTTTCCTATGGATCGTTTTCGGCTGGATTGATCCCCCGGCGGCAAGGACGGTAAAGGGCAGCTCTGCCCTTGCTTTTCGCCAGAAGAAGGCGGTTGACGCTGATACGTCATCTTGAAAAATCCCGGAAATTGCTTGCATACAATGCAATTCCGGGTCTGATACGGACGCACGCGAAACTATGGAAGCCATTGCTTCCCTTGCGTGCTCGCCCATACGGGCTCAAGTGCACGGACGGGTGCACATACCGGGCCTAAAGCCCGGTCCACATTTGGAGGTTGAATGGCAAGAAGGAAATCCCATAAGGCGCCACCTCGCGCCAAGGAGCCACGCACAAATCGCCAGATTCGGGCAGACAAAGTGCGATTGGTAACAGAAGGAAAAGGTATCGAGGTAATAGATATCCGCGTCGCTCTGGAACGAGCGGAGCAAGCAGGACTGGATCTGGTAGAAGTTTCTCCGGACCAGGATCCCCCCGTGTGCAAAATCATCGACTACGGTAAATGGAAGTTCGAGCAACAAAAGAAGAAGAAAGAACAGGCCAAGAATCAGCATACCGTAAGCATCAAAGAAATCAAGATGCGACCCAAAATCGGGGATCATGACTACGATATCAAGAAGCGCAATGCTATTGGGTTTCTGGAAAAAGGGGACAAAGTGAAAGTGAGTCTCCGCTTCCGCGGTCGGGAAATCACTCACCCGGAACTGGGCATGAAATTGATGGATCGACTGGCCCAGGATGCCGCCGAAATCTCACAGGTGGAGAGCCCCGCAAAGATGGAAGGTCGCCAGATTGTAATGGTCCTGGCACCCAAAGCAGGGGTGAAAAAGAAACCCGGGAAGCCAGAGGAAGGAGCCGGGGAAAAAGAGGTTGCTTCCAGGGCTACGGGCGAAAAATCTGGCCCCTCGTCGGAGTAATACTTCTATGCCAAAGATGAAGACAAATAGAGCGGCCGCCAAGAGGTTCAAGTTTACCGCAAGCGGTAAGGTAAAGCGATCCAGTGGATTCGCCAACCACATCCTGACCAAGAAGTCCCAGAAGCGTAAGCGCAAGCTGCGGAAAGGTGGCTATGTGGACGAGGCTGATTTGAAAGAAATCCGCAATTTGCTTCCGAACGGAAATTGAACTGGTAAAGACAAATGAGAGCTAAGAACGGTACACTTCATAAGAATCGAAGAAAGCGCCTGATGAAAAAGGCCGAGGGCTATCGAGGCGGACGTCATCGTCTTTATCGATTCGCCCGAATCGCAGTAATGAAGGCTGGATTTCATGCCTTCAATGACCGCCGAAGAAAAAAGCGGGATATGCGAGCCCTGTGGATTCAGAGAATCAACGCTGCCGTGAGAGAAAGAGGTCTGTCCTACTCACGTTTCATTGATCTGGCCAACAAAGCCGGAATTCAGATGAATCGAAAAACTCTGGCAGAGCTGGCTTTTAGCGATCCCCGGGCATTCGATATTGTGGTGGAAACAGCTCGCAAAGCGGCCTGATCGAAGCAAATTACCCATTCAGGAAAAAGGTCGGCCCAGCCGGCCTTTTTTTATGCCCCGAGCCTTTTCTCGAAACCGGCAACGGACTGAGCTGGTTGCCCGTCTGCCCATCGGCTGTTTTTACGCAACTGGCGGCTCCCGGGGCTAATTTCTGGCCATCGGAGAAATGATTCGCGGAGCCTGGCCGAATTACGGGCAATTCTGTGATAACGAGTTGCTCATCTCTGGAACAGATCCCATCCATCGCTCGGCGGACTGAGGCAAAAAGGCCGGCTCTCTCTTTCCAGGACAGCCCCGGAAAAAAAACTTCTTGTTTCTACTGTGTTATGCCGTCATTAGAAGCAGAGCACCGCTCAGTTATAATGGATTATCAGGAAAGGCTGATCACAAGGAGACGTAATGATTACACTGGAGCAACTTGACGAACTCGAAGGCAGAATAGTTAGGGCCCTGGATCTAATCGGGGATCTACGTTCTGAAAACTCCCGCCTGGAGTCGGAAAACGATAAGCTCCGCTCTGAGCACGATGAGATGAAACTGGCTCTGGATAAAAAAGAGCAGGAAATGGTTTCGCTCAAAGATCAGCTGGAGAAGACCGGAGCCGAACTCAAAGAACTGAAAGAGAAAGAAGGAGTTCTGGAGAAACGCATCAACGAGATGCTGGGTCGCCTGGCAGATATGGAATCTGGGGGCGGAGCTCCATCCAGCTCACCTTCTCCGGCCGCAGCTGTTGCGCCATCCTCATCGGTTGCATCTGAGCCAGCAGCGGCCAGCATGGATACCCCTGCCTCTGCCGTGGAAACCCCCATGCCCGACCTGGAAGAAGAGACCATCGTAATTGAAGACGACGATTCCGATTTCGATAGCTCCAGTTCACTGACTTCTGAAGATGAAAGCGTAGTCATTCTGGATGAGGAAGACCTGCCTGCTACCACTCCTGCCAGCGCTCCAGTGGACACTCCGGAGCCTGCATCGGATATGGCTCCGGAAACAGACTCCTTCACCACTCCGGAGAGCTCCGATGTTGTATCGGAAGACGATGAGGAAATCATTGTTCTGGATGATGAAGAAGAAGATGATATAATTTTCGCCCAGGACGACGAACTGGAAATCATCGATGAAAGCGAATCTCCTGCTGCTTCAACTAGCGGAAGTGGTGATACTACCACTGTAGAGATCTCTGGCGGATCCGGAGAGGATGAAGAGATCGTCCTGGATGATGACGATTCTCTGGGTGTCTTCGATGTAGAAGACGATGATGACTTTCTAATAGTTGAGGAAGAAGTGAAGTAATGACCACTGCAACGGCCCAGAAAGTTGCCAGAACTACGGTAGATATCTTCGGCGAAAAATACGTCGTTCGTGGGGATGAATCCGTAGATTACATCGCAGATGTAGCCAGACTGGTGGATGACCGAATGCGAGAGCTTGCCCGAAACTCCAGGGGCATGTCTCGCAGTCGCCTGGCCATCCTTGCGGCACTGAATCTGGCAGATGAGCTAATGCAGGAAAGAAGTAATCCCGGAAAGAAGGGCCCTGAAGACGAATTGTTGGCCCAGAAAACCAGATACATGATCACCCTTCTGGATGAAGGGCTGGCCGGCGATAGCATCTATTGATGCATCGCTCTATAAAGGGGCGGGGGTACCGCCTGTGGCGTTCTTTAACTTTTCCGGCCTTGTAAAAACAAGTGGGAACCCTATCATAGGTTTCTATCTTCCCCGCATTTAAGGGGCTTGATATCCGCCCATAAACCCGGGTCCCCTTCCAGAAAGTATTTGAGACCAGGAAAAATTGAACTCGCA